>CAVPQS010000059.1:0-28784 GCA_963707485.1 uncultured bacterium
CAGAGCGCTATCGAAATGGCAAATGACAGCGCCTATGGACTCTCCGCATCGCTCTACACACAGGACGTCAACGAAGCTTTCACGGCGATGCGCGACGTCTACACCGGAATTTTCTATGTAAACAGCCCGACCATCGGCGCCGAAGTTCACCTGCCGTTTGGCGGCACCAAGGCGACCGGCAACGGCCACCGCGAAGCGGGTCATCAGGCGCTCGATGTCTTTAGCGAGTGGAAGTCGATCTATGTCGACTTCTCCGGCACACTTCAACGCGCTCAAATCGACGCTTGAGAATCTGTAACTGGATGATTTCGATTAGAAATAATGGATTCAAGACTCCCTGCATGGCAGGAAGTCGTTAAACGAACTGAGTTATGCAAATCACTCATTACACCAACGGACTTCATGTTACTCAATTGGTCATTCAATACATTATGCTGACCATTTGGCTCGCTTCCGCTGTCTGAGTCGCTGCTGTATTCATACCGTTTCAGAGGAATTCCTTAAACACTAATCAGGATTATTCAGGAGTTTGAGAATATGGCGAGAAAAAGAATCTTAATCATGGGCGCTGCCGGCCGTGACTTTCATAATTTCAATACCTACTATCGCAAGAACAAGTCGGTCGAAGTCGTCTGTTTCACCGCGACCCAAATCCCCGATATCGATGGCCGTAAGTATCCCAAAGAACTGGCCGGCCCGCTTTATCCGAAGGGCATTCCGATCTACGCCGAAGACGAACTGGTCGATTTGATTCTTGATAAAAACATCGACGAGGTTGTTTTCTCGTATTCCGACGTTTCGCACGAATACGTCATGCACAAAGCTTCCACCTGTCTCGCAGCTGGAGCCAATTTCGTCTTCCTCGGCGGAAAAGCTACCATGATCAAGTCGACTAAGCCGGTCGTGGCAATCGCTGCGGTCCGCACTGGTGCAGGCAAGAGCCAGACCACGCGCAAGGTTTGCGAAAACCTGAAAGAGTTGGGTCTCAAGGTCGTTGCCATCCGTCACCCCATGCCGTATGGAGATCTTGTGCGTCAGGCTTGTCAGCGCTTTGCTTCGTTAAAAGATCTCGAGACTCATAAGTGCACTATCGAGGAAATGGAAGAATACGAACCGCATATTTCCCGCGGCCAGGTTATTTATGCCGGCGTCGATTACGAAATGATTCTCCGCCAGGCCGAGAAGGAAGCCGATGTCATCGTTTGGGATGGCGGCAACAACGACATGCCGTTCTACGCGCCCGACCTCTGGATTACCGTTGCCGACCCGCATCGTCCGGGACACGAAATCCAATATCATCCGGGTGAAACCAATCTGCGCTGGGCCGATGTCGTCGTAATCAACAAAATCGACACCGCCGACGGCGAGTATATTGACTACGTTCGCAGCAATATCCAACAATACAATCCGGATGCCATCATCGTCGATGGCGCTTCGCCGATTTCCGTGGAAGATTCTTCAGTCATCCGCGGCAAACGCGTACTCGTCATCGAAGACGGACCGACTGCGACGCACGGCGAAATGCAGTATGGCGCCGGCACAGTGGCCGCTCACAAATTCGGCGCTGCCGAGATTGTCGATCCGCGCCCATACCTGAAAGGCACGCTTCTCGATACTTTTGCCAAGTATCCCGATATCGGCGCCGTTCTTCCCGCGATGGGTTACGGCGGCAAGCAGGTGAAGGACCTCGAGGCGACTATCGCCGCCACGCCCTGCGACGGCGTTATCATCGGCACTCCGATCGATCTGCGCCGTATCTGCAAAATCAAGCAGAAATCAACGCGCGTAGGCTACGAATTGCAGGAAATCGGCGAACCTACTCTCAAGACCATTTTGACTGACTTCGTCGGCAAGATGAAGAAGGGCCGCAAGAAGTAGTCCATGGACAAGACAGCCGTTGTGGCGCTCGGCGGGAATGCCATCACCCGTAAGGAAGTCGAAGACACGATTGCCAATCAGTTCTCGAACACTCGTGGCTCCTTGCACGGGTTAATGGAACTGATTCGTCGCGACTACAAAATCGCTATAACGCATGGAAACGGTCCGCAGGTGGGTAACGCCATCCTGCGGGTCGAACTCGCCCGCGGCAAAGCGCCGATCCTGCCGCTCGGAATTTGTGTCGCCGACACCGAAGGCGGCATGGGCTACATGATCGGCCAGAGCCTGTTCAATCGGCTTCATCGCGATGGCATCAAGCGTGAGGTCGCGACAATCATCACTCAGATTGAAGTAGATCAGCACGATCCCGAACTGAATAATCCGACCAAGTATATCGGCCAATTCTACTCCGAACAAGAAGCCGTTCTCTTCCAGACCGAACGCGGCTGGACAATGAAAGAGGATTCCCATCGCGGCTGGCGCCGCGTAGTGCCTTCGCCTATTCCGCGCCGTATCGTCGAGGCCAACATCATCAAGAAACTGGTCAGCGACGGCACGATTGTCATCGCCGCCGGCGGTGGCGGCATCCCGGTATACGTTGAGAAGGACGGCACTCTTGAGGGCGTCGACGCCGTCATCGACAAAGACCGGGCCTCAGCGCTGTTGGCGCACGAAATCGGCGCCGAGATGCTGATCATCCTGACCGGAACCGAAAAAGTCGCGCTAAACTTCGGCAAACCGGATCAGCAGTTGCTCGACAAATTAACGACGACCCAAGCCGAACAGCATTTGAAAGCAGGACAATTTCCGGCAGGCAGTATGGGACCCAAAATCGAGGCCGCTATCGCATTCATCAAGATGGGCGGTTCCCGCGTAATTATAACTTCGATTGAAAAGGCGTCTGAGGCGGTATTTGGAAATGCTGGAACTGTCATCGAGCGTGGGTGAGACCGCTATGCAATTAGCGCAGGAAGTGATAGATGCGATCACGGCCCGGGGACAACTCTATGAAGTCGGCGGCACCGTCCGCGATGAACTTCTCGGTAAACGCCAGGAATCAAAGGACTCCGACTTTCTCGTCACCGGAATCCCATATCAAGATCTTGTCAGCATACTGCGCAATTTTGGTCGCGTTGACATCGTCGGCAAGTCGTTTGGCGTAATAAAATTCTCGCCGCGCGAAACTGTGAGCGACGTGTCGACTCAAATCGATTTCGCCTTGCCGCGCAAAGAATACTCGACTGGCGAAGGCCATCGCGATTTTGCAGTCAACTTTGATCATACTCTTCCGGTTCAAGATGATCTCTACCGCCGCGATTTCACGATCAACGCCATCGCGCTCAATGTTGCCACCGGCGAAATCGTCGATCCGCTTAACGGCAGACGCGACATTGTCGATCGCCTGCTTCGCTATACCACAGCCGAGAGTTTCAAGGAAGACCCGTTGCGAATGCTGCGTGCCGTGCAGTTCGCAGCGCGCCTTGGATTTACCATTGAGGAAAAAACTTACCAATCAATTTGCGATAATGTCCGACTGATCGAAACGGTATCAGCAGAGCGTATCGCCGAAGAACTGAACAAGCTACTAATCAAGGCCGACAAGCCATCAATCGGTTTCCAGCTAATGCAAGCTACCGGCTTGCTTCAATACATTTTGCCGGAATTGCAGAACACCGTCGGCGTCGAGCAGCCCGGACCCTATCACGCCTGGCCCGTGTTTCAACACACAATTTACACCGTCGACGCTGCACCGAAGAAACTTTTGACCCGCATGGCGTGCCTCTTTCACGACATCGCCAAGCCGCAAGCCAAACGCCTGACCGAAGAAGGAGGAGCGACATTTTACGGTCACGAAACCTACGGCGCCCGCATCACGCGAGATGCGCTCGAGCGACTGCGCTATTCGAACGATTTCATCGATGATGTTGTCACGTTAGTCGATCGGCACATGTTCACCACTGATGTCAGCGACAAAGGCTTGCGCAGGCTCATTCGCAAGACCGGGCTCGATCTCATATACGATCTGCTCGATGTCCGTCGCGCCGATGTCGCCGGCCAGGGTAAAGGTGGAAACACGGATGATGTCGATGTTCTCGAACAGCGCATTCGCGAAGAGATCGCCAAGAAACCGCCGTTTGGTTTGGGCGATCTTGCTCTCAATGGCAACGACATTATGCGCGAATTCAATCTCGCACCGGGCAAAGAAGTCGGTCTGGTCTTGAATTACTTACTCGAAATCGTTCTGGATTTCCCCGATAAAAACAACTTCGAAACGCTTATGGCAGAAGCTAAAAGTTATTTTCGCAACTCAACTCATGAAGGGTTGAAGGAGTCATAGATGAAGATACATGAGTATCAGGCAAAGGAAATTTTTGCCACATTCGGTATTCCCGTTCCGCGCGGCAAAATGGCAACCACCGCCGAGGAAGCCCGCACCATCGCGACCGACTACGGCCGTCCCGTTATGATCAAAGCGCAAGTGCATGTCGGTGGCCGCGGCAAAGCCGGCGGCATTAAGTACGCAAAAGATGCCGACGAAGCTTTCGCCAACGCCGAAAAGATTCTCGGCATGGACATCAAGGGCCTGACCGTTCGCCGCGTCTTGGTAACCGAAGCCTCTGACATCGCCCACGAAGTCTATTGCGGCATCATTATCGACCGCGCTGCCAAGAAGCCGGTGATTATGGTTTCTGCTGAAGGCGGAATCGACATCGAAGAAGTCGCCGCCAAAACTCCCGAAAAGATTCACAAGCTTCACGTCGATCCAATTCTCGGAATTCAGGGCTACCAGGCCCGCGAATTGGCGTATAAAGTCTATTCTGATCCGAATACAGCCAATCAGGCCGCCAAGATTATCCAGAAACTCTATCGCTGCTTCATGGAAAGCGACTGCACGCTCGCAGAGATCAATCCGTTGGTGACGACGCCGTCCGGCGAAGTCATCGCGCTCGATGCGAAGATCAACATCGATGACAATTCGCTTTACCGTCACAAAGATTTCGAAGGTCTGCGCGATGTCGCTCCGGCTGAGGAAGCAGAAAACGAAGCCCGCGAAATGGGCCTGTCCTTTGTCGGTCTGCACGGCAATATCGGCTGCGTCGTCAACGGCGCCGGTCTTGCCATGGCGACGATGGATCTCGTTAAGCATTACGGCGGCGAACCGGCCAACTTTCTCGATATCGGTGGATCATCCAATCCCGACAAGGTCGTTACCGCCATGCGCATTATTCTGCGCGATCCGAATGTCAAGGCAATCTTGTTCAATATCTTCGGCGGTATTACCCGCTGCGATGATGTCGCCACCGGCATCGTTAAAGCCGTTGCCGAGTTCAAACCAAAGGTTCCGATCGTTGTTCGCCTCACTGGCACGAACGAAGAACAGGCGCGTGTCATCTTGGCGCAGTCAAATCTACCGGCTGCCGACACGATGGATGGCGTTGTGATGAAGGCAATTGAACTCGCCAACGTGGCGTAACCGGGAAAGGATTATACAATGGGAATATTTGTAGATAAGAAAACAAAGGTAGTGGTTCAAGGCATTACCGGACGCGATGGTTCATTCCACACGCGTCAAATGAAAGACTACGGCGCCAACGTCGTGGCCGGCGTTACTCCGGGCAAGGGCGGCACGGGCTTTGAAGGAATTCCGATTTTCAATACAGTCGCCGAAGCCGTGAAAAAAACCGGCGCAAATACCTCGGTGATTTATGTCCCGGCATCTTTTGCCGCGGATGCAATTCTCGAAGCAGCCGATGCCGGCGTTGAGTTGGTCGTTTGCATAAGTGAAGGTGTCCCCGCCAATGATATGCTCAAGGTATACAATTACCTGAAAGCAAAGGGCGTCCGTCTGATCGGGCCAAACTGTCCCGGCATCATTACTCCCGGCGTCACCAAGGTCGGCATCATGCCCGGCCACATCCACAAGAAGGGCAATGTCGGGCTCGTCTCGCGCTCCGGCACGCTGACTTACGAAATCGTTTACAATCTGACCGTCCGCAAAATCGGCCAGTCATCATGCATCGGCATCGGCGGTGATCCGATTATCGGCACCAACTTTATCGATTGCCTCGCAGCCTTCCAGGCCGATCCGCAGACAACTGCGATCGTATTGGTGGGTGAAATCGGCGGTTCCGACGAAGAGGAAGCCGCAAAGTTCATCAAGAAGTTCGTCACCAAACCGGTGGTTGCATTTATCGCCGGTCTGACAGCTCCTGCCGACAAACGCATGGGTCACGCCGGCGCGATAATTTCGGGCGGGACCGGAACTGCCAACGAAAAGATCAAAGCATTCCAGGCTGTGGGCGTACCCGTGGCAAAGACACCGAGCGAAGTCGGCGCCTTGATTGAGCAAAGGCTGAAAACGGCTGAAGCAAAATCAAAATCCGCTGCCAAGCCTGCCAAAAAGGCTGCAGCCAAGAAACCGGCGAAAAAAGCGGCTCCCAAGAAAACCGCCAAGAAGTCGGCAAAGAAAGCTGTCGTCAAGAAAGTCAAGGCGGCAGTCAAGAGAGTTAAGGTACTCAAAGCAGCAAAAAGCAAGACTTCGGCAAAAGCCAAAGCCAGAAGAAAATAATCTGCTCCTGAAGCAAGACTAGGAGATTCAAGCAATGACAGAGACAACCGGCGGCACAGAGAACGGCTTGACCGAAGCAGTGGTCGGAGGCGGCAGCGATCCTCTCACCATTTACATGCACTGGTGCAAGGCTTGCGGCATTTGCATTAGCTTCTGTCCGCACAAGGTTTTTACGTCTGATCGCGACGGCAAACCAATCATCACGCATCCCGACAAGTGCACCCAATGCGCGATCTGCTGGCTGCATTGTCCCGATCTAGCCATCGTCTCGAATGAGAAGTAGGAGGAAGAGTGGCTGACGTAAGACTAATTCAAGGTAACGAGGCAGTGGTTGAAGGCGCAATGCTTGGTGGACTGACATTTTTTGCCGGTTACCCGATAACGCCTTCCACCGAAGTCGCCGAGGGCCTCGCGCGCAAGCTCCCCAAGATCGGCGGCAAGTTCATTCAGATGGAAGACGAAATTGCCTCAATGGCTGCGATCATCGGCGCCTCTTGCGCCGGGTCCAAATCGATGACGGCAACTTCCGGCCCCGGATTCTCGCTGATGCAGGAAAACCTCGGCTATGCCTATATCGCCGAGGTCCCCTGCGTGATCGTCAACGTGCAACGCGGTGGTCCGTCAACCGGCTTGCCGACCAAAGTCGCTCAGGCCGATACCATGCAAGCCCGCTGGGGCACGCACGGCGACTACGTCGCGATTGCACTTGCTCCGCAATCTGTCGAAGAGACCATCAGGCTCACGATCCGCGCCATGAATCTCTCGGAAGAATACCGCACACCGGTCATTCTCCTCATGGACGAAGTTCTCGGCCACATGCGCGAAAAGGTCGTTATGCCCGAGCCCGGCTCGTTTAGCGTCGTAAATCGCACCAAACCGACCGTGCCCGCAAATTGGTACAAGCACTTCGAAATCACCCCGAGCTTCAAATCGCCGATGGCATCCTTTGGCGAAGGGTATCGCTTCCACATAACCGGCTTGACTCATAACGAAGAAGGCTTCCCGACGAGCGATTCGAAGGTCATTCATGACAAGCTCTCCAAGCTGCAGAATAAAATCATGCGCTACGTCGACCACATTTGCGAAATCGAAACCGACGGCATGGAAGATGCCCACGTGGCAGTTGTCGCCTACGGCAATGTCGCCCGCGCCGCCAAACAGGCAATCCAGATGGCGCGCCATCGCCGCATGAAGGTCGGGCAGGTGCGCCCGATTACAATTTGGCCGACCCATGACAAAAAATACGCCGAGATTTTCGGATCGAAAAACCTTGAGGTCATCATTGTCGCTGAATTGAATCAAGGACAGTATGTCACGGAAATTCAGCGCGTCGCGCCCAAGCATGTCAAAGTTGTCAGCTTGGCCCGCTTCGATTCCGAATTGATTACACCCGATCAAATCCTTAACAAAATTAAGGAGGTTAGGTAAAATGCTGCAGAAATCTGATGTTATTCATAGTTACCTGCGCCCCAAAAAGGCCTTTCCGAATGTCTGGTGCCCCGGTTGCGGAATCGGAATCGTCCTCGGTTCGCTTGTTCGGGCAATCGATAGATTGCAGATACCGCGCGACGATGTGGCGCTCATCTCCGGCATCGGCTGTTCTGCACGCTTGCCGGTGTATCTCGATTTCAATACTCTGCATACAACGCACGGACGCGCGCTGGCGTTCGCCACCGGCGTCAAGCTCGCCAAACCGAAAATGAAAGTTATCGTCATTACCGGCGACGGCGATTGCCTCGCTATTGGCGGCAATCACTTCATCCATGCCGCGCGCCGCAACATCGATCTGACGACAATCCTGATCAACAATATGATCTACGGAATGACCGGCGGACAATTCTCGCCGACCACGCCCGCAGATTCCTTTGCCACTACCTCGCCTTACGGCAACAAGGAAAATCAATTCGATATTCCCAAGTTGGCAATCGCTGCCGGCGCATCCTATGTCGCCAGAGGAACTGTCTATCACGTCAATCAACTCGATGAGCTGATTACCGGAGCAATCACCAAGAAGGGCTTCTCGGTCGTTGAAGCGTTTTCCAATTGCCATACTTACTTTGGCCGCCTCAACCGCGCCGGCGATGCCGTCAAGATGATCGACGACATGAAGAAGAACACTATTCCGCTCAAGGCTGCCGCAAAGATGCCGCCCGAGAAACTGGTCGGCAAAATGCTCACCGGCGTCTTCGCCGATGTCGAGAAAGATGAATACTGCGACCGCTATGATCAATTGATCGAAAGCTTGAAAGGGAAATAGCCATGACAACAAGAGCAAAAGCCAAACAAGCGCACGAACCGGATGAACCCTCCCAAGTCTTTGATCGCTTCGAGATTCGTCTCTCCGGATCTGGCGGACAGGGCCTTGTTCTCGCCGGCGTAATCATTGCCGAGGCAGTTTCCACGCTGGACGGCAAGAACGTCGTGCAGACTCAGTCCTACGGTCCCGAAGCCCGCGGCGGTGCGTCTCGCACCGACCTTGTCGTTTCGTCCGGTGAAATCTACTATCCCAAGCCGATGGCATTGGACCTCCTCCTGGCGATGACGCAGGAATCCTGCGATCTCTACCATCACGCTCTCAAAGACACCGGCATACTGATTTATGACAGCCACTTGGTCACCCAGGTCCCGTTTGCCCGCTCGGTCGGCATTCCGTTCAGCCAGCTTGCGCGCCACGAAATCGGACTGCCGATGGTCGCCAACGTCATCTCCCTCGGCGCTATCTGCGCCATCACCAAGATCGTCAGCGAAGACGCTCTAACGAAGATCGTAACCAAGCGCTCTCCTCGAGGTACGGAAGAAAAAAACATGCAGGCTTTGCAGCTCGGTCTTAAAGTCGGCAAAGAAACTATGGAAGGATCCAATTTGTGATCGAACGCACGTTATTAATGATCAAACCCGACGCGGTCCAGCGCAATTTGATCGGCAAAATAACCGATCGCCTGGAGACAGCCGGGTTCAAGGTCGTTGAACTCAAAATGGTTCACTTAACCGACGCCAAAGCCCGCGAGTTCTACAAAGTTCACGAAGGCAAACCGTTTCTCGACGAATTGGTCGGATTCATGTCGTCCTCGCCGATCGTCGCGATGGCGCTCGAACGCGAAAATGCCGTCGCTGCTTTGCGTGAATTGATCGGCGCCACCGACCCGAAAAAAGCGGCGGTCGGAACGATCCGCCAGAACTTCGCGCTTGATGTCGGCAAAAACTCGGTGCACGCTTCCGACAGCGTCGAAAACGCCGCCGTCGAAATCAAATTCCACTTCGGCAAGTAGTGGAACCGCGGCAGATCTTGCCGCTGCAGCTTTCGTTGGTCGAATATCGACTCGCCGTCAAATTCAATTTCTGACGGCGGGTCGCAGAGGTTGATTTGCAGATACCCGTTTGGTATTCCGACAGCTATGTTGACATAACGCTCCCCGATAGCGCCGGCGTCGCCGTGTTCGATCTTCCGATTACCAGATTGAAACCGATCCCGGAAAACCACTGGATGACGAATCTTCAAGATTCGGATTCGCTCAATGAGTTCATTGAAAACCGTAGCCGACTTCTAATTGTCGTCAATGATTGTTTTCGCCCGACTCCGACCGCGCAAATTCTTAGGCCGATCGAGAAATTCATCCCCTTTGAATCGACAAAAGTCCTGGTCGCCACCGGTCTCCATCCCGCAAAGACCTCCGTTAACTTGGAGAACCAGTTCGGCGCATTGGCAGGGCGCATCGAACCGATCCTGCACTTGCATGATGCCGGCGATGAATCCAATCTCTCGGACTTCGGCAAAGGCGAGAGTCACGTCCGCCTGAATAAGTTGTTCGATTGGTGCGATTCAATTCTGATCATCGGCTCGGTCGAACCGCATTACTTCGCGGGCTTCACCGGCGGCAGAAAGATAATTCTGCCCGGCTGCTCATCGTTTGCCGATGTCGAACAAAACCATGCCTTCGCTATCGATGAGCACAGCCAACCGCTCAAGCGAACCGGCAATCCCGTTTATGACGACATCCAGCGCCGCACGGCTGTCCTCAACGAAATTCCGCGCTATGCGATCCAAGCCGTCTGTGACCACAAGCAAAATGTGTACTTCCTCAGCCACGGTGACTGGGATGATTCCTTCAACCAGGCCTGCGAATTCGTTATTGCCAACTACTCGCACGAGATTTCGCAGCGCTTCGACATTGTCATCAGTATCGTTTATCCGCCGCTCGATCGGAATCTATACCAACTGCAAAAGTCGTACGAGAATGTCGCCGGATCAGTAAGAGACGGCGGAACCGTCTTGCTGGTTTCGGGATGCAAAGACGGCGTCGGAGACGGCAGATTCCTCAAAATCGCAAAAACGTTCGCAACGTCTGGCTCTCTGCCAATCGATAAGAATTCTAAATTGATTATGGGCATCCACAAAGTCGCGCGTACAATCGCTCTTGCCAAGCGGGTCGATCTTGTGCTATGCTCTACACTGGAAACGTCGCTTTTGCGGCATCTGCCGATCGCGGCCAGATCAAATCTGCAGACGACAGTTTATGAGTTGATTAGCAAATATGGAGATAAATGCAAAATCGCAGTCGTGCTTGATGCCGCTTCGCAGGTGCTCTATCATCGCGCAGCCTAAGCACGGCATTATTCTTTTTGGAGGATGTTATGAGAAAAAAAGTATCGGTCATTGGTGCGGGTAATGTCGGAGCTGCCGTCGCCCAGTATCTCGCCGAAGACAACGTATGCGACATCACGATCTTTGATGTCGTCGAAGGACTCCCGCAGGGCAAGGCGCTCGATCTGCTTCAGGCAGGACCGGTTCGCGGGTATGATATCAGCATCAGAGGCACCAACGACTTTTCCGAATTGAAAGGCTCGGACATCGTCGTCCATACCGCCGGCTTGGCCCGCAAACCCGGCATGTCGCGCGAAGACCTCTTGACCAAGAACGCCGAAATCATCGGCTCCGTCGCCAGGAGTGTCAAAGAACACGCCGAGCACGCCATGATCATCATGGTTGCCAATCCACTCGACTTGATGACCTTCCACGCCTACAAGATAACCGGCTTTCCTTCCAATCGCGTGTTTGGTCAAGCCGGCATTCTCGACTCAATCCGTTTTCGTACCTTCGTCGGACTTGAACTCGGCATCGCGCAAACCGAAACCGAAGCCATGGTCCTCGGCGGTCACGGCGACACAATGGTCCCGCTTCCGCGCTACACCACAGTAGCCGGAGTACCGATCACCGAACTCATGCCGAAGGAACGCATCGATGCCCTGAGCAAACGCACCATTGATGGGGGCGCTGAAATCGTCGCATTGCTTAAGACCGGTTCGGCTTATTACGCTCCGGCCGCGGCGACAGTCGAAATGGTCAAAGCAGTGCTGTATGATTCAAAGAAGGTGTTCCCGTGCTCGGCTCTTCTTACCGGCCAGTATGGTATCAAGGACATCTACATCGGCGTTCCCGTCGTTCTTGGCGCCGGTGGTGTCGAGAAGATCTACGAACTTAAGCTTGAAGCCGCCGAATTGGCAGCTCTGCAAAAGTCCGCAGCCACCTACAAGGACCACCTCAAGGTTCTCGGCTACTAACTTTCTAATCCAATTATCGAACCCCAGATTTTCCCCTCTCCCTTTTGGGAGAGGGGCAGGGGTGAGGGCAGACTGATTTGAATTTAACCAGTGATATCAGTAGTTGTCACCTGAAGATCAAATGGTCTTTTGGTTCGTTTTTTTCGGCCATTGGCGGAACTGCGATAGCAGGCTGTTTCTTCGGTATCCCAGTTCTTGCATATTTGCTTTACAATGGAATAGCTCCGCCCATCGAGTTCTGGTTGGCGGTTGCGGGTTCGATGATTGTTTGTTTTCTCTTGTATCTTACTCGCAGGAAATATGTGTGGCTTCTGACTGATGGCATCATCAAGGGTTTTGAGGTCTCCGAGAACCGCGCATTCGTAATCGGTGCACTACGTTTTGTTGATATTGAATACTTTGACGCAAGCAAAAGTGGCCTGTCCTTAGGTGATTCACCCTACCACATCTACGTATCAAAGAGGAAGGGTTGGTTTCGCAGCGTATCTTTTGAACCTGCGTCCGCTAAGGACATGGCAACTGCCCTCGAATTTCTCATGCTCCACATTGAACGCTCGGCATGGGAAGGTGAATTCGAAGATTGGGCCTACTTCTGGCTACGGAAGCAGGGTAAACATCTACCGCGAATCGTCTAACCTCGCCCTCGTCGACAATTTATTCCTTGACACTATCTCAACACTGACCTAACTTGGCTGAAATTTCATCGGCCTGATAAAGGCGCCATTGAGTTGAACATAATAATCATATAGACGTCTACACTCTGGGCATCTATACTTCTTCAACTCCTTAGTCTCGGCGAATTTCGGGAGGAGAATGCACGATTTGAACAGGTTTATTTGCGTTATCGCGATCGTGCTTCTCGCTATCTCCAATGCCGCGACCGCCCAGGTCGACACCACCCAACAGCCCGTCCAATCCAATACAGCCATATTGCTTCCGTCGCCAACTGCCGTCACAAATGTCACAGTTGTGGATACACCCGATGACAATGGTAACAGCCTGAACCTCACTTGGGATCTCTCCGCCGACGATGCGGCAATGGTTGACAAGTACCAGATACTCCGGGCGACCTCTGCAAATGGACCGTTTGAAGTCATCGGAAGCACGACCAAGGGCCAGCACGAGTTCACTAATAACGATCTCGACGGCAGCGTAAATTACTATTTCAAAATTGTCGCGCTTAATGAGCCAGCCAAAACTGAAATTGGCGCGCAGCCCGGCTCAAACGAGTCAACCGTCGTCGGACCGGTTAAGCCGGTCGCGCAGTGGTTCAATACACGCCGAATCTGGATTCTGATCTGGACTCTTGTCGTCTGCGGCGCGATCCTCTTCTACATCGCGCAAGCCAAAGCCGGAAAAGACCTCTATGTCCGCAAAATTGCCGGTATCGATGCTGTTGATGAAGCCATTGGCCGCGCCACCGAAATGGGCCGCAAAGTCTTTTATGTTCCCGGCATTCAGGATATGGACGACGTCCAAACTATTGCTGCCGTCACGATTCTTGGCCGCGTCGCCAGAATCGCCGCCGAGAATGACACTATGCTGGATGTCCCGGTCTGCAAGTCGCTCGTAATGGTTACGGCTCGTGAAGCCGTGCGCGAAGCCTACAGCAAAGTCGGCCGTCCCGATGCCTTCCATGAAGACATGGTGCATTACGTTACCGACGACCAATTTGGCTACGCCGCTGCTATCGACGGTATGGTCGTCCGCGACAAGCCGGCAACGATGTTCTATATGGGAGCTTTCTTTGCTGAATCGCTGATTCTCGCAGAAACAGGAAACGCCGCCGGCGCCATTCAAATCGCCGGAACCGGCCAGCCGTCGCAGCTCCCGTTCTTTGTGGCATCCTGCGACTACACGCTTATCGGTGAAGAATTATTCGCCGCCAGCGCCTATCTCGCCCGCGAACCAAAGTTGCTCGGTTCGCTCAAGGGGCAGGATTTCGCCAAGGGCCTATTCTTGATTGCCATCATTATCGGGATCATTCTCGAATTGATGGACGTCGGATTCATTAAGATTCTTCAGGTCAGCTAAAGGAAAGTATTGTTTCGATGAAACGCGAAGTACCATTCATAATCACGCTTGTTGTTGGTATCGCCTTTATCGTCCAATATTTCATCCCGCATCCTCCGTTTGACGCATTCGAAAATACTTTCAACAACTGGTTCGCCATCGTCGGCACATTTGCAATCCTGCTGGGAGCGCTCAGTTTATTTAAAATGTCCATGATCCGCGTGGCTCGCAAACAGCACGATTGGCCGTTGTCTCTGGTAATCATCGTCTGCTTCTTGTTGATCGTCGTAGTTGGCTTTATCGATGGCTACACCGGCCTCAAAAACCCGAATCCAACGTCCTTCCGCGATCCGGGCACCAACTTCGACTGGCTGTACGTTTACATCTACACGCCGCTGTCCTCGACAATGTTCGCAATTCTCGCGTTCTTTGTCGCTTCCGCGTCTTATCGCGCTTTCCGTGCCCGCAATGTGCAGGCGACCTTGCTCCTCCTCGCCGGATTCTTTGTGATGATCGGTCGAGTGCCCCTTGGTGATATTCTAACTTGGTTCATGCCCGACGGCTTCCAGGCGTCTGATCTGGCCAGTTGGCTGATGAACTATCCGCACAATGCCGGCCAAAGAGCCATTAAGATTGGCGTAGCGCTTGGCATTGTCTCGACTTCGCTCAGAATCATTCTCGGGATCGAGAGGTCGCATCTTGAAGGGTAGCCTATAATGAAGAAGTTGATCATGCCCGCCATATTCGGTGTCGTTGTCGTTATTGCTTTGATTCAGACAATCGTGGCCGAACCATACAAGCTTGCGTTCTCCGGCACCGTATCGATTATCGTCTCGGCAATCCTGCTGCTCGCATTAGTCTGGGTTTTCGTACTCACCGTGCGGGGACATTTGATTGAACGTCGGACGGTGTTTGTATTCATCGGCGTTGCTCTGGTTTTGCCGTTCTTCATGACGCTTGCCCTAAAAATCAAAGTTTCGCCTGAAGTCAGCAAAGTCTACGAGGCGCTGCAAAAATTGCCGCCCGGCTCCAAAGTCCTGGCAGCCTTCGACTACGATCCCCCTTCAGCGCCGGAACTCCAGCCCATGGCCGATGCTTTTTTGGCATACGCTTTCAAGCACGACTTAAAAGTCATTATCATGGGACTGTGGCCCCAGGGTCCGCAACAGGCGAACATGTCCATTACTCGAGCGCTTGCCCAACCCGAGGTCAAGGCAAAGGGCCCCATTTATGGCGCCGACTACGTCAACCTCGGTTTCCAGTCCGGCAACGAATTTGTCATCCAGAGTATGGGCACATCATTTCGCACGATGTTCCCGCGCGACATTTATAATACAAGTTACAACGATATCCCGTTACTCAGCGGCGTTGAAAACTTCAGCAACATCGACTTCGTAATTAACTTCTCGTCAGGTTATCCCGGCACCAAAGAATGGGTCCAGATCGCGGTCGACCGTTTTGGCGTCCCAGTTGGCGCCGGAAACACGGCCGTGCAAGCGCCGGAAATGTATCCATATCTCGCGGCCAAGCAGCTTACTGGCCTGGCAGGCGGCATGGTCGGAGCCGCTGAATTTGAACTGGCGACCGGCGAAATCGGCAAAGCCGCTTCGGCGCTGCTGGCGCAGGTCTTTTCACACGCTGTAGTGATTGCTTTCATCATTATTGGCAACGTCGCGTTCTTCTTGAGCAAGCGGAAATCGGGTAATTAACGGTTGGAACTATGGAACAGACTTCTGCTCAAATATTTGGCATCTGGATCGCAGCGTTCCTGACAATCGGAATTATCTCATTCCTTTATAAAGACAACATTCTCTATAAAATTTGCGAATCCATCTTCGTGGGAATATCCGCCGGTTATTGGTTCATTACTTATTTCTGGGACAATCTCTACAAGAAATTCTGGCTCGGCGTTAATCCGCCGCTTCCGAGCAATCCCGCTGATCCAATCACCGAGCCGAATCTCTGGCTCTGGGGCGGAGTCATTCTCGGCGTTATGATGCTCACGCGGCTGCTGGGGAATAAAACCAGTTGGATCGCGCGCTGGCCGCTGGCATTCATTGTCGGTGCTACCGCCGGTCTTAAGTTGATGGTGTATTTCACAACCGATGCGATGGCGCAGATATATTCTACTGTCATCGAGTTTACCGCTGCACTTTACGGCGGTGACTTCTGGACAATCTGGGGCGCTCTGGTAATTGCTACCGGCACTGTAACCGGTTTAATCTATTTCTATTTCTCCAAGGAGCATCGCGGCTGGTTTGGCGGCGCTGCCAAGATCGGCACCTGGTTCTTGATGATCACCTTTGGCGCCTCTTTCGGATATACGGTCATGAGCCGTATGTCGCTTTTGATCGGTCGCGTCGATTTCTTGCTGGCCGACTGGCTGAAACTGATTAAGTAGCTGCCATGACTTTTCAACAGACTTTCCCAAGCCTGTCGCGTCTCTTTTCCGTTATCCCAAACGCCTTAGCCTTCATATTGATTTCGATATTCCCAATATCTGCACAAGACAGTCCCATCTTTGACTCCACTGAAACCACCTTGCAACAGCAACAATTGCCCATCGCGGACATCGGCGGCATTACGGTTACTGCCAAAGACACCCCCGACGACAATGGTATGCGAATCACCGTTCAGTGGTCGGATCCCGGCTATCAGGATATGGAAGGCTTCACCGGCTACGAGATTTCGCGGCACAAAGTTGATTCACTCGAGACTTCAATTGCCGGCAAAGCCGTTTTTGGACAAACCGAATTCGTTGACGAAAAAGCGCCTGTCGGGCAGCAATACGCATACAGGGTCGCCGCGTTGATTGGCGAACAACGCGTCGAATCGGGCGAATCAAATCCGGCGTCTTCTGTCGTGCAGTGGTTCAATTGGTCCAAGATTTCCGTAGTCGTGATCGGTCTGCTTGTCTGTGGAGCGGTGATTTACTTTATCGAAACAGCCAAGCGCGGCAAAAAGTTGTTCCTGCGCCGAATCGCTGGTCTTGAAGCCATCGACGAAGCCGTCGGCCGCGCCACCGAAATGGGCCGCCCCGTCTTGTTCGTTGCCGGCACTCAAGACATGGACGACGTCCAAACTCTCGCCGGTCTAACAATCCTCAGTCGCGTCTCGCGCACGATTGCGCAATACGACTCGAAAATCAATATGCCGTGTCGCTCCTCGCTCGTCATGACCGCCGGTCGCGAAATGATCAAAGAATCCTACACTATGGCGGGGCGCCCCGACGCTTACTCCGACGACATGGTGCATTACACAACTGACGAGCAGTTTGGTTTTGTCGCTGCCGTCAATGGTATCATGGTGCGCGAAAAACCCGCGACCTGTTTCTATCTGGGAGCATTTTTCGCCGAATCGCTGATCCTCGCCGAAACCGGCAATTCAATCGATGCTATCCAGATTGCCGGAACTGCCATGCCGGCGCAGTTGCCGTTCTTTGTCGCCGCTTGCGACTACACACTGATTGGCGAAGAGCTCTTCGCCGCCTCGGCGTATCTGTCGAACGAACCCAGGCAGCTCGGTTCGCTCAAGGGACAGGATGTCGGCAAAGCCGTCGCCATGGCCGCAATTGTGATTGGCGTTATCGCGGTGACTCTGGACACCGCCTGGAATATTGAATCCATGAAATGGCTCGGTGGCCTTTTGCACCGCATGTTTTCGATTAGTTAGGTAATTGATGCGCAGACAAGTTCCACTTTTCATAATCATTTGTGTCGGCTGGGTGCTTTTGTTCTCAGTCTTCATCCCGCCGATGGAGAGCTGGGGCGAGGATGCATCGCTATTTTTTGACATTATCGCCGTTTTCGCCTTCTTCCTGGGCGGCGGCAATCTCATCCGTGTTCATTCTCAGAAAGTCTCGCGCAAATCAGCGAACTGGGGCTATTCAGCCGTCACCCTGATCGGTTTCCTGACCATGCTGTATGTCGGCCTCTTCAAAATCGGAAATCCTTCCGGAATCGGCGGGGCGCTCGATGAAACCGGTTCCTGGTTCCAGCTAATGTTCACCTTCGTCATGTCGCCGCTGCAATCGACCATGTATTCGCTGCTGGCATTCTTCGTAGCCTCAGCTTCCTATCGCGCCTTCAGAGCGAAGAATGTCGAAGCGACGATTCTCCTGCTTGCGGCATTTGTGATCCTCTTGGGACGCACGCCGCTTGGTATGGCCCTTACCGCTTGGATTCCCGAATCGTTTTCGGTTTTCCAAATTCCCAACATGGCGATCTGGATAATGAATGCGCCTAATCTCGCCGGACAGCGTGCCATCATGATTGGCATCGCTTTGGGTGTGATCTCTATGTCGCTGCGGCTGCTTCTGGGAATCGAACGCAGCTATCTCGGGCAGGAGAAGTGAACGTGGGATTTGTAATTTCAGCAATCGTTGTCGGCGGCGGACTCCTGTGGATTCTCGCAATGTCGTTGCGCGGCAAAGATGTCGACCGCCGCATTGTCTTCATGTTTGTCGGCGTCACGGTTGCTTTGGCAGTTCTCTTCCAATTGAAATTCGGCGAGACTGCGACTCCAATCGTCAAAACGCTCTTTGACAAAATCGAAACGCTTCCCGCCGGATCGAAAATCGTCATCTCCTATGACTTCGATCCCGCCATGGCGCCCGAGGTCCATCCGATGGCGAATTCCTTTGTTCGCCACGCCTTCGCCAAGGGCCACCGCGTTTATTTTTTCTCGATTTGGGCAACCGGCCAGTCGCTGCTCGAAGCGACCACGAAGGAAATCATTAGGAAAGAATTCCCTGAAGCCGTCTACGGCGAGAACTACGTCAACATGGGCTATAAAGCCGGCAACGAAGGCGTTCTCAACGTCATCATCACCGACATCCGCAAGATGTATCCCGGCGATGTCAACGGCACTTCGCTCGATTCAATTCCGATGATGAAAGATGTCCATTCACTCAAGGACATGGACTTGCTCATTTCGATAGGCGGTGGCAAACCGGGAGTCAAGGAATGGGTGCTGTTCGCCGGCGACCGCGCCGGAATTCCTACCGGAGGCGGCGCTGCCGCAGTTTCGACTCCGCTCTTGTACCCATATTATCCCAAGCAGTTAATCGGCCTGCTCGGCGGCACCAAGGGCGCTGCCGAATACGAATCTGAATTGATCAAGCGTTATCCGCGCTTTGCCAATGTCGATACCCCGGCCTTGCGTATGATGGGTCCTCAAACAATGGCTCACGTCGTGATCATCGCCTTCATTATTATCGGCAACGTGTCCTACTTCAGGTCGCGCAGAAAGAAGGCGACGAATGGCTAATTCAACAAAGTTCATGCGCATCACCATGGCGCTCATTGCCCTTGGTTTCGTCATCAGTTGGATTTTCAAATCTCAGTATGGCGGCTATGACGATTCTTGGATGAATGTCCGCCAGGGCTTCCTCGTTACGTTGGCTGCGTTCTTGACACTTTCAATTTACTCATTCCTATATGGCGATAATCCGCTCTATCGTTTTGCCGAGCATTTGTTCGTCGGTGTGTCAGCAGCCTATTGGATGTGCCAGGGCTTCTGGAGTACCATTGTCGGCAACGTCGTTCCGCGGATGTCCGAATCATTGGCAGCCTACTTCCAAGTCCCATTCAAGGGATTCGCCTGGTATTATTTCATTCCCCTCGTGTTGGGCATCATCCTGTTAATGCGCCTCTTCCCGAAGATGAGTTGGATTTCGCGCTGGCCGCTGGCGTTTATTATCGGCACAACCGCCGGTCTCAATTTGCCGCGTTATCTTCAGTCTGACTTCATTCAGCAGATGAACAATACCTTCATCCCCCTGCTGCCCGACTGGCAGGGCTTTGATGTATTCTTCGCAAGCTTTTCCTTTTCAATGGAAAGCCAACTCATTCAAATAGCGACTAACGTGGTAATTGTCGTCGGCGTACTCTGTGGTTTGATCTACTTTTTCTTCTCGAAAGAACACAAAGGTGCCTTTGGCGCCGCCTCTCGCGTGGGAATATGGATTTTAATGGTGACCTTTGGTGCCTCTTTCGGTTACACAGTGATGGGAAGAATTTCTTTGTTAGTTGGAAGAATTAGCTTTTTGTTTCACGACTGGCTGAATATATTGTGATCACCTTATGATTGACTTGAGACACGATTTGCACAACTTAAGACTCTCAATCGCCTATCTCTTCGCAATCCTGCTGTTCGCAAGTCAGTTGTCATTTGCTCAATCGGATTCCACTCAAATTCAAAATACCGACGAAACAACTCCTGCTCCCGCACCGATTCCACCTGCGCCGCCAACCAATGTCCGCCTGGTGGACGCACCCAACGATAATGGACATGGCATTGAAGTCCGCTGGGATCTTTCAGTCGATGATGTCCCGACTACCGATCGGGTAATGTACTACGAGATTTATCGCGCTGATTCGCGCGATGCCGCTGATTCGCTCTGGATTCTGCGGGGCAAGGCGCTCAAAGGCGCCACACTATACAAGGATTCCGGCGAACGCGAAGAAGACAGCCCGCTCTATTTCCCCAAAGATAAAGACTTCTATTATCGCGTCAGTGCGAGTTCGCTCGATGCCAAATCGCAATCCGATATTGCCGGGCCCATGCGAGCCGAAGACAACTGGTTCAACTGGACGCGTTCCTCGACCTTGATATTTACGATTATCTTCTTTGCGCTCACGTTGTATTTCATCAATGTCGCCAAGAAGGGAATTCACCTCTACGTCCGGCCGCTCGCCGGTATCGAGGCGATCGATGAAGCTATTGGCCGTGCCACCGAAATGGGTCGGCCGATCCTTTACGTTCTCGGTTTGGGTACCGCCTCCGACATCGCCACTATTGCTTCCTTCACCATCCTCGGTCGTGTGGCGCGCCGTGTTGCCGAATACCAGACTTCGATTCTGGTGCCGTGCTACGACCCGATCGTGATGACTGTTGCTCAGGAAACCGTTAAAACCGGTTATGCCGATGCCGCGCGGCAAGATTCATATATTGAAGATTCAGTCTATTTCGTTACGCAGTCGCAATTCGCCTACGTCGCCGCCGTCAATGGAACGATGCTGCGCGAAAAGCCGGCGACAAACTTATATTTGGGCAAGTTCTACGCCGAGTCACTGCTGCTTGCCGAAACCGGCGTCCTGTCCGGATCAATTCAGATTTCCGGAACAGATGAAATAGCCCAACTGCCGTTCTTTGTCGTCGCGTGCGATTACACATTGATCGGCGAAGAGCTTTATGCAGCCAGCGCCTATCTTGGGCGCGAGCCCCTGTTGCTCGGTACTTTAAAAGCGCAGGATTGGTTCAAGGGCTTAGTCATTGTCGCAATCCTCGCTGGTCTATTGACCCGGCTGATCGGATACAGTGACTACATCAAGAGATTTTTTGAGATAAGCTAAGCGGGAGAAGATACTTGAAACGCCAACTACCATTACTGCTTGTTTTTGCATCGGGCATGCTGATGGTTGTGCAGTATTTCATTCCTGCCGAGATCTCCGATAATGCTTACGAATACCTGCTCGACTGGACGGTTATCATCGGCATCTTTGCTCTCGCGCTCGGCATTTGGTCGTTGATCCGCGTGAGCATCGAAAAAGTTCGCCGCAGGACCCATGACTACCGGTACACTTACGTTTCGTTGTTGGGCCTCGTCGTGATGGTCGTCATCGGTCTTAATCCGTGGGGACAGGGCTTGGAAGATTATACCTTCAGCCATTTATTCCGTTACACGATGATACCGATTCAAGCGACCATGTTTAGTTTGCTGGCATTCTTCATCGCGTCCGCGGCGTATCGCGCTTTCCGCGCCCGTTCAGTTATTTCCGCAGTTTTGTTGGCCGCGGCGTTGGTGATGATGTTCCGCGTTATCCCGATGGGCCAGCTTTCGATCTGGATCAATGAAACCGCCAACTGGCTTTTGCTGGTTCCGAACCTGGCAGCCAAACGCGCCATTATTATCGGTGTCGGATTGGGTATGGTCGCAACCGCTCTAAAGGTCGTGCTCGGCATTGAGCGCGCCTACCTGGGTAAGGACTGAGGATATCTCTGTGACAATGTACGAACGCCTGCTACTGCTTGATCGCCGCTGGATCTTCCTGGTTCTGGCCGTGGTCATCATTATTGGCATGTTTGTCCCAATGAATATCCCCACTACGCCCGCGTCCGAGGTCAAAGTCATCTACGACTACATCGAATCCTTGAAAGAAGGGGACTATATTCTCGTCGCCATGGACTACGATCCCAACGCTATGGCCGAGCTCCATCCGGTTGCCTATGCGGTCCTCGAACAAGCTTTCACGAAAAAACTCAAAGTCATCACTCTGACTCTTTCGCAAAATGGCGCCGGCATGGTTGACGAAGCCCTCGATAATGTCATAGATTCGACCAGAATCTATCGCAATCTCGTGCCGGAATACGGTCAGGACTTCGTCTTCCTTGGGTATCGTCCCTATTTCTCGCTCGTGATTCTCGGTATGGGACAAAACTTCCGCGTCAATTTCTCATCGGACTACAATAACACGCCCCTCGATTCGATTCCGATGATGAAGGGCATTCAAAACTACGACGACGTCAAATGCGTCATTAGCATCTCCGGCGGAAACGTCGCAGACGCTTGGGTTGCCAATGCTAATGGCCGCTACAATGTCAAGGTCGCCTTGGCAACTACCGGCGTTATGGCCGCCGACTATTATCCATATTATCAGTCAGAGCAGATTTTCGGAATAATTGGCGGTATGAAAGGCGCAGCCGAGTACGAGTACTTGGCGCACAATCCCGGACCCGCTATCGAAGCCATGAAAGTCCAAATCTTCGCCCATATCGTCATCATCGCGTTTATCGTTCTCGGTAATATCGGGTTCTTTATGGACCGTCGTGCCAAGAGGAAAGCAGGCCGGATTTAATGGAAACGACTTGGCTGACCATTGGCGCAATCTTGACGCTGTTTACTTTCTCTTTCCTCTACAAAGACAATCCATTTTACAAATTTGCCGAACACCTTGTCGTCGGCGTCTCGGCCGGCTACTTTGTCGTCCTGCTCATTCGCACCAACTTGGTTCCAATCATCAGCCAGAAATTGTTCGTTGCCGATCGCGGCTGGGAACTCGACCAGTGGTGGTACTTCATCCCCTTGATTCTTGGTGTAATGATGTGGGCACGCTTCTCAAAGAAGCTGTCTTGGGTCAGCCGCTATCCACTGGCTCTCTATATCGGTATCGCATCCGGTCTGACTATCCCGCTTGAATTGAAAAACCGCGTCGTGGAGCAGTTGCAGGCGACCGTCCTCAAGTTCAAGTTTGACATGTCCAACCCGGACTTCCTCGGTGTCCCGCAGGGCGCTTGGGATATCGTAGTCGTAATCGGTGTCATTAGTTGCCTGATTTATTTCTTCTTCTCGAAGGAACACAAGGGTTGGTTCGGCGCCAGCGCCAAAATCGGTATCTATACTTTGATGATCGCTTTCGGCGCATCATTTGGCTATACCGTAATGGCGCGTATCTCTTTGTTCATCCAACGCATTCAGTATCTCCGCGACTGGCTGTCGGCAATCATTTCTTAATCAATTCCGCTTTGATTTTTTGTCCGTCCGAATCATTTAGATTGGTTCCTTGCGCTTAATAATTGATAAATAAGCTCCATAATTGTAGTCAGGCGGAACCGAATGCCGATTTCGTTCGTACTATTTATTGAGCCGGCAAAATGGCGGTTTGAAAGGGGATTTGGTCCGAAATTCCAGCATTTTTGGGCCGAATTTGATGTCACGGCGGTCGGTAAAATACTTAAGTTGCCGATTGCTCTATTGGCTATAGAGTTACAGTCACGACTGAAAAATCAGCAAAAAACTTCTAAAATCCTGAAAAAATTTCTTGACAGCTTAAGTGTATCGTGCTAAATTAGTTGCATCAGTACCGTATGAACGCCCCGGGAATTCAAGGTTTTTTCATTATTTTGGGTGTGAAATAACTAACCTTTTGGCCATGGAAGGCGGGGATGGCAAAAATTACTTTAACGAAAACCAGACGTCGGCGCAAAGACCCGGTTTCACCCGAGGAAGCTAAACGCAGACGGCAGGATTACCAGCGCCAGTATTACTTGGCTCATCGTGAAAAAGCCAAGGAATACCAACGCCAGTATAACCTGCTTCACAAGAAGAAACAGCGCGTTCCAGGCGCAAAAGGTCGAAATGCCATGGAATTCAGGCGTGATTCGGTCAAAGTGACCTACAACACGCACGATATTATGCATTCGCCCGCAGAGAAAACTCTGAAAATGCTCCAAAAGATCATTTCTGGCGAGAAAATGTTCACGATGTA
This sequence comes from uncultured bacterium, assembly GCA_963707485.1. Taxonomy (GTDB): domain Bacteria; phylum Zixibacteria; class MSB-5A5; order CAIYYT01; family CAIYYT01; genus JADJGC01. The sequence continues at coordinate 24,289 of CAVPQS010000059.1, forward strand.
ACTCGCTAATCGGTGTCACAAACTCAAAAGTGCTGCAGTAAAGCTTCATTATAGAAATTTACTGCAGCACTTTTGTTTTTGGTCTTAAAACACTATATTACTGCCAGTTTGAATTTAACTGAAGGAATGGGATTGTGCGATGTCACCGAAAAAGTCTCAAGTGAAATCGAAAAACTCAGCCAAGGCTCCCGCCGTGGCAAAATCAAAAGTCTCTGTCAAATCATCTGCTACTAAAAGCAAAGCGCCGGCTAAATTGAAAAATACCGGCAAAACCGCAAAACCGGCCAAACCCGCTGTCGACAAACGTATTGCCAAACCGGCAATTGCAGCAAGACCTGTGAAGGATCGCAAAGCGACAGAAGTTACTACTACCAAAGTCAAACAGATCGGTGTCAGAACTCGCACTAAAGACGACGGTAAAGAATCCAAAAAAGCCCTTCCACCATCTGCAGATCTTAAATACTGCTACTACTTTGGTGGCGGCAAGGCCGAAGGAACGGCTGCCATGCGTGATCTGCTTGGCGGCAAGGGTGCCAATTTGGCAGAAATGACAAACCTCGGAATCCCGGTCCCAGCCGGCTTTACCATCTCAACCGATGCATGTCGCTTGTTCTACGAATCAAATCTCTCGCTTCCGCGCTGGTTCGAACGGAATATGAAAGAGATGATGGATAAAGTTGAAAAAGAGATGGGTGCAAAATTCGGCGATCCTAATAACCCGCTCCTCGTATCGGTGCGCTCCGGCGCCAAATTCTCCATGCCCGGCATGATGGACACGATTCTGAATCTCGGCCTCAACGATGAAACCTTGAAGGGCATCATCAACAAGACCGACAACCCGCGCTTCGCCTACGACAACTATCGCCGCTTCATTTCGATGTTTGGTAATGTCGTGCTCGGTATCGATAAAGACGAATTCGAAGAACTAATCGGCAAGAAGAAAAAGCAGCGCTCGATCAAGCACGATGCTTCGCTCTCAATCGACGATCTCAAAGAAATCGTCCGCAGCTTCAAGAAACTCGTCGTCGATAAATCCGGCGAACCGTTTCCCAGCGATCCCTGGCAACAATTGCAGATGGCTCGTGATGCCGTCTTCCGCAGTTGGAATTCGCCGCGCGCGATAACTTATCGCGCCAAATATAATATCCCGTCCGACTTGGGCACCGCCGTCAATATACAGGCGATGGTCTTCGGCAATATGGGCGATAGTTCAGCCACCGGCGTCGGCTTCACGCGCAATCCTTCTAACGGCAACAAGGAATTCTACGGCGAATTCCTCGTCAATGCCCAGGGTGAAGACGTTGTCGCCGGCATTCGCACGCCGCAGCCGATTACCCAGCTCGAAAAAGTCATGCCCGATGCATACAAGCAACTCAAGAAGATAACTTCGCAGCTTGAGTCGCATTACCGTGACGTGCAGGACTTTGAGTTTACGATTCAGGAAAGCAAACTCTACATGTTGCAAACGCGTAACGGCAAACGCACTGCGGAAGCCGCTGTCAAAATTGCAGTCGACATGGTCAAAGAGAAGTTGATTACGAAAGACGAAGCATTGATGCGCATCGTCCCCAGCGATCTCGACCAGCTCCTGCATCCGCGCATTGACCCCGAAGCCGAAATCGAGATTATCGCCAAGGGTCTTGCCGCGTCTCCCGGCGCCGCATCCGGCAAGGTCGTCTTCCATGCCGATGAAGCGGTTCGTCTCGCCGAGAAGGGCGAGAAGACCATTCTCGTGCGCATGGAAACTAACCCTGACGATATCGCCGGCATGATCGCCTCTGAAGGCATCCTCACCTCCCGCGGCGGAATGACCTCGCACGCAGCCGTGGTTGCTCGCGGAATGGGGAAACCTTGCGTCGCCGGCTCTGAAGACATCCGCGTCTACGAGTCCCGCCGCCAGTTTGCAATTGGTACCTTGGTTATCAAAGATAAAGAAGTCATCACCATCAATGGCACTACCGGTGAGGTCATGATGGGTGAAGTCCCGACTATCGATCCGGAACTCTCCGGCGAATTCGGCACCTTCATGCAGTGGGCTGACGAAGTCCGCAAGATCGGAATTCGCACCAACGCCGACACGCCGCACGATGCGGCGTTAGCTCGCAAGTTCGGCGCCGAGGGCATCGGCCTTTGCCGCACTGAACACATGTTCTTCGGCAAGAACCGTCTCCCGCATATTCAGGCCATGATCCTGGCAACAACGCAGGCCGATCGCCAAACCGCTCTCGACCGGCTCTTCCCGTTCCAGAAGGCCGACTTCAAAGGAATCTTCGAGGCGATGGAAGGCCTCCCGGTTACCATCCGCACCCTGGATCCCCCGTTGCACGAATTTCTTCCCAAGGAAGAAGAAGTCCACAAGCAAATTGCCGAATTGACCGGCGTCCCCGATAAGGCAGAGGAAATCGAACGTCTCAAGAAAATCCTCGAGCGCATCAGCCAGCTTCACGAACAGAACCCGATGATGGGTCATCGCGGCTGCCGCCTCGGCATCACATATCCTGAGATCACAGAGATGCAGGTCAAGGCCATACTTACCGCCGCTGCCGAACTGATCAAAGACGGCAAGAAAGTCATTCCTGAAATCATGATCCCGCTCGTCGGCAATCGCACTGAGTTGCAGAACCAAAAAGAGATCGTGATGCGCGTCGCCGAATTAGTTGTCCGCAAACACAAGGTCGAGATTCCGTTCCTCGTCGGCACGATGATCGAAATCCCCCGCGCCGCCGTCACTGCCGACGAGATCGCCAAAGATGCCGACTTCTTCAGCTTCGGCACCAACGATCTGACGCAAATGACCATGGGCTTCTCCCGTGACGACGCCGGTAAGTTCCTGCGCTATTATCTCGACAAAGGCATTCTCGAAAAGGACCCGTTCATTTCAATCGACCAAGTCGGCGTCGGCCAGTTGGTCAAGATCGCCTTCGAGAAAGGCCGCTCCGTCAAACCGCATATCAAAATGGGTATCTGCGGCGAACATGGCGGCGACCCCGATTCAATCGGCTTCTGTCACAAGGTCGGACTCAACTACGTCTCTTGTTCACCGTTTAGAGTGCCGATTGCGCGCCTCGCAGCGGCTCAGGCAGTGATCCTTGAACGGCAGGGCAAGGAAGCGACCAAGCAGTCCGCGTCGGCATGATTGAATAAGGGTCATGCGAGGGTCAACTGAAATAGGTTGAGTGATTGTGTGACGATCACTGATCGAGAGGGAGGGCCTGTGGATGGAAAATAGACTTGGACTTGGTTGTATTTCGATAGTGCTGTGTGGTTTCTTCTTGTCGTTTGCCGCTGCAGCGAATGAAGAGGGAAACTCTTCCACGTCGATCATATTGATCATCATCGGTGTGGCAGCAGCTGCGGTGCCTTGGATCATAGCTGGCTCAAGAAATAGGGACAAGGACCAGTCTTACAAAGTCGATCGAGAGCAAGCAATCTCGAACTTTATCCCTTCGAGTAACAGCGTCGTCGCAGAGTCGCTCCCTTCGAGGAATTCACAAGATGCAGTGTTTATCTATATTTCCGGTTTTGGTGTTTTTTCTGGTGGCAAATTTCCACTCTGCAAGTACATCATTACCGAAGAGGAAGTGTTGTTCCTCGCCATAGCAAAGGAAAGCACACATCAACTCCTCGGTCGTATTCCTTTGCGCAACATTATCTCTCATGGCGTCCGCGATCAATCAAAATGGGTCGCGAAAGGCGATCCAGGCGCGGTCATTGTGGCAGGTGCTGTGGGCCTGGCATCCAAAGTTCCGCAACGAATGGGTGAATTTGTACTTACCATTAATTTTGTCGATGAAACCGGTTATGATCGAGAAGCCGTGTTCATGGCGTTGACTCCAGTCGCTTTTGAAACTCTGAGAATGCATCTCAAAGTTGCTCATTCAGACGACGAACGAGACCGAATGCCTTGTCCGTCCTGTGCCGAACTAATCAAAAGAGACGCAAAGAAGTGCAGATTCTGCGGAGCGGCCCTAGCAGTTTGCTGAAAAACTCTACTTGTTGTAGTTGAAAAGTAAAAGAGGCGGGGTTATCGTTTGGCGGATTTTCGTAGAAGGAGTTTGCCATGCGCGGAGAGTCGAATCGTCAGGAGACATTTTTGAGTTTGTGGACGCCGGAACAGCGGGTTCCGGCCGATCATCCGATCCGAAGGATTAAGAAGTTGGCGGATCAGGAACTGAAACGGTTATCGCCGGTGTTTGACACGATGTATTCGCATACTGGCCGACCATCGGTTCCGCCGGAGCGGGTGTTGAAGGCGCTGTTGTTGATGGCGCTGTATTCGGTGAGAAGCGAGCGCCAGATGTGCGAGCAGTTGGATTACAATCTGTTATTTCGCTGGTTTCTGGACATGAATCAGGTCGAGGAAAGTTTCGACGCGACGGTGTTCAGCAAGAATCGGCAGCGACTGCTGGAGCATGAGGTCGGGAAGCTATTTTTTGATGGTGTGGTGAAGACAGCGCAGAACGGGGGATTGCTGAGCGCCGATCATTACAAATTCG
>CAVPQS010000060.1:0-16891 GCA_963707485.1 uncultured bacterium
ACCAAATCAAAGTCTGAGAGTTTGTCAAGACTCATGATTTCGATGTCGGAAGCGAGAGTCCGCCTGGCAAGACCGGAAAGTACCTTGCCGGGGCCGACTTCGACGAAGCGGCGGACGCCGAGGCGATAGAGTTCTTCGAGCGTATCGACCCAAAGGACGGGCGCGGTGATTTGCTTAACGAGCAATTCTTTGATTTTCACCGTGTCGGTTTCGCGCTGGGCGGTGACGTTGGCGATGATCGGACATTTGGGATGCTGGAATGTCAGTTGATTGAGAGTGAGTTCCAACCTGGCTGCGGCGCTTTGCATAAGCGGCGAGTGGAAGGCGCCGCCGACGGGAAGCAAAATTGCGCGCTTGGCGCCAAGTTCTTTGGCGACGGGCAATGCTTTCTCGATGGTGCCGTAGTCGCCGGAGATTGCGGTCTGTTCGGGCGAGTTGAAATTTGCCGGAACGCAGACGCCGACGGGTTTCATACGTTCGACCAAGGACGAGATTGCGTGCCTGTCGAGGCCGATGATAGCGGCCATTGTGCCGCGATTGAGGTCGCAGGCTTCCTGCATAGCTTTGCAGCGAGTATTGACGGCGCGGACGGCATCTTCGGCAGAGAGAATTCCAGCACTTGCGAGCGCGGAGTATTCGCCGAGTGAATGACCGGCAGCAAAATCAGCGGTGATGTTTTGATTGTTCAGGACGATTTGCCAGGCCAGCGAGTGAACGAGGATTGCCGGCTGAGTGACGACGGTTTCTTTGAGACGGTCCTCGGGACCGTTGAAGGAAACGTCGGCCAGGCCGTAGCCGAGGATCTCGGACGCTGACTTATAAAGGGTGCGGACTTCGTCGTATTTGTCGAAGAGGTCTTGCCCCATTCCGACGTACTGCGAGCCCTGCCCTGGAAAGAGAAATGCAACTTTGCTCATGTATTACACCCTGAAAAGGATAGCGCCCCAGACCAAACCGCCGCCAAACGAGAGAATTAGAACGAGGGTACCGGGTTTCATTCTGCCCTGCCGGCGCGCTTCGACCATTGCGATAGGAATCGAAGCGGACGAGGTATTGCCATAGTCCTGAATATTTACAAAGAGTTTTTCATCGGGGACATGAAGCCGCTTGGCGAGCGAGTCGATGATGCGAATGTTAGCCTGGTGCGGGATCACAAGGTCGATATCTTGGGGTTTGATGCCAGCTTCGGCGATGACGCGTTCGGCGGCATCTTGCATATTGCGGACGGCGAATTTGTAAATTTCCGGGCCGTTCATAGAGATGGCGGTGGCGCCGTTATTCATGTTTTCGACAGTAACTTTTTGGCGCGAGCCACCGGCTTTTACGAATAGCAACTCGGCGTGGTGGCCATCGGCGGCAATGTGTGATGCGAGAATTCCGGATTTGAGGTCATCGGTAGCGCGGACGATTGCGGCGCCGGCGCCGTCGCCGAAGAGCACGCAAGTTCCGCGGTCCTGATAGTTGGTAATGCTGGTGAGGACCTCGACGCCGACGACGAGGACGGTTTTGTACATCCCGGATTCGATAAACGCGCGGGCTGTGGTTAAACCATAAAGAAAGCCGACGCAAGCGGCATTGATGTCCATTGCGGCGGCATTCATTGCACCGAGGGCTTTTTGGACGATGACGGCGGTCGAGGGCGTTTTCATGTCGCCGGTGACGGTGCCGAGGATGATCAGATCGATTTCGTCAGGCGTAATATTGGCATCGGCGATTGCACCGCGAGCGGCGGCAATAGCGAGATCGGAAGCAGCTTGGCCGGAATCGCCGACGACGTGGCGGCGCTCAATGCCGGTGCGACTGGTGATCCACTCGTCGGAGGTATCGACCATTTTTTCTAAGTCGGCATTAGTCAGAATTTTTACCGGAGCGTAAGCGCCGAAGCCGATCAAGCGGGCGGATTTTGCGACGCCTTTCATTGCTCGACCGCCTTACCGGAGCTGATTTCGATACTCTTTTGTATATGACCAGTGACATGAGTGGAGATCATCTCCGCTGCAGCCTTGATTGCATTCATAATAGCCTTTTCAGAGGACTTGCCATGTCCAATAACGACATTTCCATTCAATCCGAGCAGCGGCGCGCCGCCGACTTCGGAGTAATCAAAAGCGCGACGCATACGGCGGAGGAACGGTCCCATGAGGATGGCGCCGGCTTTGGAAAAGTAATTTGAGCTCGTTTGTTTGCGAATTCTCCATTCGAGAAAGACCTTAACGGATTCGGCAAATTTGAGCAGGATATTGCCGATGAAGCCGTCGCAGACGACAACGTCGCATTTACCGTCGAGGACATCGCGACCTTCGACATTGCCGATAAAATTGAAAGCTCCGTTGCGCAGCATATCGTGCGTCGCCAACACCAATTCGTTGCCTTTTGTCGGTTCTTCGCCGATTGAGAGCAAGCCAACTTTGGGCGAGCGAATCTTCATAATGTCTTCGGCGTAGGAAGCACCCATCTGGGCAAATTGGAAGAGGTTGTCGGGTTTGACATCGACATTGGCGCCGACGTCGACAATCAGGGTCGCGGTTTCGTGTTTATTGGGGAACGACGCTGCGATAGCGGGTCTGATGACGCCGGGAATTCGACCGAGGGTGAACATTGCGGTCGCCATGACCGCCCCGGTGTTACCGGCAGACACGACAGCATCGACGACGCCGTCTTTGTGCATTTTGATTGCGATGGCGATCGAGGTATTTTTCCGGTGCGCCGCATCACTGGCGAAGGTGGCCATATCGACAACTTCGGGCGCATGGGCGACGGTGATCGGCAGGTTGCCGTTCACGCCCAGCGCGGCGAGGTGTTCCTTGAGAACAGCCTCATCACCGACCAGAACGATAGAGTCGCCCTGATTTGCGGGAAGTTTGAGATAACTGACAGCACCGGCGACCAGCGGGAGTGGTCCCAAGTCGGCGCCCATACAATCAACTGCGATACGTCTGTTCAAGAGCTTAGCTAAGCTTCCTTTCCTTCCAGAATCTGTTCACCGCGATAGAAGCCGCAGGCGGGACAGATGTGGTGGAGCATTTTGGCCTCGCCGCAATTGCCACATTCGGTCAATGCCGGGATAGTAGCTTTGTAATGTGTGCGACGTTTGCGGCCGCGTTGTTTAGAATGTCTGCGTTTTGGAAGTGGCATTGTTCTCTCTCGTATCTAACGTTTCAACCGATTAATTATTATTTGATAGTTTCTTGAGCGCTTCCCAGCGGGGATCGTCTTCCTTTATTATACAATTACAACCCTGCTCATTCAGATTTGTGCCACATCTGGGACAGAGGCCGGCGCAATCTTCACGGCAGAGGGGTTTGAGCGGATTTTCGAGTGTGATCAGATCGCGCAGGTGCTGATCGAGCACATAGGTAGTCCGCGAACCGGAAATCATGATAAACTCGTCCCTCTCATCGGCTTCCCGACGCAGTTGGTCATCCGGGACCATTTGCAGAACGAGATCCATGGGAAACGAGTAGGGATTCTCGAACTCGCAGAGGCAACGGGCGCAGGTGAGCTGCATCTTGTAAGTGACTGTGCCATTGAGGAATATCTCATCCTCTATTTTCCAAGCCGACACATTATATACGACAGGAGACGCGAGGTTCGCGAGATCGAGATGAAGGTCGAGCTCGGCGGCTTCGGCAGTTAACTCAAGTTCGCTGGGGTCGGCAGTGATGGAATCCAGCAGTATCTCCATAGTCGCTGAAACTATTAAGATGAAAGGACATTGTCAAGGGGAAATAGGGGGTGACTGCCCCGCTGGCGGGACTGTCGTCAAGCGGCCCCTGAGACGATGCTAACGCGGGTGAGAGGTTTCAGGAGAATACGGGCGAGGGAGAGCTCCGCTACGGCACTCGAAGTTTGATCCCGGCGTTTGCCGCTAAAGCGCGGGACGGGTCGCCGGGATGGCGGGAGTAAAATCCTCTCGGTAAGACCAGTGATCAGAAAAGAGAAGTGTCGGGTTTTTCGCTTGAAGCTGCGTCGGAATGACGAAGTGTCAGCAGCGCTCGGAACCCGACCTGCGGGAATAAGCTCTGTTGGACGCCTTCAACAGCGGCCTTCGCGGGGATGACCGGCGTAAATTCCTGTCGTTAAGATGTGTTAATTGTTATTTGAAGTTGGCGCAACAAAGGTGGGTGGTTGTATTATAGAAAAAGTGGAGGAAGAAATTTATGACAAAGAAAATCGCGGCAATCATCTTCATTTTCATCTGTACGTCCGCAGCGTGGATTTTGCTCGGCGGCGCGATGACGATACGGACGGAAGATCAGGATGAATTGCTCAAAGGGCGGGTAGTATCACTTTGGGGCAAACCACAAAAACAGAAAGCGCCGACTCTGGAAATCGACAAGACGACGCTGCGCAGCTACGACGTGATCAGCGACGGCAAGGTCGGCAAGGAAATGCGAGAGTATGTCGAGACGTTTCCGGCGTCGCTGGCGAGCAGCAAGATTGACGTCGCTCTTGATCTGGAGCACCGAAAGAAGGGGCTGCTTTGGTATTCGACCTACCGGGTGGTATTCGCGGGAGAATACAGTTTCACGAATACCGAGGATAGCGCGCAGGACTATCGTTTCAACTACGAGTTTCCGGCGGCTGACGGAATATATGACAGCTTTGTAGTGGCGATTGACGGCAAGGTTTTGCCCGATGTGAAGGCGTCGAACGGTCAGATTAAGTATCCGGTCCGGCTGGAGGCGGGCGCAAGCTGCAAAATTCGCATTAGTTATGAATCGCAGGGGCTGGACGAATGGTGGTACGAATTCGGGCAGGACGTCACGCAAATCCGCGATTTCGCATTGAACATGACGACGGACTTCGAAGACTTCGATTTTCCGGAGAACTCGATGTCGCCTTCAAGCCTTGAGTACTCAGGCAGCGGCGCGAAGTTAAACTGGCACTATTCGAACTTGCTGTCGGGCGCGCAGATCGGGATGATGATGCCGCAGAAGATCAATCCGGGGCCGTTTGTCGCAAGGGTTAGTTTTTTCGCGCCCGTGTCGCTGTTTATGTTTTTCTTTCTGATGTTGATGATCGCGACGCTGAAGAATGTGAATATCCATCCGATGAATTATTTCTTTCTGGCGGCGGCGTTTTTCAGTTTTCATCTGCTGATGGCGTATTTGGTGGATCATATCGATATCGGCTTGGCGTTTTTCATTTCGGCGGCGGTGTCGATTTTCCTGGTGATTTCGTATATGCGGCTGGTCGTGGGAGCGCGGTTTGCACTGGTGGAAACGGGGCTTTCGCAGTTGGTGTATTTGGTTTTGTTCTCGTACGCGTTCTTCCTTGAGGGTTACACCGGATTGACGATCACAATCACGTGCATCGTGACGTTGTTCGTTGTAATGATGACGACAGGAAGAGTTGATTGGGGGAAGTTGTCGGAGCGGAAGGAGACGGGGAGTTAGGGGGATGAGGGCGCGCAGACCATTCAAGTGTAGACAACTGAAGAGCCGTCAGGAAAGGGTTCCTGACGGCTCTCTGTTTTGTAGCGGCTCTTTGTATTGTGACCGCAGTTTGCTTTGTAACGACTACTTCTTATTGATGATTTCGGCGGTGTCCATGGCGATGACGAGTTCTTCGTTGGCCGGGACGACGACGACTTTGACTTTGGAAGCAGCAGTAGAAATGACGGACTCTTTGTTGCGAGCGGCTTCATTCAGCGACTGGTCGAGTTCGACGCCCATGAACTGCATACCATCGACACAAGCTTGGCGCACGACGGCCGAATTTTCGCCGATGCCGGCCGAGAAGACGATGCAATCCAAACCGCCCATCGCCGCGGCATAGGCGCCGAGGTATTTCTTGACGCGATAACAATAGATGTCGAAGGCAAGTTTTGCGGACTTGGTGCCGTTGTTCATTTCTTCGATGATTTCGCGCATATCGGAAGAGACGCCGGACACGCCGACGAGACCGGAGTGCTTATTGAGCATGGTGTTGGCTTCGTGAAGCGTGAGCTCTTCCTTGCCCATCATGTGCAAGATGATTGCCGGGTCGATGTCGCCGCAGCGAGTGCCCATCATCAGGCCCTCCAAGGGCGTGAATCCCATGGTGGTATCGACGGATGTGCCCTTGTCGACAGCCGTCATTGAGGCGCCGTTGCCAAGGTGGCAGGTGATCATTTTGAGTTTGTCGCGAGTTGTTCCGAGCATTTCGGCGGCGCGTTTGGAAACGTGGTGATGGTTCATTCCATGAAAGCCATAGCGGCGGATACGATACTTGCGATAAAGAATGTACGGCAACGGATAGATGAACGCGTGCTCGGGCATTTTGTGGTGGAAAGCCGTATCGAAAACGGCGACGTTGGGAACGCCGGGCAAATTTTGCAGGGTGGCGTTGATACCGCGGATGTTGTGCGGGTTATGCAGAGGCGCCAACTCGATCAGCTTGCGCAGTTCGAGCATGATTTCCGGGGTGACCAGGCATGATGCCGTGAACTGCTCCCCGCCATGAACGACGCGGTGGCCGACGGCGGCGATTTCATCGCGGTTCTTGATTACGCCATGATTGGGCGAAAGGAGAATGGCGATGACGTGTTCGATCGCGACAGTGTGGTCGAGGATTTCGGCAGAGATTGTAACTTCCGGGCGGTCGTGCGGTTTGTGCGTGAGCACGGCGCCGGACATGCCGATGCGCGAGACCATTCCTTTGGCGAGACAGAAATTATCGGGAAGCTGGAAGAGCTGGTATTTGACCGATGAGGAACCGCAGTTGACAATTAATATTTTCATGATCAGGCTCCTTCTATCCTGTTGCCGTCTTCATCATATTTGAAGAACCCCTGGCCTGTCTTAACGCCGAGATGTCCGGCCCGAACCATTTTTCGGAGCAGCGGACACGGATTATATTTGTGCTCGGAGAGTTCGTTGAGCAGGTTTTCCATCATAGCCATAACTTCATCGAGACCCATCATATCCGCGAGCGCGAGCGGTCCCATGTTGAAGCCGAAGCCGAGTTTCATGGCGTTGTCGATTTCATCGGCGGACGAGATACCTTCCATGAGGACATGCATCGCTTCGTTGAGGAACGGGACGATGATACGAGTCGTGACGTATCCGGGGTATTCATTGACGGGAATTGGTTTCTTGTTCAGCTTGATAGCGAAGTCCTGCGTGAACTTGTAGGTCTCGGATGAAGTCTTGAGACCCTGGACGATTTCGACCATCGGAATTTTGTGAACCGGATTCAGGAAGTGCATGCCAATGAACTTTTCGGGGCGCTTGGTAGCCGAGGCGAGCTGAGAGATTGAAAGTGTCGAAGTATTAGAGATGAACACTGTTTCGGGCGGACAAAGGTTGTCGAGTTTCCCGAAGAGTTCGCGCTTCATTTCGAGGTTCTCGGGGATGGCCTCGAACACGACGCGGGCGAGCTTGACTTTATTGATATCGGTGCTGCCTTTGATTCGCGAAAGGATAGCTTTCTTCTCCGATTTGGTAATTCCCCACTTTTCGATTTCGCGATCCAAAGAATCGGAGAGAAAGTCGAGTGATTTCTTAAGAATTTCCTCATTAAGGTCGTAAAGGATGACCTCGGTACCGGTTTCGGCGATGGTTCGGGCGATGCCTTGGCCCATCGTACCGGCGCCTACAATAACTATTTTGTCTATTGCCATGAAGTCCTCATACAGCTAAAATCGTTGACCGAGCATACTATTATATAATAGGAGTATCGGCTAAAACATTGTTGCGAATATAACTGATTGGGTTTTGTATGCAATGAGTTTGTGAAATAAGTAACTATCTTTTTGGTTGGCGACGGTCGATTCTCTCCGACATTTCTCCGCACTGGCCGGTTTAGTGCCCCGGCAAAGCGACTCAACCTTACAGTTGAGGGACGGGCTTTGGGAGAGGCTTAGGGCCGCGCCCAAAAACGGCCTTGCTGGATTCCCGCCTACGCGGGAATGACTTAGCGGGATGACATCACAGACACCAAATCGTCTCGATGTTAACCGTAGCATCTTCAAAACTCCCTCTAAAGGGATAGCCGCAGGAATGAGCGAACCGAGCTCATTTTTAGGAGCTCGAGAAGCGCGACGCAGAACACGGCTGCGGAAACGCATAACATGAAGTCGGGCAGGTGAAGCGGACCAAATCGGAACAACGTTGTTAAGAATGGAACGAAAAGGGCCAAATTAAGGAAAAGAATTGTACTGCCAACTACCCACCAAGTTGTAGGATTGGGCACGAATATGGTTTTTAGTATTGACTTGGTCTGGGTACGGTTCGAGAGAATGAGGCCAAGGTTTGAGATGACCAAAGTGATAAATGCTAAAGCGCGGGCGGAATCCTCATTGTGGCCAGCCATAGCCCAGGCATAGACCGCGATCACGCCGGCGAGGACAATCAAGCCTTGAAGCAGACTCAGGATGATCGCTTTCTTGCCGAATAAGGGTTCGTCGATTTTTCTTGGCGGTCGCGACATGATGTCACCCTCGGCGGGTTCGGCCTCGAAGACGACGGAGCAAGCGGGGTCGATAATCAACTCAAGGAAGACAATGTGAACCGGAAATAACGCGAGCGGCCATTCGAGAATGACCGGAATGAGGGTGAATCCGGCAATAGGGACGTGAACTGAGAAGATGAACATCATGGCCTTCTTGAGATTGTCGAAGATGCGTCTTCCCATCCGGACGGCATGGACAATTGAGTCAAAGTCATCTTCAATGAGTACGATAGCTGCGGCTTCGCGGGCCACGTCGGTGCCGCGCCCGCCCATGGCGATACCGATGTGCGCTGATTTTAGCGCGGGGGCATCATTAACGCCGTCACCGGTCATGGCGACAACCTCGCCTTGTTCCTTGAGGGCTTTTACCAGGCGGAGTTTTTGCTCAGGGACCATGCGGGCAAAGAGATTGACGGATTTGAGGCGGGCGCTCAAGTCCGCATCGCTCATTTGTGCGAGTTCGGCTCCAGTGATGAAATCTTCCGGGTTTCTGAGTCCGATTTGGCGCGCGATGTTTTGAGCGGTTCCGGGATAGTCGCCGGTAATCATAATGGTGCGAATGCCGGCATGGTAGCACTCACCGACGGCTTCTTTGACTTTCGGGCGAACCGGATCCTCGAGTCCGAGGAGGCCGACGAAGACGAACTCAAAGTCGTGCTGTCCGGGAGGAAGTCCTTCGGCGCGAAATTCCGTTTTTGCGACTCCGATGACGCGCAATCCGCGGCTGCTCATATCGTTAATGATGGGCTCGAGCTTGGCCAATCTTTCATCGGGGAAGTGGCAGAGGTTGGCGATAGCTTCGGGGGCGCCCTTGGCAGCGACGACATATTCACGGCGATCGGGCGAGCGCCAGACGCGGGTCATGGCGAACAACTCGTTAGTAAGCGGATATTCGCGCATGAAAGTCCAATCGTTGTGAATGTGTTCGGTATTTGCAAGTGTCTGTTGGCCAAATTCGCGCATTGCCTTTTCCATGGGATCGAAGGGATCGGCGGGGCTGGCGAGAATGCCGAACTCGACGACTTCGTGAAAAATCTCGGGGATGACATGGGGAGCGGCTTTGAAGTCGTGGACCTGGCCTTCGGCATAAAGTTCGCGGACGGACATGCGATTCATGGTCAGGGTTCCGGTTTTATCGACGCACAAGACGGTCGCCGAGCCGAGCGTCTCGACAGCGGGGATGCGGCGAGTCAGAACACCGACGCGGGAAATGCGCCACGCACCGATTGCGAGAAAGATGGTTAGAACGACCGGAAACTCCTCCGGGAGCATGGCCATTGCCAGCGACAAACCGGCAAGAAAACCTGCTAACCAGTTTCCGCGCGTTAGTCCGTAGGTGACGACAACAGCGACACAGAGGACGAGACCGACGATAGCAAAAGTGCGGACGAGTCTGCCGGTTTCGCGCTGGAGCGGCGTGTTTTCGGAATCGACGGTTTGGAGCGCCTTGCCAATCTTGCCGATCTCGGTGAACATTCCGGTAGCTTTGGATTCGATGATACCGTGGCCGCGAACGACGAGGGTTCCGGAGAATACGGACGGGGAGTCGTCGCCGCCGGGAGCCGTCATATTAGTTTCGCTTTGCGCCGAGATCTTGCGGACGGCGATCGATTCGCCGGTAAGCAGGCTTTCATCGACAAACAGATTTACGCAGTTTATGACAACGGCATCAGCAGGAACGCGATCACCTTCGGACAAGAGGATGATGTCGCCGCGGACGACGTCGCGTCCGGCGATGCGTTGCTTGTGACCATCGCGAATTACGAGAGCTCGAGGACTCGAGAGGTCGCGGAGAGCTTCAAGGGCGCGTTCGGTTTTGCGCGCCTGGAAGAAGGTGATTCCCATGACAACGAAGACGAATCCGAGAAGCATGATGGCTTCTTGGGTATCGCCGGAGAACAGATAGAGCGCTCCACATGCGAGCAGCAAGAGGAACATAGGTTCGCGCACGATTTCGATTGCGGTGCGCATAATTCCCAGCCGTTTTGCCGACGGCAAGACGTTGAAGCCGTCGCGGGCAAGCCGTTCCTGGACTTCGGCGGAGGTTAGCCCCTTGATCGAGCCCAGATCGAAGTTGAGATTACCGGTCATGGTTAAAGTCCGGCCCGCTCGAATTGCGAAGAGTTGGCGGTTTAAGCAAGCGAGTGATGCTCTGGTTCCCTCCCCTATTGTGCGATTCCAAATTTCGAGTCTGCGGATTGTGGATGTGGGGGCAAAAATCTGGATTCATTCGGCGCTGCCATCTTTGTTTCTTCAATCGCGCGTAAATTATCGAGTGGCTTGCTAAATTCCAATCAAATTCGTAGAATTAGGCGTTCGAAAATCGATAGTTCATGCCAAATTCGCAGGACTTGTTCAATGCGACAATAAGAGAGAACGGACAAGTGAAATCAAAGTCGAGATTGATTCTGTCGTTTCAATTTCTACTGTTATTTGCTTACAGCGTTGTGCTTTGGGCCACTGAGCCGCTGGCGATATTTCGGGGAGAGCGCGGTGTAGGAATTGTACTTCTGATGTTGGGAGTCGTTATTTTGGCGGCGGCGGTAATGGCATATCGAAATGCGGTCGGGACGTTTATGGTCAAGCCTTCGCCGGAGCCAGCCGAGCGGGGTGGATTGATAACTAAGGGCGTATATTCCATCATTCGGCATCCGTTCTATACAGCGACGCCGATCATTCTGACGGGAACAGCTTTAGGGATACGAAAGCCGTGGGGGTTGGCGGTGATACCTGTGGTCATTGGACTTCTCTATTGGAAGAGCAGCCACGAGGAGAAGCTGCTTGAAGAGAGATTTCCGGAGTACGGGGAATACCGGACGAAGACAGGACGATTCGTGCCGCGGTTGCGAAAAAAGTAAGCGGATGCGATTAATTTTGGCGCAGTCGAGTTTTATTAATGTATAATTAAGCAACGATCAAGAAAATTCGATCAGGTTTGGTCGAACAAAATACAAGGGTTGGTTTGCAAAGGGCTTGTGAATTTGTCTTTAACGACGGTATTATCGCAGTTGTTCGGGCGAGCGAGTATTTGTATTCATCAGCGCCGGAAATGCAGAACGACAATCAATCATCATTTTCAGAATAGTTGGAGTGAGTCATGAAGACGCGCATATCGGAAGAACGCGGAGTCGCGCCGAAGTCGGCGCTGGTCGGCATAATTGCGGTGCTGTTGGTGATAATCGCCGGCGGCGTTTACTATGTTTGGTACAACGGCGTTGGCGGTGAAGCGGTCAAAGTTGAGTTGTTTTCGCCGGTGAATGAAGTGCCGCAGACGACCAATTTCACGATAGCTTTTTCCCGCGAGCTGGCGGGCGATTCGCTGCTAAATCAAGCGGTGTCCCCTGCCCCGTGCAGTTTTGAGCCGAAGATTCCCGGGAAGTTTGAGTGGATCGCGCGGGACAAGGTGCGGTTTTATCCGGATGTGCAACTGGCGCCATCAACTGATTACCGAGCCGAGATCAATACGAAGTTTGTCTCCGAGTTTGGGTACGTGTTGCGGGGAGATCGCAAGTTCGCGTTTTATACGCAGCGTTTTCGTGTGGTCAATGCGGTGTTGAATTACAATCTGACGCCGTCGTCGGACCAAAAGGCGGATTTGGCGGCATCGGTGGAGTTCAATTACCGCGTCGATCCAATGGAGGCGATGAAGTTCATCAGCCTGCGATATGAGGACGGCGGTGCGATTCCTTACGAGATCGAAACGAATGCGGTTTCAAATTACATTGGAATCGTGGCGCGCAACGCGGAACGCGGCGACGAAGTGAAGCAGATACAGTTGACGATCGGCAAAGGGCTGGTGTGCGAAGGAGGCAGCATAGGGCTGCAGGATGATTATGTCACGCCGATCAGTCTGCCGGGAAAAACTGATTTACGGGTGGAGAGCGTGTTGCCGCTGAAGACGGATATTTCGGATAAAGCAGTGAGGGTGCAATTCAATCTGCCGGTGAATGCGCAGACGGCGGGGAGTTTCATTTCGATCGAGCCGCCGATCGCATTTAAGATCACATCGGGGCATACGCATCTGGATCTGCGGGCAGATTTTGATCCGAAGAATACCTATCAAGTGAAGATCGCGCGCGGCATTAAGGCGATAGACGGATCGGAACTGAAGCGCGATTTCGCGAGCGCGGTGACTCTGATGAGAGAAAATATCCAGCCGCAGGTGGATTTCGTGGGCGGCGGATTTTACTTGACGCGCTCGGGGAATTTGAATCTGGGGATATCGACGATCAACGTCGACAAGGTGGCGCTTGAGGTCCAAGAAGTTTTCGCGAACAACCTGGTGTATTTGCTGAGCACAAACGACCTGGCGGAAGCCGGCAGGTATTACGACTGGGTTTACAACATGGAAGCCATGGGGCGAACGGTGCACGAAGAGAAGATCGTCGTCGCCAATCGCACCAATGACGAAGTCGTGACGCCGATCAATGTGAAGTCGTACCTGGATGCGAACCGGCACGGAATCTACCGTATCAGCGCGCGGGTGGATGACCGCCGGTGGAATATGGCCTCGAAGTGGGTAGTTGCAACCGATCTGGGGATGCTGGTGAAAAAATCGGGCGATGAGTTGATGGTGTGGGTGAATTCGCTGAGTACGCTTGAACCGGTGGCGAATGCGCAGTTGACATTGACGAGCAGAAATAATCAGAAGCTGGCCGAGGTCAAGACCAACGGCGACGGGCTGGCAGTATTCAAGAACTATGAGCCAACGGAAGACGGGCTGGAGCCATATCTGATCACAGCGCAGTCGGGGGATGATCTGTCGTTCGTAGAGATCACGCGCCGGTTGATTGCGACAACGGACTTCGATGTTGCCGGGGCGGCTTTTTTATCGGGCGGTATCGAAGGGTTCGTCTATTTCGAGCGCGACATATACAGGCCGGGCGAGACCGCGAATATTGCGGTGATTGTGCGCGGACCGAATGCGGCAGTGGCGGAGTCGTTTCCGTTGCGGTTGAAAGTGACTGGACCAGACGGCAAGATTTTGACCGAGCAACGCAAGAGTCCGAACGAACAAGGCGCGTTTGAAGTCAACGTGCCCGTGCCGGATTATGCAATGACGGGAAGGTATAATGTCAGTCTGTTGATCGGCGAGGATGAAGAAGTCGGGCACGGGAGATTCAGTGTCGAGGAATTCATTCCCGACCGGATGAAAGTCACGCTGAAGACGGAACGCACGGACTACTTCCCCGCCGAGACTGCGGTGATCAATGTTGATGCGGTGACTTTGTTCGGGCCGCCGGCGGCGAGACGGCGGGTGCAGGGCAAGATCGAAGTCGAGCCATTTGCGTTCGAAGCGCCGGAGTACAAGAGCTTCACGTTTTCGGATGCGACGAAGGTGTTCGAAAAGCAGACGATCACGCTGGCGGATTCGACCTTGGATGACGAGGGGCACATTGGATACAAGTTTACCGTGCCGGAAGGACAAAATCCGCCTTCGATGCTGAGGGGTGTGCTATCGGCAACGGTGCTGGAGCCGGGCGGACGCGGCGTGACAGCTTACGGGGGAATCATGATTCACCCCTATCGATACTATGTCGGATTGCGGCAGGCGCAGGAAGGATACGGCAAGCCGAATGCGCCGACGCGATTTGATTTTGTATCGACGGATCATCTGGGCAAACCGGTCGCCGGGCGGAATATTGAAGTCACGCTTTCGCGGATTTATTGGCAGAGCATTCTCAAGTACGACAACAATCGCGGATATCATCGCTACGTGTCGGAGCAAGTTGAGTCGCAAGTTGACAAGTTCGCGGTGGTGTCGACGGCGGGAAGCAGCGGATTCGACGTCGTGCCGGACGATTACGGAAGATACAAAGTGGTGGTACGGGATGTCGTGAGCGGAGCGACGGCCTCGGCAATGTTCTATTCCTCGGGCTGGGGATACTCGCCGTGGGCGATGGATAATCCGGAACGAATAGAAATTGACCTGGACAAGGAATCGTACCAGCCGGGAGAAATCGCGACAGTGCAGATTCGGGCGCCATTTGGCGGGAAACTGTTGCTGACAGTGGAACGCGAAAAGGTGTTTTCGCATCAGATACTGACGATGAAAGACAACACGGCGACGGTGAAGGTACCGATCGGCGACGGATTGAAGCCAAACGTGTATGTGTCCGCGCATGTGATTCGCTCGACGGACAAATTGGAGCGCGACGCGCCGGTGCGGGCGTTTGGCGTGGCGCCGGTGAAGATCAGCGCGGAGACGAGCAGGCTGGCGGTGGATCTGCAGGTGCCAAATGAGATGAGGCCGAAGAGCGACTTGACGATCAATTACAAGTTGACGGGCGCCAATCGCGGCGCGGCGCATGTAACGATTGCGGCGGTGGATGAAGGGATTTGTCAATTGACCGACATGAAGACGCCGGATCCGCATGGATTTTTCTATGGGAAGAAACGATTGTCGGTTGAGACGTTCGACGTGTATAGCGTGATATTGCCGGAGATAACTCTGAAGAACTCCCCTGCCGGCGACATTGAGGCGGCGCGGAGACGGCAGTTGACGCCGGTAGCACTGACACGGGTCAAGCCGGTGGCGTTCTGGTCGGGGCTGGCGAGGACCAACTCGGACGGTGGCGGGAGTGTGACATTTAAGGTGCCGCAATTCAACGGGCAGTTGCGCGTAATGGCGGTGGCTTTCGCGAACGACAAATTCGGCAGCAGCGAGAAGAACGTGTTTGTGCGCGAGCCGCTGGTGTTGACGCCGACGTTTCCGCGATTTGTCAGCACAAATGATGAGCTGACGGTACCGGTGAGCGTTTACAACGGCACCGGAACGGATGGAACATTCGAAGTTACGCTCAGCGCCCACGGACCGGCGACGGTGGTTGCAGGGTCGACGCAGAGCATAGAAGTAGCAGCCGGGCGCGAACTGCCGGTGTTTTTCAAGATCAAGGCGGGCGAAACGATGGGCGCGATCAAGTTCAGTCTGGCTGCCAAAGGCAATGGCGCGAGTACGGACATGACGGAAGACGTGCCGCTGCGTCCGGCGGCGCCGTTCATAACGTTGGCCGGCAGCGGATCGGCAGCGCAAGGACAAAGTGCGGTGTTCAATTTTCCGGGAGAGTTTGTAAGCGGCACGACGGATTTTTCGATGTCGGTGTCGGCGTTTCCGGCGGTACGATTCGTGGGGAGTTTGCAGTACCTGCTGGGCTATCCGCATGGATGCGTCGAGCAGACGGTGTCGCGCTTGTTCCCGATGTTGTATTTCGATGAACTGGCGCGCGTGGCCGAGCCGGAATTGTTTAAGAAGAACAGCGTCGATTATTACATCGAAGAAGGAATCAACAAACTTGCGAATATGCAGTTGACTTCGGGGGCGTTTTCCTATTGGCCGCAGGGGAATTATCAGAACAACTGGGCGTCGGTGTACGCGGCACACTTCTTGATTGAAGCGCGCCGAGGCGGATACGATGTTCCGGACCGGGTTTACGATCGCTGCTTGTCGGCATTGCAGACCTATGCGCGGTCGTATCCGACACGGGGACCGCAAACGCCGGATTATGAACAGCGCGGGCAGTATGATTACTATCGCGAATCGGAAAGTTCGCGATGGGAGACTTCGGTGTACGCGAACTATGTCCTGGCTTTGGCGAACAAGCCGGACCGGTCGACGCTGTCGTACTTGCGCAACAACGCGCGCGAGAAATTGCCGCTATACTCGCAGTATCAACTTGCGGGAGCGTTGTCTTTGTCGGGCGATGTTGCCGGCGGACGGACGCTTCTGCCGAGCACGTTGGCACCGGCGGATACTTTGAGAAGATGGGAGAGCGGCGGGAGTTTCAATTCACCGATACGGGCGCAGGCGATCATGCTGGATATTTTGGCGGAAGTTGAGCCGAATTCGCCGCAGGCGCCAAAATTAGTTGAGAGCCTGGCGCGGGCTGCAAACGACGAAGGCCGCTGGTATACGACGCAAGAGAATGCGTTCGCACTCTTGGCGCTGGGGAAAGTTTTCAAGCAGCAGGGATCGAGCAATTATACAGGAACGGTCAAGATCGGCGGCGTGACCGTCGGGACGCTGAGTCCGGACAATCACAATTTTGCGGGAAAGGACTGGGCGGGCAAGAACGTCGAGATCAGCATTACCGGCACGGGGACGGCGTATTTCTTCTGGCGCGCGGATGGATTGCCCGCGGCGCAAAAGATCGATGAATACGATCGCGACATTCAGGTGCGGCGGCGGTATCTCGACGAAAACGGAAACGCGATCTCGAACGACAATATTCGTCAGGGCGACATGATCGTGGCGGAGCTTACGATCAAAGCGCTGACCGAGTCGGTGCAGAATGTGGCCATTGCGGATTTGTTGCCGGCAGGATTCGAGATCGAGAATCCGCGATTGCAGTCGCGGAAAGGAATTGCCTGGATCGGCGACAAGATGTATCAGCCGCAGTACATGGACATTCGCGATGACCGGATGGTGATCTATGGCGATTTTCAAGCTAATCGCGAG
>CAVPQS010000061.1:0-13980 GCA_963707485.1 uncultured bacterium
CCGGGCGGATGGTTTACAAAACAGACCGGGGGGATGGTTTACAGATTAAGTTGTGGCATAAGCGAGGAGGAAGTTTATGCCATGGCCGGAGGTCTGTAAGATGGATTTGCGTGAGAAGTTGGTGAAGATGCATTTGCGCGAAGGTTATGAGATCAGCGAGTTGTGCCGGGAGTTTGGCGTCAGCCGTCCGACGGCGTATAAATGGATCGCCCGTTATGAGGAGTATGGTCGGAGCGGATTGGCAGATCGATCCCGTGCGGCCAAGACTCATGCGAATGCAGTATCCGCGGCAATTGAACACGAGATCGTTGAGATGCGTGGATGCCACTCGAAATGGGGCGCATTGAAGATCAAGACGCGGTTAGAACGCCGGAATCCGCGGCGGGTCTATCCGGCGGCGAGCACGATCGGTGAGGTTCTGAAGCGCCGTGGTTTGGTCGTCCCGCGCAAACGGCGAGCTCGGACAGAACCTTACAGTGAACCGTTCGTGAACTGCACGAGTCCGAATACGGTTTGGTGTTGTGATTTCAAGGGTTGGTTTCGCACCGGCGATGGCGTGCGCTGCGATCCGTTCACCTTGTCGGACGCCTACAGCCGGTATCTGTTGCGATGTCAGGTGGTGCCGCGCCTCGACGAAGCATCGGTGTGGCCGATATTGGTGGCGGCTTTCTGCGAGTACGGGTTGCCCGTGGCGATCCGCTCCGACAATGGCGTGCCCTTTGCCTCAAACTCGTTAGCCGGTTTCTCGCGTTTGTCGGTAAAGCTGATTCGTCTGGGGATTACGCCGGAACGGATTGCCCCGGCTCATCCCGAACAAAATGGCCGTCACGAGCGAATGCACCGGACGCTCAAGGAAGCCACAACAACACCGCCGGCGGCTAACCGCCGGCAACAACAGCGAGCTTTCGATGCCTTTCGCAAAGAGTACGACGAGGAGCGACCACACCAGGCGCTGGGACAACAGACGCCCGCGGAGCATTATCAGGCCTCAACTCGGGTCTATCCCTTTTGCCTGCCGGAACTCGAGTATCCGGAGACATATCTCAAGCGACAAGTTCATCATCGCGGTTACCTGCGTTTTGGCGGATTCGAACTCTACTTGTCATTGGCCTTAGGTGAGGAGTGGATTGGGCTTGACCAGGAAGACGAAGATCGTTATGGATTGTATCTGGGACCAGTACGTTTTATCGGTCTTGACAGTCGCCGGGGCCGCTTGATCAAGACCAAAGTCACGCCTTTTCAAAGCTCGCGCTAGCGCGAGCTTTGAAAAGGCAATAGCTAACGACACAACAAAGTGTAAACCATGCGCCCGGTCTAATGTGTAAACTATCCGCCCGTCTGTACATCATTTGCTGTTGTTATGAGTGGTTTCGACAGCTAAGTTTGGTAAGGGAGAATCTCGTCAAAGTGAATTCAAGAAACCTGTTCATCCGCGCCGTGTTTTTTGTGTCGCCGCTATGGTTATTATTGGCGCTGCATGCCTACGGTGCTGGCGGCGGTACCGCGGGAAGCATATTCGCTATCTTTCACCTACCGGGCTTTGCGTTGATGCTCTTGTTCAATCCGACCTGGGGCCAACTACACAACTACGAGCCGTGGCATTACCTGATCGGCGATTTTGTTTTCTATTATCTGGTTGTCTTGTTAGTTCTGTACTTAACGAAGCGATTCCGGTTACTAAGGTAATAGAATTCCATTCTTGTCATTAAGTCGTATTCTTGAACCCCACCGAATACACCAACGGATGGAGTTCCTTCAGTGCTTCAACTGCATCAAATCCCCAGTTGGAGCGGTATCCAAGTTTCCATTCGAACAGTATTGATGGCAAGTACTCAACAACACCACTTTCCCAGGCCCTGAGCCCCGGCCTCAAAGCGGAGCTCTTGTCAATAGTTGTGTAAAAAGTTTTTCAAGCAGCGTGTGTTTCGGTTGCTGACTTCGCTGATTTCTTCTCCTTCACTTCGATTCCATCTTTGAACTTCACTCCTTCTATCACTTTGATCATCAAGTCCGGCGCATTGAGCCGTCGCCAGTTTCGGCTGGCGCGCTCAAACAACTGGAAGATCAGGTACAAGGCTGACCTTGGTGACTTGATTCTTCTGGCGGCGTTGGTTCTGAGCTTGACGATTGCGAACACCGACTCGATCGGATTGCTGGTCTTGATCGAGACCCAGTGCTCTTGCGGATAGTCGTAAAAGGTCAACAAGGCGTCCTGGTCTTTAAGCAGGCATTCGACACCGCGCGGATACTCCCGACCATAAGTGTCAGCGAACGATTTCATCAAAGCCAGATTCTCGTCTTTAGTCATAGCGTTATACATCTGCTTGAGCTGTAACTTCACCTCCGGCTGCAGGCGTTTGGGGAAGTAGTTTTCGACATTGCGCATCTTATGCACCCAGCAGCGGCCCTGATCGGCTTGGGGATAGACCTCATTGATCGCCGCCCACAGCCCCAATGCGCCATCGCCGACGAACAGTTTCGGATCTTTCAATCCGCGGTCTCGAAGATCGCGCAGCACTCCGGCCCAGCTTTCACCAGATTCGCGATAGCCTTCGGCAATCGTCAGCAGCTCTTTCTCCCCGTTTTCGTTAGCCGCCATCACCACCAGAAATGCCGTCTTGTCTTCCTGCAAGCCCGCTTTCGGATACACCCCGTCGCACCAGAGATAGACATAGTGGTGATCCGTCAACGACCGCTTGCGCCATTGTTCGTATTCAGTCTCCCACTCCGCTTTCAAGCGCACCACCGTCGAAGGCGACAGGCCGGCCGCTTCTCCCAAAAGTCCCCTTAAGGCCGGCTCAAAGTCCCCATGCGCCAGCCCTTGAACATACAGTTCGGGAATCAAAGCTTTGACTTGAGAGGATTGCTTCTGGTAAGAATGTAGAACTTGCGACTCGAACTTCTCATTCGTCTCTCGCACCCGCGGCGCCTTAATCGCCAAGGTTCCGCTACCCAAGGTCACCTGCCGTTCCTGGCCATAACCATTGCGATAGCCTTTGAACACCTCGCCGCCGCGACTGTGACCGGCGCCCAACCGCTCATGACGCTTGCGACCCAAAAACTCCTCAACCTCAGCCTCCAAGACCTCGCTTAACATCCGCAAGGCGCCCTTTCGAGCAATCTCATCCAGATCAAGACTCAATCCGGACGCCTCCCCGGCAAGCTTTTCACTTGTCGATACATTCAACTTCTCATACTTTGACATCGGCGTATCCTTTCTTGAAGAAGCCTCTCCTCAAGGCCTCTTGCCGGAACTGTTGTTTAGAAAAGGTTACGCTACTTTTTTGCCTTTTACACAACTTTTGGAATTAACTCACTTTGGTGGTTCTGATAGCTTTTTACTTTGATGCACGTACCGAACATGCAGCTTTTCCATATGTCGGTGGTGACGGTGCGAGCCATCTTGTTTCTGTTACACTTGCAGAGGGGAATGTGCTTAAATTGGATGGATTGGATGGTGAGTTCTCCGAAGAATGCCCCGCCGATTCTTTCACAGCAAGATTGAGCGGACCAATTCGGGCGGCAGTTGACGAGGGAGTGGCATCATCAGGATATTACTATTTCTTCTTCCCCTTCCCGGTTGTTCTCGGATTATTGTTTGTGTTGCCAAATTACATGTCGTTTCGCAAAGCGCGTCGTCTTAACTCATACCTTCTCCGTGAATAGGCATCCTTTTCACTCGATTTGGGGAGGTCGAGATTCCGTTGTGTCAGGTCTTCCGAGCCCGAGTCCACAACACTCAGACCTATCCAAAAATCTCTCGTGCGGGCGAGGGCGACCTGACACCTCGTAAACGTTCATGGAGTTAAAACTCCTTGACAAGCCCGTCGAGGTTGGATAGGATCAACAGTTACGATCGCAGGGGAGGTCTAACGTGTCATCAATAGTAATCTGAAAGGTTAAATCGGGTAGTCAAGAGATCTGACCCAAATCTTAAGTTGGAGGAGCGATAATGCCTAAAGTAGTCATTTCAAGTGAGCCGGAATACACTGGTGGAAGCGAGTCTCGCCTGCTGTCGGCAAGCAAAATTGTTTTGATTGTCTCCTCTCTTGCGGCAATTGCCTCATTAATTATCTCTGGAATTGTAACAAGGGATAGTTCTTACGACGACTGGGCAGAAAACGGATTGAACTGGACCTGGGTTGCTTTGGGTTGCGGAATACTATTACAGGGTTGGATCGTTCATGTGCTCTTGGCGGCCGGGGCTGATGTCTTAAGACTGTTAAAGAAACAGAATGGATTGGAGTTTACCGGAGAGATCAATGAAGTTCATCAAACCGAAGTTTACAAATGTTCAGATTGTGGCGCAGTTCTCGGCTCTAATTCGCTGCAATGCCCCGGCTGCAAGTCAAAACTTGAATTCTAATTAGTCCGTAGGTCCGAACCCCTGCGGTTCGGAATGTTAGTTAAGTAGGTCCGGACATTCCCCGTTGTGTCAGGTCTTCCGAGCCCGAGTCCACACCCTTGAGATCTATCCAGAAATCTCTCACTCGGGCGAGGGCGACCTGACACCCAGTAAGCAGTCGTGGAGTGAAAACTCCTTGACAATCCCATCGAGGTTGGATACGATCAAGAGATACGCTCGCAGGGGAGGTCAAATATGTCATCAATCGTAATCGGAAAAGTCAAATCGGGAGGCGGCAAATCCTACGAGGTTAAATGGGATCAATCGAGCCATGACATCTACGTATCTTGGGCTGGCTGGTCGCATGTCGGCAAAGCCAACTCTTCCGGCGAAGCGATGGTCAAAGCCGAGGCATGGCTCTATGACAAGTAGCCTGAAAGCGGGAAGCTCAATGCTGCTCAGAATTGAACGCGATCAAGCACCGCGCATGTTCGGCGGAGTCAAGTTTGTTCTGCGAGTCCAAGTACAACTCACGAGCGAAGAACACGCCCTTGTTGAAAAGTACGGCGTTCGACATGAACTCTTGTTCCAAAAGGAAATCAAGACGCTGCTCACAGGGAAAATCGTGCCGCTCGACATCACCATCGATAGTCTGCTGAAAGGAACCACCCATAAATGTGCAAGTATTGCTGACGTGATAAAATATGAGATCTGTGTGAAGGAAGGTTGCTCTACTTTTGGCAAGTACCTGGAACTGATGCGTACTTTTGGCGGCTCCGAGACAATTGAATATTCGGCTGGCGAGGTCATAGAATCAGAGGAGGAGCCTCTTCTTGACGACGAAGTCGTTTCTACTTGCGGAGATTGCGGAACAGTCAATCTGAATGGAGCTGAATTCTGTCGGGCTTGCGGCGTACCACTTGTTTGGGATGACACTTCGAATCCATAGACGGTAGCACACAATAGTTGGTAGGTCCGCCCCCCTCAGGTTCGGACTCTTAGTTTCCGCCTCAGCCCTCTCTCCCTTTTCCCTTGCCTCCTTTTCAACTCACACTATATTTCTCTCATGACTCCAAAGATCGCCATACCGCATGACCAAATCGCCGCATTCTGCACCAGGCACCACATCAAACGCCTCGCGCTTTTCGGTTCCGTCCTGCGCGATGACTTCCGCGCCGATAGCGACATCGATATCCTGGTCATCTTCGAGGAGGGCAAGACCCCCGGCTTGGAATATTTCTCCATGGAAGAAGAACTCTCCGGAATTCTTGGCCGCCGCGTTGACCTGAGCACTCCCGGTTTCTTAAGCCAATATTTCCGCGATGAAGTGCTAACAACGGCGCACGATCTCTATGTCAAAAGCTGACGAACTCATCCGCATCAAGCACATGCTTGATGCCGCCAATCAAATCCTCCGCTTCACCAAAGATCTCGACGAAAAGCGCTTTGCCGCCGACGAAGCTATTTCGCTTGCGGTTACGCGGCTCCTTGAAATCATCGGCGAAGCATCGAGGTACATTTCCGCCGAAACTCGCTCCAAATACCCGGACGTCCCATGGCAACAACTTGGAGGAATCCGCAACCGTCTCATCCACGCTTACATCAATGTCGACTTGGCTATTGTCTGGAATATTTGTCAAGATGCGCTCCCGCGCTTGATTGCCGACCTGCAAAAAATCATCGACGCAGCGAATACGTAGGGGCGCGGCACTCGGTCCCGCTTTTGCCGGGATTCCCTCGCCCGCCTTTCACACGCATCCCGCCTTTCCTTTTTTCCCCCAAATCCCCCATCCCACGTATCATATCAAACCCTCAACCTCAAAGGAGAATCCATGAAGTACATTATCAAAGTCACCATGTCGATGGAAGCCGGCAACACCGCGCTCAAAGACCCCCAATTCGGCGCCAAAATGAAAAAACTGCTCGGCGAAATCAAAGCCGAGGCCGCCTATTTCACCGCTGTCGATGGAAATCGCGGCGGCTACATCGTGGTCAACATTGATGACGCGTCGCAAATCCCTGCGATTGCCGAGCCCTTCTTTCTTTGGCTCAATGCCGAACTCGAGTTCATGCCGGTCATGTTGCCGCAAGACCTCAAAAAGGCCGGCCCCGCTATCGCCGCCGCCGTCAAAAACTGGGCCTAAACCCGAACTGATTGTAAACTGCGTAAGTCCGCCCCCCGAGGTTCGGACTTACTGATCCCTCCCATTTCCCTTGCCTTCGCTCCCCGCAGCGACTATCCTATCCGCAAGACGCTCACCATCACCCGAGGGCAGGCTCTGCTATGAATAAATCCCACTTCCCACTGCACATACTCGTTGCCGTCACACTCCTTTTCTCACTACTTGCATGCTCAGGCGACAAGGGAACAGGCGACGATCCGGAAATGACCTTCGAAATTACTGGTGATCGTTCTGTTCAAGTCTGGTCATCGAGTAAGATAAGAATAACTGCCACCACCAAGTCCGGCAGTGTTCCAACATTGACTGCTCCCGACCTGCCATCCAACGCCACATTTGTCGACAGCGGCAACGGCGCCGGAGCCCTTACTTTCAGTCCCTCCATTGAACAAGTGGGAAATCAGAATATTGAGATCATGGCTTCAACAGCAACGGCTCGCGACAGCACAACGATTTTGCTCACGGTGATCAACGAAGCCGCCGCGCATGCGCCGCTGATCCCGCTCGCGCTCGGCAATCGCTGGATTTACCAGTCAGTGCACAACCGCCTGGACAACGACACCGTGCTCATTAATGCTTGGAGCGCAAATGATGGCCGCCCAATTTTCGCTGGCACATTCTACCCGACTCTTTGGACGCTGCTTGATGGTATAATCCAGCAAAACGATACGGTCTATTCAAAAACGCTTGGCCCGCAATTTGTCATTCCTGATCATCTGCCCGCCGAAATTTATGTCAACTCGCGCTCAACCTGTTTCTGGGCGATGGTTACTCGCCAAATAGAATGGAGTACAGAACCAATCACCGTGCCTGCAGGCACATTCTCCGGCTGCTTCGTCTTTTCATGTACACAGGAAAATGTCTGCGAGTCAATTAAGCAGGAGATCTTTGTCGAAGAGATTACTATCAAACCCGGCGTCGGAATTATCAAAATCGCCCAAATCAAGAGTTCCGATTGCGCCGGCAACTGCTCGTCGCGTTGGGAACTGCTTTCCTCGGACTTGGAATGATCTGTTGACTGGCCACATGGTTCGAACTGTTTGCACCTTTGTGGAAATCTCAAATCGAATCGCGCGGTGACCTCGTCATACCTCCATATGATCTCCATCAAGTCCTTCCGCAACCTGGCGCTTTCATTTCCCGGAGCCACCGAACACCCGCACTTTGAAATCGTCTCCTTCAAAGTCGGCAAGAAAATTTTCGCCACGCTCAATGCCGACCACAATCGCGCTGCTCTATTGCTGCCCATACTTGAACAAGACGCCATCGTCACTCTAAACGCCGAGGCATTCTCGCCCGTGCCGAACAAATGGGGCGCTCACGGTTGGACGCACGTCGACCTCAAGAAAGTCAATAGGGGATTGCTCGCCGATGCGCTGGCAGTGGCTTACCTCGGGGTAAAATAACTCGACAAAAACGCCGTGCTAATCTCCCTCAATTCCGAACCTTGACTCCAAAGCTGGGTATAAAGAGTTACCTATGAGATACCTGCTTGTGCTCGCAACTTTGGTCGTACTGTGCTCTGTAACTTTGCTCGGCGCCGAGTATCAGGCCCGCACCGGCGATGTCTTGTTTCAGACCACGGAGACACCACAAAGCTCCGCAATCCAGCTCGCAACCAAATCACCATATTGCCATGTCGGCATCGTCTTCATCCGCGACAGCAAGCCCTTTGTCCTCGAGGCCGTCGAGCCCGCCAAGTTCACCCCCATGAATCAATGGATCACTCGCGGCGCCAACAATCACTACGTCGCCAAACGCCTCGTTGCCGCCGATTCAATCCTGACTTCAGCCAACATCGCAAAGCTATTGGCAGAAGGGAAGACCATGACCGGCAAGCACTACGATATATACTTCCAGTGGTCCGACAGCACGGTCTACTGCTCCGAACTTGTCTGGAAAGTCTACCGGCGCGCCCTCGGCATTCAATTGGGAACACCCGGCAAGCTCAAAGATTTCGACCTTGCCAATCCCATCGTCGCAGCCAAACTCATCGAACGCTTTGGCCAAACAATTCCTTACGAGGAAACCGTCGTCGCACCCTCGACCATCTTTGATTCCAATTTACTGGAAACCGTCTATATCAACAAATAACCCCACATTCCTTGCTTTCGTCTCTGGCGCTTCGTAAATTCCGCACATGATCATTCGCAAATTGACTACCGCTGATGCTCCCGCATTCCGCGATCTTCGCATCGAAATGTGCCGCGACCACCCGGAAGCTTTTGGCCATACACCAGAAGAGGTCGCCGCTCTCCAAGATGACAAATACCTCGAGTGGATTACACCGAGCGAGGTCTATCCCGAGAAATTCGTCCTGGCTGCCTTTGAGGGCGACCGGATGCTTGGGACCGTCGGGTTTAAGCGCGAGGATTCGTTCAAAGAGCGCCATCGCGGTTGGATTTGGACCGTCTATGTCCGTCCCGAAGCCCGTGGCAGAGGTATCAGCAAGAAGCTTATGCAACAAATTATCGACGATTCGCGCAAAATGGAGGGCCTCGAAATGCTGACCCTCACCGTCGCCGTTCCCCAAACCAGCGCCCGCACACTCTATACCGCGCTCGGGTTTTACACAACCGGCCTCAACATCCACGGCTACAAGCTCCCGGATGGCAGCTATGTCGACCACGAGGAAATGGTACTTTGGCTTTAGAATTTTAGCTCAGAGCAGCCAATTCGGAACTTCCTTGCGCGCCCATGCGTACAATGTCCATAATCAGGGATTCAACGTGAAGCTTACAGTTGCTGTCGCGACACTTCTGTTCTATAGCATCTTCGCCTTCATCTTCACCGCAGTCTTTCCGGCGATCTGTCTGGGATTTGGTCCCGGAACTATCTGTTCGGTGGTTTGCGATTCTGAGCCGAAGGCGAAGGCCTCTTGCTGCTCTGAGTCCTGTGCGATGGCGTGTGAAGAGACCGAGCCGATTACAATCTGTCTGGGCGCCTATGGCACTCAGAATAGTCTGCGCACGGACTGTTCCTGTCCGGCGCCGGCGAAAACTCCGGCCACATTCGAGTCCTACCGACTCCTTAAGGACTTCAGCCAAATTGGCAGTTCGATCATCGCCGACGATATTCGTCCTTCCGATATTACTCGCGACATCCTTCCGGAGTCGCGCCCCTTTTTGATACACTCCGAAATAATTTCCACGACGGTTCTGCGAATTTAGAATTCCATCAGTATTGCGCTTCTGTGCTTTCCCGACAGGGAAGGCATCAATCGAAACACCACGCGTGGCTGTATTTGTGGCTGTGCTGTGGAATTACTGATCCTTATTTGATGGAGTTTTTACATGAAGAAATTACTCTTCACCATCGGTCGTGTCGCGCTTCCTGTATTTGCAGTGGTTGCGCTCGCATTTGCGCTGTCACAATTCAACGTAACAGCGAATGCGGACACAACGACGACGGCCAGCGCCTCGAGCAGTTGCACTGGTCCGTGCGATCCAGCCGATTGCCCGATGCCGTGTGCGAAAGAATGCACTGGCGTCAAGTCGGCCGCCTGTCCTTCGACCAAGGACTGCGGCTCGATGGGTAACTGCAAAATGGCAGCTCCGGCCAAGACCGCATCTACGGTCAGGGCTGCTACCGCCGCTTGCCCGGCCCCGTGTGCCGCCGCCTGTGACAAGGTGTCTGCTTCCGGCTGCGGCAAGACCGTTGCTCAAGTGAAGTAATACTTCAAACAATAACGCCGCCAAGAGTCACTCTTTTGGCGGCGTTTTTATTTGTCAGTTATTTTGATGGCGATTAATAGAACGTGTGTATTCCCGATCCTACTTCTTTCCGGCAGCGGCAGACTGTTGAACGACATGCGTCAACTCATGCGCGAGCGCCTCTGCGGCGCCTGATGACTTCGCTCCGGTTTGTCCCTCGGATAAGAATATCTCCTGTCCGGTAGCAAACGCTTGCGCTGAAACCGACTTGCCGAAATTGTCGGCATTGGCGTCCGTGTGCACTTTCATGTTCTTGAAGCTGATTCCAAACGCTTCCGCATCGATCTGCGCCGACAAACGCGCCCGTTGCAGCAACAACTTGCCGTTGGCGGTCTTCGCCAGTTCCTGAATATACCGTTCGGCCTGCGCCGCCCCGATCGGACCGGTCGCCGTCATGCGTGCGATTTCTTGCGTGAACTGCCGCACATCGCTCGGTTTATTCGGATCATAATTCCTTAACATCATTACCTCCGGACGGTCTGATAGATAACAACTGTTTAGTTCATCGTCTCTAAACGGCGCAGATGCCGGAATCCAACCAGCTTACGGTTGTCCTCGTCCCAAAGGCGGTAATTGACTGCCTTCAAGCTCTTCCAAATCGTAACCGTCGGAACCGGCCGCAACTCTTCGATCGCAATATGGCAGCGCTGCAAGTTGTAGTTCGGAATTCGCTCGTTGAGATGGTGAATATGATGAAAACCTATGTTGCCTGTAAACCACTGTATCACGCGCGGCAATTTGTAATACGAACTACCGTCCAGCGAAGCGGTCACATAATCCCAATTTTCTGTCCGTTCCCAATAAACGCCTTCAAACTGGTGCTGAACATAGAATAGCCAAATTCCCAAAGACAATCCTATCAAAATAATCGGTATCTGAATCAGCAGGTACGTTTTTATCCCGACCGTTAACGCGGCAATCGTTACGATCACCGCCAGGGCTAAATCAGTCAGCAGGATGCTCTTCCTCTCACGCGGCGTCGCATCTTTGGGAACGCGGCGATTTTGAATCAGCAATACCTGTAGCGGACCCAGCACGAACATTCCAAGGGGATGGCGATAAAACCGGTATTTGAACTTCTTCATCAGTGAAGCTTCAAGATATTCTTTCACCGTCATCGTCCAAACATCGCCGACGCCGCGCTGATCAAGATCACCTGAGGTCGCATGGTGAATCGCGTGGCGCATACTCCAAGAGTAATAGGGAGTAAATGTTATCACGCCGGTTATCGCACCCCAAAAATTCATCGACTTTTTTGATTTAAAAAATGAACCGTGGCCGCAGTCATGAAATATGATGAAAGTGCGGATCAAAAAGCCCGAGGCAATTACTGCCAGCCCCAGAGTCAGCCAATAGCTTATTTCGAGCGAATAATACATCGCTGCGACCAGAACCAAGTATGGTCCGATCGAATTGACTAATTGCCAGATGCTGCGAAGCCGACTCGGCTTCTGGTGGCGGGCTACTATCTTTTGCAGGCGAAAATCTTGTTGAGGCGTCTTGTCTGCTGGCGCGTTTGATGACATGGATATCTCCGAATATCAGATATTGTTCAGCGCAAATCGCATAGCAACATAGATCGCTGGTCTCGAAAGGCGTCTCCGCCCGCTGCTCGCGTGTAGTTTGTTTGTTCAGACGGTTCATTTGTCCAGACCGAATGATACGCTTTAAGAACCCATGTTTACGAAGTTTGACAACAGAAATATCGCAATTTCTGCATAAATCGAATATAATTGTCTTGTGTTCTGCAATTCCACAAACGACAATACCGATCAATTATGACCACTGTGTCGATATAACTCATGACAGAGCAACGAAAATCAGCGCTCATTCTCGGCGCGACCGGACTCGTCGGAAAGTCCTGTCTCGATGCCTTGATCAAATCCGATCTATATCTGCAGGTTATTGCGGTTACCCGTCGCCCGCTCACCGTCAGCCATCCCAAGCTCCGCAACCTCGTCGTCGATTTCGACAATCTCGAGCCCGTCGCCGCACAATTCAGGGCCGACGACATCTTCTGCGCGTTCGGCACGACAATCCAGCGTGCCGGTTCTAAAGAAGCTTTTCGCAAAATCGATCATGCTTATCCTCTATCAATAGCTGAACTCGCCGTCAAAAACGGCGCCAAGCAGTTCATCCTGGTCTCCGCAGTCGGGGCGAATCCGATGTCCTCTGTCTTTTACCTCAAAGTCAAAGGCGATCTCGAAAGCGCCGTCGCCAAGTTGCCGTTTTCATCGCAATTGTTTTTCCGTACGGCAATGCTCGACGGTGAACGTGAGGAAAAACGCCTACTTGAGGAACTCGGTATCGTCTTTTCTCGTGCAATCGCCTTCCTCCTGGTAGGGAAGTTGCGAAAATATCGCGCCGTCAAAACTGTCGACTTGGCCCTTGCGATGTTGGTTGCGGCCAGCCAGGGATTGACCGGCGTTCACATCTTTGATTCCGGACAAATCACCCAAATGGCGGCTGTTAGTAACTAACAGTTTGCTGAAAAACTCTACTTGTTGTAGTTGAAAAGTAAAAGAGGCGGGGTTATCGTTTGGCGGATTTTCGTAGAAGGAGTTTGCCATGCGCGGAGAGTCGAATCGTCAGGAGACATTTTTGAGTTTGTGGACGCCGGAACAGCGGGTTCCGGCCGATCATCCGATCCGAAAGATTAAGAAGTTGGCGGATCAGGAACTGAAACGGTTATCGCCGGTGTTTGACACGATGTATTCGTCGACGGGACGTCCGAGCGTGCCGCCGGAGCGGGTGTTGAAGGCGCTGTTGTTGATGGCTTTGTATTCGGTGCGCAGCGAGCGCCAGATGTGCGAGCAGTTGGATTACAATCTGTTATTTCGCTGGTTTCTGGATATGAATCAGGTTGAGGACAGTTTTGACGCGACGGTTTTCAGCAAGAATCGGCAGCGACTGCTGGAGCATGAGGTCGGGAAGCTATTTTTTGATGGTGTGGTGAAGACGGCGCAGAACGGGGGATTGCTGAGTGTCGATCATTTTACGGTCGACTCGACGTTGATTGAGGCCTGGGCCTCGCTGAAGAGTTTTCGGCGCAAGGAGAGTGATCGGTCTGATGACGATGATGATCGGGGCAATCCGAGCGTCAACTTTCACGGGGAGAAGCGGAATAACGCGACGCATCAATCGACGACCGATCCGGAGAGTCGGTTGTATCGCAAGGGTTCGGGAAAGGAGGCGAAGCTCTATTATGGGGGCCATGCTTTGATGGAGAACAGGCATGGACTGTTGCTGGACATCAGCGTGACTCCGGCAGATACCAAGTCGCAGTGGTCAGCGGCGGAGCAGATGTTGAAGCGTCAAGCGAAGAAACGACGGAAGCCGAAGACGTTGGCCGGTGACAAGGGGTATGACACGAAGGGGTTTGTGGAGATGTTGCAGAAACGGCAGATTGCGCCGCATATCGCGGCCAACGACAAACGACCGGGCGGCTCGGCGGTCGATCCCCGGATCAGGAAACGCCAGGACTACGCGATTAGTCAACGAGTGCGCAAACGCATCGAGGAGATCTTCGGCTGGATGAAAACGATTGGCGGGTTGCGCAAGACCCGTCACAAGGGTCGAGCGCGGACGCAATTGGCCGCCGAGATTGTCGGCGCTGCCTACAATCTGTTGCGAATGGCAAAACTCAAACCGGATCCGGGACTGGTCTGAAGATAAAACAGAGAGAACTTGACGCCGATGCCGGTTCGATAGTCGGCCGCTGAGCCTAACAACACTCGGGAAA
>CAVPQS010000062.1:0-87480 GCA_963707485.1 uncultured bacterium
TGTACCTGCTGGAACACGTACGTATTGCTCTTGCCGGCGGCGAAGTATTGCATGTACTTCTTCTCAGAAACTTTCAGTTTGCCGTCAAAAATGAAAATATAGTGGTAGAGATTAACGGCGCTAAATAACGTCATATAGATGAAGCAAAGCGCCATTACCCACTTGGTCATGCGCCACCAGAATTGCCGGCGCTTGTTGAAGAGTATTCTCTGGAACGACCAGATCAACGGATCGGGAACCCCGGACGGAGTGATTTCGCGCGGCGGTTGGACGCCGGTCTGGACTTTTTCGAGTCCACCAGTGGCAGTGACGAAGAAGAACTGGAAATCGACATTGTAAGACGTCATCGAGTCGATCAGGTTGCCGAGGGTACGGGTGACTTTCTCGCAAGACTTTGCCCAGACCTCGCCGAAGCGGCGTTCGTTGATAGAAGCCAATCCGCGAATGAAAGCGTCGCGACCTTTGCCTTTGTGGATGGCGGCGTTGGCGGGAATGAGTTCGACCGGATTCGAGGGCGAGAAGCCATCGAGGAAGTCGGCTTTCGTGATGACGATGCCGATGGGAATTTTCTTCGAGACGCAATCGCGCAGGTCGTTGATAATGGTCTGGAACGCGGCGATTTGTTCGCGGAGCAAAACGTCGGTGTCGAGAACGGACGCATCGATAAAGAACAAGGCGGCGCGGGCATACGGGAAAAATTTGGCAAATTGTTTGCGGAGGCCGCCGGGTTCGGCGATGGAGAGCGATTCGCCCTTGTAGTCGACGGTATAGAACTTGATGCCCTTGCGGATGCTCATATCGAGCGCGAATTTGAGAATGCGCGTCTCGGACGTCATGGTCGGGAACTTACGTTCGCCTTCGACCTCGATCTGGCGGCCGTCTTTAATCTTGAGCTGCTTGCCGCGCATCAAGTTGAAATTTTCGATCAAGGCGGCGGCGGTTTCGTTATTCAACGGCGAGAGTTTGTACTCGGCGCTGCCCTTGAGCAATTCGTATAGAACCGAGAAGTAAACCGTTTTGCCGGCGTTGGAGTGACCGAACACCAGGACGACATTGTCATCGTGTTCAAAGGGGGCGTCGGCGCCTTTGACGGGAGCCGCAGCGGCCGACTGTTTCTTAAAGATGCCGAAAGCTTTTTTGAGAATACCGATCGGGTTGAAACTCATGGTTTCACCTCCGCGGAAGTACCGCCAATGAGTTCAGTGGCTTTGCTGCGATGAACTTTTTCCCAAGGCTTGCGGATATTAAGCGCGCCGTAAATGAAGAGCGCGCACAGCGCGAGATAGACGATATAGACGGGCCAGCGATCGCGGAATAAGTGGACGACGAAGCGCCAGTTAAAGACGGAAAAGATGGTGGCGAAGAGCGTCCCGAAGAAGCCCTTGAGCCAGCGCAGAAAAGCGTTTTCGCCTTTGTAGATTTCATTGACGCGCAAATACCAGGAGGCGTAGTCGTTGTGCGAAGAGATACTTCGCAATTCGTCGGTAGGAGCGAAGGCTTTGATTTCTTCCTTGCGTCCCTTCTGGTTGAGGGAAGCAATGTGCAGCATTTTTTTCTGCCAGGCATCAGTGCGCACGATGCGAGTTGCGGAGGCGTTGACCTGATCGGTCTCACGGAAGTTTGCCGCAATTTGGGCGGTGCGATGGAGCAGCATGGTACGGAAGTCGCGCTCGCGTTTTCCGAAACTGCGGATTTTTGCGCCGAAGATCAACGGCGCCATTGCCTGCTCGACGAATTGGCTGTCGTCGGTAATGCCGCGCAATTTTTTGGCGGCGAGGAAGGCATTTTGACACTGTTGGGGAGGACGGCGGACATACCAGAAATAGAGCGCCATCAGATTTGAGATGACCAAGGTCACCGGCTGGGAATTGCGCGGGACCGTGTTGATGCGCTGTTTGAGATGCTCATCGATGACCATCCCATCGCCGCCGGAGAGATCGAGGCGGTCGAGTTCGGTAAAGTAGGATTCGCAATCGCGCAGGAAAGTATCTGCGGAGAAGTCCTCCTGCTGACGGTCGTAGCGATTGAGCTGGACGAAGATTGAGTTTATGAGCGCTTTGAGTTTTTCCGACATGTGTCTTTATCGCGACCTGCTGAAGATTGAAACGTGATTCATCTTCACCGCTTCCAATGCGGATCGGTCAACATCCCCGTCAATGATGATGTTCAGTCTGTCCAATCGGCTCGATTTGAGCGGGAAATATTCATTGGGCTGCACCAGCCAATAATCGGGATCGGCAACGTCTTCGACGGGTTTGCGCGCGACGGAGGCGGCGGCGATGTCGTCGACCTCATTGGCGCCGAGATAGATGATGACGTTGGCGGCGTACTGCATCGGCAGGACTTTTTTGTGCAGTTTGACGATGACATCCTCGGTTCCGCGCGGATCGACTCCGTCGATGATGATGTAGTGCCGGTTGTTGCGGAATGAATATTTGACCGCACCGTGGTGTTGTGCCAAGAAGCGGTGGCCATCGCGTTCGATGGAGTCACCGGTACGACCGGCAGCGCCGGAGGCGTAGTAGCTCAGGATCGCCGCGAGGAAGGACAGCGAACGTTCGGTGTCGTCGAAGAACTGCGTCATTTCCTCGTAGCCGTAGGAGCGGGTTTGGTAGTCGCGCAACTCGGGGAGGATATTGCCGCCGTTGATTTCGCCTTTGTCAGTCGGAATCTGGGCATTGCGGACATATTCGCGCAATTCGGGATAGATCAAGAATCCTTGCTGGAATCCACCGACCAAGCCGGTGAAATAGTTGATCAGTGTTCGGGAATCGACGCCGGCATGGGTATCGAAAATCTGATTCTGATTAAAACCGATGTTGTGCAAGATGTTTTCGGACTGCAGGAAAACGCCGCGGATGGTTTCTTCTTCAGAAGCCGAAGGTTTGCTTTTGGTCTTCATACGGACTTCAGCAATAGCGGCGACGGCGGCACGATGGATATTGTCCATTAATTTGCGGGCGCCTTCCATGCGCTGGACGACCGACTTGCCGCAGGTAGTGCTCATGATCGACGGGACAAATGATTCGTTGAGGACCCAGTCGTCGGCATCTTTTTTGATTTCGGCGATCTGCAGTCCCGAACTGACACCGGAATCCTCGGAGGCACCGGCGCTGAGGGAAATCTTGTTAACCTGATGCGGATGACGGCTCAATTGCTCGCCGGGGAGCGGGTCGCCAAAGGCGGTTTTTTCGGTGGGCGATGCATAAAGGAAGATCGGAATGCGTTCGCGTTTTTCTTTGGTGACATCGATCTTGAGCTCGACGGCTTTGTAGCGGAGGAAATCCTCGTTGATATTGACGATACTGCCATTCGGCAAAACCGCGGTGCACTTTTGCACAGAGATCATCAGCGCATTGCCGCTGCGGCGGAGGCTGAGTTCGAGCGGTTCAGCTTTGACCGAAGCGGGTTTAGCCAAGCCATAGCCGGGCGAAAGCGCCATAGTTGAGGCGCGATTGAGATTTTGCGCGTAGTCTTCACCCTGGTTCAGATGTTTGCTGGTGACCAGCATGCCATCGATCCAGTTCACACCCCAGACATTCAAATCATCCATAATACCATATACCCATACTGATCAAGTCTTCGCAATATAGCGGCCTAAAATGTTTGCCGCAAGTAAGTTGAAAATCCAAGATACGAAGTGCGCGCTTTATCGCCGATATTAAACAGCGACTGATTTGGTTCGAAATTGAAGCGGACTTCGAAGCCGGCCTGAGCCGGCGCAAACAACACGAGCAGATTCTTCATGAGAACGCGCCGGTAGCCGTCTGGCGCAAACTCAGAAATATCATCGGCTGACAGGCCGTTGACGTTAATGCGAAAGGTCGTGAAGTTTTCCTCGAAGTAGGACCCGGGATAGAAATCACGTCCGAGCAGGCTATTGGACGAACCGAGGGCGACTCGATATTCGGCAGGAATTTCTGTCGTGTTCGGGATGTTTTCGTCGACAGTGACATTTTTCTTGAGAAAGGCGGGAAGGACTTTCTCGTAGAGCAATTTACGTCCGCGGAAGAAAGGCGCGAAGAAGCGCAGCAGAAGCAGGTAGCGGCGGTCTTCTTTGCCGACGGTCGGCAGGTCGCCGCCCATACGTTCCCAATACAGCAGTTCGGTTTCGTTGTCCTCGACGCACAAGAGCATGCGCAGCCGGAGGATGTAGAAGGAAATCCAGTGGCGATAAGTAATAGTATCGAAAGCGCTCCAAAATTCGAGGTAGCGATCTTCCATGATACCGGGGTCGTGATCGGATTCCTCGGATTGTTCGACGAACAGCGATTGCGGGAAGTAATTTTTGAAAGACGGCAGATAAGCAAAGACGACCCGCTCGTCGCGTTTGGAGACGCGCGAGGTCAAAGTGCGAATGGTTTCGATATCGGTGAAGAAGTTGCCGTGAGCTTCGAGACTGACGAAATAGTATTCGCTGGATTCGATGCCGAGCGTGGTCAAGAGCAGGCTGAACTCCGAGAGGCGCGTGCGCTCGCGGACTTTGTACTCGTGCGTGATGAAGCCGGTCTTCATCAGCT
This sequence comes from uncultured bacterium, assembly GCA_963707485.1. Taxonomy (GTDB): domain Bacteria; phylum Zixibacteria; class MSB-5A5; order CAIYYT01; family CAIYYT01; genus JADJGC01. The sequence continues at coordinate 4,521 of CAVPQS010000062.1, forward strand.
AACCGCCAATCTGGCTGTGAGGTGCAAATTGAGCGGCGTGTAGCTATCGAGATACTGGCTGAGGCGCTGTATCAAATAGGTGCGCTCTTCTTCGCTGATTTTCAGATCGGGGTTAAGCGTGATATCGACAAGCACCGACGGCACCAAACCGCCGGCCGTGCGGGCAACGCCGCGGACGGCTTTGGCGGATGTAATTCTGCCGTCGAAGTTCTTGGCGAGGTATTCAATTTCGCCTTCGGAGAGTGCGACGCCGTGATTGCGGAGGAAGAATCCGGTCATGCGTTTGACCTCATCGTCAGTCTTGGCGTCGGAACCACCGGAGGAAGCGACGAGATTGCGCGGCGCATAGAGTTGCGGATGAGAGCGCGCCAGCCGGAGATCAGTTTCGGCGCCGATACCGTTGCCGTCCGTGCCTTCGGTGAGCGAGTATTCGACGACAACATAATCGGGCGGTTCTTTAGCGAGGGCGCTGAAATCAAACTTGATTTTGAGCGCGTTGTCTTCCTCGACGACCATGTACTTGTGCGGATTCGAAAAGGCGGTCAGATCGAGATGGCTGACATACTGCTGTTCGTGCGAGTCCCAGACTTTTTCGATCGAAAAGAGCTTCTGCTTGGGATCGCCGAGAGAATCATCGGTGTATTCGAACAGGTCGATTTCCAGCACCGGCTGGCCCATGGTGTACTTGTTGCGATGGGTTTTACGGCGGTTGATGAGAATCATGGTATTGGTATCGAAATAGATGAGTTTGCGCAGGTCACCGACTTTTTCATCATTGGCTAATTCGGCCTTGATCCAGATTCGCGGTGTTGTCAATTTTGCAAAGTCGAGGTGGGAGAACTTATTCTGGATTGCCGGCGGCACGATCATCTTTTCGGCAGCCTGGATTTGCTCGCCTGGAATATAGACGAAGTTTTTCGCCGGAGCGAGATAGTGTTTGAAGTGCCACATCAGCTTGCCGGAAATGAGAAAGTCAGAGCTGTAAAGGCGGCTCTGGAAGCTTGATTCGACTTCGAGTTCGCGGATATCGAGATGCTTGAAGATTTCGAGGCGGTCTTGATAGGCGCCGGGTTTGAACTTGGGGGTCTTTTGCGATGAGATGACCTGCCAGTCCACCCAATTGAGCATTTTGCCGTTGTCGTAGTCGGGTCCGGTGTAGATCGGAATGCCGGGGATGTCCTCGAGCGGCAAGCCGACTTTGAGTCCGATCCAAATAGTCCCGCCGAGCGGCGGCGGCGCATTTCTCTTCATGTTGCGGTAAGTAGGCGAATCGAGCGACTCCTCCCACTTGGCGGCTTCGTCAGGAAGGGCTTTTAAGACGCGCAGGTACTCGCCGGAAGTAAACAAGGCGACATCGGCGTAGACATCGAGAATTTCTTGAGAATAGAGCGGGTAAAAGGAATAGTCGCGGGGTTGAGCGCCGCCGACGGTGCAGATGAATTCCGTATCGCTGTCGATGAGTGCGCGTTTGTCCTGACAACGGCAGGAGAGCATCGTAAATGCCGGGACCGGGCGGCGAATACCGGTGACGAAGAAATTCGACACGAAGGTATCGATGATATTATTACCGGCGTCCTTGAGTTTGTCTTCGGTGCTGGTGGTGTGAAACGCAAAAGCCTTGAGCATAAGCAACAAGGCAGGGTCCATCTGTTTTTCACCCGATGGAACTTGATAACCCCAATAGCGGAGCCGGTCTACCATTTCCTGATAGACGCGTTCCTCCCGATCGGTCCATTTGTCGGCCACTATTCTCTAAATCTCCCACGATAGATCAAAGCGCTGGTTACCATGCGCTGTACCCGAGACACGGCACACGAACGTCGCCGTCGGTGTCGTGACGTTTTCCGAGATCATGACGTTGACGACAATTCCCATGTACTTCTGGAATTGCGAGAGGACATGATTACGGACCTCGACCTTGAGTTCTTCGGAGAACTCCGGTGCGAAGTAAGGCGACCGACATCCGAACTGCGGATCCGGCCGGTAACTCCCCAACTCAGTTTCAAGCAGAAACCGCGCGAATTCGACGGCTCCACCGGAGCGGACGAACCGGCAGTCCCGCAATTCTAATGGTACTCGAAGCGCTTCGTTTGCCATTCAACAAATCTTACTAATTGAGCATGATCGGATTGCCTTTGACGGTGACCGGCCCATTTCCGGTAACTTCCACTATTGCGCCTTTGGCTTCCAAACCGGCGGCGCCTTCAAGCGCAGTTTTTGCCTTTGCCTTTATATTGACGTTGATTGCTTCAGCGGAAAAGTCTTTTCCGGCCTTGATGCTGACACTTCCGGATCGAGTTGTGACGCTGAAGTCCTGCTTTGCTTCCATGTTGATACTTCCATTGGCTTTGAAGATAATGTCTTTTTCCGCCGTTACGGTAATTGTATTGGCTGCGCTGTCAATGACAATGGAATTATTACCGGTTTTATCAATAATTGAGATTTTTTCGCTTCCGTCCGTATCGTCAAACACCAACTGGTGGCCGCTGCGAGTGTAAATGACCTTCTTATCATTCTTATCGGTAATCCAATCGCCCTTGGGTTTGTCTTTGCCATTCCAGAGCGATCCGAGGACGACCGGGTGGTCGGCGTCGCCGTTGAAGAATCCGACCAGGACCTCATCGCCGATTTCGGGCATGAAGTAGAACCCACGATCGGCGCCTGCATATGGGGTGGCAACCGGAAGCCAAGTAGTGGTGGCCGGGCTGCCGTCGGAGGCATTGAAGAGGAACTGTACTTTGATGCGTCCCCGCTGTTCCTCGTCATTGTTGTCCACGACAATAGCTCCGACCGGGTCGCCGCGCCAGGCGCGGGCATCCGATTCGACCAATGGGGGCTTGGCGCTCTCGAGCGGAAGAGCTTCAACGTAGTTGTAGTAGTCGTTGCCGCTATCGATGTGATGGGTCACGCGTTTGACGAAGTATACGCCGTTATAGACGGGTCCCATCCCGACGAGTTCAATGGTATTGCCGACTTTGATCGAGGGTTGGTTGGTCTGGAGGTAGCAGACGACGAGTTCGCCGATGGCGTCATTTTGCATTGCTTCGGCGCGGGAGTCGACGTCGCCGGCCTTGGTCGACAGATCGGACAGGCCGATAGACTTGTCGACGATGAGATTTTGCGAGGCTCCGAATGCATGATTGGCCATGCCACTGAAGGATGTCGGCGAGTTAGACTTGACGGCGGATGTCTGAGCATTCTGTTCTTCGTCCCAGCCATACTCAATAAACTTGGTTTGGGTGGCATTCATGCGTAGTTCGACAGAGCCGACGTTTACCATTAGCTGGAGTTTGACGGTATCCTTGCTTTTGGCTTCGTCGACGACGATCCTTTTGCCGTCGTAATAGACCCAGCGATTAGTTTCGCCCATGATGGTGGTGAGCAGGAAGTCCCAGTCAGTCTGCATCCATTGGGTGGTAAATTTTCTCGATACAGCGGCACCGCCGCCGTTGCTGACCATGTTTTCGGTGCTGTACTTGGCAAGGATGGCGTTGGCAATGTCTGCGCGGGATTGGTTTTCGTAGATCTTGACGAGAGCTGCCTGGTCCATTTTCCAGGTCGGGCTGTTAGCTTCGACCAGCACTTGGCCGGTTTGTGTGCCGTTGTTGATAAAGCGCAGGTTGGTGATGATGCCGAAAAATTCGTTGGGTTTATCCGAGACGGTGAATTCATCGATAGCTTTGATGATGAGGGTCAGACTGGATCCCATTTTGGCGGGAAAGAAGTTCATTGCCTTAAAGTGCTCGATGGGATCGGGCGAAGGAATATCCTTCGAGAGGTATATTTTCAGGACGTGATGATCGAACGCTTTTTGATCGAGTTCGAAGGACTGAACGGTCCAATCGATCGTGGCGCCGTCGATTTTCAGTTCAATTGCGGCAGGTATCTTAGCGTGAATTTCGTCGTCATCATCGTCGTCGTCGACGTCAACATCGAAGTCATCTATATTAATCGGCATCGTATCCTCGAGATTCTTATGGGCCTGTTAAAAGAGCGGGAAGGGAGAACATTCTCGCCTTCCCGTATCTTGTACCTTATCGGCCAAGGCTCATTTGCCTTTCCAATCCTTCTTGTATTCGGAACCGTTCAGGTCGACCAACTCGGCAGAGATTTCCCAGTATTCGTACATCTGCTCGTTCGGGTTGGCGGCGGTTGAAGGAACATGCTCTTCGTAGTGGGTGATGAAGCCATTTTCCCACTTGAGGACCTTGAGTTCCTTCTTGAGGTTCGGATCCTTGAAGGTGATTTGGCCGGCTTTACGATTCACTTGCGATGAATCGAAGGCCCACTTGGCGATACCGACATTATCGTCGGATTCGCGGCTGATCTTGATCTTGAGGCCGGTCGGGACCGAGCTGGGCTTGCCGTCGGCGAGATCATGAGGGGTGAAGAGTTCGTAGCTCACTGAGTGAACCTTATCGAACTTTTCGCCGTCGATCAACAGTTCTACTTCCTGTGCCATTGTGTGTTTCCTCCTACTATTCAGTTAAATTGTATGTTTACACTTCGTTATTTCGAATCGATCTTATCTGCATCTAAACTGTCGCAATGCCATGAGATTGGTTCGAAATTATTTTACGGCCGTCTGGCCGGCGTCGTCGACCATGGCTTCGAGTTTAACCACATACTGCTTAATCGGGGTCTTGGTGTTAAGGGCGACCTCCAACAGCATTTGCTGGTTTTCGATCATTTCGTTGGTGGCGATGACGTTGCAGGTGAAGCCGTTAATCACCTTATTGCGTTGAAGCAAGCTGAGGAACTTGTTCAAATCGCCGTCGATCGACTTCTTGAGCTTGTCATCGAAGCCTTTGTATACCTGCTGGTTCAGGTAATTGCGCATCACCTTATATATGTAGTCGTAGGTGCGCTTGATGGTGTAGTTGCGGAAACGGGCGTCTTTGGCCAGAGTATCCGCGCCCATGGCGACGACATCGCCGACATCACCCTGCCAATTGATAACGCAGTTGACACCCTTCTCATTGAGCTTGGTATTTTTGACTTCGTTAAGCTTGATACGGGTGGACTGGATACCGGCGAGCTTGCCGTTGACCTTACCGGCCGACGGCGCCTGGATGCCGATATCGTTGTCGTTCTTGTAAATCAAGCCCGCGACCAGCGATGACGGCGGAATCCAGAGCGGATCTTTGTCAAAGCGGCTTTCGGGTTTGTCGGCCTTGACGTAGTTGCCAAATACCGAGATGTAGGCTTTGTAGTCGGCGTTGCCGCGCAGATCGTCATAGGACGGATCATCGAGTTCATCGGACAGCTCTTCATAGGTATTGAAGTGCTTGAAGTCGGTGAAAATCTGCAACTTGCTCGGCATGCCCATATCGCGGGCGATGGTGTCGATGTCTTTGACGCTGCCGAGATAGCCGGGGATACAGCACAACGAATAGGAGTTCGTAATGTCATACAAGCCGTAGATATCGTGAATCTGACGGTTGACGTATTCGAACTTCTCGCGGTCGTTTGGGTCGGTGAGATCGCCGATACCGGCGTTGGCGAAGTAGACGTAGACTTCGGAGTCCGGGCGCGCCATTGCGTTCTGGAAGAAGAGATCGACGCCGCGATAGGCCGTTTCGATGGGGCGAATCGCTTCGTGGATGTTCTTCATGTTTTCATTGATGTTCTTGTCGGCCTCGGCAATCATGTTGTCGAGTTTGTCAAGTGCGGCGTCATCGGCGACGTCGTTGGCTTCGATGAAGCCGGCCCAGAGCGAGAGACGCTGTTTGAGCTGTTTGCGGCGGTCCTTGAATTCATCCGAGGACAAGAACTTGTTGAATGATTCGTTTTTGGGGTCAAGGAATTTGACGCCTTCGACGTGGAGACCATCCTGGCTCTTGAAGTGCGAGAGATGATCTTTGACAACCTCGTATCCGACGAAACCGGCTCCGAGGATATCTTTCAGGTCGGCTTTTTCTTTGACCTTGGTCTCAGCCTGACCCTGCTGTTCTAAATCTTTTTCCTGATCTGCCATGATTTCCTCTTAGCCGTTTACAGTTTCGCGATATAGGATTTGATTACGTTGAGGAACTCTTCTTTTTTCTGCGGATTGGAGAGATCCTTTTTGAGTTTGGAATTTGGTTTTTCAAGCAGGTTCTTGAAATTGCGCAGAATTTCCACCTCGTTGTATTTCTCCTGCAGGTATTGGTTTTTCTGGATGATTTCCATAGAACCAAAGTCCTTCATCGCGTTGAATTCGAGTTCGACGGATTCTTCCGAACCGTCCTGCTTGTTGACCGTAACTTCCTGCGAGGGACGAAACGTGCTGAAGACTTCCTTGAGATTTTTGCACCGAGTCAACTCGGGCTCTTGTTCTTCCTTGGAATTCAGCTTGGTCAGATAGACCATTTTGTTGGACGGCAACAGGTCAACAGGGATCGAGTCGCTCTTTTCCTTGTATTCCGTTGTGCCGATGTGCGGGGCAGCGATCTTAAATGAGTCCGCCATACGACCTCCTAAATAGTAAATTAGACTTTTGTAATTTCAAAGTTTTCGCCGTTCAAGCGCACTTCGACCTTCGAACCTTCCGGAAATCTACCATCGATGATTCCGATCGAGAGCGGGTTGAGAATTTCCTTCTCCATGACGCGCTGCAGTGGTCGAGCGCCCATTTCAAAATTGTAGCCGCGATCCGCCAAAGCTTTTTTGGCTTCGGGGGTGCACGTTAAGGTCATTTTCTGGTCTTTCAGAATTTGGTTGATGACTTTCACCTGGATATCGACGATGACGCCGATGCCCTTCTCAGTCAGGGGGCGGAAGATGATCCATTCCAGACGATTGAGGAACTCGGGCCGGAATTTGGCTTTGAGGATGTTCATCATATCATCGCGTTCGACCGGTTTGTTTTCGCGGTAGCAGTCAAGGATATGGTGGGAGCCGAAGTTCGAAGTGAGAATGACGATCGTGTTGGTGAAATCGATGGTGTTGCCCTGGCCGTCGGTAAGGCGGCCATCATCCAGAAGCTGGAGCATGATATTGAACACATCCGGATCGGCTTTTTCGACTTCGTCAAAGAGCACCACAGAATAGGGATTGCGTTTGACTTTTTCGGTGAGCATGCCGCCGGCTTCATAGCCGACATAACCAGGAGGGGCGCCGATGAGTTTGGCGACCGAGTGCTTTTCCATGAATTCGGACATGTCGAAGCGGATCATGTTCTTTTCATCATTAAAGAGAAACTCGGCGAGCGTTTTGGCGAGTTCGGTTTTGCCGGTACCGGTTGAGCCGAGGAAGAGGAAAGATCCGATCGGCCGATTGTGACGCTTGATTCCCGAGCGTGAGCGACGGACGGCTTCGCATATGGTCCTGATAGCCTCGTCCTGATCAACAACGCGCTGGCCGAGGTGGTCTTCGAGATGAAGGAGCTTGGTTTTTTCATCTTCCATCATGCGGTTGACCGGGATTTTGGTCCAACGGGAAATGACGAAGGCGACGTCTTCGGCGCCGAGGGTTTGTTTTTCAGCAGTCACGAATTTTTCGAGCTTGTCGATTTTATCGAGGTTGTCGCGGAATTTGGCGATCTGACTTTTTTCGGTACTCATTTCCATCCTTAGATAATTAAACCCACAGGGACTATGCTACACTCTTCCGGTCCAGAGGGAGAACAACTCGTCAAATTTTTCATTAAATGCTTCAAGCTTTTGTTTCATATCAGGATCGATGCCATCGTCGCTGTCGGCGGCAGATTTGACACCAAGGGACTTCTTGATATCGTCGGCCTCTTTGCGCAAATTGCCAATGCTGTTCTTAGCGCGGGTGCAGTTGAGGCGGAACGAAGCCGCGGCTTCATCGAGAAGGTCGATCGCCTTATCGGGCAGGAAGCGGTCGCCGATGTAGCGTTGCGAGAGTTTGATGGCTTCGTCAACGACATTGTCGGGGATATCAAGGTTGTGGTGCTTGCCGTAGGTATCGCGGACACCGCTCAAGATTTCCTGTGATTCTTTGAAATTAGGCTCGTCGACCATGACGCGTTGGAAGCGGCGGTCGAGGGCTTTGTCTTTTTCGATGTACTTGCGGTATTCTTCGAGGGTGGTGGCGCCAATGACTTTGAAGGTTCCGCGGGCGAGCGCGGGCTTGATCAAGTTAGCGGCGTCCATGCCCCCGGAAGGATTTCCGGCGCCGACGAGGGTGTGGATTTCATCCATAAAGAGGACGAGGTTGCCTTTTCCTTTGGCGAGACGCGAGATCAGGTTATTAAAGCGTTCTTCAAATTCGCCTTTGTATTTGGCGCCGGCGACCAATTGACCGAGATCGAGGTGGAGAATAATCGTATCCCATAATTCGGGAGTAGTTTGCTTGTTGATAATTTGCAAAGCGAGACCTTCGACGAGGGCGGACTTGCCGACACCGGGAGGGCCGACGAGAATTGGATTGTTTTTGCGGCGACGAATCAAGACGCGGGAGATATTGAAGATGTCTTCCTGGCGTCCAAAGAAGCGATCATAATCGCCCTTGCGGGCTTTCTCGCACATATCGACGCAGTACTTGATGCCTTCGGCTCCGGCGACGGCATTGTTGCCATCTTCGCTGGTGGTGGTTTGGCCACCGGCGATGGACTGGACGACTTTCATTTCAGCGTTCGCGTCGATGATTTTGCCTTCGTCGAAATCCATTCGGCGGCGAATCTGTTCGCTGAGGGGCGAATCGGGTCCGACAAAGACCATCAAAACATGTTCAGGACGAGTTTCCGTTTCGGAAAAGCGTTGGGCTTTGTTGGACGCAGCCACGAGAAGCGACTGCAGAGCCGGGGATGCGACGGGGCGAATCTCATCGGATGCGGATTTGCCCATCTTCGAGAGTTCATCGGCGAGAAGGGCTTCAAAGTAGTCCGGCTTCTTGCCCAACTGTTTGAGCAGCGCCGCCAGTTCGCCGCCTTCATCGCGGAGCAGAACGAGGAACAGATGCTGAGGTTTAATTTCAGCGTGGAAGTAACTTTTGGCCAATTCCTGCGCGCGCCGAATAGCGTTCTGCAGGGTCGTTGAGAACGATCCTAAATCCATAACCTCTTCACAGTAAGGGGTGCGAAGTTAACCCGCTGTTTGAATGCGCCTAAACAATGAAGGTACAATCCTGGTTTTTGGGTGTCAAGATTAATGTTCATCCCTGTATGTCAGAAGTGCGCCGAAGCGGTTACAATCTTTGATGACTTCATTGCTCTATGATGTTCATATTCTTGTCGTTTTACAAACTAAAGGTTCATTGTGTCGCAACTGAGGTGGTTGAAATTATCAAATTAGCCACCGAAGAGCCGATCGATGAAGCCTTTCTTGCGGGCGCGCTCGGTTTGAAAGGACCTAAGCTTGAGGAAGTCGGCCAAGGTCTTGGCGGGATAGTCATAGGCGGCGCCCTTGAAATAGTTGAGCAAAGCACCTTCGAGATCGAGCAGGGTTTGTATGCGCTTTTCGGGGTTGTGTTCGACCATTTGGCTGATTAAGCGAGCAAGTGATTTTGAAAGCGACTTAACGGCAGCGTCCTGATAACTGGGATAAAGTGAATCCAGATTGTCATGCAGGTTTTCGCGGACATTTTGGCGGACCTCAAAGATGTTGTTGCCGAAATAGGGGCGCCGGCCGGTAGCCATTTCGAACATGATAAGGCCGAGAGAGTAGATATCGGACCTACGATCGGCGTAGCCATTTTTCAGGAGTTGCTCCGGCGCTTCGTAGACATTGAGCGGATAAGGCAAGTCAAGCTTGAGGCGGTCGGCAAGGCGACAAAACGGCAGCATGTCGATATCGGTTATAACGATTTTCCCGGAATTAGTGAGAAAGACATTCTCGGGCTTGAGATTTTTGTGCAGGGGGATCAGGTTGCCCATTCCCGGAGAGGGACGGACGCCGTGGATTTGATTGAGAGCCTGCATGATGCCCTGAGCGATCAGTCCGACCAGATCGGGATGCAGCGGGGCGTTTTCGTCGATAATCGAGCGGAGGGAGTGACCCTCGACGAAAGCGAATTCCCACATTACTATATCGTTGTGGGAAGTCCAGCCACGGTAGGGTTGAATGGCATCGCCGCGATATTCGGGAAACAGCCGCGCCTGTTTGTGGAAAAGTTCGACAAGTTCAGAGTTTTGTGAGAGGCGGCGGCGCAGGACTTTGAGGCGCACGGGTTCGTTGGTGTCGACGCGGCGGGCGCGATAGCAGAAACTGATCGGTCCCTCACCAATTTTGTTCTTATCTATGGCATAGTTCTGGAAATGTTCAGGCAGTGACGGATCGTCCGCGACCGCAAACTGGGCATATCGTCCTTGATAATCTTGCGTCATTTCTCCCTTGACACAAACGAATCGTCGACGCCGCTTAATATTGGCGGCCGGCACATGTACTTACGAATTACGCTGGATGGGCCTATCCGAAATTCGGGTTGGCTTCCATGTCGCGGCTATCCTGCAATGCAAAGCGGATGACAGTCTGCAATCCGACTTTGATCAGGTCGTTATTCTTTAGAAGAGTTTGGTCCGCCTTGACACCGTTAATGGTCGAGCCATTGCGAGAGAGATTGGTGAACAAGAAAGCATCACCGCGACGAATGACGGCAAAATGTTCGCGGCTGATCGCGGAGTCATCATCGGATAGGACAAAGTCGCAGCGATCACTTGACCTGCCGACGCGGAATTGGACGGCATCGGTGGAATATTGCCTTCCCCGATCGGGACCCTCTTCAACAACCAAAAGCGGTTTTAGTGACATAATTGTGGAAATTACCGATTTGAACTTACGAAATCAATCTATTTCTCTCCAATGGCTTATACGTGAATCGGAGGTAACCGGCTCACCTGATTTCGTGGTTTGCGATTGCCTTAGTTAACTGCCATAATGGCTGGCCGTGCGCCAATATTGCAGACCGAAGGGTATGATCGGTGAGGATGTAATATGCGACATGTTCATTTTATTAGGACTGCTTCATAAATGCCTGTAATTTCGGAGGGATGTTTCTCGGACACTATGGAGTTGCTTTTGGCGCGAAACGGCTTTCGCCCTCGACGTCGCTCGGGACATTTATGCTGGCGTCGCAATTGATCGATTTGATCTGGCCGGTGATGTTGTTGACGGGTTTGGAAGAAGTTCGTATTGCGCCGGGAATCACGTTAGTCACACCGCTGGACTTTTCGCACTATCCCTATACTCATAGTCTGCTTGCGGTCGCGGTTTGGGCCGTGATTTTTGGGTTGCTCTATTATTTCTGGCGTCGATCGCACAAGGCGTCGTTGATTTTGGGGATGTTGGTAATCAGCCATTGGGTACTTGACTTATTCGTGCACCGTCCCGACTTGGCGCTGATGCCGGATGCAGAACAACGTTATGGATTCGGACTTTGGAATTCGTATTCGGCGACAATGACGTTGGAATTTGGGGTCTTTCTGTTGGGCGTGTTTCTGTATGTCAAAGGTACACGAGCGCGAGACAATCGGGGAAGATATTTGTTGCCGGGTATGGTTGTCTTGTTGATGGCGGTCTATCTGGCGAGTGTATTTGGTCCGCCGCCGCCTGATGCGCGGGCAATTGCGATTGCCGGCTTGGGCCAGTGGTTGTTTGTGGCCGCGTTCTATTGGATAGACCGGCACCGACGGGTATACGGACATTAGGGGTGCGCAGCAATTCCACTTTGTGGCTTAGTGAATCTTGCGTATAATTGCATACCGTCGCCGGTGGCGGGTATGCGGCCAATTATATAGAGAGAGGATTATGCCTGATTCAAAACATTCCCATCAACATTCGCAACAACACGAATCCGGCGGTTTATCCGGTGTAAAGAATATCATTGCGGTGGCCTCGGGCAAAGGCGGCGTAGGCAAATCGACATTATCGGTAAACCTTGCGGTTGCGCTGGCACAGACCGGCGCTAAGGTAGGGTTGATGGACGCCGACATTTACGGTCCGAGCCAGCCGGGGATGCTCGGCGCGCGCGATGCGCGACCGGATGTTTCGGGAGATATGCTGCGCCCAGTAAGGAGTTTCGGAATCGACTTCGTGTCGATGGGGCTTTTGATCGACAATGACGGACCGGTTATTTGGCGCGCTCCGATGGCGATGAAGATTATTCATCAGTTTATCGGAAATGTCGATTGGGGCAAGCTCGACTATTTATTGATCGATCTGCCGCCAGGGACGGGCGATGTTCAGCTTACGCTGGCACAGCAGGCCTCGTTGACCGGCGCTGTGATTGTGACGACGCCGCAGCAAGTAGCGTTGGGAGTTGCAGCGAAGGGCCTTAAGATGTTTGAGCAGGTGAATGTGCCGATTCTCGGAGTGATCGAGAACATGAGCGGGTTTGCCTGCAAGCATTGCGGCAAGACGACGGATATTTTCAAAGTCGGCGGCGGCGAAGCGTTGGCGAAGCATAGTGGTGTGCCATATTTGGGTGCGATACCACTTGATCCGGAAATCATGATGAGCGGTGATGCCGGCAAGCCGGTACTTGAGTCAGGTACGACGAGTCCGGCGGCGCAAGCATTCCTGAACGTAGCACGCAATTTGCAGACAACCGTTGCGCGGATCAGCGCGACGATTAGCGCCGACGAGCCGGAGCAAATTGAACTAAGGCAGAACGGAGATTTAGTTGTCACGTGGGCGGATACGCGGGTGAGCAATTACAACGCTTACAGTCTGAGGATCAACTGTCCGTGCGCATCGTGTGTAGACGAAGATTCCGGGCACAGGACTCTTGACGCCAAGCGGATACCGCTGGATATTAAGATCGAGAGTTTTGAAATGATTGGCCGTTATGCGATTGCGCTGCATTTTTCGGATGGCCATCGGACGGGACTGTATGCGTTCAAGTTATTGCAGCAACTTCCCGAAGCAGATACCAGCGGGACATTTGAGGTTTGACGTAAGTCAAGGCTTTCAGGGTCGGCAAATGGTAAGGTTGTGAGGGCACGTAACGCGCGAAGATGTGTTACAATTAAAGGGCACATTTGGCGCTCGGATGGGATTAGATAGCCGAAAGGATGTTCATATATGACTGAACAAGAAATCAAAATAACAGCGCAGCTTTTCCCAGATCCGGATGTTTGCATATTTCGGGTCGACCGACCGGTGTTTCCCGGCGGGGCTTTTGACTGCAAGAACAAAGAAGCGGCTGCCGGTTCGCCGTTACTTGAGGCGCTTTTCGAACTCAAAGGTATTCGCGAGGTATTCGTGACCGGCGACAGCATCACGATCAGCAAAGACTCCGACGAAGAGTGGCAGGTGCTTGGCCGCGAAGTCGGACGCACGGTGCGGGAGCTGATAAAGTCCGGGAAACAGTTGGTTGCAGAAGATGCGAGGCAGCCGGTGCCGCCGGATGACGAGATCAAACGCATCGTTGATGAAATGTTCGAGAACGAAATTAATCCGGCAATTGCATCGCACGGCGGATTTGTGGAGTGTGTCGCCGTGAAGAACGGTCAGGTGATGTTGCGACTCGCGGGCGGATGCCAGGGATGCGCATCATCATCGATGACGTTGCGACATGGAATCGAGCGATCGATTCGTGATCGGATTCCGGGAGTCGGTGAGGTGATTGATGTTACCGATCATTCTGCCGGCGTGAATCCTTACTACTAAACCGATCGACAATAATATTCGCTCTGATATATAGAGACACTGAGGGACAAACCTGCGAGTTTGTCCTTCTTTTTTCGTGGAGATACGAGTTGTAAAATTTTGTCTTTTGCAACCTTGCAGTTAGCTTGAGTTTAGAAAAGAGTTCAAATAGTGTGAAAAACATATAGTTGATTCTGAATTATACTCAAGAGAGAACCTCGTGTTCAGCAACATCTTTCCCGATCACGCAATTTTCTTAAGATTCACTTGACTTGGGAGTGGCGGAGACGATATATTCTAATCCGGAAGTCGCTGGTAGATAATGTGTTAACAAGTTGTTAACATCTTGTGGATATTTTTGCGGACCCTGTTCGAGTACTTAAATTTGGTTCGTAGTAGCTCCCAATTTAATACCAAGTCGATCGGTGACAACAAAGGAAATGGCAGGGGCTTTTTGGGTGAGGGTTCAATTGTTTTCGGGCGTGAATCAAGATTGATCAGAGGAAATTTTTTTGAAGATTGATAACTCCGCAGATTCTCGCGTTGTTCGCGAGCAAACCATTCTCTTCCCTTCACAGAGGCATACGGGGTAACCATGCAGGAAAAAGTCAATGCACTTTGGGACAGGTGTCTTTCGAGCCTGTCCAAACGCGTAAATAAACCATCGTTTTTCACGTGGCTCAAGCCTATTCGTGTGGAATTCGTCGACGGGAACTGCTTCAATATTCTTGTACCGAACAATTTCGCAGCGCACTGGATATCGGAACGGTATCGTCAATCGATTAGTGAGGCACTCGCAGAAGTATCAGAGCAAGCTTGGAATTTTGACTTTAAGATTCAAAAGACGCCGGTTCAGGCGGAGATTTTTCCCGGTGAAACGGAGGAAGACCCGCGGACGGCGTTGCCTTACATCAACGGGAATTCCACGAGCAACGGCAATGGTAATGGAGGTCACGACTATCCGGCGCCGAAACTAAATCCGAGGTACTTGTTCGAGAGCTATGTCGTCGGCGACTCGAATCAATTTGCTTATGCGGCTTGCGAGGCGGTTTCGGAGGCTCCGGGCGAGAGCCGGTATAATCCGTTGTTCATATATGGCGGAGTTGGACTCGGGAAGACGCATTTGGTGCAAGCCATCGGCAATGCCGTTTGTCAGACCAGCGCCAAGCTCAAGGTGATGTATGTTTCCAGCGAGATTTTTACGAATGAGTTCATTCGCTCGCTGTCGACCAAGACGGTTCATGAGTTTGCGAATCGCTACCGTACCGCGGACCTGCTGTTATTGGACGATATTCAATTTTTCACGGGCAAAGAGTCGACGCAGGAGCAGTTCTTCCATACTTTTAATGCTCTTCATCAGGAAGGCAAGCAGATAGTCCTTACTGCTGACCGCCCTCCGAAAGACATTCTGGGTTTGGAAGAACGGCTCTTGTCGCGATTTAGTTGGGGGCTGGTGGCAGATATTCAGCCGCCGTCGCTTGAGACGCGTGTGGCGATTTTGCAGAAAAAGGCGGAAAGTGATGGCGTGACAGTACCGATTGACGTACTGACTTACATCGCTGATTCGATTACATCAAATGTTCGCGAGCTGGAGGGAGCACTGGTGAGGCTGGTGGCGTATGCCTCACTGCGGCGCAAGGAACTGACGATGTCGCTTGCGCAGGAAGTGCTCAAGGACTCGATTCGGTCGAAGTCGAAGCCGGTGACGATCGAGCAGATTCAAAAAGAGGTGGCTTCGTATTTTAAGATTTCGGAAGAGCAGTTGAAGTCGAAAAAGAAGACTCAGGAGATCGTGACCGCACGCCAGGTGGCGATGTATTTGTGCCGGACTTTGACAAGTTCATCGCTGAAATTGATCGGCGTGAATTTCGGGAATCGCGATCATTCGACGGTGATTCATGCTTGTCAGCAGGTACAGGACAACATGAAATCTTCGATGGATTACAAGCTGCAAATCGATCAACTAATCAACCTGACATGCAGTCATCAATAGGTGGAAAACACTGTGGGAAAAATGACGGAAAGTAATTCATCCACAACCGGTGCGAGTTATCAATGTGGAATGGTATACTTGTCCACAGGCGAACAAACGCGCAGGTCATTCAACCGCAAGAATATCGCTTTACAAAGAAACATCTCCACACTACTATTATGACTATTACTTATAGATTTATAATTAAGTTATAACAAGAACATGGTGGCAATTGTGAATACCGAGGAAGTGAGAAAATGAAGTTCACGCTAACGACTGATAAGATTCAATCGGCATTGAGCGCTGTTATGAGCGCCGTACCGACGAAATCGACTCTACCGATTCTTGGAAATATCCTTCTCGAAGCTGATGCCAAGACGTTGAAGCTTTCTGCGACCGATCTGGAAATATCGATTACGACTTCGATTGAGACCAAGATCGCCAAGAAGGGCGCAGTTGCCATTCCAGCCAAGACTTTTGCCGACATCATCAATGCACTTCCCCAGACAGAAATTGAAATCGAAGCGGTAAATAACCGAATTGAAATGCGGTTCGGAACCGGTGATTACAAGATATCGGGAATGTCCGCGGATGAATTTCCGAAACTTCCGGAATACGATCTCAAGAAAGAGATTCGGATTCCTGCCGATGTGGTGCGAAATTTGATCGCCAAGACGGCATATTCGGTTTCGACCGACGAGACGCGGCCGGCTCTGAACGGAATTCTTTGGCAGACAAACGGCGAACGGATGCGGATGGTTGCAACGGATGGGCACAGATTGTCGCGCGCCGAAGCCGATAACACGGTGCTGCAGGGATTGCATGGCGACGTGATTGTTCCGCCGCGAGCGTTCAATTTGATCAGCAAACTTGCGAGCGAGAGCGTTTCCGAGGTCGGAGTCGTGTTCGGCGAAAGCACGCTGGTGTTTATTTGCGGCAACAACACGGTGAGTACGCGCATCATCGACGGTCCGTATCCGAACACCGACCAGGTGATTCCGCGCAACAACGAGAAGAATCTGATTGTGCCGAAGACTCTTTTGATGGAGACACTTCGCCGCGTTTCGATTCTCTCGAATTCGTTGACGCGCCAGGTTAAGTTTACGATCACCAACAACACGCTTGAGCTGTCGGCGACAAATGTCGATCTCGGCGGCGAAGCAGTTGAAAAGATTCCGTGCCAGTATGATTCGGACGATCTGGAGATCGGCTACAATGCGCAGTACATTCTTGATATTCTCAAGCAGCTTGACGGAGACGAAGTGCGTTTTGCATTGTCATCGGCGACCGCGGCGGCGGTTGTGACTTCGCTGGATGACGGTGCGGATTATTTGTGTTTGGTGATGCCGTTAAGGCTGGCGGATTAGCTGTCAGTAGGTCAGACATTTTGTCTGACGTGGTTAATGGAGAGAAGTGACAGACAAGAATGTCTATCCTACTTGGTGTCGTTGCAGAATGAGTAGTTGGTAGGTTAGACATTATTGTCTGACATGGTTAATGGAGAGAAGTGACAGACAGGAATGTCTGTCCTACCAGACATCGCTGCGGAATGAGTAGATCGTTTGTCAGACATTTTGACTGACGTGGTTAATGGAGAGAAGTGACAGACAAGAATGTCTGTCCTACCAGACATCGCTGCGGAATGAGTAGATCGTTTGTCAGACATTTTGACTGACGTGGTTAATGGAGAGAAGTGACAGACAAGAATGTCTGTCCTACCTGGTGTCGTCGCAGAATGAGTAGTTGGTAAGTTAGACATTATTGTCTGACATGGTTAATGGAGAGAAGTGACAGACAAGAATGTCTGTCCTACCAGGCGTTGTTGCGGAAAGAGCAGACGGTTGATCAGATGTTGAGATGGGCGCTGGAAGAATTGTGACTTATGATTTTGATCCGCGATTTTTCGTGGGTGGAAAATCGTCGGGGAAACAATCGGAACTAAAGATCACGCGTCGCCACCTACCACACTGGGAATTAGAAGGGTCCTACTATTTCGTCAGTTTTCACTGCGACAGCACTACCTTTTCACCGGCTGAAACACTCATCGTCAAGAATCTCATCATCGACGGACACGCGAAATTCTATCAACTTGTCGCAACAGTTGTGATGCCGGATCACGTGCACATAGTCTTCTCCCCCTTGCCTGGTTACTCACTAAGTCGAATTCTCAAAGGGACGAAGGGCAAATCGGCGCGGCTCATCAATCTGCACAGGAGAACGGTGGGATCAATCTGGCAGGCCGAGTCTGAGCTCTTGTCAAGAGTTGTGTAAAAAGTTTTTCAAGCAGCGTGTTTTTCGGTTGCTGACTTCGCTGACTTTTTCTTCTTCACTTCGATTCCATCTTTGAACTTCACTCCTTCGATCACTTTGATCATCAAGTCCGGCGCATTGAGCCGGCGCCAGTTTCGGCTGGCGCGCTGAAACAACTGAAAGATCAGGTACAAGGCTGACCTTGGTGACTTGATTCTTCTGGCGGCGTTGGTTCTGAGCTTGACGATTGCGAACACCGACTCGATCGGGTTGCTGGTCTTGATCGAGACCCAGTGCTCTTGCGGATAGTCGTAAAAGGTCAACAAGGCGTCCTGGTCTTTAAGCAGGCATTCGACCCCGCGCGGATACTCCCGACCATAAGTGTCAGCGAACGATTTCATCAAAGCCAGATTCTCGTCTTTAGTCATAGCGTTATACATCTGCTTGAGCTGTAACTTCACCTCCGGCTGCAGGCGTTTGGGGAAGTAGTTTTCGACATTGCGCATCTTATGCACCCAGCAGCGGCCCTGATCGGCTTGGGGATAGACCTCATTGATCGCCGCCCACAGCCCCAATGCGCCATCGCCGACGAACAGTTTCGGATCTTTCAATCCGCGGTCTCGAAGATCGCGCAGCACTCCGGCCCAGCTTTCACCAGATTCGCGATAGCCTTCGGCAATCGTCAACAGCTCTTTCTCCCCGTTTTCGTTAGCCGCCATCACCACCAGAAATGCCGTCTTGTCTTCCTGCAAGCCCGCCTTCGGATACACCCCGTCGCACCAGAGATAAACGTAACTGTGATCCGTCAACGACCGCTTGCGCCATTGTTCGTATTCAGTCTCCCACTCCGCTTTCAAGCGCACCACCGTCGAAGGCGACAGGCTGGCTTGTTCTCCCAGCAGTCCCCTTAAGGCCGGCTCAAAGTCCCCATGCGCCAGCCCTTGAACATACAGTTCGGGAATCAAAGCTTTGACTTGAGAGGATTGCTTCTGGTAAGAATGTAGAACTTGCGACTCGAACTTCTCATTCGTCTCCCGCACCCGCGGCGCCTTAATCGCCAAGGTTCCGCTACCCAAGGTCACTTGCCGTTCCTGGCCATAACCATTGCGATAGCCTTTGAACACCTCGCCGCCGCGACTGTGACCGGCGCCCAACCGCTCATGACGCTTGCGACCCAAAAACTCCTCAACCTCAGCCTCCAAGACCTCGCTTAACATCCGCAAGGCGCCCTTTCGAGCGATCTCATCCAGGTCAAGACTCAATCCGGGCGTCTCGCCGGCAAGCTTTTCACTTGTCGATACTTTCAACTTCTCATACTTTGACATCGGCGTATCCTTTCTTGAAGAAGCCTCTCCTCAAGGCCTCTTGCCGGAACTGTTGTTTAGAAAAGGCTACGCTACTTTTTTGCCTTTTACACAACTTTTGGAATTAACTCCCGAGTCTTATGATCGAATAATCAGGGATGAGAACGAACTACTTGAGAAAATCAATTATATGTTTGAGAATCCTCTCAAGCGGGGGGTCGCTGAGGATCCATGGAATTATCCCGGTTGGTATCTCACTCCCAATCAAGAAACAGTCTGAAGGAAGATCGACAGACAGGAATGTCTGTCCTACCAAGTGCTGTTGCAGAATGAGTAGTTGGTAGGTTAGACATTATTGTCTGACGTGGTTAATGGAGAGAAGTGACAGACAGGAATGTCTGTCCTACCAGACATCGCTGCGGAATGAGTAGATCGTTTGTCAGACATTTTGACTGACGTGGTTAATGGAGAGAAGTGACAGACAGGAATGTCTATCCTACCAGGTGTCGTCGCAGAATGAGTAGTTGGTAGGTTAGACATTATTGTCTGACATGGTCAATGGAGATAAGTGACAGACAGGAATGTCTGTCCTACCTAGTTGCGACGGCGAGTGCGAGGGAATTGTATTTTGTGTCGGGGGAATCGAAACCGGAAGTGATTACTGCCGGCACTTTGCCGCCGGTGATAATCAAGCCGGCCTCGCATTGAGTGTACATCGTAAGAGCTTTATAGATACCATAGCTGGTGGCCAGGCTGGGACCGATCAGGATATCGGCATGACCGGCGACTTCACCCTTGGCGCCCTTTTCTTTTGCTGCACTCTCCATTAAAGCAACATCCATTGACAGCGGACCATCGACGAGACAATTCTTAATCTGCCCTTTGTCGACCATTTTGGAGATGACGGCTTCGACAATAGTAACGGGCATTTGGGGGTAGATGACTTCGACTGCGGCAAGCAAGGCAACCTTGGGTAGCGAATTGCCGAGTTTACCGGCCAAGGCGACGGCATTATTTAGAATGTCAACCAAGTCCATCATTTCGGGATCGGGGTTGACGATAGGATCGGAGACGATCAAGAGCCGGTCAAGGCCGACGTTTTTGCAGACCAACTGGCTCGAGACGAGGTTTTTGGCAACGCGGAATCCCAGTTTGCGCTCGAAGAGCAAGGACAGGAAGTCTTTGATGCCGAAAACGCCTTTACAGATGCCGCCGACTTTGTCGTCGCGGATGAGCTCGAGCGCCTGGTAGGCGGAATAATTCGGTTCGGGTGAACGCACCAATTCCCAGCCGAGCGTGTCGATGCCGATTGATTTTGAGGCTTTGGCAATGGACGTTTCGTCGCCGATCATCACCGGTTTAATGAGGCGGTTTTTCATGGCGCGATCGATGGCTTGAATGAGCTTCGGATCGTGCGGTTCGACAAAGGCGACCAAGAGGGGATCGACCGCTTTTTCGCGGGCCAGTTTCTCGATATCGGCGAAATTCTTCAGCATCACTTGGCTCTCTTGAGATAGTGCGAGAAGAGACAGGCAATCGCGATCGACGCAAGTTTGTTGTGAGCCGTGTCAGTTCGGGAAACCAAGCTCACCGGGACGCGGGCGCCGACAATGACACCGGCAAATGTGGCCGGCGAAAGCAGGACAAGCGTCTTGGAGATGATGTTGCATTCTTCGATGGAATCGACCAGAAGGATATCGGCATCGCCGGCGACGTAATTCGTAATACCGCGGCCGAGGGCGACCTCGCGCGAGGTGGCAGCATCGAAGGTCACGGGGCCGTAGACTTCGCAGTCGGGAATCAGATTGTCTTTGTTCATGGCAGTGAGCTGCGCAGCTTCGGTAGTTGCGGGCAGACGCGGGTGGATATAGTCGATGGGTGCAGAAACGGCGACCTTGGGTTTTTCATAGCCGAGGCAGTGGAACAACTTGACGGAATTGTTGATGATTTGGACCTTTTGATCGAAAGTCGGTTTGACAACCATACCGCCGTCGGTGATGCCGAGCAGCTTGTGATATCCGGGAAAGCCAAGCACCGCAACGTGATTGAGCGTGTCGGCTGCGCGGAGAGTGAACTCACGGGATAAGACAATTTTCAATAGTGCAGAGGTTGAAATAAAGCCCTTCTGGATGAGATCAGCGTGACCTTTGTCGGCGGACTCGGCGGCGAGGTGTGCGGATTCGCCGGCATCCTTGGTATTGACAATCGCGAAGCCGGTGAAGTCGATTTTGTGTTTGTCGCCGATTTCGCGGAGTTTTTTTTCTGAACCAAAGAGGGTAAAACGAGCAAAGGAGAGTTTGGCAGCCTCGGCGCTGGCTTTCAGAACATCGTCATCTTCCGCAGCAGCAACAGCAACCTTGAACGGTCCGTATTTGTTACCGAGGATTTTGGCGGCCGAGATGATGCCGTCCGCCGATGTAATAGTTTGGTAGTCCGAAGACATCGGGGGAATGTAGCGAGATTCGGTCTGGAAGTCAACTTTTCTGAGCAGGAATCACAAATTCGACCGGAAAAGTCGCTGGAGCGTCTTGACTTGGATGAAGTAGTCATCTATTCTGCAAGCAGAGCATTGCGAATTGATCAATTGAAATAGATTTCCCGGGAGGGACTCGTGAGTTTCAAGAAAATAGGAATAGTGGGATTCGGGCAGATGGGCGCGGGTATCGCGCAAGTTACCGCGGCGGCCGGGTATAAGGTCGTAGCGCGCGAGGAAAAAGAGGAATTGCTGCAAAAGGGACTGAAGGGTATCGAAAAGCTACTCGACAAGGCGATTGAAAAGGGCAAGGCGACGGCTGACGACAAAGCCAAGGTGCTTGGGAATATCAAGACCACGACAAAGTTCGAGGATATGGCCGACTGCGATTTGGTGATTGAGGCGGTGACTGAGAATATTGAGGTCAAGATTCCGATTTTCCGTGCGCTGGACAAGATTTGCAAGCCGGAGACGATATTCGCGTCGAACACCTCGTCGCTGTCGATCACCGATATGGCGGTTGAGACGAATCGCCGGAGCAAGTTCGTGGGATTGCACTTTTTTAATCCGGTTCCGATCATGAAATTGGTCGAAATCGTTCGCACGATCATGACCGACGATGCGACGTTTAGCGACACTATTGCATTTGCTGAATCAGTCGGCAAGGTAGTTGTGCGGGCGAAGGATTCGTGCGGATTTGTGGTTAATTTGCTGTTGGTGCCGTATTTGATTGATGCGATCCGGTGGTACGAACACGGACTGGCGACGAAGGAAGACATCGACAACGGCATGAAGTTGGGATGCGCGCATCCGATGGGACCGCTGGAACTGACGGATTTCATTGGACTGGATACAATCATGTATATCGGCGAGATTATGTTCGAAGAATTCCGCCAGCCGCATTATGCGCCGCCGCCGCTGCTAAAGCGGATGGTCAAGGCGGGATATCTCGGCCGCAAATCGGGGCGCGGGTTTTACGAATACGGCAGCAAGTAGGGAGAGACGATGGCTTACAATAATATAATAGTAGAAACTCAGGGTGCGAAGGCGACTATTATCTTCAATCGCCCGAAGGCGTTGAACGCGCTCAATACCGAGACGCTGTTGGAAATTAAGCAGGCGTTTACGGATTTGGAAGACGGTGGAGTCCGGGTCGTGATATTCACCGGCTCCGGCGAGAAGGCATTTATCGCGGGAGCGGACATCGGCGAGTTGAAAACGCTGGATGTCGTTACCGGCAAGAAGTTCGTTGAGACGGGCCATGCGGTGCTGGCGCAGATCGAGAATTCGCGGATCATATCAATCAGCGCAGTCAATGGTTTTGCACTGGGCGGCGGCTGCGAATTTATGATGGCGACGGACATTCGCATTGCATCGGAGGCTGCTCGCATGGGACAGCCGGAAGTCAATCTCGGTATCATTCCGGGATTTGGCGGTACGCAGCGGCTGACGCGATTAGTCGGTAAGGGGCGCGCCAAAGAGCTGACGGTCACGGCGCGGATTATTAAAGCTGAGGAGGCTCTGCACATTGGACTGGTCGAGTTCGTCTATCCTGCAGATCAATTAATTGCCGAGGTCAACAAAATGGCCGATACGATTATTTCGAAGAGTCCGCTTGGTGTACAGTATGCCAAGGAGTTGATCAATCGCGGCGGTGAGATGGATTTGGCCAACGCAAACGGATTTGAAATTCAGGCGTTTGCGGCATTGTGCGCCACAAGCGATAAGAACGAAGGATTGGGCGCATTTCTGGAAAAGCGCGACGCGAATTTTATAGGAAAGTAGATTGGTTCAATAAAGGGCTTATCTACAAAGTGAGGGGTTGTGGAAACAGAGCGGAAAATTAGTCGGAAGTTCGGGATGTCGACAGTTGTCGGCATCCTGTTTGTTTTCGCTGCGATTGGTGCGACTTTGAAAGGGGATTCGGAGCCTCAGCAGCAGAGTAATTTCACTCAAAACGGAAAAATATACCACGCCAAGATCTGGTTCGGGCTGCTCAAGGTAATCGAAGGCGAAAAGAGCAAAGTCGCCAAAGAATTTGAGGGGCTGGAGTTCGCAAAGGATGCTGAGGTTATCGATAGCATGTTGATGGCTTGGCTAGCGCGCAAGGATATCCAAACGCGGCCGGACACGCCGCTTGACAATGAATGGTTAGTTGAATTCGCTAAGCGACTCGATTACTGCTGCTCCAAGCTTCATCAGAGCAGCGACAATCTTGATTTTCGCGACTTGATCGTACGTGCCGTTTTGTTGAACGGAATCCCCGCGGAACACGACATTGAAGATACGGACACGAGCGAAATTCACTACTTGGTATTTCGCACCGGCGCTCGATTCGGGTTTGAGCGCCCACTTGGCAGCGGCAAGCCCTGGAAGATGATACCGCACATGGACTATCAAGAGACTTCGGGCAATAGACAGCGCGCGCGCAATCTGCGCAAACCTGACCAAAAACGAAAGCCAAACTTGCTAACCGAAGACGAGCGGATATTTCTTTCGCCGAAGATTAAGAAGGTGATCGCGCCGACATTCGCATTGGCGTCGTTTTCTAACTACGATGGGACATATTCAGTGTGGGCGGCCTCGGCGGTTCATGCGGACCAGGTAAAGGCAGACGACACGAAACAAGTGAGTATTGTGAGGCGGGCGGTATTGTATCGCAACTTCGGTGATGTGCCAAAGGTCGCCGCTATCGACAGCGCAAGGTTGACATTTAACGCAGCGGACGAACGCGAGCATACGCTTTATCCATTTTGCTGGTCGCAAAAACTCGAGGAAGGCGGATATAATTACACTTTGGCCGTCTATGATGATAACGGCGGACTGGGAATTATTACGCACGGATTTTCGGTACCGTCGAGTCTGGCTTCGAAGGGGATCAGCGACATACTGCTGACTCAGGGATTCGCCGAACGAGACTATGGCGGAACGGCAAATCGGGTGCTGCGAGACGGCTGGTCGATGAAGGGGAACAGCTATCCGGTGTACCACAGCGGGGACACTCTGTATTTCTATGCGGAGGCGAATTTCGCGGCGGCAAAATTCGAAGCCGACAGGAATGGAAATTATCAATATCGCGTTTACTGTAATTTGCTGCCAGTAGACAAGTCGCGGCGCGAAGGAACGACTCGGACGGAAGAGTCGTATATGCTGCGCGATTCGATTGATGCGCGCAATGTGGAAAAGATCATTCGCGAGCGGGATCAAAAGTCGAGAACGGAGAAAAACCTGATCTACTCAAGGAGCCGCAGCAGCCGCGAAACAAGAACGCCGATACATGACGGCGCGCCGCTGGCCAATATTCCCAAGGGCGAGTATTATCTCGTGTTGCGGGTAGATGATGCGCAGAGTCCAGCGTCGCTGATTGCGCTGAAGACGGTATTTATTAAGTAAGGGCCGTTTATCCATAAAGTGAGACATGCATAGAATCGACCTACTGGACAAACTCCGCAATTACGGGGCCAGCAGTTTGCGCGACGAGAGGGTCCGGGATGAGATCGCGGCATTTGTGAACGAGCACAGTGACTGCTTTGAGCGGTCCCTGGGAACCGGGCACATTACCGGATCGGCATGGATAGTGAATCGAGCGCGGGATCGGTTTCTGTTGACGTTTCATAAGAAGCTTGGCTTGTGGCTGCAACTGGGCGGACACGCGGACGGCAACAGTGATATTCTTGCCGTGGCATTGCAGGAGGCGCGCGAAGAATCTGGAGTTGAGAATATTAGTCCGATATCGGAAGCGATTTTCGATCTGGATATTCACCGAATACCAGAGCATAAGGGTGTGGCGGAGCACTATCACTACGATGTGCGGTTCCTTTGCGAAGCTGATGACAGTCAGAAGCTTATTGTCAGTGATGAGTCGCATGATTTGGCCTGGCTGAGTGCGGAGCAAATAAAGGGGCTGACCAATGAAGAATCGATACTGCGGATGCTGCGAAGGAGTCCTTTGGCTTAGATTGGAAAGCGCAATCCGATCGCTATCATTTTGTTGTTGAGCGAGTTGGCGGGACTGGCGAACAAACTCAAAGTAGAGATTTGAACGCTGCGACATTGTAAAAGAGTTCAAAATTGCTTGACTTAGCAATAGCCACAACGTAATATGAACAGCTAATTGAGTTAGTATCGCTGGGAGAAAAATGAAGAGAACATATCAGCCCTCGAAGCGGAAGCGCAAGAACGATCACGGCTTTCGTGAGAGAATGAAGACGAAGGATGGTCGCGCCATACTGTCGAGAAGACGCCGCAAGGGCAGAAAAAAACTGACGGTTTCTGACGAAAGATCATAGTTTTGGTAAGGGATGTCGTCTGTCTGATGGCACTCTAATCAGGCAGACTGTGCGTTCGGGCAGAAAGTTAGAGAGCGAGCATCTGAGTATGCATCGCTTTCCGACACCGGGTAATCAAAGTTGCTGGTGTTTTCGAGTTCCGAAGAAATTTGGAAGTGCGCCGCGGCGCAACAGAATGCGCCGCCTAATGAGAGAATTCGTACGCACCCACAAGAATCTTTGGCCCGCTGACACGGCCATAGTCCTTTCCGCGAAATTGACTGCGACCGATCTGGAGTTTTCCCAGATTTCCCATCAAGTGGAGCATCTTCTCAAGGATGAATAGACTGCTCGGAAGAGTATTTGCCGGGTTGGTGCGTTTCTACCAACTGGCGTTATCCCCTTTATTGCCAAGAGCATGCCGCTTTTATCCCTCATGTTCGGAGTATTCGCTGGAGGCTTACAAGCGATTCGGCTTTGTCAGGGGCACGATGTTGACCGTTAAGCGAATTGGCCGTTGCCACCCGCTGCATCCCGGCGGCTATGACCCAGTGGAGTAATATAAGAATGTTTGATCGCAATACAATCATCGCCATAGTGCTGATATTTATCATCTTTGTATCCTGGTCGTTTATCAATCAACCAGCGCCGCAGGATCCGGCGGTCAATGCGCCGGCGGATTCGACAGTACAGCCGATTGTGGACAGTAATGCTGCTGCAACGACGGCAACACCGACCGTTGCGCCTGCGACATTGGATTCACTGACGATTGCCACCGACTCGATACCCGAGCAGCAGATTGCGGTTGAGACGCAGACGTTCAGCGCGATTCTGACCAACAAGGGCGCGGGTGTTACGAAGCTTACGTTCAAAAATTACAAATACTCGGACCGAGAGCCGGTCGAGATGTTGCCGGCAGAGGCACAGCCGGTGCCGACGGTGATGTCGACGATCAGCGGTTTTTCCGATCACAAGTACACGTATTTCAGCAACGATCGGGATATAACTTTGGGCGCCGGATCGGGCGGCCAGACGATTACTTTCACAGCGCAGATTGCCGGCAAGGGTGAGATCATCAAGCAGTTTACGTTCTATCCCGACAGGTACGATTTTGATTTTGTGTTAAAAGTCAACGGTGTACAGCAGCTCGGTTTGGACAAGGAGTACATTATTGCGTGGTTGCCGGGGATTCCGCCGACGGAAAAGAATCTCTCCGACGATTTCAGCAACTATAAGGCAGCCGCTTATATGGCGGGTGAAATGCAGACTGAGAACTCGTTTGACAATGGGAAGTTGGTCAAGGACATTACCGGCGATGCGAAATGGGTGGGTTCACATTCGAAGTATTTCGCGTTTGCATTTATTCCGGACAATTTGAACAGCAACGGGGCGTATTTCCGCGGATACGAACGAAATCGTGTTGGTACGGACGGCAACTACAATGAGCGCGGGATATCCGCCGGGATCATAATGCCGACCGGTGCGAACCAGTCGATTGAGAATCGGTTCAAGCTTTTCGTCGGGCCGCTGGATTATCATCTGCTCAAGAGCTACAATGCCGACTTAGAGGACCTGATTGACTGGGGCTGGAAGATTATCCGGCCGTTCTCACATGCGATTTACTGGATTACCTATCAGCTACATAAGTTTATTCCCAACTACGGGCTTGTGATCATTTTTGTAGCAATACTGATCAAGTTGGTGACGTTCCCGCTGACGAGGAAGTCGCTGAAATCAATGGCGGCGATGAAGAATCTGGCGCCGAAGATGGAAGAACTGAAGGTCAAGTATAAGAGCGACCCGCAAAAGCTGAACCAGTCGATCATGAAGCTATACAAAGAAGAGGGCGTCAATCCATTCAGCGGGTGTTTGCTGCTGCTTCCGCAGATGCCCCTACTCTATGGGCTGTACAGTGTATTCCGTTCGACGATTGAATTCCGCCAGGCGTACTTTATGGGGCTCTGGCCGGATCTGTCGCAGCCGGATCCATTTCCGTACTATTTGCCGATTGTGATGACAGTCGCGATGTTCTTCCAGCAGAAGATGTCGGTTACCGATCCAAAGCAGAAGATGCTGGTTTATTTGATGCCGATAATTTTCTTCTTCTTCATGAAGGGATTGCCGGTCGGACTGGTGCTGTACTGGACGATGTATTCGATTCTGTCGATTGGCGAACAGCTCTTAATTAAGAGATCAACTTCGCCTGAACTAAATCCGCAGGTAAAATGAGGCTGCCCGACAGCGGCGAGACAATCGTCGCGATTTCGACTCCGCCGGGATATGGCGGTATCGGGGTCATTCGAATTTCCGGCGCCCAGGCGTTTGCTATCGCGAACGAGCTGGTCGAAGAACGCAAAGACTTTGCGGAAGTTAAGTCGCACACGATTCATCACAACTTCATTAAAGGGGCGACGGGGCGCGCTTTCACGGACGAAGTGTTGCTGTCGATATTCATTGCACCCAATAGTTACACAGGTGAGAACGTGGTCGAGATCTCGGCGCACGGGAATCCACAGATATTGAAGCAGATTGTCGCAATGGCAATCGACGCCGGCGCACGGCAGGCGGAACCCGGGGAATTTACGCTGCGGGCATTCCAGAACGGCAGAATCGATTTGCTGCAAGCGGAATCGGTGGCGGATCTGATTGCGGCTGAGGGCACGGCGTTTCGGCAGGCGGCGATATATCAACTGTCCGGGAGACTATCGGAATACATCGGAAATTTGCGCAACGAGCTGATTGAAATCGGTGCGCTGTTTGAGGCATATACGGACTTTCCCGATGAAGAAATTCCACGCGAACAAAAAGGCGAGCTGCAAAATCGAATCGATGTCATAGCCGGCAAGCTGCAGCGATTGGGAGATAGTTACCGTCAGGGTGAGATTCTGCGTTCGGGACTACAGGTGCCGATCGTCGGGCCGCCAAATGCGGGAAAGTCGTCGTTGTTCAATGCGATTCTTGCCGAAGAGAGGGCCATAGTCACTGAGATTCCGGGGACAACGCGCGACACGATTACCGAGAAGATTGATATCAACGGGATCGTGGTGCGATTTGTCGACACAGCGGGGATGCGAGAGACGATCGACGTGGTCGAGGCTGCGGGCGTGGAACGCTCGCAGCGCGAGATTCAGGCGGCTGGAATTGTCGTGGCAGTATTTGATGCGACAAAGGCGACGTTTAGCGAGATTCGGGAATTTCTAACCACGCTAGGCGACAGGCGGATAGTTCTGGCTTTGAACAAGATTGATCTTCTGACCGGATTGCAGGTAGCGAGTCTGGAGTCGGAGCTGGATAGCGCGTTGCCGATCATGCTTTCGGCAAAAGAGCTGCACGGGATAGACAAACTTCTGAGACGCATCGCGGAACTGATCGAGATGTCGGCAGAGCCGGTTTCTAATGATGGCAATGTCATTACGAATCGGCGGCACTTTCGCGCTATTTGCGCCGCGCTGGGCAGTCTGGGCGAAGCGCGAGCCAAGCTTGAGGCCGACGAGAGTTTTGAGATATTGGCGTTTGAGCTACATCAGTCAATTCAAGCGCTGGAAGAAATTCTCGGCAAAGTCAGCAATGACGATTTGCTGGCGGAGATATTTAGCCGCTTCTGCATCGGGAAGTAAGACTTACTTCCCCCTTCCTACTTCAACCAACAACAGATTTTGATTTATGGACACGCTGCACACGGCGCCGGTTCGGATGCAAAGATGTAATCGATTAAATAGACCGTTCGATGCGAGCAGAGAGTCGATTAACTCATTGTCAGCATCAATATTAGGGAATTCAAATTCGGTGACATTTCCGTCGACTCGCCGGCAGATTCCGTTCGATAGTTCGTAGAGCACGAGGCCCTGATTGACGGTCTCGACGAGACAGCCGGAATTTGGTCGACTCAGCGAAAAGTTAGTATTCGCATGGGGAGTTTGCATTAGCAGATTGGATGATTCATAACCCGGCGCCGGTGTAAGGACGGTGTAGTCGGTCAGATCAGCAATCGTTGTTGTGGTGTAATAGCCTGCAGAGTCGCAAGATATGGAAATTGCGATTGACGGAGAACTGTTCCCAATCAGCAGCTCGGCGCATTGAATCGGATAACCGCTGGCGGCATCATAAACACGGCCGGAAAAAACTCCGGCATGCGCTGAAGTGGATGCGACCATGGTAAGACAAACAAGAATCGTAAAAGTAAGAAGCGGGGCAGAATACTCATTGAAAAAGCAGCTCCGGACCACGTTCGTGTAGTAATTTATCCATTATAGGATTTTTACTGCAATTGTCAAGCGAGAGTCGAATAACGGGGCGCTGGATTAAGTTCCACGTGAAACGATGCTGCATGATCGCGCTTGATTTTGGCGGCCAGAACGCGTATTATCATCAACTATCATGAGAGATTTTGATGTCATTGTAATCGGCGGCGGACATGCCGGAATAGAAGCTGCTGCAGCAGCGGCGCGAATGGGTTTGAGCACGGCGCTAATCAGCGGCGAGTTGGCCAAGATCGGCGAGATGTCGTGCAATCCTGCGATTGGCGGTGTCGGCAAGGGTCAGCTTGTCCGGGAAATTGACGCGCTTGGCGGGTTGATGGGGTACATTACGGACCGGGCAGGGATACATTTTCGGACTTTGAATAAGAGCAAAGGTCCGGCCGTGTGGTCTTCGCGGGTTCAGTGCGATCGCAGGCTTTATCGGGAATTTGCCCAGGAAGAATTGGCAAAGATTGAGAAGCTGCATCTTGTTGCAGGCATGGTAGTTGGAATAATTGACGAGGATAAGAAGTTCTGCCGTGCAGTCTTGTCAGATGGACGCGAAATCTCGGGTCGGGCTTGCGTTTTGGCATCGGGGACATTTCTCAATGGATTGATTCATATTGGCGAGGATCGGGTAGCGGCTGGAAGGGTGAACGAGGCGCCATCGCTGCACCTGTCGGAATCGCTGCAGGAATTGGGATTCAAACCGGGCCGGCTAAAGACCGGGACTCCGCCACGACTCGAGGGCGAGACAATTGACTATTCAAAGATGGAAAAGCAGCCGGGAGACGAGGATTTCCTACCGCTTTCATTAAGGACGGTAGGTGAAGTTGAAAACAAGGCGTTGTGTTACATAACTTATACCTCAAGTGCGACGCACAAAATCGTCGAGGCGAATTTGCATCGGTCGGCGATGTTCTCAGGCAATATCAAGGGGATTGGGCCAAGGTATTGCCCTTCAATAGAAGATAAGATTCACCGATTCAAGGACAAGGACCGACACCAGCTCTTTATCGAACCGGAGGGGTTGGATACGACGGAAATCTACATCAATGGGCTATCGACTTCCTTGCCGGCAGATGTGCAACTTGATATTCTCCATTCGATTCCAGGATTGGAGAGTGTGATTATGAAGCGTCCGGGATACGCGATTGAGTACGACTTCTTCCCTGCTTACCAGATAAAGCCGACGCTGGAGACGCGTCCGGTGGAAAACCTGTATTTTTGCGGCCAGATAAACGGGACTTCGGGTTATGAGGAGGCGGCAGCGCAAGGATTGCTGGCAGGGGTCAATGCCGCAGCCAAGTTGTTGGGGAGTGAACAACTGATTCTTGACCGGGCTCAGGCGTACATTGGCGTGATGATTGACGATTTGGTCACCCGGGTGCCGATGGAGCCGTACCGGATGTTCACGTCGCGGGCGGAATATAGGCTGGCGCTGCGTGAGGATAACGCGACTGATCGACTAATAACGATTGGGCGTGAACTTGGACTCGTAACTGATGATATGATAAGACGGCACGAGCAGGACCATGCCGCAATGGCGCTGGAGAGCACGAGACTTCATAGCACTTCGATTTCGGCGGCGTCGGTGGATCCGAGTGCAAACGAGGACAAATTACCGATGGGAGTATTGCTGAAGCGGCCGAGGGTGAATTATTCGGATTTTGCAAAGGTTGACGAAATCTGCGCGAATTTCCCGAGGCGGCTCTCGGAGAAGTTGGAGATTAGGATTAAGTATGCCGGATACTTGGCAAAGCAGGATCGGGAGATAGATCGTTTCCGGCAGCTTGAGTCTCGGCGGATTCCGGATGACTTGGATATTGCGGGTTTGACCGGAATCAAAAAGGAAGCTTTGATGGCACTGCAGCAGTATCGTCCGGTGAATTTGGGGCAGGCTTCGCGTCTAAACGGCATCACTTATTCCGATATCACCGTGCTGATGGTGCACTTAAAGCGTCACTATGCCGGCACTGTTTCACGTGAAACAAATTGATGGGTAGCGGCGGTTCGATAGGGTCATTGATTGCAGAACTGGGATTACGTGCCGCCAAAACAGCCGCACAAATCGCTCAATTTCGGGAATACGTCCAAAAAGTTAATCTCAAAATCAATCTTGTCTCGCGGGCGAACTCGGAATCCGTCGTAGATGACCTGATATTCGATTCGTTGTCGATGCTCAAACATCTTCGGTATTCAGACGGGGCGAAATTATTGGACATAGGCTCGGGAGCGGGTTTCCCTTGGGTAATTCACAAAATCGCGAATCCGAGTCTTGTCGTGGCGACGATTGATGCAAATCGCAAGAAGGTTGAATTTCAGCGGGCGGCAGCGCGGTTGCTTGGATTCAAGGATTGTGCGTTCTATGCCGAGCGGGCGGAAAACGTGGCGAGTCTGGGAGTGGACTACGCAACGGCCAAGGCGTTCGGCTCGGTTGAGCTGATTGGCTCGCTGGCGGGACCGCATTTGAAGTCCGGCGGGCAGCTCGTCTTGCCGCGAAGTGGCGGCGAGGGACCGATCACGGCGCCAACGGGATTTGCGTTGGTTGCGAGCCATGTATACAAGAGCACAAGCGCGGGCAGGATTTCGAATCTACATATCTTCAAGAAAATCTGATTTCTCAGAGCATATCCGCGAAGTTTTTATTGCGAAATCTTGGCAGAATCATAAATTAGCCATCACGAACGGACTCGTGAACCCGGGAGGGATTCTGGCCAAGGTATTTGCGGTTGTTAATCAAAAAGGCGGCGTTGGAAAAACGACGACAGCCATCAATCTTTCCGCTTGCATCGCCATCGCCGAGAAATCGACTCTGCTTGTCGATCTTGACCCGCAGTCGAATGCGACCTCGGGGATGGGGATTGACAAACGAAACCTGAGCGCTTCGATATACGACCTTTTGAGCGACGATAAGTCGGTCGAAGAAGTCATACTCAAGACCAACATCAAGTACCTCGACATCATTCCCGCGAACATCAATTTGGTGGCGGCCGAGTTGGAGTTGGTGGAGCGCAACAACCGCGAGACGATACTGCGCGACAAGCTGGCGGCGATCAGGGACTATTATGACTACATTGTGATCGACTGTCCGCCTTCATTAGGACTCCTGACATTGAATGCGCTGGTGGCTGCGGATCATCTGCTGATTCCGATCCAGGCCGAGTACTACGCGCTCGAGGGATTGAGCCAGTTAATCAGCACGATCGGCTTAGTGCAGCAGAATTTGAACCAGGGGCTGACGATTGGCGGGATATTGATCACCATGTTCGATCCACGATTGAACCTGGCGCGCCAGGTCGTTGAAGAAACGCGCAATCATTTCAAGGACAAAGTTTTTACTACGATAATAAACCGCAATGTCCGCCTTGGCGAGGCGCCTTCTTTCGGCAAGCCGATTATTCTTTACGATATCGGCTCGACGGGCGCCGAGAACTATATCTCGCTGACGGAGGAGGTCTTACGGATATGAAAAAACCGGCACTGGGCAAAGGCCTGTCGGCACTGATTCCCACGGCGCCCGTGGCTGTTGCGCCGGTCGCGGCGATACCGGAGCCGCAGCAAGGCGATCGTTTCACGATGGTGGCGCTTGACAAGCTAGTTGCCAATCCGAATCAGCCGCGCAAGTTTTTCGCGGAAGACAAACTGGAGCAGTTGGCGGACTCGATTGCGCAGAAGGGCGTGCTTCAGCCGATTTTGGTTCGGTCGGTTGGCGGCAAATTCCAGATTGTGGCGGGCGAGCGGCGCTTCCGGGCCGCAGAACGGTTGGGATTGGCAGAGGTTCCGGCGCGAATTGTTGAGGACTTGAGTGATCGCGACATGCTCGAGATTTCGATCGTTGAAAATTTGCAGCGCGATGATCTCAATCCATTGGAACTGGCAGAGGGCTATCAGCGATTGGTGAACGAATTCAATCTTACGCAAGCGGAGTTGTCGAGCCGAGTCGGCAAGGACAGATCATCCGTCGCCAACACTCTACGGCTGCTGAATCTGCCGAAGGAAGTCAAAGCGAAAATCGCCTCGGGTCAACTTAAGGAAGGCCATGCGCGCGCGATTCTGGCGCTCGAGGATGAAAAAGAACAACTGGAGTTGGCGCGGAAGATTATCGAAGAAGATCTCACGGTGCGAGCGATCGAAGAGATCATTTACGGAGGGCAGCGCAAGAAACGCGGACGCAGCCTGAAGCTGAAGGGACGGCCGGTGGAGATTTCGCAGGCCGAAACGGCGCTTAAGCGCAGGCTGGGTACTGCCGTGACGATTCAGCGCGGGCTCAAGCGCGGCAAAATAACGATACAGTTTTACGGTGATTCTGATTTAACGCGGATTTTGGAGTTGCTGGGAGTAGAATTATAGATGCCGGGCGGACAGCAAGTCACATTGATGTTGATATTCGGAACGGGCAAGACGCCGGTGACGCTGAAATTTTCGCGCCTGATTTACTATGTGGTGATCGGCGGGGTCGGGTTGCTGGTTCTTGTTTCAATAGTCGGGACATTTACGTATGCGCGGCTGCTGGTGCACTCGAGCGAACGCGATCAATTGGTGCGGGAGAATGAGGAGTTGAGGCGGCTTAATTCAAAGATTGTACTATTAGAAAGTAATTTACAAGCCTATCGGAGCATGCTCAATCAAGTAGCTACTCTGGCCGGCATAGACTTGAGTCAGTACGGCATGCAGGTTCCGCAGACAATCGAAGACAGCGCAGTTAGTCCGGGCACACAGGAACCTTCGTTGATTACGGATCAAGCTAACACAGCAACAGGACCTGTCAGCATTCCTCGGGGATTGCCAGTACAGGGCTTTGTCTCGCGCACATTTCGGCCAACGGCTGACAATCCCAAGACACGCCACCTGGGAGTTGACATAGCGGTGAAGAAGGGCACGCGCGTGCTGGCGACGGCGGACGGCGAAGTATTTTTTGCCGGCTGGGATGAAGCATTTGGCTGGAAGGTTGTATTGAAACACCCCAACAATGTCGAAACAATGTATGGGCACAATGACACGCTGTTGGTTGCGACCGGCCAGTCAGTGCGTTATGGTCAGGTGATCGCGTTATCCGGCACGACCGGAGTCAGCACGGCGCCGCATGTTCATTACGAGGTTCGCGTTGACGGACAACCCGTAAGCCCGGGAGAGTATGATGGCAAAGACAATAATTCCGAATCTCATTAAAGGAGAAGAGACAATGGCAGAGAATCTGAGCACTATCATTGGAAAGGATAGTGTCTTCACGGGCACCATGGAAGTGAAAGGCACTCTTCGCGTAGATGGAAAACTCAAGGGCAAGATCGTTTCGGATGAGACGGTTTCGATCGGTTCGACAGGCGAGGTTGAGGCAGACATTGAGGCAAAGATTGTAGTAGTCGCCGGGACGGTGGTCGGAAACATTCATTCTTCGGAAAAGACTGAGATGCAGGCTAAGGCCAAGGTAGTAGGTGACTTAGTGACAAAAAGCGTTGTAATCGAGCAAGGTGCGATATTTCATGGCTCTTGTCAGATGAAAGGCCTAAAAGAATTCGATCAAAAACCCGATAATAAGATGGTAGATAAGAAGCCGCAGTTTTAGTCGGGTGGCGAAAGCAAAGATCGCCTTTGTGGATAACTTGAACAACAATGTGGAAATTGTTGTAAGACTTTGTTAATCAAAGTAGTACCGTCTGGAGTTAACAGTACGATTTAAGGGTTATCCACAAGAGCTTGAATTAAGATTGTTTAGATTTCAGTAAGGCGGACTCAGTTTGGGCACATTCTTTCTTGTAGCTGGGACGGTATTGTTCTTTAGTGGACTTGCCTGCTTACTTTTCGTCTTCGTAACGATTGCGCGTCGTTTGCGCGACAACATTACTACGTCGGTCTATTTTCGGAGCAAGCGTTCGGCTCGGTCGTGGATTTTATCCGCATCTGGCCTGGCGCTGATTGTCATGGCTCAGGGTTGCTACTGGTTCAACAGTCAAGTTGAGCGGTTTATCCCGTTTAATGGCGATGCTCCGCAAGCGCAAGTAAGTTTTTTATATGAGGAATACAAGCAGCCGCGCTTAGTCGTTAAGATGACGGACCAGAATAATCTCATGACTTCCGAGATGGTGCCCTTCAATAGTGACAGTGTGGCTTTGGGTGTTGAAGTTATTCATTGGAAGAAAGTTTGCCAGGTGCTTGGACTGAAGGATTGTTATCGAATAAACGGCGTCTACTATGTTAACGGCAGTGAAGATTCGCTACTGACATTGACCCGGATTCCCAATCATGAATTAAATGGCGGGCCGTCGGGCTTTATTTCATTGATCCAGAGCATCGGGACGGCGTTCCCGGGTGAACTGCAGTTGTTCATGTCGAAGGCGATAGTCACGGACGGCAATTACAATTATTCGATGCAGATTGCGCCGGAGGCAGTGACAACGACACGATTAGTTGACAAGCCCACCGCAGTGAATTATCCTAAATAGCTGAAAACAAATTAGGCAGCCCAATCGTTTATCCGTATAAGCGATTATGACGCTTCTAACTATGGCGGTCGATTTCCGACCGGCTTGTAGTTATTGTGCGATTGCTGGAATTAGCGGAATTTGAAATTTACGACAATTGCCGGAGGAATAGATGACAGACCAGATTAAGCAGTCCGCGGATCTACAAGCAGTGGAGAAACTGAGAGATGCGCGAACGCGAATAAAGGCGGAGATCGGCAAGGTCATCATAGGGCAAGATCGCGTTGTAGACGAACTGCTAATTGCGCTGCTGTCGAATGGACATTGCTTGCTGGTTGGTGTGCCGGGACTGGCGAAGACGCTATTGATTTCGACGCTGGCGCGCGTGCTTGATCTGAAATTCTCGCGCATTCAATTTACTCCGGATTTGATGCCGTCGGACATTACCGGCACGGAAATTTTAGAGGAAAATAAATCCACCGGCCAACGTGAATTCAAATTCGTGAAGGGACCGGTGTTTGCGAATATCGTGCTTGCCGATGAAGTGAACCGCACACCGCCGAAGACGCAGGCAGCGCTTTTGCAGGCGATGCAAGAGCACGAAGTAACAGCATCGGGGCAGACCTTCAAGTTGGACGAACCGTTTTTTGTTTTGGCTACGCAAAATCCGATTGAGCAGGAAGGGACCTATCCGCTTCCTGAGGCGCAGCTTGACAGATTCATGTTCAATATTCACGTTGACTATCCTTCTTATGAGGAGGAGCACGCGATCGTCAAATCGACTACATCCGTGATGCGGCAGGATCTGTCAAAGATCATGAGCGGCGGAGAAATCGAGCAGTTGCAGCAGTTGGTGCGCAAGGTGCCGGTATCGGATCACGTGATCGATTACGCGATCAAGCTTGTTCGCTCGACACGCCGCGGTGAAGGGGAAGTGCGCGATTATATCGCAAATTGGGTAACCTGGGGAGCGGGGCCGCGTGCTTCGCAATATCTCATTCTTGGCGCTAAGACCAATGCAATTCTGAACGGCCGGTATACTCCGTCGGTAGAAGACGTGCAGTTGGTGGCGAAGCCGGTATTACGGCATCGGATTGTGACATCATTCAATGCCGAGGCCGATGGAGTCGACACGCTGCGGATCATTGACAAGCTGCTGGCAGACGTGAAGGAAAAGTAAGTCAGCTCGCATTCCGCTTCCGTTCGGCGCCAACGCGGTTTGTGTTTTCTTTCGTGTAAATCCTCACAGCCGGTAAATTGCCGCATCGTTGCAATAGAATTAGTGAAAACGGCGATAAGTTAGTTGTACCGTCCCGCCTGATAATTCCTATATTCTCTTCCTGAGCACCGCCTAATTAACTCAACAAGGAGATACTTGTGACATTTTTGAAAGTTCATCAGTCCTGGGGCAAGCGACTGCTCGCCGCGATCCTGATCTTCGGACTTGTGGCCGGCATCGCATGCGGCCAGACTGCTGGCGATAATTCGAAGACAATTATCGAAGAATACTTCAAGACCGCACGCGCTTCGGATTGGACCGGTTGCGCGCTGACGGTGTATCCGGCAGACATTGGAAGATTTAAGACGACAATGGTACCGCTCTTGACCGGAATCAAGGATGCAGGCAATCCGGCGGATCCGCTTCTCCCCTTTTTCGAGGGAGCGACCGCCTGGGAAGGCATATTTGCGAAGGATTCGGCGGCATTTTTCATCGGGACGATGAATTGGATTACGAGCCTGGCGCCGCAAATCGGAGTAATGATGGCCGGTACAGATGTACAGTTTGTCGGCTTTGTCGATGAAGGCAAGGACACGCGACACTATGTTGTCCACATGAAGGCGCAACCGGAAGCGACAGAGGTTTCGACTGATGTCGTGTCTGTGCGCAAGTCCGGGGACCGATGGATGATGCTGATGGGCGGAACGATCAATCAGTTGGCAGGTTTATTCCGCCGGCCAAATTAGATTGTCGGGGAACAAAAGACTAACGGCCTCTTGCGTGGACAGCCGCGCGAGGGGCTTTTTGTTTATGTAAGACTGAAGTTCAGCGAGCGGACGTCGACGGTGTGAACAAGCATGATGCAACTTCACCGTAACCGGACCAATAGTTTATGATAGCGACAATGTCGGTTACATTGACGCGGCGATTGCAGTCGCAGTCGTCGGGGTAGAGCGGGCAGCCGACCGGGGCGCCAAGGAACACGACATTGATCAGACTGGTGGCATCGGCAAGATTGATGCGGTTGTCGCCGGTCAGGTCGCCGACGCGATACTGGAACTCGAACATTCCGATATCTTCACGAGCGCCGCCGACAGGGTACAATTTCGGCAGTTCTTTGCCGGCGTCGATGAGTCTTGAATCACAGCGAAGGCGGAAATCGTTCACGGTCGGATTCGCAAAGCCGGGCTCCTTGAGGATATTGGAATAGATGTCGGCCGAGTCGAGGTTGAAATTCTTGCTTTTGCTGTTGTCGCCAAGGTCGGGGCCGCCGCAACCGAAGAAATTTGCGATTTGGTTTTGGAAGAAGTTGCAGTTTGCGACTTCCCAAATTCCACCAGCGCAGAAAACTCCTCCGCAGATGGGCGAGGTATTGCCGGAGACGCTGCTGTTCGTAATCCAGGCGAATGAGTTGCGCAGGTAAACTGCTCCACCAGCGCCCTCGGCGTTGTTTGAGTAGATGACATTGTGATCGATTACGACGGAGGAATTCTCCATCCACAAGCCGGCGCCATCCTGAGAAGCGTTATGAATGACAGCATTATTTCTGATGACGGGCATGGAATTTTTAATTGCGATACCAGCGCCGACCAGGGCGGTATTGTTGCGGATGATGTTGTAGCGAATCGTTGGTCCGCTGGAATTCGCGACAAGGATACCGCCACCGGCAAAAGAACCGGGAACGAGGGTGCCGATACCGTTGCGCAGAGTAAATCCGCAAAGCACAGAGGAAGAGTCTTCGTGCGAAATGAAACGGACAACCGATCCAGAGTCCGACGAGGTGGGCAGGCCGCCATCGATGATGGTTTGTTGGATAACGTCGGGGTTTTGGCTGAGAATGAACTGGGACGCAACAGTGATTTTTTTGCCGCGAAAATTGATATTTTCGACATAAGTACCTGTGGATACCAGCACAGTGTCGCCGGTGACTGCGGCATTAATTGCGGACTGAATAGATTGATAGCCGGCAGGGACCTGAAGAACCCGAGCGCTGAGAAGTGGGCAACTAAACCCGACCGCCAATGCCATCAAGAGCAAAGCACGAAACAACACAACCATCTCCCTAACGGCCAGTAGGGTTTGAGGTAATCTAATAAAATCTTCGGTTTTTGCAATCAATAATAGCCTGTTCGCAAAAAAGAAAGAGGACAGCACTATCCGAGCATTGACTATTCAGTTGGCGAAAACGCTTTGGTAAGTAAAAAAAATAAATAACCCGCTGGGCTTTACCTGCCGTCAACGCGAAGTGACTGAAACGCTATTTTGACAGATTTTGTAAGAATCTCTCCGCCAGAGCTTGGGCGTTTTTGCGGTCAGAAAAACCGGTAATGACGGCCAAGGTACCCTTGTCGATTGAACAAAAAACCGCCCCGAAATCGGGGTGTTTTCCGACCATGGATTGATTTGTGCCATCCATCAGCCAGTTGTCAATGTTGCCTTTCTGGCCAATAAAAGTCTCAGTTGCCGTAGGCAATCCAACCCGGGAATTCAAGAGAAAATACAAGGTCATGGTATCGCCCTCGACAATGTATTTGCAGCCATAGAACTCCGGCAGTTCGTCATGGCGCGCCTGATCACGCAGGTGCAGTGTTTCCGAATGAGGAATACGTCCTTCGGCGGGAAACAACGCCAATTGCGGCGGGAAAGCATTAGTCGTATCGGTAATTTTGTCGGAGATCATTTTGGCGGCGCGGATCAAGTTGTCATCTGGAATTTCGCCGCTGCGTACGATTCGACCGACGTAGCTGCCCTTGATGAAGCGCAGAGTATCGGCAATCAGATGTCCCTCGGTTGGGACTTCCACAAAGCGTCCAGCCGGATTACGATAGAGACTGTACATCGTGAAGGCATTTACAGGCTCCCGATAAAGAACCAGCTCAATGGCGATCGCACGGGAATTATCGGAAGAGACGTAGTTGCCAAGAGCGACTTTATCAAGACCATTGTTGAGGAAGACTTCGGAACTCTGGCCCAGATAATCCCAGACGGTGTTTCGTTCATAGGCGATGGCAGAGTCCTTAAGAGCCAGTCCGCTGAGCGACGATTTTCCGGGTAAGAGGGAGCGCATAGCGTCCATCGGATTTTCGGGTTCACGGGTGCTGGAGCAGGCAAGCAATGCCAGAATCGTGAAGGCCAGGGCCAGTGTACTGATAAGTAGGTTCGAATGTCTCATCTCAGATCATCCTCATGGATTTGGTCGAAAAACACAGTATTAGCGGCCCCCGGTGAACCAGAATATCGCCATCACCGAAAGAAACCACAAGACAATATTGATGAGAATAGGCATGTCGGTCAAGAGGAGACGCGTCGGCGAGCCGCCACGTTCTTCCTGATGAATCAGGTAGAGATACCGGAAGATTCCATAGAGGACAAAGGGAATCGTCAGTTCCAAGTGCCGGACGCCGAGTTTTTCGGAAACTTCCGGCGAGAGTGTATAGAAGGTGTATGCAACGACGGTAGAGGCGGTCACGACGCCGATCAATTGGTCGAGAAAGTAGGGTGAATATTTTTTAAGCGCGGCGCGATGGCCGGTAGCCTGATCCTTGAGGATGAGGAGCTCGTGGCGCCTCTTGCCAAAGCCGAGAAACAGCGCCAGCAGGAAGGTGCAAGCGATTAACCACGGCGAGATCGGAACTGAAATGGCGTAGGTGCCGGCGGCGGCACGGAGGACAAAGGAGACAGCAATGGACATCACGTCGATAATGACGAGGTTTTTCAAGAGCGTTGAGTAGAGAACGTTAAAGGCAACAAAGATGAGAGCGATAGCGAGAAAATCACGCGGCAGCAGGAATGATGCGCCGACGCCGGGGAAAATCAGGACGATGGCGAGAACTCGCGCGATTGCCGGTGATACAGCTCCAGATGCAATCGGCCGAGATTTTTTGGTCGGGTGGAGGCGATCAGATTCGCGGTCCTGGATATCATTGATAATGTAGATTGCCGACGAGAGTGCGCAGAAAATACCGAAAGCGAGCAATGAATTGATTACGCTCTGAGAATTAGTGAATTCGCGGGAAAAGATCAATGCGCCAAAGACGATGAGGTTCTTAACCCACTGTTCGGGGCGCATGAGAGTGATGATGGCGCGCAGGTTCATTGTGCGTGTCCACGTCTCCCTTAGTTCCATCTGCCTATATTGTGCTGAAGGGCAACGCTTTGCGGATATCGGGCAATGCCGTCTGCATAAATCGCTCCGCCAGGCGCTGGCACTCCTCAACTGTCTTGCCGGTTTGACCAACCGTCAGCCGGATAATAACGGCATCGGTTGGTGATAACAAGAGAGAATTACGGACAAGGTCGAACTTGAGCGAGTACTCGGAGGCAAGATCGCCGGAACGAGTATGGAACCAGTAGAACATCTGGTCAACACGGGAGCGTTTGGCGATAGTCATGCGGTTGACGTTAATTTGACGATCACCGAGGTCAAACGGGACATGCTCCAACCCAGTCAATACCCAGCCCCCGCCGGGAAGGCAATGGCGCGGCGAGTGGATTTGCGAGCCATACTTTTGGTCGTGGAAATAGGCGATATAAAGACCGACATAGTTGCCGCTGGAGTCGGTGTAGCCGCGGAGGAGAATGTCGGTTGCTTGAAGGACGGCTGCGGTGGCGTCGCCAACCGGAAAAACCTCGGCATTCCAGCCGTCGATTTGGAGCGGTACGTCGGCGAGGTGCGAAGGCTGATCCGGTTCCACGGCCATATAACGCAAGACGGTAGCCATCGCGCCAAACGGCAAAAGGAGAATCAGGATGATGAAGAATTTCTTCATTTCGTTGAGTCCTCCGGCTCCGATTTTTTCTCGCCGAGCTTCAGCAGGCTGCTCAGGATTAGCAGGCAGACGAGGCTGAACATAAAGACGATCGTGCCGGAGAGTTCATGGATGAAATCTTCGGCGACAGCTTTGGATATGCCGTAAGCGCCGATTGCCGTGACGCAGATGCGGAAAATATTTGCTGCGATGGCGATGGGAACCGTTGCGACAAAGAGAGTGACGGCTTTCCAGCGGTAGGTTTGAGTCAGGTAAGCCAGCAGTGCGCCCAGTGCCAGCAGGGTCACAAGCGAACGCAGCCCGGAACAGGCTTCGGCAACTTCGAGCGAGTAATTATCCGGCAAGTGGATGACATTGCCCTGGCGCAAGTGCGGGATTCCGAACAAGCCGAGCAGAACAGCGGCAACTTTCGAGCCGAGCATTTGCAGGGGAAATGTGGCGCTGTAATAGATGATATAGGGCACGGGAATCATAAAGAGCAGGAAGAAAAAGGCGAACCAAATCTCTTTGGCGAACCGGACTCCCGCGAGATAAAGTGTGATGCCGAACATGAGCGTGACCAGCGAGACGCGAGTGGTAAAGAACTCCATGCCGGCGGTTCCGACTACGAAGACAATTAGCGAGGCGATAATGACTGGTATTCCCCACTTGCTGGATTCGAGTGGAATTGTGCGGAGGACATCGCGTTTGCGCCAGATGAGCCAGATGCTGACGGGGATGATCAGGAATCCATGGGAGTAGTTGTCATCGGTGTACCAGTCGCCGGTGAGTCCGACGAGAATTGGCAGGTACATTAACAGAACTACGGCGCCAATAATGGCAATTTGCCACCAGGGTAGAGCAAATGAGCCACCAGTGGAAAAGGATTGCCCGGAGGGATTGGGGGTTGTGTGGTTAGACACGACTCTTTAGCAACGCCTCACGTTTATAGAACGCGATTGTTTTTTCCAGTCCGTTGCGGAAATCGATAGTCGGCGTGATGCCGAGCACCTTTGCGACCTTGGAAACATCCGCAAAAGAATGTTTGATGTCGCCGGGACGCGGTTCCGCATAGCGGGCAGTGATGTTTTTACCAATCAACTCGTTGAGTTGTTTCAGCAGTTCGTTAAGCGTGTATTGGCCGCCGCAGGCGAGATTGTAAACGCCGGGGGTAGCGTTTTTCATTTCGCAGGCTTTGATAATTCCCTCGACGACGTTATCGATGTAAGTAAAATCGCGCGATTGCAGTCCATCGCCGAAAATGGTCGGTTGTTCATCGGCAAGGAGCGAGTTGATGAATTTGGGGATTACGGCGGCGTAATGGCTGTTGGGATCCTGATTGGGGCCGAAGACATTGAAATAGCGAAAGGCAATGCAAGGCATCTTGTAGAGGTCCGAGTAAACGCTGCAGTAATATTCGCCGGTGATTTTGTTGACGGCATAGGGCGACATCGGCGCAGGGATCATGTCTTCGCGCTTGGGCAAGGTCGGGGTGTCGCCGTAGACTGATGACGATGAGGCGAAAAAGAACTTCTTGACGCCGTTGCGGCGAGCGCACTCGAGCATTGTCAACGTGCCGTTGATATTGGTGTGGTTGGCGGTAAGGGGATTTTCGACGGAGCGATTGACCGAGGGCAGTGCCGCCTGATGCAGAACGAAGTCGATTTCGCGGCAAGCATCGATGACGGTCCAAAAATCGCAAATGTCGCCTTCAATGATTTCGATATCGGATTCGATCTCCTTGAGGTTCTGGCGGCGACCAGTGGAGAAATTGTCCAACACGCGAACTTTGTCGCCGTGTTGAACCAGTGCTTTGACAATATTCGAACCGATGAATCCGGCGCCACCCGTAACCAAGTATCTCATAAGTATTTATCCTCTCGCAGAGAATTTAATAATCATATCGACAGTGATCGCGACGCACTTGACCTTGCTGGACCATCACAATAACGCGTTTTCGAGAGTGAATGCCCAGTTTGATTAGCGGGCATATTCGAAAGCGCGGCCGTTGGCAGGGTTATCCCGGAACCAGGCGATTGTGCGCGCCACGCCAGTTTCCAAGTCAATTTCCGGCTTCCATTCTAATACACTTTGAGCGAGCCCGTTGTTGGACAACAATCGTTCCACTTCGGAATTCTCCGGACGCAGTCGATTGGCGTCCTGCTTGAGGCTGAATTTCACGTTCATCTGCTTAGCTATCAATGAAGCGAGGTCCCCGACTGAAATTTCTTGTCCCACGCCGAGGTTGATCGTCATTCCAATAGCTTCGTCGATTTCGGCGCTACAGATCATGCCGGCGGCGGTGTCGGTGACGAAGGTGAAGTCTCGCGTTGGAGCGGTCGCGCCGATACTCAATTCGCTTCCCGCCATCAGTTGCGAAATGATCGTGGGGATCACGGCGCGTTGTGATTGGCGCGGACCATAGGTATTGAAGGGGC
Source organism: uncultured bacterium (assembly GCA_963707485.1). GTDB lineage: Bacteria > Zixibacteria > MSB-5A5 > CAIYYT01 > CAIYYT01 > JADJGC01. Next base: position 49,385 of record CAVPQS010000062.1, read on the forward strand.
GAATGATCACCACGGGCAGATTGAAACTGCGATGGAACGATTCGGCGAGCATGTCAGCGGATATTTTCGATGCCGAGTATGGAGACTGGCCGACTTTGGGGTGCTTCTCGTCGATGGGCACATACTGTGCGGTGCCATAAACCTCGGAAGTGGAAATATGGACGACGCGCTTGACACCATGATCGAGTGCGGCAGTGAGCACGTTGGTTGTGCCGACGATGTTGGTCTCGACGTAGTTGCGCGGGTGGACATAGGAGTATGGAATGCCAATCAGGGCGGCGAGATGGAAGACGGCGTCGCAGCCTTTGACGGCGTTGCGGACGGCGTCGGAGTCCTTGATATCGCCGGCGACGATTTCCAGCCTGGCAGTCAGAGATTCGGGAAAGGTGTCGATCCAACCGCGATCGGAGCGCGAATTGTAGCGGATGAACGCGCGAACGTGAGCGCCTTTGGCGACAAGTTGTTCGACGAGGTGGCTGCCGATAAACCCGGCAGCGCCGGTAACGAGAACACGGCGGTCTTTCAGATTCATGAGAGTATTATTGCGGATTCGAGTACTAAAAGACAAAGGGAATTGTAAATGATCAAGATTCGGAATCGGACAATTCTTCGCAGAACGCGAGTACGTGACCATCGGGGTCGAGGCTGTAGGCGACGCGATGTCCCCAGGGGCGGAGTGACAGCGCGCTCAGCTCTGTTGCGCCATTGGCGAGCGCCCGCTGATGGTACGATTCCGCATTTGGGACGGTCAGGTAGATTTCAGCGCGCGGAATACCGTTGGCGTCGGCGGGATTGGGAAGTTTGTCGCCCAAGAGCCGTTTGATGCCGGCCGCGGGCATGATGCCGATGGTGGCGCCACCCGAGAGTTTGAACTCGGTCATGCCGGGGGCGTGAAGGTCGGGCGCGCGATCAAGGACGCGTGCGTAGAAATCGGCGCTTGTTTCCTGGTCGGCGACATAGATGATGAATAGCGCGCCGATCACTGATTAGCCCAATCGGGCATGGGATTGTCGGGGCGTTCGTCATTCCAGACCATCGAGACGATCCACCAGCGGTCGCTTTCCCAGAGGAGTTGGATGCTGTTGATACCGCGGCCGATGAGAGCATCCTCTTTGTCGGTGAGGATAGCCTCGTAGGCGCTGAAGATGTGGCGGATGAATCCGAAGGCTTCCTCGCGGCGGGTTGTTTCGACCTCGCGGAAGCCCTTGCCGCGAAAGGTGTCGTTTTGGAAGACGATTTTGCCGCGCTCGACGAATTGCTCGACAGAGAGCGAAGTTGAGTCAGTCGTATCGCGCTTGGGGATGAGCAGACGACCGTCGGGGATGAAGAGCGAGCGCATCTTTTTCCAGTCGGCGGATTCGCCTCTTTTGAACGAGATGGAGTCGTAGAGAGCCGTGATGATGGCGCTGACCGAAGCGACATGCACGGGATTGGCGTCGATGAGGGGAGTTGGTTTCATGGGGGGAATTTAATGTGTTTTAGGATGGGGTGTCAAGGGGTGGAATCAAGTAACGCCCTCACCCCTGCCCCTCTCCCAAAGGGCGAGGGGAGAAGTGGGTGGGTCAGACAGTTCCGTCTGACGTTCCGGACAGCGGGAAGAAGAGACAGACAATAATGTCTGTCCTACCTGATGCTTGGGTGACAAGAGTAGTTGGTAGGTCAGACATCACTGTCTGACATTTTGGATCGAAGAGGAAGCCGACAGACAATAATGTCTGTCCTACCGAGCGAAAATGTCGTTGAGGTCTTTGAAGGGTGCGGAATCGGCGAGGGAGTCGAAAGAACCGGTCTTGAGGATGTCCGTTGCCGCGCGGATGAAGGCGCCAAGGGCGACACGCGATAACGCTGACCCGACCGAGATACGGCGGACACCGAGATCGGCAAGACTAGAAAATGTCAAACCGGGCACTGGTGATTCCATGAGCACATTGACCGGTTTGGGCGCGACGGCTTTGACGATCTTGCTGATGATTTCCGGGTCGGTGACTCTGGGGGCATACAGGCAATCGGCGCCGGCTTCGGCGAAAGCGACCAGGCGGTCGAGGGCAATTCGTTCGGCGTCGGGATGTCCGACGAGGAATGCCTCGCAACGGGCGGTCAGGACCGTCCCTTTGCCACAGGCATCGACGGCCACGCGGGCAGCCTTGACTCGTTCGATGGCGGCAGCGCGATCGTACAGGGGCTTGTCCTTTCTGCCGGTGGCGTCTTCGATAGAGAGTCCGCCGACGCCTTGGGCAATACAGAGCCGGACGTTTTCGCAGAGCTGAATTGGATCGCGAGCGTAGCCGTTTTGAAAGTCGGCGTTGACTGGAAGCGGTGTGGCATCGACGATTTCGCGTATATGGGCGAGGACGCTTTCGAGCGGCAGTGCGGTGACTTCATCCGGCAATCCGCGCGAGAAGGCGAAGCCTGCCGAAGTTGTGGCGAGGGCTTTGAAGCCGAGATGGTGGAGAATCTTTGCCGAGCCGATATCCCAGGGATTAGGGATGATGAAGCAGCCGGAGGCGTGGAGGGAGGGGAAAGTGGTGATGCTTTGGTAATTCATAGTTACGTCTCTGTGTGTCTGAACTCACCGCGATCGTATTTGATCGTGAAAGGCAAAATTTCTGGTACCTCGAAGGTGAAAGGGCATCTTTCGATTAATTCTTGTTCTGCAACTCGTCTGACGGCAAACAGCGAAGCTACGAATCTCAGTGTATCGGCAAAAAGGCTATCCCAAATCTCGATCTTTAGCGATGGAATATCATTGGGATTCTTCAGATCTGCGTTTTCAAAGCTTACCAAATCTGCTCCGAAATAGAACTGACTGTGGACGAAAGCGTTTCGGATTTGGTTATAGTAGAGATTGTCAATCACTGCTCCGATAGTCAAGCTCGGGGGCCGAGCTTCCTTTCTTATTCTCTCGTAAATGCTGTTACAGCTGATTTCTCTCTTCCGGAAATTCTCCCAAAGTAGAGTGGGATCATACTCGTTGCCATTTGCGATTAGTAGCAGTTGCCACAACAGCGTTTGAATTTCTATATGCTCCCACAGTTGTGAATATGCAAGCATTTGTAGTCGTCTTAAGAAGCTCCGTTCCGATTCAGTTTCTACTTCTGACAAGTCGGTGTGAGACACAGCCGAAAGAAATTCAGAGTATTGTTGAATTCCCAATCCAAGCCGCGGAATAAAAGTGTAACGTCTGGGTAAGCCATCGGATCGTAATTCTAAGGGACTGGTCCTGATAGTATGAAGATCGATAATTGTGAGAAAGAACCGGTGTTCAGATGCCGTTCTTGCTCGTTGGAAAAACTCAATAACAGCGGATTCGATGTCCGGGATGCTCTGCCGCTTGATTGAGAATTCATTATAGTCCATGAGCCTTCCACTTCCGCGCAATTTACGCCACGAACTATGTGTCAATGCGATTCGCCCGCCTGAAGTTCTCTCCATATCTCCCTGCCTTTTGCTGTGATCTCCCAGATCCCCCAGCTTGAATCATCTCTGAGAACTCCGTCCTTAACCATATTCAGTCTCTCAAAAGCAGCCAAATTCTTCCATTTTGTGGTGTAGCCGTCTTTGTTGACTGTGAGGTCGTCATTTGTGAACTGGTTCGCCATACTCTGTTCTATGAGTGCAAATACCTCTGCCTGCTTTGCCGCACCGCCGAGTCTTACGAGAGCATCAAGGATTAGTGGGCGATACGCTTCCCTCGGAGTAACATCCGTTCTGCTCTTACTGCGCTGGCTGCGAATCACTATAGTCGTATCCCGCTCGCCATCATGCCGCGACCGTGCCCTATTACAATATCTATGAGTGAGGCGCGCGTTCTCTGGTATCGTTTGTCCGCCACGCCAGTATTGTTCTGTATGATCTATTTCTGCATCATCTATGAGACTCACCTGTTGCCCGCAAATCGCGCAGATGCAGTCCGAATCGAAGAGCTGATGCTTTATGCTCATTGAAAAAGATCGAGGCTCCTTCCTGTTTATGCCGATTACGTGCTGAAGCGTCTGCCTCCAACTGTCAAAGCGGACAACAACCGACTGAGTTCCGCTTGTTCCAAGCTCTATCGCATCAATAAACTTTTGGTCGGTCGTCATTAGATAGATCAGTGCTTCCCTAACCGAGTCCAGATTTTGCATCACCTTATTCTTGTCCTCCCTAGCAAACGTATACATAAGCACATCATATAATGAAGCATTGAATCTCTGTGGCTCCCAAAAGCCGTTCGGATTCGATTCAGATCCTGGATAGAATCGCTTGAAGGCGCGATCTCCAAAAACCGACTTCACCAGAGCGACAGCATTCCTAAACGCGAATCGTAGTTCGCTCGATGCATCAGCGCTTAGATTCTGATATTTACGCATGTCCTCATTTAGGAATCGTCCCATTGAAGGTTTGTAATGCAGGTATGTTGCATGAAAGAAGGCCGCAAACCGGAGAACGAACTCGACATCTTTCATTCGCTTATCTGGTTTAACAAATCCCATGAGTGAGACGTAGTCAGGATCGCGTGACAATTCCTTCAGTAAGTCGTTGTATGGTCCCCGATAGATGCAGTTGCGAAGTTCTTGATCGTTCAGGGGCATTGCTCCGGTGTTTAGCCTCTCAAATATTTCAAATTTAAGATCCGGTTGAGATTCTTTCCGAAAGGTGATAGTACGGATTTTGCAAAAACGAATCTTATCTTGCAGCTCTTCGCTGAGTTCGGCATATGATTTTCCCACTAATTCCGAATAGACTTTTAGACTGGTCAACACGAAATTCTTCCCGTCCGGAAACTTGCCATCAATAAATGAAAAGAAAGATGTAAGGCGCTGCTGTCCATCAATGACGTATTCTTTGCCATCTGTCTCTTGAGATAAATAGACAACGGGAAGAGGAACATCTATGAGCGCCGATTCCATTAGTCGGCTTGCCTTGGTTCGGTCCCAAACAAAACGACGTTGAAAATCCGACTGCACAACAAGCTTGCCCCGCTTATACTTATTGTAAAGGGAATCAACCTCTGGATCACCCTGTTCTGAATAAATCGTTCGTTTGTCGGGAGCAATCTCCAGGTCTTCCTGTTCGTCCTCACTCAGCAGTTCTTCATCAGGGAAATTGTCATTTGTGCCCATATTTCGTATTCCTTCCAACATTTAACTTCCAGAGAAGTAATGAATGATCGACTCCCATCTATCCCAGAATCCAAAGTTTCCCACCCTCACAATATGTTCCTGTTTTCTATTAGCTGCCAACCAACCTACGGTTGAACCATTTTGCCGGCGTTGGCAAAATGGTCTTCCTACAACAAATATGCCCTTTAGCGGGCGCGGAGATCCCGACAAAAGCGGGACCCGACGCCTCGCTGCTACGGTATCGAAGACTCGTGCAAGGTCGCGGATGTGGACTCGCCGTGGAGAGCGACACGTCAACGAGCTTCATGACTCAAGGTCTGATGACAGACAAGAATGTCTGTCCTACCGAATCTGGATTCCCGCCTACGCGGGAATGACAGTTCTAACAGTCTGCGAAAGAAGAATCAAAACGGGCGCTCTGTGAAGAGCGCCCGTGATATCAGCTAGCTACACTTCCAGTTCGGCTTGGTCGCCGTTGTCACCATTATCGCCATTGCCGTTGCCGGGTTCCTCGTCTTCGGCGATGATGCGGGCGACATCGGTGACACGGTCGCCGGGTTCGAGATTGATCAGCTTGACGCCTTGCGTAGCGCGGCCAATCACGCGAATCGACTTGATGTCCTGACGAATGACAATGCCCTTCTCGGTGATGATCATGAGGCCGTCTTTTTCGACGACTTCCTTGACGGCGATCACGTTGCCGGTTTTGTCGGTCGTCTTCATGTTGATGACGCCTTTGCCGCCGCGATTGGTGACGCGGTACTCGGAGATTTCGGAGCGTTTGCCGAATCCGAGTTCGGCTACGGTGAGAATCGAAGTGTCGCGCTTGACCACGACCATGCCAACGACGTAATCCTTCTTTTCGAGTTCGATGCCCTTGACACCGTAGGCCGTGCGGCCCATGGCGCGGACCTTGTTTTCTTCGAAGCGGATTGCCTGGCCCTCATGGGTGGCGAGAATGATGTCGTTGTTGCCGTCGGAGATGTCGACCTCGATCAGGATGTCGTCATCGGGGATGTCGATGGCTTTGATGCCGTCGCGGCGCGGATTCGAGAATGCCGAAAGGTCGGTTTTCTTGATGATGCCGTTGCGGGTAGCCATGACGACGAAGCGGCCCTCATCGAAGCTGCGGACCGGGACGAAGGCGCAGATTTTTTCGGCCTCGACGAGTTCGACCATGTTGACGACGGGTTTGCCTTTGGCGAGTTTGCCGCCGACCGGAACCTCGTGGACCTTGATCCAATAGGCTTTGCCCTTGGTCGAGAAGAAGAGAATGTAGTCGTGGGTCGAGGCGATGAAGAGGTGTTCGACGAAATCTTCTTCCTTGACGTTGATGCCGATTGAGCCGCGGCCGCCGCGATTTTGTTTGCGATAGGCGGAGGTCGAGAGGCGCTTGATGTAGCCCTGATGGCTGATGGTGATGACCATGTCCTCTTCGGCGATCAAGTCTTCGATTGAGATTTCTTCCTCGGCGTCGACGATTTCGGTGCGGCGCTCGTCACCGTACTTGTCTTTCATTTCGATGAGTTCGGTCTTGATGATTTCCATGCGCATGTCGCGGCTGGCGAGGACGGATTTGAGATATTCGATCAACTTAATTAAGTCGCGGTACTCGTCTTCGATTTTCTGGCGTTCCAGACCGGTGAGGCGCTGGAGGCGCATTTCCAAAATGGCCTGCGCCTGGATTTCGGAAAGTTTGAAGCGCGACATCAAATTGTCTTTGGCTTCGGGGACGGTCTTGGAAGAGCGAATCGTGCTGATGATGGCATCGATATGATCGAGGGCGATGCGCAGACCTTCGAGAATGTGGGCGCGGTCTTCGGCTTTCTTGAGATCAAATTTGGCGCGACGTTCGATGACTTCGTGGCGGTGCTTGATGAACTCATCGAGCATCGAGCGCAGCGGCAAAACCTTGGGCGCGCCGTCGACGAGCGAGATCATGATCACGCCGAAGGTTGACTGCATTTGCGTGTGCTTGAAGAGCTGGTTTAGGACGATTTGCGGTTGGACATCGCGTTTGAGTTCGATGACGATGCGCATGCCGTCGCGATCGGATTCGTCGCGCAGGTCGGAGATGTCCTCGACGACTTTGTTGCGGACGAGGTCGGCGATTTTTTCGATCAGGTTGGATTTGTTGACCTGATAGGGAATTTCCGAGACGACGATTTGTTCTTTGCCGTTCTTGAGTTTTTCGACGTTGACTTTGGCGCGGACATTGATGCGGCCGCGGCCGGTGCGATAGGCGTCGCGGATGCCTTCGCGGCCGTAGATGATGCCGCCGGTCGGGAAATCGGGACCGGAGACAAGTTTGATCAGTTCGGCTTCGTCGAGCGCCGAGTTGTCGATCACGGCTACCAGAGCGTTGACGATTTCGCGCAGGTTGTGCGGCGGGATGTTGGTGGCCATGCCGACGGCGATACCGGACGAGCCGTTGCAGAGCAGGTTCGGGAACTTGCCGGGCAGTACACGCGGTTCGCGCAGGGTTTCGTCGTAGTTAGGCATGAAATCGACGGTGTCTTTTTCGAGATCAACGAGCATTTCCATCGCGATCGGCGTGAGGCGCGCCTCGGTGTATCGCATGGCTGCGGCCTCGTCGCCGTCGACCGAGCCGAAGTTGCCCTGGCCGTCGACGAGCGGGTAGCGCATGTTGAAGTCCTGTGCCATGCGGACGAGCGTTGGGTAAACGACTTGTTCGCCGTGCGGGTGGTAGTTACCCGAGGTGTCGCCGCAGATCTTGGCGCATTTACGATGCGGGCGATCGGGGGCGAGGTTGAGGTCGTTCATCGCAATCAGGATGCGGCGATTGGATGGTTTGAGGCCGTCGCGGACATCGGGCAGAGCGCGCGATGTGATGACGGACATGGAATAGTCGAGGTAGGAGGATTTCATCTCCTCTTCGAGATAGACCGAAATTAGATTTTCGCGGTTAAGTACCATTTTAGTGTCTCTATGTTAAGGTAGCATATTTCGCACTTATCAAATCGTTACACACACCGTCTCGTGTCCTCCTTCGTCGGACGCGGGACACCCCTATTCAGAGGGGAATTTGCCAAGCCTTGAGGATCGCGCGACATGGAATTTACAATCTCTACAGAATGGTTCTAATGCAAACTATCATCTCAATGAACCAATTCGAGTCACACGGACTCCACGAATAGTGCCTTCTATAAGGAATTCATCTTCTCCAAATCTGTTACCCTGTTGGATATAGTGATTGGACCGTGCCACCGCACTGGCAAAGAGGATTTCCAAGATTACTCCTTGTGACTTGGGAGTTGAACGAGCGTAGTGCTCAGCGACGGAACGACTTTCACTCCAACTCGTATATCTCGAAGTTTCGGTTCTGCCCAATGTATGGTACATGGGAATGCCCGATCCGTCGTCGCCTCCGCGCGGTGAACAAGATCCAAATGCCAATGCTTCTTGGTGATGGGGAGAACCGCTCGCGACCCCGCGGTAAAGCTTCAAAGGTAGTACGTTCATACCAATTACATCCTCAACTCAGACTCTATTCGCTGAACTTGAACAAGCTCGGGTTTACACACCCCGTCTCGTCCCGACAAGTTGGGACGAGCCACCCCTCTTCCCGCAAGCGGGATCTTCGACAAGAGGGGAATTAACTCGGGCGCATTGCCACGAGCCCCTACGAAAACTTGTCCCGCCTTTGGCGGGATGTTCGACTGAAGTCGAACCCACATTGAAACTTTCTATATATCCAGATTCTTCACGTACTTGGCGTTGTCTTCGATGAATTTGCGGCGGGATTCGACTTCCTCGCCCATCAGCATCGAGAAAATATGATCTGCACTGGCGGCATCTTCGAGAGTCACCGAGAGCAGAGTACGTGTTTCGATATTCATGGTCGTGCTCCAGAGCTGGTCCGGATTCATTTCGCCGAGACCTTTGTAGCGCTGGATTGAAACGCCTTTGCGGCCGCTTTGGTCGAGCAGTCTGTCGCGCTCTTCATCCGAATAGGCGTAGACTTCTTTCTTAGCGGTCTTGAGACGATACAGCGGCGGCTGCGCGATAAAGATATATCCGCGCTCGACCAGGTTCTTCATGTGACGGAAGAAGAAGGTCAAGAGCAGCGTCTTGATGTGCGAGCCGTCGATGTCAGCATCGGTCATAATGATGACTTTATGGTAGCGCAACTTGGCGATGTCAAATTCTTCGTCGCCGAATCCGACGCCGAGCGCGGTGATGATTGAACGAATTTCGTCGTTGGAGAGAATTTTGTCGAGACGGGCTTTTTCGACATTGAGAATCTTGCCTTTGATAGGCAGGATCGCTTGCGTGCGGCGGTCGCGGCCCTGTTTTGCGGAGCCACCTGCCGAGTCGCCCTCGACGATGTAGATTTCGCATTGCTCCGGGTCGCGTGACGAGCAGTCGGCGAGTTTGCCGGGAAGACGCCCGGAATCGAGCGCGGTCTTGCGGCGGGCAAGGTCCTTGGCTTTGCGCGAGGCTTCGCGCGTGTATGCGGCGCCAAGGCCCTTCTCGGCGATCTTTTTGCCGTCACCGGGGTTTTCCTCGAGCCATTCCGAAAGCGTCTCGCCGACGACGGATTCGACAATGCCTTTCACTTCGGAATTGCCGAGCTTGGTTTTGGTTTGGCCTTCAAACTGCGGGTCAGGGACTTTGACGGAAACGACCGCAGTCAAACCTTCGCGGACGTCGTCGCCAGTGAGCGTATCGATACCGTCTTTGCCTGACTTGAACAGATTGTTCTTCGTCATGTAGTTGTTGATCGTGCGGGTCAGCGCGGTTTTGAAGCCGACCATGTGCGTGCCGCCTTCGACGGTGTTGATATTGTTGACGAAGGAGAACACGTTGTCAACGTAGGAGTCGTTGTATTGGATCGCGACCTCGACGGTGACGCCGTCGCGTTCTTTTTCGCAGTAGTAGGGTTTGTTGTGGACCGTGACTTTGTTCTCGTTGAGATACTGCACGAAAGCGACGATGCCGCCCTTGTAGTGGAAGACTTCAGTTTTGTCCGAGCGTTCGTCGGTGATTTCGATCTTGAGGCCCTTGTTCAGAAACGCCAATTCGCGCATGCGCCCGGCAAGGACGTCATAGGAGAATTCAATCTTCTTGAAGATTTCTTTGTCCGGTTTGAAATGCGTTTTCGTGCCGTTTTTCTTGGACTTGCCGATGATTGACATGTCGGCGACGGGAACACCAATGTGGTATTCCTGGAAATAGACATTGTTGTCGCGGCTGACTTCGACCTTGCACCATTCGGATAGCGCGTTGACGACGCTGACGCCGACGCCGTGCAAGCCGCCGGAGACTTTGTAGGAATCGTGCGAGAACTTGCCGCCGGCGTGAAGGATAGTCATGACGACTTCAAGTGCGGGACGTTTTTGCGTCGGGTGCATATCGACGGGAATGCCGCGGCCGTTGTCCTCGACAATGATAGTGTTTTCGTTTGTGATGTTGACTTTGATCAAGTCGCAGAAACCCGCGAGGGCTTCGTCGACGGAATTGTCTACAACTTCATAGACAAGATGGTGCAAGCCGCGGGCGCCGGTGTCGCCGATATACATAGCGGGGCGCTTGCGGACGGCTTCGAGTCCCTTGAGGACTTGAATAGTTTTGGCGTCGTAATTTGAGCCGCTCTTTTCTTTTGGATCCACTTCGTCGATTTCCGCCATTGATGCCTCTTTATCTTAGGTAAAATAAATATCAGTAACGATTGTGTCGCCCAACGCGGTGTTGAGCTTGTCGATGATTTCAGCTTTGGAGTAGGTGAGTTCCTGGCGCCACGCTGCCGAAGAGACTCGAACGGTGAGAGTGCCGCGATCGATTTGAATCGCCTGGGCTTTTTGCGCGATCTTTTCGCCGACGACTTCAGCAAAGCGATTCACGGCTTCAAACTCGCGCATTTTGCGGTCGAGGCCGAGATTCGCGAATGTTCGCTTGAGGACATTTCCGATATTTTCTGCGCGACGCAACATCAATTCCCACCGCTAAATAAGCTATTAATATACGATTTCATATGCATCTTGAGCAAGATAAAACTACTGCAAAAACCGCTTTTTGTCACTTGCAACTAATTGTCGGGCAAGCGGTTATAACATCGACATATTTCGTCAAGATTGACGATTTTCAACTTTCGCCGATTAATAATTTCCCCGCCGCGACAGCGATTTCAGCCTGTATTGATGCGGTCTCCCGCAGCTCGGCCGGTTTGGCGGTTGTGAGAAAAACTTGTCCGAGTTTCGGCAAAGTCTGCATGAGCGCGGCGAGGCGATTTGGGTCGAGATCGCTGGAGATTTCGTCGAGCAAAAGCAGCGGAGCATCATGCAAACGCCCGGTCAGGTAGTCGTAAATTGCGAATTTTATGGCCAAGGCGGCGGATTTTGCCTCTCCCTGCGAGGCATAGCCGCGCATCGGTTCGCCGTTGAGGTCGATGCTGACGTCATCGCGGTGTGGCCCGGCCGAGGTTGAGCCCATGTAGAGGTCGCGTTTGCGGGAAGATGCTAATTTCTGCAAAAAAGCAGCTTGTGAGGATGGATCGCCGGCGATGGAGGACTCATATTTCCACGACAGGACGCTCTCTCCCGATTCAATTGTGCGGTAATAAAGGGCGAGTGGGTCCTTGGCGGCAACGATCATTGCCAGGCGTTTGCCGTTAATGCGGGCGCCGACGGCGGCGAGCTGGCCGTCCCAGACGTCGAGCATTTCATAATCGCTGGGGGAGTCCTCGCCGATTTCGAATTCCTTGAGCAGAGAATTGCGCTGGGCGAGAATGCGGTTGTATTCGAGCAAATCGTTGAGATAAGATTTGTCAGCCTGTGACAAGTACAGATCAAGCAATCTGCGACGCACGGTCGGAGCGCCATAGATCAATTCGGTATCTTCGGGGATGTAAGGCACGGCATGAAAATAGTCGAAGAGGTCGGCGACGCGGGTCAATTTGACGCCGTCGACTTTGATTTGGCGCTTGTTGGATCTGCCCCAGGCGATTTCGATGCCAGTCTCGCGACCGTTGACGATTCCGTCGACTTCAATGCGGCAGATGTCGGCGGTCTTACGCAAGAGGACGTCGTCGGTCGCAGAGCGGAACGATCGTGCAGTGCAGGCAAAAAATATCGCCTCGATGATGGAAGTTTTTCCGGAGCCGTTGGGTCCGCCGATCAGATTGACCGACGGCTGAGGAGAGAACTCCAGTTCGGCGATATTGCGGAAATTACTGATCTTTACGCGAGAAATGTGCACAGCTTCAAATTGGCGAATATTAACGAAATTGCAATCACATTCGCGATTGAGCGGGCGCGTTCGGAATTGTGGTTGTTTAACTTCGGGTTTCTTCGTCAAACGGCGTTTAATCAATAAGGTTGATTTATTCCATCACGGAGGATGTATGCGCTTGCCAGGTATTGGAATCAGCTCTGGACATTGCCTACTTATGATATTGCTTGTGTGCGGTACGGCTTCGGCAACGAAGCATTACGTTTCGCCAAGCGGTGATGACAACACGGGAAACGGCTCGTTTGCGGCGCCATACCGAACGATTCAGAAAGGAATTGATGTCGCAACGGCCGGGGATTCGGTGATGGCACTGGCCGGCACTTATGCGGAGAGCATCATCATGGAAGATGGAGTTTCGATTATCGGTTCCGGATACGAGACGGCAACCATTGACGGGAACGGCGCGACGGTTATTGTGACCGCTGCAACGGCGCTGATTCAGGGATTCACGATACGCGATGGCGAGACGGCAATTTTGTATGACGGAAATTCTTCGGTCTCGGTTCATTCCAACTACATCACAGATTGCTATTACGGAATTGATGGATATATACCTTTCGAAGCGGGTCCGATCGCGCCGGACATTCGCGACAACATATTTGAGACGATTCTGTGGGGGATAAACTTGGATGAACAGGCTTTCGCGAACGGCGGTGTCAATGGCACAATCGAGAACAACACTTTTGTCGCGGCTGCAGGGGCTCAATTTAACACTGGGATTCGTTATCGCATGCATCAGTCGCTGCCTATAATTCGGGCGAATGTTATTGTCGGCAACAAAAACGGAATCGAATTCACTTACATGACGTTGTTCGAGCAGAGGAAGTTGCTCGTCTCGTGCAACAACGTCTGGGGAAATACGGTCAACTATTGGAACGACAACTCGACGCAATTGACCGGGTTTCAGGGGAATATTTCCGAAGATCCGGAATTTTGCGATGCTGTCAACGGCGATTTCGAAATCTTCAATACATCGCCAAATGCGCCGGCGAACAACTCGTGCGGTATTCTGATCGGAGCGCAAGGAGTGGGATGTGCGACAGTGTGCGGTGATGCCGACCACAACGGAATCATCACGGTGTCGGATGCGGTCTTTCTCATCAATTACATTTTTGCCGGCGGGGCAATACCGTTTCCGAGCTCTGCGGGAGATTCGGACTGCAACGGCATAATAACAATTTCGGATGCGGTATACTTGATCAATTACATATTCGCGGACGGGCCGGCACCATGTGGAGCGTGCTGAAGAAACTACTTCAACGGCAATTCTAAAGGGAGTTGTGCAGTAACTCGGACTGAATGAGAAGTTCAGTAAGTTGAGCCAGGAGGTGCAAGGCGAAGATGTGCTCCTCCTGAATGCGCATGGTTGTTGGCGAGGGGACACTCAGAGCTAAATCGCAAAGCGCGGGCTCAGATAAGCCGGATCTTCCGAACAAGCCGAGAGTGGTAAGTCCACGCGACTTGGCGGCGCGAAAGGCTTCGATGATGTTTTTTGATCTTCCCGAAGTTGAAAGTCCGATGAAGGTGTCGCCGGAATTTCCGAGTGCCTCGACTTGGCGGCTGAAGATGAAATCAAATCCGTAATCGTTGGAAGCAGCGGTCAGTATGGAGGTGTCGGTTGTCAGCGCGATTGCCGGAAGGGCGCGGCGATTATTGTCGGCGGTTAATCGGACGATGAATTCTGCGGCAAAGTGCTGTGAGTCGGCGGCAGAGCCGCCATTTCCTGCGATCAATATTTTGTTTCCGCCATTGAGAGCGGCGGCGAGTTTGTCAGATGCGGCAAGGAGCCATTCCTCGCGCTGGTGGCTGAACAGAGTCTTCAACGTAATCGCATCGCCGACGGCGTCGGCGATGATCTGCTTACGATTTGTCATCGGTGCGGTCCACGAATTCGGAAGATTTCTGGTGTATGGCATCGGCAAATTCGACGAAGAGAGAAAGCGGATTAGCTTCTTCAAAGCGATTACCAATTACGACAAAACTTGCGCCGGCTGAGACTTTCTTAGCGGCATCCTCCGGATGGCGAATTCCGCCGCCGCAAATGATCGGCAGCGAGACATAGTTGCGAGTGGCGCGAATCATGTCTTCCGGTACGGAGTGAATGGCGCCGGAACCGGCTTCAAAGTAGACCATTTTCATGCCAAGGTACTGTGCGGTCAAAGCATGAACCTTGGCAATGTCGGGTTTGTTTCGCGGGATCGGGTGAGTGTGGGACAAATATTCGACGGAAGTGCGCGTTCCGGATTCGATCAATAAATATGCGGTTGGAATCGCTTCGAGGCCGAGTTCCTTGACCAAAGGTGCGCCTTTGACCTGCTCGCCGACGAGGAATTCCGGGTTGCGGCCAGAGAGCAAAGAGGTGAACAAGATTGCGTCGGCATAGCGGCAAATCTGGCTCGCGGCGCCGGGAAAAATGACCAGTGGAATCGTTACGCGCTGCCTGATCTCGCGAAGGATCTCTTCCATTCGCGACGGCAACACAAGCGAGCCGCCGATGAGCAGCGCGTCGGCGCCACCGGCCTCGGCGTGTTGGGCGTTGTCGATGAGCTTGGATTTCGGGTGCTCGTTGGGGTCGATGAGCGTCAGAAATCCGGCGCCGCGGGTATTGGCGACGTTGAGAAGATGGTCGAGAACTTTGGTCAGATGATCCTCTTATTGACCCTCACCCCTGCCCTTCTCTCCCGCAAGCGGGACCTTTGGCCCGAGGGAGAGGGGAAATTTGGGGCGTAACTAAACTTGTGCCGTGCGCGAGTGGAGTCGCGCTTACTTAATTGCCTTTTCGATCAAGGGCAAGATTGCGCTTCTGATTTTCGCTTCGTCGAGAGGCGTGGTTGTTGCGCCCTGGACGAAGTATTCGCGGCCACCACCGCGACCGTTGAGCAAAGTGTTGACTTCTTTGATAATCTCCCGCGGTAGGAGACCCATCTTAATGGCGGAAGCGGATGCCGTGATCGCGTACTGTCCCGCTGGATTATAAAACACACCGCAAGCCGCAAAGCCAAGCGATTTGGTGAAGTCGGCGAAGGTGTTGAGCTGATCCTTGGTGTCAAACGTGTGCAAAAGCACTTTCACGCCTTTGACATCGACCGCATTGTTCTTGAACAATCCCTCGATTTCACCGGAGGCTGATTCAGCCTGCGATTTTTCGAGTTCTTTTTTGAGGCGCTTGCTTTCTTCGAGAAGTTCTTCTACGCGCGCGACGATCTTGTCCTCGGGCTGCTTGAGGATTTGCGCAGTCGCATCGAGGCGTTCTTTCACGCCGCGAAGATATTCGAATGCGCCGGCGCCGGTGAGGGCTTCGATGCGACGGATTCCGGCGGCAATGGCGGTTTCGGCGGTGATAATGAACAAGCCGATTTCGCCGGTGGCCTGGACATGCGTGCCGCCGCAGAGTTCTTTGGAGTAGCCTTCGACCTCGACCATGCGGACGCGGTCGCCATATTTTTCGCCGAAGAGCGCCATTGCGCCCTGGGCTTTGGCTTCGTTGATATCGAAGATGCCCCATTTGACCTTGCGGTTATTGAGGATTTCTGCATTGACCTGACGTTCGATTTCTTTGATTTCGTCTTCGCTTAAGGCTTTGAAGTGCGAGAAGTCGAAACGCAGGCGGTCGGGCGCGACGAGGGATCCTTTTTGTTGGACGTGTTCGCCGAGGGTTGAGCGCAGAGCTTTGTGAAGCAAGTGAGTAGCAGTGTGGTTGCGCTGAATATGTTTTTGGCGGGTGCCGTCGACGCGGGCGATTAACTCGCTTCTCCTGAATATGTACTTTTGCGGGTCCCCCTTTAACGCTCTTCCGATATGCACTATCTTGTCCCCCGATTTGACTGTGTCCGTGATCTCAACTTCAACTTCGCTTCTATTCGATAAACTTGAATTTTCAATATTCTTGTCGGGAGTGCTTCCCGGAGGGCCCCATACGAGACCACTATCGCCAATTTGACCACCAGACTCGGCGTAGAAAGGAGTACGCGAAAATATTAGTCTCCATGTTCCGCTTGAACCATCCTCAACTGCTACAAGTCCTATGGTATCAGATTCGAAATTGTTGTTGTAACCGACGAACTCAGTTCGACCTACCTGAGGATCTGTCACGATAAAATCATAGAGTTTTGAGAACTGGCCGCTTTTTGACTGTTGCCTCTGCTGTTCGAGCAGAGCCGTGAAACCGCTTAGATCCACTTCAAGCCCCACTTCTCTCGCCATGACCTCGGTCATATCAACCGGGAAGCCGAAAGTATCGTAGAGCTTAAAGACTTCTTCACCGGGAATGGTGCTCTTGTTTTGCTTCTTCAAGCGTTCGACGATTTTGTCAAAAATCTCGATGCCGCGATCGAGCGTCTCGCCGAAGCTTTCTTCTTCCGATTTTATCACCAGAGCAACGTGTTCGGCCTGCGATTTGACTTCGGGGAATTGATGACCCATCGTATCGACAAGCACAGAAGTGAGCTTGTAGATGAACGGGTCGTGCTTGCCGAGCAATCTGCCATGACGAGCGGCGCGGCGAAGAATGCGGCGCAGCACATAGCCGCGACCGTCATTGGACGGTATCCCGCCGTCGGCGATTGCGAAAGTCAGGGCGCGGATGTGGTCGGCAACAACGCGATGCGAAAGGCCGCGTTTGTCCTGGTGATACTCCTTGCCGGTCATATCGACGATGGCGTTCAAAAGCGGCATAAAGAGGTCGGTGTCATAATTAGAATTGACCTTCTGCATGACCATGGTGATGCGCTCGAGGCCGGCGCCGGTATCGACAGATGGTTTTGGGAGCGGAGTCAATTTGCCGGAAGCATCACGGTCGAATTGCATGAATACGAGATTCCAGATTTCCATGAAGCGGTCGCCGTCGTCGTTGACAGTGGCATCTTTGCCGTATTGCTCGCCGCGATCGAAGTGGATTTCCGAGCAGGGACCACAGGGGCCCGTTTCGCCCATCGACCAGAAATTGTCTTTTTCGCCAAAGCGCAGGATGCGGCCATTTTTCAACTCGGGTGCGATTTTTTCCCAGAGTGCGAAGGCCTCGTCGTCATCGTTGTAAACCGATGCGTACAGGCGATCGGCGGGCAATTCGAGGTTCTTGCGGACGAATTCCCAAGCGAACTTGATGGCGTCTTCTTTGAAGTAATCACCAAAGGAGAAGTTGCCGAGCATTTCGAAGAACGTGTGGTGGCGCGCGGTTTCGCCGACATTTTCCAGATCGTTATGTTTGCCGCCGGCGCGAATACACTTTTGCGAAGTAGTGGCGCGTTTATAGTCAACCTTGCGTTGGCCGAGGAAGACATCTTTGAATTGGTTCATTCCAGCGTTAGTAAACAGCAAGGTCGGATCGTCCTGCGGAATCAGCGACGAACTGGGCAGGCGTTTGTGGTTCTTCGACTCGAAGTATGATAAAAATGCTTCTCTGATTTCGGACGCTTTCAAGTTGTCTCCTACGGTTCAATACGTGAATGAAATCCCGTCTGAATTATTTTGCCACCCTCCCGTGGTCCCACCATTCTGGTGGGGCACCCTACGGATTTGAGTCTTTGATAAATCGCTCGAAGGCGGAAGCGACCGCATCGGGCGAAAACCCACGATAGCTAAGAAAGTTATAGATTTTCTGTTTAATTTCAAGTGTTTCCATACCTCGATAGCGGTTCTTACGAGAAAGAACAGCTTGATAGGCGGCCTCGGCTTCATCTTCGGCAGAGATATTGTGCTGTACAGCCTGAGTTGCCGTGTCGCGATCGATGCCCTTTTGGTATAGCTCGACCATCAGGCGACGCTTTCCGCGCGGCGCCAGTTGTTGGCGGTTGCGCACCCAAGCGGCGGCAAATTCCTCATCGTTGAGATATTTCTTGTCCATCAGCCAGGCAATCGTGCTGTCGATTTGGCTGCCGTCGTAGCCTTTGCGTTCGAGGTATTTGCGCATCTCAGATTCGGACCGACTGCGGCGGGCGAGGTAGCGCAACGCGGAGTCGCGGACTTTGGTGAGGCCGAGCAGGTCTCGGATTTCATCGAGGCGTTGCGCGGCAAGGTCGTCGCCGACGTGAAGATTCAGCGAAGCCATCATTTCCTCGGAGCAGCCGGCGAAAAAGCGCTCGTCGATGAATATCGACCAGCGTGAAGGGTGTTTTCTTTGTGGTTCGAGCTTCGTGATGCGCGGCATGATCGAAATGTAGGGAGAGGACCGTCGGATTGCAAGTGCCTGGAGCGAGAATGTCCAAAGCCGTTTTGTGCCAGAAACGTCGGCCTATGTGAATTGATTGCTGCAGAACCCCAGCGCAAGCGCTGGGGCACCCACATACCACATACAGATTATTGAGGCTACCAGTCGAGAATGATAGCGAACATCAAGGGCGCGACGATTGAGGCGTCGGATTCGATGATGTATTTCGGCGTATCGACAGACAATTTGCCCCAGGTGATTTTCTCGTTCGGGACGGCGCCGGAATATGAGCCATAGCTGGTAGTTGAATCGGAAATCTGGCAGAAGTAACCCCAGACAGGGACGTCTTCGCGCTGAAGGTCCTGATGCAACATAGGCACGACGCAGATCGGGAAATCACCGGCGATACCGCCGCCGATTTGGTAGAAGCCAATCGATGATTTCTTCGATGTTTGCGTGTACCAGTCTGCGAGAAAGGTCATGTACTCGATCCCGGTTTTGACGGTATGGACGTTTTTGACGTCGCCGGAAATCACGTGGCCGGCGAACATATTGCCCATCGTGGAATCTTCCCAGCCGGGGACGACAATCGGAAGGTTTTTTTCGGCGGCAGCGATCATCCAGGAGTCTTTCGGATCGATCTGGTAGTACTGTTTCAGCACGCCGGACTTTATGATGCGGTACATAAACTCGTGCGGGAAATAGCGCTCACCGACTTTGTCGGCGCGCGTCCATTCATCGACCAGAGCTTGCTCCAGCCGGCGCATAGCTTCCATCTCAGGAATACACGTATCGGTGACGCGATTCATGTGGCGATTCAGGAGCGCGGCTTCATCCTGCGGCGTTAGGTCGCGGTAATGGGGGACGCGCTCGTAGTAGTCGTGGGCGACGAGATTGAAGAGGTCCTCTTCGAGATTGGCGCCGGTGCAACTGATAATGTGCACCTGATCGCGGCGAATCATTTCCGCGAGCGAGATACCCAACTCGGCGGTGCTCATAGCTCCTGCTACGGAATGCAGCATTTTGCCGCCCTTGGCGATGTGCTGCTTGTATGCCACCGATGCATCGATGAGCGCGGCAGAATTGAAGTGCCGATAATGATGTTTGAGGAATTTGGTAATTTCACCGTTGCTCATGAATCTTCACCTACTCGTCGTCTTCTTTTTCGACCGGATTTTCATCAAGAATCAACATGGCGGCGGTTATCACAGTGGTCCACATGCCGGTTTTGTCGCCTTCAGCAGACTGGGTGATATTGCGCGAATAAACGACCTCGCCTTTGAGTTTCCACTGTTCCTTGTTCTGATCCCAGGATTTGTCGAGGTCGATTTCCAGTCCCATAGTGGTGGCAAGCATCTGGACGGCGAGATCTTCGGCGTAGTCGCCGGCGACTTTTTGAGTCTGGCCGAAACCATGGTGTTCCGACAGATAGCCGAACTTGGATTTGTCTTTCGGCATCGCGATACCGATTGATGATGACACGAGGCGGTTGGGCTCATTGGTCGCATCGCGACTCATGACGCAGAAGCCGATTTGTCCGGGTTTGAAGTATTTCAAGCCAACGCGCCGCGAAATCAATTTACAGTGTGGCGGGAAGATTGAAGATACGTTCACAAGGTTGAGATACGCGATGCCGGCATCTCGGAGCGCCAGCTCGAAAGAAGCGAGCTTTTCTTTGTGTCTGCCCACGCCTTTCGTCAGGAAAAGCTTTTTAGGTACGAAGTTCAACGCTTACTCCTTGGAAAAAAGAGAACCTCTGTTACAAACGCGCAACAATGCGGGAAAATACGCAATTTGTCGTGCGATGCAATACGAAATTCAGATTCGCGAATTCTATCTCATTGTGCGTTTGAGCAAAGTCGCCATTTGCTCCATGCTGCGCTTTCCCATGATATACCATTTGCTTCCGACTTTGTGCGCCGAAACGACTTCGATATTGCTCATATTCTCCTGCTGAACTTTGACTTTTACGCGGCAGACGAAGTGTTTCATGTCATCGCCCTCGTTGACCGATCCGAGGACGGTATCGCTCGCGGAGGTTGCCATCTCGCGCATTTGGGGATAGAGTTCGAACATCATCTTGAAAATGCCGGCAAAGTAAGTTACCGAGTCGACGGCCGGAAGTTCTGAGAGCGATTTCTTGCCGAAGTAAGACGGTTTGACGACGGAAGTATCGAGTTGAGCCGCGACGCCGGCGAGGATTCCTTGGAACATTTGCTTGAATTCCGCCAGGTCGGCGGGTTCAAAATACGATGCGACGGTCGTCCAGTCGAGTTTGTGCTGGGCGGAGACGTATCCCTCAACTGTAGCACGCGCCGGGTCGGACTGTGCTGAGGCGATACTGAAACCGACGACGACAAAAGCAAGTATAGCGGCCCGGAACGGGCGCGCCGGCGAATTGAGAATTGACATGTAAACCTCTTTCATGTTCATGAAGGTTGCCTTCGAAACTTCCGGCAAGTGATTTTTCAAGGCCGAGCCGGATGCACAGCATAGTTGACGGGCCCTGAATGAGTATACAATTGAACCCTGGGCATGAGCGGCTTGAAATAACCATTGAAATGATAATCGCCGTTAACTCCTTCGACTCGCGCGGTACCTATGCCAGAGTATATCCGCCATCGACAATCAGCGTCTGGCCGGTCATCCAGCGGGCATCTTCGGTACAGAGAAAGAACACGACGCCGGCGAGTTCGTCGGGAGTTCCGACGCGGCCAAACGGTGTGCGGCGGACGACTTCTTTGAACATTTCATCATAGGATGGGAATATTTTCAATGCGTCGGTGTCGATAAATCCGCCGGAGACGCAATTGACGTTGATTTTCTTTGGTGCGAGCTCATAGGCGAGATATTTTGTCAGGCATTCGACAGCGGCTTTGGAGACGCCGATCGCCGAATAGCCGTTGATGTAGCGATGTGAGCCCAACGACGAAAGGCAGACGATGCGCGAGCCATCGGGCATCATGTCGATGCTATGTTGGACGCAGAGGAGAAATGCCCGTGCGTTGGTGTGCATCGAGAGGTCCCAGGCCTTGTCATCGATCTTGAGCGCGTCGGTGTAGAGACCGAGGGCCGCATTCGAGATCAGAATATCGAGACGACCATATTTTTCGCGAATCTCGTCGAATATTTTGTGGAGCAATTCATGTTTACCCACGTTGGAGCGGATGGCGATGGCGTCGGAGCCCAAGGCTTTAAGTTCAGCAACGGTTTCTTCGGCGGCATCGCGACTGCGGAAATAATTGACGGCCACATCCGCACCAGCTTTTGCCAAACGGACGGCCACGGCTTTACCAATGCCTTTGGTGCCGCCCGTCACCAAAGCGACCTTACCTTTCAAACTCTGCAAAGTCGATCCTCCTTGATTTCTCGTTAGTTACAGCGCCGAATCTATATAAATAGATGGGCTTTGTCAACGAAGAGACATATTCGTAATTGGCGCTTCAAAAAGTGATGGCGTCTTGCGGGAATAATATTAATCATCACTATTATGGCAAGGTCAAAAAGTCCCAAAACTAAGTACGACTTTCGTCCGGCGACCCAAGGCGAATGGAGGAAATTGGTTGAGTTGTTTGGCAAGCGCGGCGCATGCGCCGGATGCTGGTGCATGTGGTGGCGGTTGGCGCGGCCGGTGTTTGCCGCGAATCAAGGTGACGGAAACAAACGGCTGTTGAAAAAGATAATCGACGCGGGTAATATTCCCGGGATATTGGCATTTGACGGCGACGAGGCGATCGGCTGGTGCTCGGTTGCGCCGCGCGGGGAATTTCCGCGGCTTGACAGCTCGCGTACGCTGAAGCCATTGGATGATTTTCCGGTTTGGTCGATTGTGTGTCTGTTTGTTGCCAAGGAATATCGCCGCAAGGGGGTAGCAATTGAGTTGATCAAAGCGGCGGCGAAGTTTGTCAAGCAGTCGGGCGGCCGGATGGTGGAGGGTTATCCGGTTATCGCAAAAGAGGGAATGATGCCGGATGCATTCGCTTTTAACGGAGTGCCGAGCGCATTTCAGAAGGCGGGTTTTGAGATTGTCAAAAGACCGACGCCGAGCCGGGCGATAGTGCGGAAGGCCTTGTAGGGGGACGATTGTTGAAGCTTGACCTCGCCCGTAGGTCATAGCATATTGACTCTCTGATGTTAGAAACCTACCTCAAAAAAGTGGCGTCGACGACCAAGCGTGGCGACGCCCGCGAAGAGTCTTATTATCAGGCTCTCGCGACGCTACTCGAGGAATACGCCAAGTCGCGAAAAAAGAAGTCGGTTCAGGTAACGACACTTCCCAAGAAGACCGAGGCTGGAAATCCGGATTTTCGTGTTTGGGATGGCAAGCACTCGCAAGTAGGATACATTGAGGCGAAGCCGCCGAACGCCAACCTTAAGGACGTAGCGGAGTCGGAACAGCTCAAGCGATATCGGTCGACCTTTCCCAACCTGATCCTCACAAATTTCTACGAGTTTCGCCTTTATCGAGACGGCCGCCAAGTAGATCAAGTAAAGATTTCCGAAATATTCAATCCCGCGAAGATGAAGTCAAGCCCGCCACTCGAAAATGCGGACGGATTCAAGCTGCTACTTGAGAAATTCCTTCTATTCACCTTGCCGACCGAATTTACAGCCGAAAGCCTTGCGCGCGAACTCGCCATACGGACGCGGTTCTTGCGAGATGAAGTGATAAAGGTTGAGTTGCGCGAGATGAACAGTGAAGGATCGAAGCAGATACTTGGGTTTTACGAAGCTTTCAAGAATCACCTGATCGCTAACCTGGATCAAGACGCGTTTGCCGACCTTTACGCGCAGACCGTCACTTACGGCCTATTTGCGGCAAGGACGAGAGCAAATGGCAAGTTTAATCGTAAGATTGCTTACGATCTGATTCCCAAGACGATCGGAATATTGCGTCAGATATTCAGCTTTATTTCGCTCGATCCACCGCAGCAAATTGAAGCAACGGTAGATGACATTGTTGCTGTCCTGGCGGCGGCGGACGTGAATAAGATTTTGGGAGACTACTTCAAGAAGGGCAAGGGGGGCGATCCGATTTTTCACTTCTATGAGACCTTTCTCGCAGAATACAACCCGCGGGAACGCGAACGGCGCGGGGTTTATTACACGCCGGAACCTGTCGTGCAATACATCGTTCGTTCACTAAATTCTATTCTCAAGAAGAAATTCGACAAGCCGGACGGACTGGCGACGCAATCCGTAACCGTGCTCGACCCCGCCGGTGGAACGTTGACGTTTCTTGCAGAAGCCGCCCGGTTAGCGGTAGAAGAATATGTAGCCAAGTATGGCAAAGGCTCCCAAAGCAAGTTCGTAGAAGACCACATCTTAAAGCACTTCTTTGCGTTTGAGTTGATGATGGCCCCTTATGCGGCGGGGCACATGAAAATGGGCTACCTGCTTGAGGAATTGGGGCACAAACTTTCCGGTGACGAACGCTTTCAATTCTATCTGACGAACACATTGGAGATGGAGGAACTTGCACAAACAAAAATGCCGGTGGTGTCTGCGCTTTCAGAGGAATCGCACCTCGCGGCAAAGGTGAAAAAAGACACGCCGATATTGGTCATTCTCGGCAATCCGCCCTACTCCGGTATCTCTGCCAACGCGAGCGAAAGAATAGTCGATATTCCGGTTGGCCATGATTACATCACAGGGTACGATATTCGAGAGGAAAAGAAAGGCGGTCGCGTTTCATGGACACTGGCACCGCGAACGGCGAAAGTGAAGCAGTCAAAAAAGGGCGAACAAACGAGAGCAATCAGGCAGAAGACCTGGATTGGCGAGTTGATTGATAACTACAAGATTGTCGACGGGAACTGGTTTGGTGAACGGAAGCACTGGTTGCAGGACGATTATGTGAAGTTTATCCGATTTGCTCAGTGGAAAATTGATCAAATCGGCGAGGGTGTGGTAGGTTTCATAACGAATCACGCCTATCTTGATAATCCGACGTTCCGAGGAATGCGACAGTCACTACTCAATTCTTTTGACGAAATCCATGTGCTCGACCTTCACGGCAATTCTCTTAAGAAAGAGAAAGCGCCGGATGGCTCGAAAGACGAAAATGTATTCGATATTCAGCAGGGCGTGGCGATAGTGCTAATGGCAAAGCTTAGATCGCGAAACAGTAGTAGTAAGGTTTACCACGCAGAAAAATGGGGATTACGAGAGTCAAAGTATACGTTTCTGAGGACGAACGAATTGAAGACTGCGAAGCACAAGTCAATAAGTCCTTCCTCGCCGAACTACTTCTTTGTTCCCAAGAGTGAAACCAATCGCAGAGCATACGAAGAATATGCGCAAATGAACGGCATCTTCATTGAATCAGTAAACGGAATTGTCACCGCAAGAGACTCCTTCGTCATAGATTTTAGAACAGAGGAACTTCGAGAACGGTTAGCGAGATTCCGAGACATGTCTCTAGATGATGCTGCTGCGACCCACGGCCATAACCTAAGGGATACTAGGGGTTGGAAGCTTTCTGTCGCACGCAAGAAATTGGCAACGGATTCTGATTGGGAAACTCACTTTTGCGACATTCTCTATCGGCCATTCGATATTCGCAAAATCTACTATTCACCAACAATGGTTGACTGGGGACGTTGGGACCTAATGCGGCACTTCTCACACTCAAATCTTTGCCTAGTCTGTCCAAAGAGGCTCGAAACACAACTGCCTTGGAGCCATATTCTCGCTTCGAGCGCAATGATCGACCATGTAACGGTCTCTTTGAAGACGGTCGACTACTGCTTTCCGATGTACCTTTATCCAGATGCGAGCAAGCACGATCTATTCTCCAGCCAGAAGCCGGGAACGCCCGAAGCGAATATTTCGCAGAAATTGACGCAGCATATGAGTCTCGCTTACAAAAAATCGCCCTGCCCAGAACTTATCTTCGGCTTCATATATGGCATTTTGCACTCGAATGCTTATCGAACTAAGTATTCTGAATTCTTGAGAAACGACTTTCCGCGTGTGCCATTCACAACGGATTATGCTCTCTTCTTGGAGCTGGCTGAAAAGGGTCAACAATTGATCGACCTTCACCTTTTAAAGTCTAAGAAACTGGAAAAACCGATATCTAAGTGTGAAGGCACTGGTGAACAAGTTGT
Organism: uncultured bacterium; assembly: GCA_963707485.1. GTDB lineage: Bacteria > Zixibacteria > MSB-5A5 > CAIYYT01 > CAIYYT01 > JADJGC01. Next base: position 74,995 of record CAVPQS010000062.1, read on the forward strand.
GATCAAGCCGACTTACGAGGCAAAGAGACAACGAGTCTACATCAATAAGGAGAAATACTTTACGGGCGTTGCCGCAGAAGTCTGGAATTATCATATCGGTGGCTATCAGGTCGCCGAAAAATGGTTGAAAGATCGTAGAGGGCGGACACTTACCTCGGAAGAAGCCTCTACTTACACTAAGATTATAACTGCACTGTCTGAGACGATTGCCATTCAGTCGACGTTGGATCCGCTTTTTGAACAAGTCGAAAACAGTCTCCTCGAAGTCAAGCTTTAGAGCCATAGCATTGCAAGCTTCTGGCCGTTTGTGTCGCTGCCGTGAAAGGGCGATGTCGCAAGCGAGTCGATACCTATCACTGGCACTCATGTACGGAACTTGAGGATGGAGGTTTTGCAGACCTCCATCCGATAATTGGTTGACCCATCCGCTCTCACGTCGTACATTCACGCAAGTCTGAAAATCGGGCCTTCAGAAGGGAGTCTGAAATCGAGGGAGCTGCGTGAATCTGCCGAATTTCTTGACCATGGTGCGCATAGCGCTGGCGCCGGTGTTTATGGTATTGGTCATTGTCGATGACGTGTGGGCGAAATTCTGGGCGATGATCATATTTATTGTCGCGGCGTTGACTGATCTTTTCGACGGCTACTATGCGCGCAAGTATGGGATTTCTACCAGCTTCGGGAAATTTTTCGATCCACTCGCCGACAAGATATTGATCTCCCTGGCATTTATCGCTTTTGTCGCATTGGGTTATGTCCAGATGTGGATGGTGCTGCTGATCATTCTGCGGGAGTTCCTGATCACGGGTTTGCGAACGCTGGCGGCCTATCGCGGGACGCTGATCATGCCATCGTGGTCTGCAAAGGTCAAGACTTTTCTGCAAATGACCTCGATTACCGTCATTCTCCTGGTTATAAATTTACGAACGTTCCTTCCGCCACTGAAGATCGAATCGGGCTGGCTGCAGTCGCAGACGCCCGACCGCATCATCTTTTGGCTGATGATTGCCACCGTTGTTATCACAGTCGGTACTGGAATTGACTATCTGCGCCAGAGTTACTATCTTCTGCGCAACACCATGAAGTAGGCAAATTGAAGAACTTTCTGATCAAGCTATTCGCCACCGGTTTCGGAACCGGGCTTTCGCCAATCATACCCGGGACGACCGGCACTGTGCCCGGCATTATAATCGCGTGGTTTCTATTTCCGTTGGGTGTTCCCTATCAAGTGATTTCATCGATATTTGTGACGGCAATCGGAGTCTGGATCGCGACCGAGGCGGAACATTTTTTCGGACACGACGGCAAGCCGATAGTGATTGACGAGGTTGCAGGAATAATGGTGAGCTTGTGCTTTGTGCCAATCATGTGGCAGTATTATCTGGCCGGATTTGTGATTTTTAGGATACTCGATATTTTCAAGCCGTTCCCGGGGCGGTATTGGGAACGGACTTTGCCGCGCGGCTGGGGAATCATGGGCGATGATTTTGCCTGCGGCGTGTATACGAATTTGATACTACAGGTTATGATCTACTTCGGAGTTTGGATGTGAGAGCTGAGATCATAATCGTCGGCGAAGAGATCCTTTCCGGACAGACTATTGATTCAAACTCCGCCTATATAGCCCGCAAATTGGCGAATGTCGGAATCGAAGTCGTCCACAAGACAACCGTGGGCGACCGGCATGACGACATGACTGAGGCTATCAAGACAGCGTGGAACAGGTCGGCGGTCACAATCATGACGGGCGGGCTTGGACCAACTACCGATGACCTGACGAAGAACGCCATTTGCGCTGCGTTTGACCGCAAGCTTGTGTTACAAGACGAAGTGCTGAAGAAACTCGAAGAATTGCATCGTTCGCGGAATATCAAGATGCCGGCGATGGCGCAGAGTCAGGCTCTGCAGCCGCAAGGAGCCGATTTACTCAACAATCCGGTCGGTACGGCGCCGGGGATTGTGTTTCAAGACTCGGAGCGGTTTTTTGCAGCTCTGCCGGGCGTGCCGGCCGAGATGGAGGCTTTAATCGACCAGTCGATTATTCCGTACCTCTCGAAGCGGCCGGGCAGGAATCATATTGTCATGCGCCGCATCAGGACAATCGGCGTCACAGAAACGGGAATCGCCGAGCTGATTACTGATTTAGAGCCGCGGACAGACAAAGTGCGGCTGGCCTATTTGCCCAGCTATAAAGGCGTGGATTTGCGTGTCACCTCGATTTCGCCAAACGAAACCGAAGCGATAGAAGCGGCTGATAGTCTGGCAAAGGCGATTACGAGCAGGATCGGGGATTATGTATTCACGACCGGCGATGAATCGATGCCGGAGATTGTCGGAGCGTTGCTTAGGGCGAAGGGCAAGACCGTTGCGACGGCGGAATCATGTACCGGCGGATTGATTGCGAAAATGCTGACCGATATGGCGGGAAGCTCGGACTATTTTCGCGGGTCGGTGGTTTCTTATGCAAATGAGGTTAAAGAGAAAGTACTCTCGGTGCCAAAGGAAGTTCTGGCAACGAAGGGTGCGGTGAGCCACGAAGTTGCCGAAGCGATGGCAGTTGGCGTGTTGAAACTGGCGGGCGCTGATTATGCGATTTCGGTCACCGGAATTGCCGGTCCCGGCGGCGGAACTGCCGAAAAGCCGGTGGGGCTGGTGTACGTTGGCTACGCCGACAAGGGCGGCAAGGTGTCTTCGGAAAAATTGAGCCTATTCGGGACACGAGAGCGGATCAGAGAACGATCGACGATGATGGCTTTGGATATACTGCGACGAAAACTGCTTTAGATACCGCGAACAGCTCTCGCCTCAAGAAAAGGGGAGAAGGGAGTCTCAATTACTCATGCGTCTTTTTATTGCTGCAAGAATTTCAGAGGAAATTGAACGCGAGGTGGGCGATTTTCTCGAACAGTTTCATCGGCTTCCCGGTCGGATAAAATGGGTTGAGCCGCATAATATTCATATCACGCTGAAGTTTCTCGGCGAGAGCAATGCAAACGAACTGGAGCCGCTCAAGAATGCGATACGGCTGGCATCGGAAAATTTCGGGGCCTTTGAGGTGAATTTGCAGGGCTGCGGTGTTTTTCCGAATATGCGCGCTCCAAGAGTGTTTTGGATCGGTATAAATGATCCGCAAAAGCGATTGACAACTTTGGCCGCGCAGGTTGATTCGAAGGTAGCAACTCTGGGATTTGAACCTGATAAGCGGGCGTTTTCGGCGCATCTGACGCTGGGGCGAGTCAAGGACGATGACAATCTTGAGCAGGTCAAAACGGCGTTTGCGAAGGCGACATTCGGCCCATTGCCGCTGCGAGTGGAGAAGATTCATCTGGTGGAATCGCAGCTTCGACCAAGCGGGCCGGTGTACAAGGATTTGGCGGGGTTTGAGCTGTAGGTGCACAACGCCGGACGTTCTTGAAGGACTGTAGAGAGAGTTGTAGTCGGAGAAGCTGCGGACGATAGTTCAAAAAACCTTGCCTGGATTCCCGCCGCCGCGGGAATGACGCGCTGGGGCGATCTTAGACCGATCTAAGGCTGTTTTGGCAAGCAATTCAACTTTCTCAGAGGTCCTTCCCGGACGTTCTTGAAGGACTGTAGAGAGAGTTGTAGTCGGAGAAGCTGCGGACGATAGTTCAAGAAACCTTGCTGGATTCCCGCCGCCGCGGGAATGACGCAGTGGGGCGATCGCAGACCGATCTAAGGCTATTTTGGTAAGCAATTCAACTTTCTCAGAGGTCCTTCCCGGCGGGAGAGGGGAGAACTGTGGTTAATTTGTTGGCGCATCCGCTTGACATTGATAGATGGCAGAGGCTAATTGTAGTGGGCATCTTCGACTGAAAATTAGAAAGGACGGAATATATGGCAGCCACAGACGGCAAAACCAAGGCGTTGGATGCAGCGCTCTCGCAGATAGAAAAGCAATTTGGCAAGGGATCGATAATGCGGCTCGGCGCCGTGCATGCGACCGACCGGATTCCGGTGATTTCGACCGGATCGTTGACGCTTGATGTCGCGCTCGGTACGGGCGGGATTCCGCGCGGTCGTGTGGTGGAGTTGTATGGACCCGAGTCATCAGGAAAGACGACTTTGGCTCTGCACATAATCTCACAGGCACAGCGCGCCGGCGGAACGGCGGCGTTTATCGATGCCGAACATGCGCTGGATGCGCAGTACGCCAAGAGGCTCGGTGTCGACACCGACAATCTGCTGATCAGCCAGCCGGATACGGGCGAACAGGCGCTGGAGATTACCGAGACACTGGTGCGCTCGGGCGCGATCGATTGTATCGTGATCGACTCGGTGGCGGCGCTGGTGCCGAAGGCGGAAATCGACGGCGAAATGGGCGACTCGCACATGGGGCTGCAGGCGCGGTTGATGTCGCAGGCGCTGCGCAAACTGACCGGCACGGTTTCCAAGTCAAAGACCAGCGTAATTTTCATCAACCAGATTCGCATGAAGATCGGCGTGATGTTCGGCAATCCGGAGACGACGACCGGCGGTAATGCGCTGAAGTTTTATTCTTCGGTGCGTTTGGATATTCGCAGGATTTCTTCGCTCAAGGAAGGCGACGAGGTTATCGGCAGCCGGGTGCGGGTGCGCGTGGTCAAGAACAAGGTTGCGCCGCCGTTCAAGGAAGCCGAGTTTGACATAATGTTCGGCACGGGCATCAACTATGAAGGCGAGATTCTTGATATTGCGACGAATCACAATTTGATTCAAAAGAGCGGGACGTGGTTCTCATACGGCGAAGAGCGGATGGGTCAGGGCCGCGAAAATGCGCGGGCGTTCTTGCAGAACAATCCGGAGATCAAGGAGAAGCTGAAGGCTGCGATAATGGAGAAGGTTGGATTGGGGACGAATGGGCATCAGGAAGAGGAGGAATAGGCGCAGTCAATCCGCTTTGAAATTGGAAGGACAGACATTGCAGTCTGTCCTTTTTTTTCGGCAATGTCGATCGAGTCAGATAGGAAGAGGCTGTCCCAGAAGTTCAATTCAGCGACAGCCGACCACTATATGTTGTGGTCGAGATGCAACAATCCCACCGCAAGCGGTGGGGCACCTGACTCGGTTTTGACTTGTGAGATAGCCTCAGAATGTCTGACCTACCACATGAGTCAAGGCAGCCACTATCCCTGCCTCTGAAAGTCAAAACAGCCATACATCACTTAACTTACTCGGGAAGGGACTGAATTGATCGAGACTGCAAGGGCAAGTCTTGGAAGTCGCATAGCGTATTTCTTCAAGAAACAAAATGTTCAACTCGCGCTGATTGCCGTCGCCTGAATTTGGACGATTGCGGCGATCGCAGCCAAAGAAACGCAGAAGCAGACCATCGCCGCACTTGACAGCCGGAGCCGTCGAGAGTAGATTGGACCAAATTAATCTACAAATGTGATTTCATCCGACGTTCGAATTGCCAGGCTAAGGGAGGAATCACGAGACAAATCACGTTGCGCATTTGCGCGCCAATTTCGGAGGGAAAATGCGGTTATTGGTGACACTTGTAGTGTGTTGCTGCCTTGGAGTCGTGCTGGGTGTGACGGCAGCAACAATGGCACAAGATCAAAAGATGAGCGACGAGCAAATGGCTGCCGCGATGCAGGAATGGATGAAACTTGCAGCTCCGGGCGAGCACCACAAGAATCTCGACTATTTTGTCGGCAAGTGGACCACCACCACGAAGACTTGGATGGCTGGGCCGGAATCAACTCCGACCGAGACGAAGGGCGCATCGGAAATCAAGTGGATCATGGATGGCCGCTTTTTGTTAGAAGACCATAAAGGACAGATGATGGGTATGCCCTATACGGGCATGGGGCTGGTCGGTTACGACAATTACCGGAACATGTATTCTCACCATTGGATAAACAATATGGGCACTAACGTGATGGCGATGTCGGGGCATGTCGATCCGTCGGGGAAGGTGTTTACTTTCTACGGAGAGATGGATGAGCCGATGCTCAAAATCACCGGTCGGACGATAAAATATGTCACGACGATCAAAGGGCCGGATCAGTATGTTTTCGAGGTCATCGATCTCCATGCGAGCGAGAACTACAAGGTATTCGAAATGGTCTACGACCGGCAGAAATAAGCGCGCCGACCAAATCAACAAGCACAACGGGACGGGTCCGGGTTAGAACAAACTCCGACCGGCTTGAGCCGGCTGTCCGCTAATCCGACGCAAGTCAGAGTTTGTAATTCGCTATTCCACAACACATTGGGACTCTGCATCGATTACTCTGTCGAAAACGCCGACAGATTTATCGCTAATTGTGGCCGGCGAAAGAGCCCTGATCGGGCTAAGTCGCTGTAAAACAAGAGCACAATCTGCAGTTGGCACAATATTTGCGGGTTTGTTGTATAAAGATAGAGCCACCAAGATTCGACATCAAAGTTGATACAAGGAACATTCCTGATGACAGGTAACTTAAGTCAGGACTATTTTCCCATCAGTAAGGAGCGGTTTCGGCCGCTTCTTTTTTTGATGTGGCAGTGCGAAAGCAAATGAGGAACAAAAAAGCCCGGGCGTGAGCCCGGGCTTCGATCCGTCGGTTTTGGCAGGAATCTAAAGATTAGAGAGAATGCCTTGTGATTGACGGACCAGTGGGAGAATATCGAGTACCCCTTTGCGTGTGTTGAGAAATGCTCCCCCTTTGTTCAGCCCCACCAAGTATTTGCCATCATAGATATCGAGTGAGGTGATCGGAAGGTTATCGCTCCAGTCAAGCGGCGAGAGCCAGCCATTGTAGTAGGCGAAGACGCCCTCGCGGGCCGTGCCGATGTACATGAAGCTCTTTCCAGCAGCGAGTGAAGTGACAGATTCATCGAAGAGGTATTCGGTGGTGTCGATGCGCTGCCAGTTGTCGCCATTGTAAATAAAGAGGCCGTTTGGAGTACCGACCCAAAGCTTGCCAAAGGCAGACTGAAGGGCGGTTACAGTGTCGAGCGCAGTTTGGTCATTCAGTAAGCGGCGTTCGTGCCAGCCCGCATCATCGCGATAGAGAAGGCCGTCTTCGACGGTAGCACACCAGAGCGCGAATTCATCGTCGGAAACGGCGATGATATGTTTGTTAGGAAGAAGCTGGGTGACGATGTTGCCTTCGATCTGGAAAAGTCCCTGGTTGCGAGTTCCGACGTAAATGCAACCTTCGACGTTTTCAAGTGTCGTGACTGTGTCGGTGATTTCGGCGACGATCGGCTGCACGACGCCAAGCAAGTCGATTTGATAGAGGCCGGAGCTGGTACCGACGAGGATGTTGTCATCGACACTGAGCACGGCATAGCAGTCGTAGTTGAGGAGATTTTGCGGGTAGCTATAGATCGCGAATGATGAGTCATCATAGAAGAACTCGAGCACGCCGCCGGCGGTTGCGAGCAGGGTGCGATCGTAGTCAATTTCAACATCGCGAACGTCGTCGAAGTCGAGAGAGTCAAGCAGCACCAGATCTTCCTGACTGGTAGTTGCACCACTTTGGAGCGCACGGCGTTCGTTGCGTTCGATGGCCGGCATGATCTCAGGAATTGGATTTGTGTCGGGACCGAACTCCGAAGCTTCTTGCGGCGCGGTTGCAAGGGTTTCCGTGATTGATTGGACGTCGGAAGAGTTATCGCGATGATCGACTGCATCGACCTGCGAACGCTGTTTCAGGCTGATGCCGATCATTACGGCGAAGATTGTGACGGCGACCGCCAGGCCGCCTGCGAACTTGATTTTGTTTAACATGATACCTACTCCGTATAATTGTCTTTGGTTTTCACTGTCCGGACTGAGAGATGTTCAAAAGGTGTGCCAATGTGGATATGTTTGATTTGCAATGGGTTATGTGGGACCGGGGCGGTCAAAAGTGTGACTCAATGTGTCGTGGATACCACAAATAACTTGGAAAATAGTAGGTACGCACTATATTGGGTTGGTCTTACCCACAAGGTCTACGTGCTGCAAACATATCTACCTGTCGGAGGTTGCGTTGAGAGCTTTTGCTATCGCTGCATTTTTGCTGGCTATCTGCTTGGTAACGCCGGTATCGGGGGCAATTAGTCCTGTACTAAACTATCAAGGCAGTTTGAAAGATTCCAGCGGGGTCGCCTATCCGGATGGGTCGTATTCATTTATCTTTTCGATTTATGATGTTCCGGTTGGGGGTGTCGGGATTTGGACTGAGGCGCAGACTGTCGAAGTCAAAGATGGACTGATCCATGCCTATCTCGGATCCGTGAGTCAGTTTGACCCGGCAATTTTCAACAATTCAACTCTGTGGCTCGGAATCAAATTTGGCAGCGAACCGGAGTTTTCTCCGCGGCACATGATCGGGTCGACAGTCTATTCGTTTCTTTCAGCCAACTCGTTGTTATTGGGCGGCTATGGCGCAGCACACTTTGCCGACAGCGATTTAGTAAGCTTTTCGATAGCCAAGCACAATTCAGACAGTTCTGCCCACCATCCTTTGAGCGTTGATGCAGCAGAAATTACTTCGGGGACAATTGCGCCAGAAAGATTACCGGCAGTCTCGGTTGACTCGACGAACATCGTTGACGGCGGAGTCAGTGCTGCGGACCTTGCCGACTCGGTGATTTCGGGATCAAAGTTGCAAACGGGTGTGATTGACAGCGAGCACATGGCCGACGCAGCAGTGAATTCCGTCAAAGTAGCAGATGGGTCGCTCCTTGGTTCCGATTTGCAGGATTCGACGATCACGGGCGAGAAAATCGCTGCGGGTTCAATTGAGGCGGCACACTTATCGGTTGCGGCGTTTGGCGGCGACAAGATCATTGACGGCAGTTTAACCAATGCAGACTATGCAGATTTTTCGGTTACCGGGACAAAGATCGCTGCCGGAGCCATCACGTCCACGCATTTGTCGGCCATCGCGATAACGGGAGCACAAATTACTGATGGTACCGTGACCGGCATGGATATTACCAACGGCACGATTGGATATAATGATATTGGACCGAATTCAATTGCCGGGTATCACATTCAGGATGGATCAATCAATGGCGCCAAGATACAGGCGGGGTCAATTACGGGTGCGGAAATCTCCGACGAAAGTTTGGCTGGAGCGGATCTAGCCAACAACACGATTATCGAGCGCCATGTGACGAACAATTCAATTAGCTCAGCCAAGCTTGTAGATGAACCGGGACTCGCCGAAACCAGCGGAGGAACCCTGACATCGATTGGAACGACTGTGGTGAACTGGATGAATGTGACGATCAATGCACCGGCGCCGGGATATGTTCTGGTGTTTATGCACGGAATCGCCAGTCTGGGGGGAAATGAAATTGCCCAAATGGCGATCAGCACGACTTCGACAGGATTTGCGCATTATGGCGAGGCAAAGATTTCGTCGCCTAATGCCAGCGTCGGCGGGAACATCACGGTTTCTATTTCCGATGTCATTCCGGTTGCGGCGGCGGGACCAGTGACGATTTACGGAAATGTGCGCTCGATTCCGTTGAGCGCAGGTGTGGTGGATGTTTTCTCGGGTAAACTTCAGGCAATTTACATCCGCACGGGATATTGAGACGATGAAGCTGATTATGACTGGAGTCGTGCTTATCGCTCTAATATTTGCCGGAGTTAGCGCAGCGACAAATGTCGACCAGGTCGGCAGTGCTGCATCCGGAAGGTCCTCAAGCGGCACGCTCAGACTTGAATCGGTATTAGGGCAGGTGGTATCAGGCTCAGCGGGTAGATTGACGTCGGGATTTTACTCGGGGCAAGTGATTCCGAGCTATCTTGCGGGGGACGTTGACGGCGATGGGATGATTACGATATCTGATGCGGTTTTCCTGATCAATTTTATATTCGCGGGCGGACAGCCGCCGCAAAATCCTGCAAGCGCCGACGCGGACTGCAACGATATCGTTACCATTTCTGACGCGGTGTTTATGATCAACTACATCTTCAGCGGCGGAGCCGCCCCGCAACCGTGCGGCTAAGTGCGGAGATTATTCTTCGGCTGCATCTAATCCGAGGGATTTCATTTTTCGATAGAGATAGCTGCGATCGAGACCGAGTATTTCGGCGGCGCGCGTAATATTCCCCCCAGACTCCTTGACAATTCGTTCGATGTAATTTCCTTCAAATCGCGCGACTGCGTCTTTCAACGAGAGCGAGGCAACATCCTCGGACATCGCAACAAGACGGCTCAATCCGGTAGTGGAAATTGTTCCTTCACGGTGTGTGATGAGCAAATGTTCAATGATGTTGCGCAATTCGCGGACATTGCCGGGGAATTTGTATTTCTTAATCCATTCCAACAGTTCCGGAGCAAATTCAACTTCAGGTTTTCCCATCTTGGCGCAAAGACTGCGGAGGTGATGTTGGGCGATTTGTTTGATGTCGCCGGGTATGCTGCGCAGCGCAGGCAATTCGATTGTAAAGACGTTGATGCGAAAGAAAAGGTCTTGGCGAAACTTGCCGCTTCGCATTTCGTCGCCAAGATTGCGGTTAGTTGCGCAGACGAGGCGAAAGTCTATCTCGATTGGTTTTTCGCCGCCAACACGTTCGATTTCGAATGACTCCAGAACGCGAAGCAACTTCGCCTGCAGGTGAGCCGGCATCTCGCCGATTTCGTCGAGGAATAGAGTACCGCTATCCGCCTGCTCGAATTTACCGACACGGCGCTGAGTTGCACCGGTAAAGGAGCCGCGTTCGTGGCCGAACATTTCTGATTCGAGCAGCTCGTTCGGGATTGCTGCAGTATTAACTGCGATAAACGGAGCCAGTCGGCGTTTGCTTTTCAAGTGGATCAAATGCGCAGCAAGTTCCTTGCCGGTACCTGACTCGCCGAGCAAAAGCACCGTCGAATCGGTCTGGCTGACGGCTTCGATCTGATCTTTGACGGCTTTCATTTGGGCGGAATCGCCGACGAGTTGATAGCGATCCTCGAGCGATTGACGTTCGTTGGCGATGCGGCGATCGAGCTGGCCCAAACGAAACGCGTTGGCGATAGCGATTTCGACTTTTTCGGGGCCAAGAGGCTTTTCCAAGAAATCGACCGCACCGGACTTGACCGCCTGCACGGCATCAGTCAAGGAAGCGGCGCCGGAGATCATGATAGATACCTGATTCGGGTATTGAGCACGAAATTCACGCAAGAGATCGAGCCCGTTGCCGTCCGGCAGCATCAAGTCGAGCAAGGCGACATTGATATTTTCGCCGTTGAATTTGCGGGCTTCCGCACAGTTGGCGGCGGTAATGATGTCATATCCACTTTCGCGCAAATATGAAGAAAGCGTGGCGCGAATGCGCTGATCGTCATCGACAATGAGGAGGCGGGTTTTTTTCATTTATCCTCAACAGGAAGATAGAATGTAAAAGTCGTTCCACGCGCCGGATTCGGCCGGAAAGTAAGATCACCGCCATGGTCGACGACGATGCGGCGACAAATCGCCAGGCCAAGACCGGAGCCGTTTTCTTTGGTGGTGAACAACGGCGTAAAGGGATCGATTCCTTTTGACAAATCGATACCGCAGCCGTCATCGCAAACTTCGAAGTGCAGCTTTCGTTGATCGCCATGCACTTTCAGTTCAACCACCGTAGCGCCGGCTTCAAAGCTGTTCTTGATGAGATTGATCAGCACCTGGAGAATCTGATCGGGGTCACAGTTAAGTTCCTGCGAATCGCCATTTGATTCGAGGTGCAAACGTCCCTGGCCAAGTTCTTCGACAAAGGAATTTCTGATTTCGCCGACTATTCGGCTCGAGTCGATGGTTCTCAGAGCGGGCGCCGGCATTTTGGCGAATTCGCTAAATGCTGCCAGAAGATTCTTCATGCGTTGGATTTCAATTTGGATGCTGTGTGAAACTTCGACAGCGCGCTTTTGGTCGATGTCGCCGGTTTGCGACCAACGCTCGAGCTGCGCGGCGGTCGTGGCGAGCGGCATCAGGAAGTTGCGAATTTCGTGCGCAGTTTGACGGGCGAACATCTGCCAGGCGGCGATTTGTTCGGCGCGCCGCAGGCGAACTTCGGTGTCGCGAAGGTCATCAGAAAGACGGTTGATTCCTGAGACGAGGTCGCCGATTTCGTCATCGGCGTAGTAGTGAATGCGCCGAGGAGCATCGCCGTCGGCAATCTTCTTGGCAGACAGGGCCATTTCGGTAATTGGACGGGATAGCGCGCGCTGCACGAAATATCCGATCAACAGCGCCAAGGCAATTGCCGCCGCGGCCAGTGCGAAGAAAACGCGCAACAACTTGCTGCGGCTTTCGCCCAAGTCGTTTTGATCGAAGATATATTTGAGCGAGGCGACGGTCTGGCCGTTGACGTCGATGAGATCGTTCTGCTGGATGAAGTACTGATGATCGGCAAGAGTCGCCTGCCAGACGGACTCTGCCGATTGGACAGCGGCGATCTGTGCGAGGCCGGAGCGCAGGAGGCTATCGGCGGAATTGGCATAGAGCCCCTGTCCGTTCGAGGCCACGAGGATTGCCGATAGATTGGCAGCAATACTGTAACGAACCAAGAGACGACAACATAAC
>CAVPQS010000063.1:0-7906 GCA_963707485.1 uncultured bacterium
AGCAACCTGCTAGCCGTAATTTCCAAATTCTCTTCATTTCGCTGATCTTCATCGCAGCAATCTCACGCCCACCAGTTGGCAGATACCCTGTAATCCAAGCCGTATCCAGACCATAAGACGACGGGAATGAAAGGCTAGTTGAGTCGCCACATTCGTAAAGTGTTCTCCAAGCTTGCTCTTGACTTGCTTCGGCAAGGGCCAGCTTGTAATGACCAATTGCCAGGTTGTATCGACTCAAGCCTTCATTTGCCAAGCCAAGATAGTAATCAATGATAAAGCGGTCCGGCTCGCGCTCTTTTGCACGTTTGAACAACTCCAGCGCCGTCTCGGCCTGATCGATAGTGAGCAAGTACAGTCCCTTCTGGATCAGTACGCGTGTTTCATGCTGTAGCGATTCTCGTACAAATGGATCATTGGAAATTTGGCCATCGTCAAAACCCAGCTTGCGCAAGAGTGACTCAAAAAGACGACCTTGGGCTTCTGTCAATTCATTCACCGAACTTAGCGCGGTTTCATCATTAATCTGTGAAGTCGCTGCACCCCGAACTGTGATCCTGCAACCGATGGCGAATCCGTTCGTGGCCCTTCGTAATTCACCAGATATGACATATCGCGCGTTAACCGTATCCGGAACCTGCGATCTATTCTTCATCGACAAGATTCCATCGAACCGCCCCTCGTCGCGCACCGCCAAGGAAGTACCGTATTTGAAGCGAGAACTCACCCCGCGCGTGATTGTGAACGCAACATAGTCGTTTTCGGAATCCCCCGTTAGATTTCGAAACGGCAACACAACAATAGTGTCAGTCGAGCTTTCGGCAGCAATTACTGTGGACATCATTGGCGTCTGACGCCCGTCGCCACGCCAATTGATCGCGAAATAGCCGGCAACTAAGAAAGTGATCGCAGCAGCGACGATCACTTTGCTGACTGGCTTCGCTCTTCCCGATATCTTAAATGGATTCGATTTTGTCTCGCCCCTGCCCGTGAGCGAAGCACTCATTTCGGCCGCATTTTGAAATCGCCGCTCAGGCTTCTTCTGCAGTGCTCTGCTCAAGACTTCGATGACCGCAGTTGGGACGTTATTGTGACTCGATGCGGCAAACTCCGGATGCTTCGACAAAATCGCGTGCGCCACGGCGATATCCGATTCGCCTCCAAATGGTGGCTTGCCGTAGAGCATTTCATAGATTACGGTTCCCAAGGCAAAGATATCCGATCGCTGGTCGATAGTCTCGCCTCGGATCTGCTCCGGTGACATATAGCACACAGTACCAATCAAGGCGCCGGATTGACTTAAATGGTCTTTTTGCGGTTGCATGAACTTGGCCAATCCAAAATCCAGCACTCGCACCGTATTGGACTGATCGATAATGATATTGCCGGGCTTTATATCGCGGTGAACAACCCCTTTGCCATGAGCTTCAGATAAAGCATCGCACAGTTGTCGGCCGATCTCGAGAACTTCATCAAGCGTGAATTGTCGAATTTGAATCTCTTCCTTGAGGCTTCTCCCTTCAACATACTCCATCACTATGTAGGGGGTATCGCGAAACTCTGCGACGTCGAAGACGGTTACAATATTGCGGTGGTGTAATCGAGCAGCAGCCTGTGCCTCCACCTTAAATCGGTACTTATATTCGCTACTCTGGTTTAGGTGGGGCGCAAGGAATTTGAGCGCGACCTTACGATCGAGCTCGACGTCGTGTGCCAGATAGACAACCCCCATCCCTCCCGATCCGAGTTTGCGTTCAATAACATAGTGCCCGACCTTGACGCCGGTCTCCAACAAGAACAGGGGTCGTGTAGACTCGTCCATACTCCGCCCTCAATAGCGAGGCCAACTCGCGTGATTGACCGGTAAATTAGCTGTTGATCAATACACAATTAAGTACAATTTCTCAAATTCGCCAGAACATTTCACGTGTGCTGACAGGTGAAGCTATCGCGACCGGGGATCACGCGTTAGCAGGCCGCTACAATCCGAAACGCAGAACTCGAGCGACTACCACCTGACAACAGCAATGCTCATTTGTCGAATTTGTTCGCCATCAGGGAAAAGTGAACAGAGGGCATGTGAGTCGAACTACACTTCAAGCAAATTGTTGTGGTCTTGAGGTCGGCTTGGTGAGGGAGAACGAGCCGGCTCCAAGCGACGATATTCGCGAGAAGGTAATAAGCCATGGTATCGTTCAAACAGAACCCAAAACCGTAGGCGAAGAGATCCGCCGCCAGACGCGGCCGAAGTTCTCCAGCGAAGAATAACCCGAATCGAGCAATAATGTCTCTGCGGCGAGGTCAGTATTGCCGAACTTTGCCGCCGGGAAAGGACTGCCGCTAATCTGTGTTACCACTGGAGTAGGAGTTCCAGGAAGTGGGCAAGAAGCGTTTTCAAAGAGAGACAATTAGGGAAGCGACCTACCCTGAGATAGCGGAAGTGCGTCCTGCTCGAGCACTACTACTCACCGGAAATCCTGCCGAGCTCTTGTCAATAGTTGTGTAAAAAGTTTTTCAAGCAGCGTGTGTTTCGGTTGCTGACTTCGCTGATTTCTTCTCCTTCACTTCGATTCCATCTTTGAACTTCACTCCTTCTATCACTTTGATCATCAAGTCCGGCGCATTGAGCCGTCGCCAGTTTCGGCTGGCGCGCTCAAACAACTGGAAGATCAGGTACAAGGCTGACCTTGGTGACTTGATTCTTCTGGCGGCGTTGGTTCTGAGCTTGACGATTGCGAACACCGACTCGATCGGATTGCTGGTCTTGATCGAGACCCAGTGCTCTTGCGGATAGTCGTAAAAGGTCAACAAGGCGTCCTGGTCTTTAAGCAGGCATTCGACACCGCGCGGATACTCCCGACCATAAGTGTCAGCGAACGATTTCATCAAAGCCAGATTCTCGTCTTTAGTCATAGCGTTATACATCTGCTTGAGCTGTAACTTCACCTCCGGCTGCAGGCGTTTGGGGAAGTAGTTTTCGACATTGCGCATCTTATGCACCCAGCAGCGGCCCTGATCGGCTTGGGGATAGACCTCATTGATCGCCGCCCACAGCCCCAATGCGCCATCGCCGACGAACAGTTTCGGATCTTTCAATCCGCGGTCTCGAAGATCGCGCAGCACTCCGGCCCAGCTTTCACCAGATTCGCGATAGCCTTCGGCAATCGTCAGCAGCTCTTTCTCCCCGTTTTCGTTAGCCGCCATCACCACCAGAAATGCCGTCTTGTCTTCCTGCAAGCCCGCTTTCGGATACACCCCGTCGCACCAGAGATAGACATAGTGGTGATCCGTCAACGACCGCTTGCGCCATTGTTCGTATTCAGTCTCCCACTCCGCTTTCAAGCGCACCACCGTCGAAGGCGACAGGCCGGCCGCTTCTCCCAAAAGTCCCCTTAAGGCCGGCTCAAAGTCCCCATGCGCCAGCCCTTGAACATACAGTTCGGGAATCAAAGCTTTGACTTGAGAGGATTGCTTCTGGTAAGAATGTAGAACTTGCGACTCGAACTTCTCATTCGTCTCCCGCACCCGCGGCGCCTTAATCGCCAAGGTTCCGCTACCCAAGGTCACCTGCCGTTCCTGGCCATAACCATTGCGATAGCCTTTGAACACCTCGCCGCCGCGACTGTGACCGGCGCCCAACCGCTCATGACGCTTGCGACCCAAAAACTCCTCAACCTCAGCCTCCAAGACCTCGCTTAACATCCGCAAGGCGCCCTTTCGAGCAATCTCATCCAGATCAAGACTCAATCCGGACGCCTCCCCGGCAAGCTTTTCACTTGTCGATACATTCAACTTCTCATACTTTGACATCGGCGTATCCTTTCTTGAAGAAGCCTCTCCTCAAGGCCTCTTGCCGGAACTGTTGTTTAGAAAAGGTTACGCTACTTTTTTGCCTTTTACACAACTTTTGGAATTAACTCCTGGCCTTTCGCGAGGAACGTAACATAAGTCGCTTCAATCGAGTACATTTCCGGATAAGGGTCGATCGACTCGTTCAACTCATCGACTTCGTTGATGTTGTGACCAATCGCTTTTAGCCCGGCTTCTCCAAGCAATGCACATCGATTTGGGGGCGCGGTGCCGATGATCAAGTTGAATCCCAGTGTCGCAGCAAGGGTATCATAGAATTCCTGGACCTGTTGGTCATTTGCGTAAGATGGCATTCCCTGTGTCCATGCACCGTAATAAATTTTTCCGGAAGCAAGAATTTGTGCGCTCAGAATGAGCAATGCCCATATTGTCGCATAGCAGATTGTCCCTACCTTATTCATAAACTTCTCCGATTCGCGCGAGCGATAATTCGTCTGCCTGTTTTTGTTTACTTGATTAGGAGCATCTTTTTCGACTTTACAAAGTCGACGCCGGATACTTGCAGCTTGTAGAAGTAAATTCCTGATGCCACCTCCTTTCCGCGTTGGTCGTAACCATCCCAATAGGCGATCTGGCGGCCAGGGTATTGCCTTTGGTCGACGAGTATCCGCACCACTTGACCAAGAGAGTTGTAAATCATAAGCGTCACCGCGGCCGGTTGAGCGCCGATATTGGGCAGATTGTAGATGATTGCTGTCGATGCATTGAAGGGATTAGGAAAGTTCTGGTCGAGAGCGAACTCCTCCGGCAAGGGACCTCTGGCTTGTTCCTGTCTTTCCGAGCTCCCGGCCTGCCCCACTGTAGCCGGACCCGAGACCAACCCCGAGTAGTCAACGGCAACCAAGGCATAAGTGAACGATTCGCTTGTTCCTTCAGCCATGTCGAGATAGCGCAGCGATTGAATGCCGCCGAGTTCGTAGGAATTAATCGTTGGGAGCAGACCGCCGCGGAGCGGTTGTTTGCCACTTTGTTCCGGCCCGCCAAAAGGCCCGCCGCTACTCGAAATATAAGTCAGGACATGTTCTGAATCGAGCGCAGGCGGAGACTGTGTGTCGCGGAAAAGAATGTAGTGCGAAAAATCAGATTCGGAATTGCCCAGCCATGAAAGTCGGGTCAACTGCTGTACTTGATTGAGATACAGCCGCTGCGGTGTTTGCGGCGGCAAATCCTGGTAGCTGTAAAATCTACCTCCGGGGCCGCCCCACGGACCAGTGTCTGAACGGGTGCCATCGGAGTCTGAGTATTCGGGATAACCGGCATCAATACAGGGTGAGTAAAGCTGCAGAAAATAACCAAGTGTGTCGGCGAACATCGGATTGCGGCAAATGTTGTTGATAATCGAGCCTTGTCCGAGTTCCGATTCATGACTGTATTCTTCGCAACCAAAGTTCCCGACTCCTACAACCGCAACCTGGGGATGTGGGGCATCAAGCCAGAAATCGTTGTAGCTAATCTCGAAGGAGTAGGACATGCCGGGAATACGATGATCGTCGATGTCAAGCACCATCCCGGGCTGACGACCGACAAAGATATTGTTGCGGACTTCGGAGTACTGATAACCCTCGACATACAGACA
This sequence comes from uncultured bacterium, assembly GCA_963707485.1. Taxonomy (GTDB): domain Bacteria; phylum Zixibacteria; class MSB-5A5; order CAIYYT01; family CAIYYT01; genus JADJGC01. Next base: position 5,444 of record CAVPQS010000063.1, read on the forward strand.
GGGCGGCTTTTCGCCGTCCCGACCGCTCTCGCCTTCGAAGCAGGCTTCAAAGAGGTTGTTCCGGACGGTCGAATAGGGTGTGCCAAGGTAAACATAGGGCGCCGAAGCGACATACGGCGGAATATAGTTCGGAGGAGGAATGAAGTTGTTGAGAAAGAGATTGTTCTCGACCGTGATCATGCCGTTGGACCCGCTCGCATCGACGTCATTTTGATAGCCATGAAAGATATTTCGAACGACATCAAAGTTACTTGCGTGATAACCGCCAATTTCAATGTTGATGCTCGCCTCATAGAAATATGTCTGACGGCGATTGATGAACGTATTATTTTCAATCAGTCCGTTACCGGAGCCAACGTTGATCGCGTCCGTATTTTCGCCGCATTCCTGAAAAAGGCAATCCTCAATTTCCAAATATGATCCGAAGAATGAGACCGCACATTCGTAACGATCGAAGAGGCAACGTTGAAGATGCAGCGAGCCGCTTCCAAGCTGGAAGAAGATGGCATCGGGCAATGGAACTTTGTAAACTCCTCGAAATCTCATGTCGGCGACGGTAAGGTCGCCGGACCCGCAGACAATTTGTCCCGAGACGCCGCTTTGATTTCTCAGTTCAGTCAATTCCTGACCCGCTCCGATCAGCGTGATTCCATTATTTAGAAGAATTGACTCCGGGTCATAGTAGATGCCGGCGGCTACACGAATCGTATCGCCCGGTCGGGCATACTGCGCAGCAAGAGAAATTCGATCAGTTGCGGATTCCAAGGATGTATAAGGCGGGGTGTTGTTACCCGAATAGGAAACATAACGCGTTGCCGCCGTGGCATAGTCGTGTCCTGCTATTAATTGAATCAAGAAGAGAGATGTTACTAAGGCAAAATGCCTCAAGCCGCCCATATGAGCCCCATAAGGCTGAATCTAACCAAAATAAGCTTCTCGCTCCACTTTATGTCAAGGAAAATTTTGCGAGCAACAATTTTAGATTGAGAAAGCGAAAGACCGATATAGCGCCAACAAAAAAGCGGCAGTTGGTGGACTGCCGCTTCAAATACGAAATCATTAGCTATGTACTAAGTCAGATATGCCCTCAAGCTGCGGGAACGCGAGGCGTGCCGCAGCCGGCGAATGGCTTTTTCTTTAATCTGTCTCACCCGCTCGCGCGTCAGGTTGAATCGGGCGCCAATCTCTTCCAACGTTAATGCCTTTTCATGATTAAGGCCAAAGTAAAGATTGATCACCTCTGCCTCACGCGGAGTAAGAGTGTCGAGCGCTTTCTCGATTTCCAGCCGCAACGACTGGTCGAGCAACGCTTCATCAGGAGCCGGCTGAAATTCATCTTCAAGTACGTCGATCAGACTGTTGTCTTCCGACACCGAAAACGGCGCATCCAGCGACAGATGCGAATTGGAAATCTTGAGCGTGTCGGAAACTTCCGCTTCGGAGAGCTCCAACTCATTCGCGATTTCCTCCGGCGACGGCTCACGGCCATACTCCTGCTCGAGCGACGAAGAAACCTTGCCGATTTTGTGCAAGGTACCAACGCGGTTGAGCGGGAGACGGACAATGCGCGACTGCTCGGCCAACGCCTGCAGAATCGCCTGCCGAATCCACCAGACGGCGTAGGAGATAAACTTAAATCCACGCGTCCAGTCGAACCGTTTTGCGGCTTTGATCAGCCCGATGTTCCCCTCGTTGATAAGATCCGCCAGTGACAAACCTTGATTCTGGTACTGCTTGGCCACGCTCACGACAAACCGAAGATTGGCTTTGGTCAAAGCCTCTAACGCCTTTTGATCACCCTCGTGGATTCTCTTTGCCAGGCGCACTTCTTCGTCGGCTGAAATGAGCGGGGTCTCCCCGATTTCCCGCAGATACAGATCCAGCGATCTGTCTTCATCCCGATACTTCTTTGACTGTCTCGCCAAAGTCAAACCCGTCCTCGTCTAGTGATGTTAAAAGTTTTCAATTCCCGTTCTTATCCTCCCACAAAAAAGGTTAGAGAACTTAACTACGATATCTCTATGATGGTTTGATGGCGAAATATTTGATATTACCGCGAAGATCATAGCCGATTAGCGCAATCGCTTTTGTGCGCCCCGCCAATGACGATTGCAGCGAATAGAACGAATCCTTTGACGGCACCGGCTGATGATCGATTTCGATCAAAATTGTCCCAGGGGTCACGCCTTCGATATCTGCCTGGCTCCCCGCTTCGACATAAGTAACAATTACGCCTTCGTGAAATTCGACGCCATATTGATCGGCCAACTGCTCAGAAGCGGTTTCGACCGCCATTCCGAACCAGGTGCTTTGAGCCGGCGCTTCCGGGCTGCCGGTGTTCTGCGGCATCGTCTCCGGCGGGAAATCCTGCGCCAGACCGGCATCGCGGTCGCCAAGAGTCACATTGAGCTGCATCGGACGACCCTTGCGGAAAACTTGCATCTTGACCGAGGCGCCTGATTT
>CAVPQS010000064.1:0-59903 GCA_963707485.1 uncultured bacterium
AGGAAGAGGTCTATACGCCGCTCAAGGGCAAGGTCAACCTGATCGTCGAGGGCGTCTACGACGAGCTCGAGCCCGGCGTCTTCGCCCGGGTCGGTCCCGGTCAGCGCCGCAAACTCGTCACCTCGGAGGACGGCAGCCGGATCCTCGCCCAGCGGAGTTCCCGGCGGCGTCTACAGCCCGCCGGAGTTCACTGAGAGGGCGCCGGCGACATGCCGAAGAAGATCGACGCGGAGCTCGCTACCTGAACAGGTCCTCTGCCGAGGGCCGCTGCATCGCCTTCGCGCCCGCCCTGTCCTCGCTCCTGACCAGGGCCTCGAGGCCGGAGACTACCTCCTGGGACGTCCGAGTCCTTGTCGCGGATCAGGTCGGCGGCCGACAGCGGCCAATGGCGCGTCGCCGGAAGCTGGGTTGATGCCGTCGATGTCAACATACCGTCATTTGAATCGCTTGTTCGCCACAATCTCTACGGCAATGGCTTCTACAAAAAGGAATTCGGCAAAACCAGCCGCGACATTTTCCTGCCGGATTGTTTCGGGTTCGGTTACGCGCTGCCTTCGATTGCCAAACACTGTGGCATCGAGAGTTTCACGACGCAGAAGCTCGCGTGGGGCTCAGTAGTCGGGATTCCGTTCGACATCGGGACTTGGCAAGGCGTTGACGGTTCCTCAATCGTAGCTTGTCTCAATGCGGGTGACTACACCGGCAAAATTCACAACGACCTTAGTGCCGACACCTCGTGGATCCGGAAAATTTCAGCCTACGCCGATACAGCCGGTCTCAACGCGGGCTACACTTATTTCGGAACCGGCGACACCGGCGGCTCGCCTGAATCGCTTTCAGTCGCATGGCTGTCGAAGTCACTCAAGAGTGACGGGCCGATCAAAGTCAGCTCGGTCGGCTCGGATGATTTGATCGAATTGGTCAAGGGCAGCGACAAGACCAAACTTCCGCACTACAACGGCGAGCTTGTGATGACCCGTCACGGCGTCGGATGCTACACTTCGCAGGCAGCTATGAAACGTTGGAATCGCAAGAACGAGCTTCTTGCCGATGCTGCCGAGCGCGCTTCAGTGATCGCGCACTTGACAACTGGAGCGCCGTATCCGACTGAGTACTTGCGCGACACTTGGGAGCGATTCTTGTGGCACCAGTTCCACGATGACCTCACCGGTACCAGCATTCCCGAAGCTTACGAATTTTCCTGGAATGACGAGATCCTCTGCCAGAACCGCTTTGCAGCGGCGCTGGAAAATGCGTCTGCAATGGTCTTGAACGAACTCGATACCCAAGTGGATGGTACGCCGATTGTCGTCTATAACCCGCTTGCAATGAGGCGTAACGACGTCGTAGAATTCCCCGCTTCAAGCATTGAGATGGGGATGTTCAACTTCATTTATGATTCCAATGGACACCAACTCGATTGCCAGATTTCCATCGACGGCATGCATCTTATGTTTAGCGCCGATGCAGTGCCGGCTGGCTACGCGGTTTTCAATCTTTCACAAGCTGGCGAGGTTCGCAGTCCTTCAAGTGAACTTGGCATAACTTCGAATTCAATAGAGAATCATCGCTATGTAGTAAAAATAGACTCTGCGGGCAACATATCATCAATAACGGATAAGTTCCTGTCTCGTGAACTCTTGACTGCTCCAATTCAATTTCAGTTGATTCACGACAAACCTCGTCAGTGGCCCGCCTGGGAAATACAATATGAAGATATAATTCTTCCTCCGCGTGCGGCGCTGAAAGACCCAGTCGAGATCAAAGTTGTTGAAGAAGGTCCTGTCCGCGCAGCTATCCAAATCACTTGCAAAACTGACGCTTCGACATTTAGGACGATTATCAGCCTCGTCTCAAACAGCGACCGCATTGAAATCAAGAACGAAATCGACTGGTATGAGAAGGAAACGCTCCTGAAAGTCGCCTTCCCGTTGACTTGCGCCAACGACAGCGTGACGTATGATCTCGGTCTGGGCGCCATCAAGCGCGGGTTGAACACTAAGCAGAAATACGAAGTCCCCGGCCACCAATGGGCAGACATGACCGATCCATCTGGCGCTTACGGCGTCGCGATTCTCAACGACTGCAAATACGGCTGGGATCATCCGGAAGCCGGCATCTTGCGGCTAACTTTGCTTCACACTCCCGGCGTTTTCGAAAGCTGGAACTGGGTTGGCGATCAGAAGTCGCAGGACATGGGCCACCACGAATTCACCTTTGCGCTCGTCGCCCACAAAGGCGACTGGAGCGAATCCGATATTCCCGAACAAGCCGCCCGTCTAAACCAGCCGTTGATTGCATTTGAAACCGATAGTCATACAGGTATTCTTGGCCGCGAGTTCTCGCTGCTAAGTGTAGACCCCAAACCCTCCGGCGATAATGTCTTTGTCAATGCTGTCAAGATGTCGGAACAAGGCGACGAACTTATCGTCAGGGTGAAGGAGACCAAGGGCAAACTGGCAACCAGCGCGAAAATTAACTTTGCGTTTCCAATCGTATCCGCCCGCGAGGTTAACGGTTTCGAAGACCCGGTCGGTGCGGCAACTTTCAAGGACAGCGCTCTGGAGTTTTCGTTAACGCGATATCAGCCCAAGGCGTTTGCAGTCAAGCTCAAGACCGACAAGAAGAATGAACTTCCCAAAGTTGCTTGGCGTCCACTGAGCTTGCCGTACAATCTCGATGCGATCAGCCTCGACAACAATCGTAAAGACGGTAATATCGACGGTGTGGGGAATAGCTTTGCCGGTGAATTGCTACCGGATACCTTGGAGTACAATGGGATCTCATTCGTACTGGGTCCGAAAGCCGCAGGTGCGTTGAATGCCGTGTCGTGTCAGGGTCAGACCCTTGCACTCTCGAATGGTAAGCAAGAGCGGCTCTGCCTTTTGACTTGCTCCGTCGGCGGAGCTACCGAGGGAGATTTTGAAATTCGTGGCAGCACGTATCAGTTCGGGTTTCAAGGGTGCCGGATTCAGGATTACGCGGAGCCGATAGGGCAGTGGAATAATCGGTTGGTCGGTGGAAATCTCGTTGAAGAGCGCGACGGCATTGCACCAGGATATATCAACCGAGAAAAGGTGGCGTGGTACGGTTCGCATCGGCACACCGCCAAGGGCGAAAACGAAGCCTATCGATTCACGTACTTGTTCATGATTGAATTCAATTTGCCTGAAGAGAATACCAAGGTTGTCATACCGAATAACAAGCATATCAAAATCCTGGCTGCGAGCCTTGCACCATCTCTGTCAACTTCTGACGTTCCTGCTCCACAGCTGATTGATGAGTTGGACGCAACGCTCGTACGCGTTAGTGCCGATTCAAGCAGTTTCGTCGGGTCGACCCATGTGTCTATGACTACGCCAAATCCGGGTGCGAAGATCTACTTCACGATTGATGGCACCGAGCCTTCGGTCAAGTCAGCGGCTTACGTTGAGCCAATCACTTTGTCATCGACAAGCACCGTGAAAGCGCGTGCGATCAAACCCGGTAGTGACGATCATTTCGTAACCTCCGTGACCTATCGCCAACTTGTACCGCACGAAGCCACCAGCGTGACTGACCTCAAACCCGGTCTTGCAGCAACTTATTACGAAGGGGAATGGCAGAAACTGCCTTCGTTTGACTCCGTCAAAGTGATTCAGGATTTTATCGCCGATTCCATTGCTTTGCCCAAAATCGCCCGCGAGGAAGACTTCGGTTTGACCTTCTCCGGATATTTTCTGGCGCCGAATGATGGCCTGTACGAATTTGCAATTAGCTCGGACGATGGGAGCCGGGTATACATCGGCGATTCGCTCGTGGTCGACAACGACGGTCTCCATGGTGGCGGCGACGTAATTGGTCGCATTGCGCTCAAAGCCGGATACCACCCGCTGTACATTCCGATGTTTCAGTGCAAGGGTGGACGCGAACTCGATGTACATATCAGCGGTCCCGACCTGCCGCGCGAACGCTTGCGTTTGAATCGACTTTACTATTCGGCGAAGAGCGGAAAATGACAGCCGGTCAACTGCACCACGTCGAAATCTACGTCAGCGATCTTGAGAAATCAGCCATGTTCTGGGGCTGGTTTCTCGGCGAACTCGGATATCGGCACTACCAATCCTGGAAGCAGGGGAGAAGCTACATTCTCGGCGATACATATATTGTATTCGTTCAAACTGAAGAGCGATTTCTCGATGTGCCGTTTCATCGTTGTCGGACGGGGCTCAACCACCTCGCCTTCCACGCGCGTTCGCGGGATCACGTCGATCAAATGAAGAGCCTTCTGGAGGAACGCGGTATCGTGCTGCTCTACTCAGGTAAATTTCCGACGGCCGGCGGTGCTTATGGTTTGTTCTTCGAAGACCCCGACCGCATCAAAGTGGAATTGGTTGCGCCCGAGTGAATGCGTCACTAATTTTTGTTGCGGTTAGTGACTCCGGCCATTATGGTGCTATTGTAAACAATTCAATCCACTAATAATGCTGACTACGGAGGGTTAGGCTTATGACGAAATTCCTGAAGACTGCACTAATCGCTGCAATTGCTATTTCGCTTGTCGGTTGCTTCGACTATGCCGAGCGACTCGAACTCAACGCCGATGGTTCCGGCATCATATCCCAGCACATGGTTCTTTACAAAGACGGGATGATGGGAATGGCGCCCATGCTGCAGGAATTGAGTTCCGATAGCTCAAGCGATAGCTCGTTTTCTTTCATTAAGCGTGCTGACGTCGAAAAGAAGCTCGCCAAGAGCGGTGGTAGCCTGAAGCTGATTGACTTCGCCGAAACCCAGACTGACTCGACCGCTGTCTATGACATCAAAGTCTCATTCTCAAATATGGACGAGTTATCCAAGTTTTCCAACGACTGGACGGATGACGAAATGATGCAGGGCATGGCGCAGAAGAAGGAAATTCGTTTCGGCAGGAATGAGTCAGGCGGTTGGACTTTTGTCCGCGAATTCGGCGACAGCTCACTCTCTGCTTTTGGCAAAATGAACATGACGCAGCCGGAAGCCGCAGACAGCACAGCAGATTCGGCAGCCGTCGACGACCCATTTGCCGACATGGGGCGGATGATGATGAAGGTGATGAAGCAGGCATTTGCCGAACGCACAATCAAACTGACCGTGAAATTCCCCGGCGAAGTTGCCGAGTCAAACGCAACAATCATAAACGGCAACGAGGCAACCTGGGAATACAAGCTTTCCGATGCCGCTAATATGAATCGTAACCTCGAAGCGACAATCCGACCGTAGCTGCAAAGCCGACTTCTTGGGGCCGGAGCGACGTAGTTTCGGCCGTCCATTCCGCCTTCTTTTGTTCACTCCAATTTCAAATTGAAACGTCCGACAACCTCGCTGCTGCCAAACCTCATCTATCAGCATGGCATGCCGATACACATTAAGTCGAACAAATTCGACCCCGTATCGGCTATTCTGATCGTTAAAGTCGAGTTGACATTAGCAGCGGGGTACATCGTCTCACAACTTTAGGTGGAAAAGGTGTCGAACAGAACCCCCCTCTTACTTGCAGCCCGGATTTCGCTACCCTACCTGCTCATTGGAATTCTGTACATCACACTATCCGACCAGGCAACTTCGTATTTGGTCACCGAGTCTCCGACAGCCAACTCAATCACTGCCGTCCAAACGGCAAAAGGTTGGGTGTTTGTCCTGATCACCGCAAGCATTTTGCATTTGCTGATTTACCGGCTGCTGAATTCGATTCGGCGATCACGAATTGAACTTGCTGCCCAAGAAGGCAAGTACCGCAGTCTGTTTGAAAATACTCCCGTCTCAATCTGGGTGGTCGATTTCTCCAATGTGCGAAACGCCATTATCGCCCAAATCGAATTGGGGGGCGCGGATCCGCGCCAATACTGGTCGCAACATGAAGACCAGTTCCGCAACCTCATTCACGCCGCACAAATCAGAGACGTCAATCAGGCAACACTGACATTGTTCGACGCAACCAGTCCGAAGCAACTCAATGACGAAATTGCCTTTGTACTGAGCGAAGAGTCCTGCGATAGCATTCTCGGTATCGTATTTGAAGTTCTTGCGGGAAGCGACCGGAAGATCTGGGAAATGCAAGTGCGTTCGCTCTCACAGCGCGATTTGACTGTTATGATGTCGCTAACGATTCCTCCGGGAGGAGATGCGACGTGGTCCGAGGTCTATTTGATGATGCTCGATGTTACGGAGCAGACCAAATCTGCTTATGAACTCGAAGTCAACCACCGCCAGCTTCTCGAGGCACAGCGCATTGCTAAAACGGGAAGTTGGGAATGGAACCTTGATGAAGACAAAATCATTCTGTCGGAACAGCTCTATTCGATATTTGAAATTTCCGCAAGCGGGTTCACCGGCACATATGACGCATTTATTGCGTTGATTCATCCCGATGATCGCGAGGTTATGAACAATAGCCTGAATGAGCTGCGCACCAAAGGTTCCGGCTACACGAACCCATATCGCATTGTTCGACCCAGCGGCGAAATTCGCTATGTAATCACGCGCAGCGAAACGGTCCAAAGTAAAGACGGCCGCGTCGGCCGCGTGATTGGTCTCGTGCAAGATGTTACCGACCGCCGGCGCGAGGAAGAAGAGCGCAACCAACTGGAAACGCAGCTTCGTCAGGCCCAAAAACTCGAATCGCTTGGCGCACTCGCCGGTGGAATCGCCCACGACTTCAACAATATTCTCACGCCTCTGTATGGATACACTGAATTGGTGATGCAGGAGTTGGATTCGAAAAGCCGGACACATGAGGATCTAAGCCATGTAATGAAAGCTGCCGTGCGCGGCAAGGAACTGGTCAAACAGATACTCGCGTTCAGTAAGCAAATCGAACAGGAACGGAAACCTCTCTTGCTTCACCACATTGTCAACGAGGTTGTTAAACTGCTGCGCGCTTCGGTTCCGCCTAACATCGAGATCACCCGTCGATGCGATGTCGAGATCGATGCGATCATCGCCGATCCTGTGCAGATCCATCAAGTCATCATGAACCTCTGTGTAAACGCCTGTTATGCCATGCGCGAACGCGGCGGCAACCTCCGGCTCAATATCGACGTCCAGAAAATCGATCATGCACAGGCGAGCGCGATCGGCGAAGTCCCTACTGGACGATACGTCCGGCTGTGTGTTATAGACTCCGGAATGGGTATGGATGAAGCAACTCAGGCCCGCGCCTTTGATCCGTTCTTTACGACAAAGCCAGACGGAGAGGGCACCGGACTTGGATTGTCAGTTTCGCGGCAAATTATACTTAGCCATAAGGGAACCATAACGGTCGCCAGCCGCATAGGGCAGGGGACGACTTTCACTGTCCTATTGCCATTGACTCAGTCAGAATCTCACGATCAAGAACTGAAATATGCTCCGCTCAATCACGGCACCGGTCGCATCCTTTTTGTCGACGACGAAACCGAAATTGCCAACCTCGCAAAACAGATGCTTCGCCGGCTTGGATATGAGGTTGAGACTGCCCACAACTATGGTGAGGCAATGCACAAAATCGAAAATTCGAAACCATTTGATATTCTTATCACCGACCAGATGATGCCGGGCAAAAGCGGAATTCAGCTCGCGATTGACCTGCGAACTCGAAATGTCAATATCCCGGTTATTCTTCTTACCGGCGACGGCGTCGGGTTGTCGGAAGAGATGGCCCAGCGTTGCGGAATCGATGCCTTCCTCAGCAAACCATTTGGCGGCTTTGAGCTGTCGCAAGTCATCCGTCGCGTCGTCCGCACGCCTCAAGCGCAGTCCGTCTGAGCACTGCTTCGTCAACATTTCTCACATTCGTACTCGACTCCACATTTTCTGCGAAAGTGCTTGTGGGGAATTGTAGTTTTGATTTCTTGATGCCGGAGGCACATTCGAGGAATAGAGGCAAGCAATGAATGTCGATAAGCTCTATCCGGAAATCGAACCATACAAAGTTTCCAGCATCGCTGTATCGAGTTTGCATACGCTGACTTATGAAGAAGTCGGCCGTCCCGATGGAGTTCCGGCTTTGTTTCTCCACGGCGGACCGGGTGTAGGAATCTTGCCCGGTTACCGCAGATTTTTTGATCCAGAATTCTACCGTCTTATTCTGCTCGACCAACGCGGCTCCGGGCGAAGCACTCCGCACGCCGAACTAACCGAGAATACAACTTGGGATTTGGTCGATGACTTGGAAAAGCTGCGTGTACACTGCAAAGTCGACCGGTGGATTGTGCTGGGTGGAAGTTGGGGAAGTACCCTCGCGCTCGCATATGCCGAAACCTATCCGGACAAGGTTGCCGGGCTGATTCTTCGCGGCGTCTTTCTCGGAACCCAGTCAGAGATCAATTGGCTGCACAAACACGGCGCCTCGGAAATATGGCCCGACGTCTGGGAGCGATTCAGAGGATTTATTCCAGAGGCCGAACGCGGGGATTTGGTCGCGGCATATTACCGCCGCCTCACCGCAAACGATGCGCTGCGATTGGAGGCAGCTAAGAATTGGGCGATGTGGGAGTCGTCAACAATGTGTCTTGTGCCCGATTTGCACGCCATCACGGAGATGACCGAATCGGACTCCTCGCTATCCATCGGTCGGATCGAATGCCATTACACTTTCAATAAGTTCTTCATGCGTTCGTCTAATCAACTGCTCGACGACGCGAAACGCATCGCAAAAGTGCCCTGCCGTGTCATCCAGGGAAGGTACGATATTATCTGCCCCGTGCGAGCCGCCTGGGAACTCTGCCGTGTCCTGCAGAAGTCGGAATTGCGGATTGTCCCGGAAGGCGCTCACTCGCCGATGGAGACGCCAATGGCCAATGAGTTGATTCGCGCCACCGAGGACTTCAAAACTTTGCCGCAAAAATAATCTTTGCGGCATTTGGTCGGCGTCGCTATTTTCCCGATGATTCACTCAGAAAAGGAATTCGATTATGATAAGATTTATTCTAATCCGCCTGATCATTAACGGTGTCGCGCTATGGGTCGCGGATTATTTGATTGAAGGTATTCATCTTGAAGGTGAACCTTGGCAAATTGTAGTCGTCGCGCTTATCTTCGGAATCGTAAATGCTTTCATTAAACCGATAATAAAGTTCTTCGCGTTCCCCTTTATCATACTCACGCTCGGCTTGTTGACACTTGTCATCAATGCACTGATGCTGATGCTCACTGCCGCGATGACCGATATTCTTCGCATCGATGGATTTATCCCGGCGTTGCTGGGTAGCATCGTTATCAGTTTGGTGTCGATGGTCTTGAGTTGGGCGCTCGACAAGAAAAGTGATTAGCCCAGAGAAGAAGAACTTGGCCCGGAAGTATAGTCCAATTCCGAACCCAAGACACTGTGTGGCACGAGATAGACCAATAGATGCACTATAGCTGCAACGATGTACCACCAACGCGCGTTTTTGCCGCTCCGTCCGCGCCAGATACTAACTACCCATATCAGCATCGCCAACGCTGTTTTATTGTCGGTCAAATCGTGCCCGAACGGCCACCCGGTCCAAAATGCGCCGAAGGCATACTTCTGAACGATTGGGCCCAGAATTAATCCGCCGATCAGCAAGAAAATCGTCGTCCAAATCGCCAAAGGCAAAGATCGGTTGCGTTTCGTAAATGCTTCCAATCCAGTTCGCGTTGCGAGCAACATCGAGATGAACATGAATGCGATGTGAGGCGCCAAGACGCCTAATGGCACCGGATCCTTAAACCGAATCACAACTGGCTGCTCGGTCAAAATCAACTTTTCGCCTCCGGCGGCTGTCAGTTCAACATTATATGCCGCCTTTCCGGCTGCCGGTTGTTTTGGTAGAAACGCCACAAGCGTGTCTCCGCGTCGATCCAACGGAATCTGTGACCAGTCATCTGAGCTGTTCACCCGCCGCCACGAGACAATTCCCGACGCAATTTCACTGGTTACTGGAATTACCACCGGTGCATCAGAATTCGATTCGTGTGATGTCAGCAGTTGGCATTTCAGAATTTTACCCGATGGCAATGTCTGATTGATCTTTGCCGGGTAGGAAGGTCCAGTCATACGCTGGAAGAATACCGAGCCGAGCGTGATGATAATCGCCGAAATCCACAGATTCATGGTCTTGGTCATGATGTCGTATCCTGGCAGGTCCTGGTCACGAAATCAATATGCTGTATTCTATCGATGGAACGCAAGCCACTTAAGGGTTGCCAAGGGCGCAAAAAAGTGATTTAATGCGGGCGGCCATTTAAGAGATCACATAACATGAAGACTTGGAGCGAAATGTCGTTCGGCTCAATCTTAGATAATCTCCGATATGCGGCCATTGTCGCGATCGGGTTGATAGTTGGAGTGGTTCTAAGTGTCGTCTATGCAGGCGACGCTGATAACGTAATTACCGAGGTATCGGGCATCACTCGCTATGGCGGCAAGTTGCTCTTGGTCAGTGACGACGTCAATGGCTGCTACTTTGAAATGAAGATGGACGACATTTCCTCCGCTGTAATTCCTATCGATCCAGCGAAGTTAAAACGCATCAAGATGAAAGGTTGCGAAGGAGTCGGTGACTTCGAGAGCATCACAGTACTCGCTGACGGCCGGGTTGCGGTTCTGTCCGAGGACATGCACGCCCTCTATTCGCAGACGCGAATCGGTGCCGGTTCCTGGGGTGTGCTTGTGCAGTTTAGTCAGTCTGTCACTGAGTTCGGCAATCGCGGGCTCGAAGGCGCCGCAGCTCTGCCTATGCCGGACGGATCATCTCAGGTTGCTGTCGTGTGGGAAGGCGGTTATCCGGCGCTTACATCATTGCCGGATCAACTGCAGAACTCACTCGGGCACAGTTCCCTCCAACCAATTCTCGTCATTACGAATGTCCCACGCAACGCCATGGGTTTGCTTGCCGATGACACTGCAAGCTATCGGGCAATGCACACGCCCAAACTCAAAGAGTCAGGCTCAGTCTCAAATCAGCCGCTTCTGGTCGACTCAGAACTCCCCAAAGCCACTGATCTTGAAGAACCGGTGACTCCGTTCGCACAGCGGTTTCGTTCCCCTGATCTTGTCTGGCATGTTTGGCAGGGTGATGATGGCGCTGATACCGGGTTGATTGTGTTATTGACCTCGGAAAATGCTCCGCTTCGGGGATCCGGAGCTAAGCGCGAATTCAAGTATAAGAAGCTTCAGCGGTACGATCTTCAGGGTCGATCTTACGGAACGGCGATTGAAATAAATGACATTGTAAAGCCGATTTTCGATAGCGTGACTCCGACCAAGATGAAAAAGTGGTCGGAACGGATGCGCCGGCAGTTTGCGAACGTAAAAACGTTGCTTGATGAACAGAATTGGGAGAACGTCAACTGGGAGGGCCTCGAGTGGTTTGTTCGCGGCCAGAGTCTCATCTTGGTTTATGACGGTGTCCCGGCCGACCCACCCTTTGCGGTTGTCATCCCGATACCTGATAGCTGGAAGTAAACTGTTGCGATGAAGCAGTCCTCGTGGTTTCGTTATCTTCTGTTTGGATTGCTTGCGTTGCTTTGGGTCTATGGTCTTTATGACTTGTCTCACTCAAACAAACAGTGGGATTTCAAGACTTACTATTTTGCCGCTGTCGCGCAAGAACGCGGGCTTGACCCGTATGACGTGAAGGTTTCCGAGCAGCTTGCCGGATCGCCAGTCAAATTGTCCTATGTTTATCCGCCGCTGACGCTTTGGTTCTTTCGTCTGTTCACGCTATTTAGCTTTGAGCACGCAAACATCATATTCTTAATTCTCAAGTTCGCTCTGCTGGTAATACTTTTCTTGCTTTGGCGGCGCTATTTATTCGAAGGCGAAGATGACCTTCTGCTGCTGTGGTTCATAACGCTTGCATATTCTTCATGTGTCTACTGGGACTTCGTTTCCGGGAACATTGGCTTGTTCGAACAAGTTTTCTTTTGGATCGCGATAATTGCGCTTCTGCGCAAGAACATGCCTTTATTCGCCTCTGCCATCGTGGCAATTTCATTTTTCAAGTTGACAATAATAGTTTTTCTTGCTCTGCCGTTATTGTGGCGGCAGAAACAAGCTCTTCATTATGCCATCGCCGGGTCGGTAGTCTTCGTCGGCTATCTCATTGTGAATTACCTGTTCGCGCCACTCGATTTCAAATCCTTCTTCTCAATCTTGAGAGCCATCGATGAACGCGGCGAGGCCTACAATCACTCGTTGCTTGCCATGATACGAGACATCTTCGACAAGTCTGAAGCCGCGCCATGGCTGCACTCAATCCCGAGCATTGTGCCGGATCTGATCTATATCGCGGGCGCTGCATTAATTCTCATCGCGAGTTGGCGGGTGCACAAAATGCGCTCCAAGGGTGCCGAGAGTGCGTCAAATCTTGAGACAATCTACCTCGCGTGCCTCGTATATGCGCTGGCGATGCCGCGAATGAAGAGCTACTCCTTCATTTTGCTGATTCCCCCGACCTATTATGTGATTCGAAAATGCGTCAAACCTGAGGCATTCTTTTTCCTGTTTGTCTTACTCGCGTTGACGAAATGGACGCCCCTTCCGGTCCCCGACCTCGTGAGATTTCTCTGGTGGTACTTCCCGTGGCTTGCCGCCCTGCTGGTGTGGATGCTCTACTTACGGTACCTTAATGCCGCCAAAACTTTGCCTGTGCGCTGATTCTTTCCGTGTCCAATTGTAATTTCGCGCCTTAAAAAAAGCAGGAACCCTAACCTTCGTCGAAAGGGTTCCATGCACCGATGTAGAATGACGAGACGAATCTCTTCGTCCCCTCCTTACACAGAGTATCGACTTAATTTGTTCGTACACTGACGACACAAAGTGAAAGTAGTTACTAATATTTTGTCCGGCTCGCGAGTCGCCGTGCGCTAAAAACAAAAGGAGCTCCTCCCTCACAAAGGAGCTCCTCTATCCCCTCCTCTTCAGTACCCTTCACCGCCAAAGTGTTTCTTAAGAGTAACTGACTTCGCAACATCTTTATGCAACCCTCGTGCCGTTTTGTCAGCAAATCATTTTGTTTTTGTTAGTTATGATCGGTCAATGAGTTAGGTGGTGAACCCCGATGCGGGACTGTGATGGCTAATTGTTGGCATCCGCAGAAAATGCGTCGGCCAGACGAGTGCTGACGGCAATCACACGCTTTAACACATTACTCACTAATGACTTGAGTGGCCGCAGGCTCTGCGGGTCGGGCCGTTTCAGAGCTTGATCTTAAGCGGCCTCAATTCATTTGAGATGACAAGTCATATTCGAACCCGATTACTTGTTCTCTGCGAAAAGTCCTTTGTAGCACGCGCCGGCAAGCAATCCACCTATGATCGGAGCGACCCAGAATACCCAGAGCTGCGACAGCGCCCAGTCGCCGACGAAAAGCGCCGGACCGGTACTGCGCGCCGGGTTGACCGACGTGTTCGAAACCGGAATGCTGACCAAGTGAATCAGAGTTAATGCTAGTCCAATCGCGATCGGCGCAAGACCAGCAGGAGCCCTCTTGTCTGTTGCTCCAAGAATTACAAAAAGAAACATGAATGTCATAACCACTTCGCTGATCATTACCGCCGGCAACGAATATCCTCCCGGAGAGTGTTCCGCGAAACCATTTGAGGCAAAACCTCCCGCAGTCGAAAATCCGGACTGCCCGCTGGCAATCAGGTATAGAATCCCGGCGCCAGCGATTGCCCCCAAAACTTGTGCGATAATGTAGGGGAAAAGTTCCTTTCCATCAAATCGCCCGCCCGCCCAAAGACCGAACGAAACGGCCGGATTCAAGTGACAACCGGAAATGTGACCGATCGCGAAAGCCATGGTCAGTACCGTTAGGCCGAACGCCAGTGAAACCCCCAGGAGCCCGATTCCGATATTCGGAAATCCGGCTGCCAGGACGGCGCTTCCACAGCCTCCCAGCACCAGCCACAAGGTACCGGTAAACTCGGCGCCAAGTTTTTTGGAGAGTGACATACGATATCCTTTCTTTGCCACGCAGTTTCTTTTAGTTGTTGATGTTGAATCAATGTGATCAGGTTGCGACCGCTGATTCACGGCTCTTGACCACCCTGAAATTTGAGAATTCAATAAATTGCGCAAGAGTGAAATTGCAGGTCAACGAATCAAAAAGCGATTCGCTCCATGGCGAATACAGGCGCGGGTGAATTTAATCAACCACGCTTGGCCTGAAATCAAGATTATCTATTACTTGGCTTTTTTCGGGTTATGGACGCACATGCCGTGAACGTCATGAGCTGATTCCATGATCGCTTCAGATAATACCGGGTGCGCGTGAAGCACATTCCCCAATTCAGCGGCTGTCATTTTCTGGCTAATCGCGAGTGTCACTTCGTGAATGAGATCCGTCGCGTGAGCGCCGACAATATGCCCGCCCAGAATCTTGTCGGTCTTTTTATCGGCAATAATTTTGACGCCGCCGACTAAATCACGTTCGGCTTTTGACTTCCCGAGATTTCGAAATTGGAATTGACCAATCCTGACTTCGTGACCTTCAGCCTCCGCCTTTTGCTGAGACATTCCAACCGAGCCAACTTCGGGATCGGTGAAAATCGTTATCGGGACAGCTCGATAATCGACCTTCTGACTCTTGCCCAACGCATTCGCCACCGCAACCGTCCCTTCGTGCGAAGCGGTATACGCCAACAAAGCAACGCCCGCGCAATCACCGATGGCGTAAATGCCCTTCACCGATGTTTCCATCTTGTCATTTACCTTGATCGATCCATTCTTGTTCAACTCCACGCCGGCTGTTTCGATGTTGATATCTTCGGTATTGAATGATCGTCCTATCGCCACCAGCACTTTCTCTGATGTCAGCTCCTTCCCTGATTGAAGCTTGCAAACAACCCCGCCGCCGGAATCTTGCACCGAGAGAACTTTCTCGCCGGTGAAGATCTCCGCGCCCTGCTTCTTCAGTTCACGCTCAATTGTCTTGGAGGTATCTATGTCCTCCAACGGCAGCAGATTTGGCAACATCTCAACGACATTGATCTTCGTACCCAGTTGTGCCAAGAGGCACGCAAACTCCGAGCCAATTACGCCGCCGCCGATGATTGTCATCGATTGAGGAATTGACTTGGGGTAGATCAACTCATCGGACGATATGATCGTATTGCCGTTGAATGCAAAGGCCGGGATATTCATCGGCCGCGAACCAGTGGCGATTATGATTTTGTCCGCTTCGACAATCTGCGTCGAGCCATCCTGCAGGTCGACGGCGATTCGGGTCTTGCTTTCGAATGAGCCAAAACCATTATAGAGCTTTATGTCATACGACTTGAACAAAAAGCCGATTCCGGCCACTAACTCATTAACGACCTTGTTCTTTCGCTCAACCATGCGGGCGATATTGATTTGCGGTTCGCCCGGTATGTCAATTCCGAACTCGGCAGCCTCCTTGATCTTGCGGTACAAGTGCGCCGACGCGATGAATGTCTTGGTCGGGATACAACCCCAATTCAGGCAAATTCCACCCAACTTGTCTTCCTCTATACAGGCCACTTTGGCGCCCAACTGGGCCGCGCGAATCGCTGCAACATATCCGCCCGGACCGCCGCCCAGTATCGCTATATCGTATTTTTCAGCCATTATCGTTCCTTTGAGTAAAGCGACTCATAATTCCATATCTATACGCCCCGAATGATTTTTTAGGTAATACGAATATCCGGAAAAGTAAAGCGATTTTGCAGCCGACTCGTGAATGGTTTATCATTGGCTATAGACCGAATTTGTCGATATTGTGGGCGGGTTGTGACGCGGGTTAGTCACAGCGTCATTCCTTTACCTCGAATAGTCAATTCTGTGTCATTTCATGAATGGGGAGTCAGAATGTTGCAACATCGGATTTTGTGCACTGTTGTACTTTTGCTCTGCTCGATTACGAGTAGTTATATCGCGGCAGCGCCCATGGTCATTAACTATCAGGGACGGCTGACGACCGCCTCTGGTACGCCTATGGCCGACGGCCCGCAGACGATCGTCGTCAAGCTCTGGAACTCGCCGACAGAAACGGCGCCGCAAT
Source organism: uncultured bacterium (assembly GCA_963707485.1). Classification (GTDB taxonomy): domain Bacteria; phylum Zixibacteria; class MSB-5A5; order CAIYYT01; family CAIYYT01; genus JADJGC01. The sequence goes on from CAVPQS010000064.1 coordinate 15,990, forward strand.
TCCTGCTGTGGGACTCGGGACCAATTGGCGTCGCCGTCCACGACGGAGTATTCTCGACCTTGCTGGAATTCTCGGCAATCGCGCTGGTCAATATTCCGGAAGTCTACTTCGCAATCCAGATTCCGCCTGACTCCGAGGGTCTTCCACGTCGCCGGGTGGTCTCGTCGCCTTACGCTATCGACGCACAACATGCCGGCTTTTCCGAGAGCACGACTGATTTCTACATTGATGCAGTTGTCAGGGATTGCTCACTCATTTTGCCAAATGATGCTTTCAACAGCGCCGAAACGCTAAACGAACCCGGCATCGCGGCAAATCAGTCCAACCTCATCACCACGCTGTCCCTGGAAATGGCCGGTATCACAAGCGTTTCTATCACCATCCCGACCGACGGCTATATCAATCTGCAGGGGAGATGTGGCGTCCGGTTGGTAGGCGGCACGGGATATATCACCTCGGTAGTACACTTCACTGAGGACCCATCAGCCTCCGCGTCTTTTCCCAATGCTGTCGAATTGACGTCACCCATCGGTACTTTCACTCCTGAGTATGTCTCGAGCATCTACTTCGAAACTGCCGGTACGTACACCTTATGAGGCTGTCCCACAAGTCAAGACCGAGTCAGGTGCCCCACCGCTTGCGGTGGGATTGCTGCATCTCGACCACAACCAATAGTTGTCGGCGCCCGCTGAATTGAACTTCTGTGACAGCTTCTTCTGGCTTGCCGGGCAAACGCACGCTGGACCGGGCACTGAAGCAACGGTTTATGATACGGTCATTGTCGCGACTTTCTTCCCGACAAGTTACGGCGCAGTCGCGACCTTTGTCGCAAACGTGGCGGCGACCGATTTTTCAAGCGGTCCGCGATTCGGCGGCAGACGGGCGAACGTGGAAAACGCATTGGCGCCGCCCGAAGTCTACAACATAGACTCACGCGAATTGGAATTGAGAGCTGCAAATGCGCGTGCTGAGGCCGAACGCGCCGAGAAAGAGCTACTCAAGGCAGAGACCACCCAGCGGCAAGAGGAATTGAACAAATAGTAACGCGCATCAAAATAGGTACGAAGGATTCAGTAACGTCTTCTCAGCGCCACCTGGTCTCATATGAGCCGGTCGATCAGCGAATGTTGAAGAACAACGCAAAACTCAGCGCCACGACCGACAATTTGACCGTATCCGAGGCATACACGCTTTGACCGGTATTGATGTCCGTGACCGTAACGTTCACTTTTGGTTCGAATCGGTAATAGCTTGCCGAAAACTGGCCCTGTGTTTTGGGTGAAAATGTGATATTCGCCCCGATTCGCAACATGGCTCCGACCTTGGACTCGATTTCTTCACTTGCGGTATATCCCTTTTGCCGCAGAAACTGCTGCAACTGGTCGCTAAGTTCGTGTTGCGGCTGGTAGTGGGCGATACCGCCGCCGGAGAAGGGCTGGAACGTCTGCGTGCGCGCCTCGATTAAGATACAGGCCGAGAGTATCCGCAGCGAGTAGTCGTCGTCGGAGAGATATTTGACCACAGTTTCGCTGCCATAATATGACAGGTCGCCCTCAAGATAGATCATTTGCGTGAGCGGCACAGCCAATCTCGCCTCGTAGCTGACGCCCGATTTGGCATTGTCGTTTTCGATTGCCAAGCCAACGCCGCCGCCGATGCGGATCTGCGCATATGACAATTGCCAATTAGCGAATATGACTGCCAGCAGCAATACTATAGCAAAATGTCGCTTCATTGATTCCTCTCCTGAGCGTTTCTGATTCTGCTGCTAAAGGTCAACCCCCAAGACGACTTATAAGTAGGATGGAGAAAAATAGCCACAAATGCTGCGACAAGTCATCTGAATTCGTGGCTGGGGTAAGTTAGATGTGGTTGATCCTAATAAGTGAGAGTAGGGCCGCTTCGCTCGGCGACGATGTAGTAATTAAGCCAACTTGTCACAATATCTCAGTCATCACAAACCCACTCGCCGCCGATTGACTTGTCACACGTCACCAAAGCGCCGGCATAGAAGCCAATTGCGGTTCCGTCGCGAATGTAATAGTCACTATCGAAATAGGGATGTCCGGGAATCGCCTCAAAGTAGTCAGGAACAAGGTCCGTCAGTTTTTCGATGGGTTGTCCGTGATCAGAGCGATATCGATCCATGGCCGCAAGAATGGAATCACCCTTTTCGCAAGCAGTCTTCCGCATTTCTTGGGCAAGTATGCCAATTCCAGCTAAATAACAAATCGTCGGCACGAAACCAAATAGCAGCAGTCCATACCGCGGCAGTTTTCGCCCAGTGAGATTCCAGATAATCGCGATGACGCCAAGGCAAATTGGACCAAACGCGGCGAGAAAGATTAGGATCATCCCGAGACCGCTTACAAGATAGCAGTTGGGAAAGTAACCAGCGATAGTTAATGTTAACTGAATTGCGATAATGATTCGAACAAATGGAGTCAATCTACTCCTCCCACTTCGGCGGCAAACAACGCACAGCGTGGTCAGTCCGATATCCCAAATAATAATCCGCCTGCATCAACTTGTGAATCTCGCGCGTGCCTTCATAAATCGCCGCGCCTTTTGAGTTGCGGAAAAAGCGTTCCACCGGATACTCATCCGAGAATCCATAAGCGCCGTGAATCTGAACCGCATTGTAGGCAGCTCTTTCAGCTTGGTCAGTGCAGAACCACTTCGCCAGGGAAGTCTCCCGCGTTGAACGCAGCCCCTTGTTCCGCAGCCAGCCGACTTTCATCCAGAGATGTTGCCCCGCCTCGTAACCATAAATCATTTCTGCGAACATCTCTTTGACTAACTGGTGCTGTGCGATTGGCACTTCAAATGTCTTGCGGGTCAGCGCATAGTCCTTGCAGGCATCCATACAGGCACGGATGAGACCGGTCGATCCGGCAGCCACAGTATAGCGCCCGCCATCAAGGCACGACATCGCAATCTTGAATCCTTCACCCTCGAACCCGAGCAGGTTTTCCGCCGGCACCTCGACGTCCGACAGCGCGATCCAACCGGTCTTGCCGGCGCGTACGCCGAGTTTTCCTGTGATCGAGCCGGTGGTTACGCCTTTGAAATCTCGTTCGACAATAAATGCCGACAATCCGGTATGATCGCGTTTCTTTTGCTTATCCGTGTCTGTCCAGGCAAAGATCAAGAACATGTCCGCAATTTCGGAAAGCGAAATCCACATCTTCTCGCCGTTAAGTATGTACTTGTCGCCCGATTTCTTCGCTGTCGTGAGAATGCCGACCGCATCCGACCCTGCAGCCGGTTCCGTGAGTCCGAATGTGCCGATCTTTTCACCCTTGGCTTGTGGAATCAGGTACTTCTCCTTCTGGAACTCATTGCCCCACGTGAGCAGCGTCAGCGAATTTAAGCCAATATGCACCGAAAATGCCACACGCGCCGATGTGTCGACATATTCCATCTCTTCGCAGACTATGCCGAGTGAGATATAATCGAGTCCCATGCCGCCATACTTCTGGGGAATGCAAATGCCGAGCAGTTCAGCCTCTTTGAGACGCTTGATAAACTCCGGATCGCTTTTGTTCTCGCGGTCGAGTTCGGCGATTTTCGGCTTGAGATACTTGTGGGCGACATCGCGCGCGATCTGCTGCGCCGATTTGTGGTCGTCGGTGAGTTCAAAATCGATCATGGTTTATCTCCAAAAAATTTGATTTTTCAACTAATTGTCGGGAATATTGTATTCCGTCGTTGCCTGATATGCAATACGTATCGCAGCTTGCGTTCCAAAACTGTTTGCATAATCAAGCGATGCTTGTGATCATAGAACAATGTTGATACGCACGCTCCTTCTACTTGGACTTTTGTGTCTGCCTGTGTCACTTACAGCCGCTGGTTTGGACTCGGCCTACGTCGCGCAATTGCGCCACGGTATCGCTTTCACGATTGTCGAGCAATTTGATTCGGCGCGTAACGTGTTTTCCGACATGATCGCGCGCGACCAGAGCGACCATGCGGCAATGCTGTACCTTGCTGGAGTCGATCATGCCGAAATGATGGATCGCGAGGACTACGCACGCAAAGACCAGTTCGAAGCGAGCGCCGACGCAGCGATCAAAATGGCCGAGCGTGAACTTGCGGCTGGACGCGATTCAGCCTGGGCTTACCTGACTATCGGCAACGCGCATGGTTACGAAGCATCATTGGAAGCTAAAGCCGGAAGCTGGTGGACGGCTATGCGGCGCGGGCTCAAAGCGAAAGGGGCATATTTGAATGCACTCAAAGTAGATTCGCAAATGTACGACGCATATCTCGGACTCGGCACCTATCACTACTGGAAATCCGCCAAGACGGAGTTCATCAATTGGCTGCCGTTTGTCGGTGATCGCAAGAACGACGGAATATCCGAATTGCAGCTCGCTGTCGATTCGTCGTTGTTCTCGAATCACCTCGCATTAAATTCACTGATTTGGATTTACCTTGAGCGCAAAGAGCCGCAGTCGGCGTCGGATTGTGCTCAACGCTTGTCGGAAAAGTACCCCCAGAGCCGGCTTGTCAAGTGGGGGATGGCGTTTTCAAGCTATTCCGCCGGACATTTCCACGAAGCTGTCCAATACTTCGGGGACATTATAACTTCGCTCGAATCGGATACGTCTCAGAATTACTTCAACCTAATCGAATGCCGTTTCCATCGCGGCAAGATATTCCTGAGCGTCAACGACAGCGCGGCGGCAAAACGAGAGTTTGAGTTGCTGGTCAAATATCCAGTATCTGGTGAAGTGCGCAAGCGTCAGAAGGACAAGTTACACGAGGCAAGGGACGAGCTAAACCGAATGGCTACGTCTTCGAGTCTGGTCAAGTAGGGTCCGGACCTCAAATGTCGATATCTCTGTTCTTGATTGCGTGGACGAGCCCCAGTCCAATCCAAAAATAATTGGCGTATGATCCAGATCCAAAAAGCGGGGCAGTAGTGAACATGCTGTGAAAGACAAAACTAACGTATATTCCGAGAAGACCCGAAAACAAGACCGCTCGTCGTCGTCCTCGCTCGGTAATGCAGTCTCGAATACCGCCTTTAATCAAGAAATATAGAAATCCGAGGAAAATTAAAAGTCCAGGAATCCCCGTCGACACAGCCGCTCGTATGTAATGGTTGTGCGGATGAAATCGACCTGATGCGTCTTTAAACATTGTGGCAGCTGAGAGATCGTTCCAATGTACACGGTGTAGTACGTCCGACACTCTTACTTCAAATCCCTGTCCGAATATCGGACTGTCCACAATTGATTCGATTCCCGCTTTCCAAAGTGTGGTGCGGTGTGTAGTTCCTGCCTGCAGTCGGCCCACTTTGTAGAAAATGTCAAATACCGACGGTATCAGAAATAAGGCAATGGCGATGGCTATAGCCGCCGCTCCCATTCCCGCAATAACCTTGTAGCGCCTGTGAACCAATAACATTACGATGGCTTGAATGAACATTCCAATAATCACCCCGCGCGACCATGCCAGAAAAACAACTATCACACCGAGAGTCGTTACGGCGATCATGAAATATCGAAGAATCTTGCTTTTCGTCAAAACCGCCGCCGCAATCAAAAAGGGCAGCATAAATGTCAGCGCCTGCGCATACTCACCGGAGTTGTTCATGAAGCCGCGCAGCCGAAAATAGTGGCCCTGAAGCAGCGATGCCACCGAATATAGGGATGACGAAAAGACGACCAAAGTGAAGAGCCCTATCACAATGTAGACGTGCCGTCGATCTCGAATGGTTTCCCTTGCGATAAAGTAAATCAGATAGAGAGCAAGTACCCGAAGGAACTCGAAAACGCTCGCCTGTGGGTTGTCGGAAAAGAAAAGGCAAATAATCCCCCAGAAGAAGAATACTGCGAAGTACTTCTCCATGAAGCCAATCTTGAGACCGCTCCAATCCTTCCGCATGGCAAACCGCCAGACCGTAACAGTCAACACAAATGCCATTAGTCCCCACTTAAGTCCCCTGATGAGGTCGAAGGAAGTGCCCATATCGTCGCTGAAGTGAGAAATCAGCGTTGTTACCGCGACAAAACCGATTTCGCTCACGAGACCGATTAACAGCAGGGCGGTGCCGCCGATCGCCAGTACTGCTCCGAGTGGTCCGACGAAAATGGAGACCCCTATCGCAAAGCCGTTTATTGCCGTGAGGACCGCCAGACGCGGTCGTTTGCCGATGCCATCCGTAGCGATCATTCACCATTCCTCATATTCATTGGATATCAACCGAGCGGACGGCGACCGATTTGAAGGAGAATTTCGCGCAACGGTCGCCAAAAGCGCGCCAATGCTGAGTCTTCCTTGCTGACTGCATCTTTTATGACCACCACTGTCGAAGTAAAGATGAACGCCAGGGCAAATGCGGTGATAACGATCCATTTCTTTCGCGGCCAAATCGGCATTTCCGGTGTGCGCGCTGCATCAAGCACAGTAATCGTCGGCGTATCACGGCGTTCCTGGAGCTGGGCCATTTCATATTGCTGCGACAGAAGTTCATATGTCATCTCGAATATCTTGACATTGCGAGTTAGAACGGCCAATTGCAGGCTCAAGTCAGGGACACGAGATAAGGGAATGTCGAGAGCCGAGATTATCGAATCATGCGAAGTGATCGCGCCCGATTCGATACGGCGAAGTCCGCTGCGAATTTCTCGCACTTCAAGCTCTTTGCGTATTACTTCAGGATTATCAGGATATAGTAATTTGCGCATCACCTCGAGCTCAACCTCCGAAGCAGTCAGCTTCGACTTTTCTTCGGCAAGGTTCTTGATGAGCGCCTCGGACTGAATGTCCAGCGCAATCGCCCCATGTGTTTCCTGGAAGTCTCGAAGCAGATTTGCCGCCAATCGCAGCGAACTGTCCGTTTCGACAAGCCGGTTGCTTAGAAAAGTACTGAAGTCGCGTCCTTTTCGGCTCCGCATCTCTTTTTTGAAATCGTCGAGGCTGCTGACCATCAAGTTTGCGGCATTCGCCGCTAACTCGGCGTTTTTCGCATCCACAGTTACGGAAACAATCCCGTCCATTTCAACTCGGATCTTGACGTCTGATTTCAGCGCGCCGATCGCCTCCCATTTCGACTGGACCCCATAGAACTTGACCAATCCCAAGGAATCGACGACACGCCCAAGAATCGTCTCGGATTCAAGCATGCTGGCATAGATGTCGGATGGCGTGGCCATGATCGGCAGCGCAAAATTAGATGCCGCTTGCGCCAACAGTCCCGATGACAAACCCATGAGTCCGCTCAATCCACTCTCGGTCTCCGGTGGAAGTACCGTGGTTTTGGCTTGATAGGTCTTCGGCAGCAGGAAACTGATTCCGGCAGCCAAAATTGCCACCACGATTGAATTCACAATGATAGTTTTTCGGTGATTCGTCAGAATTCGCAATAAGTCTAAAATCCACACTTTGTTTGCCTCTCAGGTTAGTCCACAATCATAGCGGTGTGAGTCGAGGTAGTCAATGAATTTCGGCTACGGTCGAATTTTTCCAATGTCGGCGTGGACCTGATCAATATTGGGCTCTTGGTCCCGTCAGTCGTTCAATAGTCTGCCGACACACGCAAGTACGGACTCGGCCTTGTCTTCCCACAAATTCGCCAATGCGACTGCATGTCCAGCAACTTTGACGCGTTGGCGATCTGAATTTAGCTGTCGGTCAATCGCCGCGATCCAGGCGTTCACATTGTTTTCCGCTGCAATCACCAGTTCGGCGGGCGCTTGACTAAGTTCTGAAATCGGGTTGCAGACTACTGAGACGATCGGTACTCCGCTTGCAGCCAGTTCATAGTATTTCAGCGGGTTTAGATACAAAAAGAACTCGTTTGTTAGGTACGGCAAAACGCCGACATCGAAGTGGCACAATATCTCAGAAATATTCTCTTCCGGTACCGGAGGCAGGAAATGGACATTCTTCACGCTCGAAAAGCTGTGTACAATCGCTTCATTGTCGACACGGCCCACGAAAACAAAATTCCAGTCTTGGCGGGTATCAGCAACCTCTCTAATCAACTGCCAATTAAGGCGGTCACCGATCACGCCGGCGTATCCGATTCGTGGTTGAGAAATCTGATTCAATGCGGATTGCGAATTACGACCCGACTGAGTCAGCTCTGCAAATGTTTTTCGGTCGATCCCATTTCCGATGTTGATCGAGTGCTTATAAAAATTGCCGAATTCGGCGTGGAGTCCCTGCGCTGCCGTTATCAACAAATCTACATGGGATCTGTGAATAGACTCCAATTCAACGCTCTTAGTATCAACCTGACCGGCAATCGTCATTAGCGGATCATAGAGCTCATAGATATTAAAACTTCCTTCGAAAAGCTCGGTTACGTAGGCCTGCGTGGGGTGATAATACCATACAAGAGGAGCTTTTTCACTAATACCGAGAACGCGAAAGAGATTGCGAAATGACGACTGCAGGGCCATGATATTCAACTTTTCGAGCGGTCCGGCAGCCTTGGCAACCGAATCGTGAATGAAGTACTTGGGAGAATAGAGGTAGAAGTTTTCACTAAGTTGCTTCAACTCGGGCTGCCTAAAAAGTTCGCCGGCGCGCTTCGGCTTGCGTACAATGGTGGAAATCGGACAGAGCGGTCGATTCACGGCGACTACTGTCATAGAGTGTTGTTTGGCGGATTCTGCAATAGCCGTCAGGAGTCGTCGGCGAGTGAAAATTGGCCAATCAACCGCAAGAAATACCAATAGGAGCTTTGGAAATACATTCATTGGCATGGTTTGTTGAGTGAGATTTAATTGGTTCCCTACTGTCCCGCCCGAGTCAACTCTTATCACTCAAATGATCTTATTGAAAATGGGACACTGTTACAAGTCAATTATTGCCCCCCATCTTACCCATCCGGTCAAACCAGTGAGTGAATAAGTGCTTTTCGCCAACACACGGAGAAAATTTGCGATTTACGCGACGAGAGATTATATTATACTCGAGTAACTAAATGCACGGATGTCAAATCAGGGGCCGTGTCCCGAGAATATAGGAGGTCTAATGAAAGTCACAGTTTCAGAAAAAAATGGTGTTAGTATCATTTCGGTTTCAGGCAAGATGATGGGCGGGCCCGATACCGGCGAGCTCGATGAAAAGCTGTACGCCTTATCGGCGAAGGGTCAGAAAAACGCCATCGTCGACCTGCAGAATTGCGAATGGATCAATTCGTCCGGTCTGTCAATTCTGATCCATCACTACAAGAAATTCAGAGACGCCGGCGGCGAGCTTCGATTGGCCAATCTCACCGACAAGATTGAGCGCATCATGGTGATCTCGCGTCTTACGGAAGTGTTTTCGGTGCACGATTCACTCGACGACGCCGTCGCCGCCAGTAAGAAGTAATTTCGACGTTTTATCGTGCTCTCAAAAATGGGATGGGCTCGATGTGCCATGTTCTGAGTATAGCCACGCTCGCGTTCGTCCTTTTTGTTGGCGGATTCGCCGGACTGGCGAGGGCTAACTCGGAACATCTGACTGCTTTGGCGGATAGTATCGGGTCGCTTGAAATCGACCCCTCTATGCAAGCCGAAGTCGCTAACCTTTCGATCAATCGGGGCGGCGTCAAATTCAATTTGATCCAGGGCACCCTCACTTTGGGGAAACCAGTTGCCGGCCGTTTGTTCTCAGTTGACTATGTAGGCAAAGGCAGCTTTGAGCTAACGCCGCCGAATCGCGCCGAGCGACACATGCTCGTACGTCACACGCAGGATAGCACGGCGAATTGGGAATTCGACGACGTCGCGTTCTTATTCACGGATTCAACTTTTCAAGAATTGGCGTCGCAACTAACCTTCAAGAGTCTTGGCCCAGGCAAAGACGAATTGCGTCTGCAACAAGGCTTCATCAACTACATTGAACACGAATTCGACATGTCGTTTTCTGCGCTTATCCTCAGTGACATGCTCCAACCTCAATTGGGCGGCAGATTCATGGCGCGATTTACTGCAAAACGCGGGAATTTCGTGTTTTTTTACGATCCCAAAGAAGTCGAAGAGATTCAACTCTATAAGCATGTTGTTTCCGAAGCGGGTTCCGGGCCCGATTTGATCCAGAGCTTCCACACCGCAGATGAATACAAGGACTCTCCCTGGGGCGCCGATCGCGAAAATCACGACCTGATCGACAGTCTGGACTATGACATTTCCTGCAAGATCTATCAGTCCGCTAAGACCGATCTGGATGTCAAGTTCTCCTTCATCTGCAACATCGACAGCCTGCGAGCAGTGACTTTTCAATTAATGCCTGATATCGATTACAACTCGCTAAGCATCCATGATCAGGATGGCGACTCCCTCTTCTGGCTGCGGAGAAAAGATGAATATGGTGTCACGGTATTCCTTGAAAGTCCGGTAGCCAAAGGCGAACGCACAAACCTGCGCTGTGAGTACAATTCAAATCGGATGGTTGGCAAAACGCCGTGGGGCGGGAACATTCTCACCTACGCTTCAACTTGGTATCCCCGCTATGGATATCTCAAGCGGGCAAAGTATAAGTTACAATTTGCCGTCCCCGAACAATACGAAGTCGTCTCGGTTGGTAGGAAAACGTCAGAGGTCATCGAGGACGGATTCAAGATTACCGACTGGGACATCTCTGACTTTCCTGTATCATTAGTGTCCTACAACTACGGGCCCTTCGACATCGACACCGGCAGCATTCTCGGCACCGTCCCGGTTGCAGTCTACGCCGGTAAGTCTCACCGGGCAGCCACAGTTCCAATGCGGCACGCCGTTCTCCTGGATGTCGTCGCCTCGGCAAGTCTATTCTCCGCGGAAGTGCATCCATATCCGTTCAATCAACTGATCGTAACAGAAATTCCTTCTCCGCATGGCCAAGGATTGCCGGGTCTCCTGCACTTGGGTTATGCGACCTTTGACTTCGGGCTTGCCGACAATACCGACGACGCATTTCGCGCACACGAGGTCGCTCATCAATGGTGGGGTCACCTGGTTGGTTGGAAATCATACCACGATCAATGGTTATCAGAGGCGTTTGCCGAGTATTTTGGCAGTTGGTATGTCCAACGCAAATATCAAAATGACCCGCAAAATCGCGGCAGGTTCTTCGAACTACTCGATACCTGGCGAGAGGATGTGTTTGAAAAGGGGTCGTATTCGAACCGAGGAGCTCAGACCGCTTACCAGGAAGGTAACGATGCCGGGCCAATCTGGATGGGCTACCGATTAGCCTCGTCAAAGTCATCCGACTATTCGACCCTAGTCTACAGCAAGGGCGCCTATGTGCTCTACATGTTGCGCATGATGATGTTCGATTTCGCGAAACGCGATGATGCCAAATTCAAGGAAATGCTCGACGGCTTCCTGCGTGAATATCAATGGAGTGAGGCGACTACGGCGGATTTTCAAAGAGTCGCCGAGAAACACTATGGAAAACCGCTCGATTGGTTCTTTGACCAGTGGGTTTATGACACCCAGTTACCTGAGTACGTCTGGGAACCGGTGATTAATCAAATGGGTGATGGCAAGTATTCTGTCGACATCAAGGTTGATGTCAAAAACGTCCGCGAAGGATTTCGGATGCTCGTACCGTTGACCATTCTCATGGAAGGCGAATATCATACCACGACGCGATTGGATATAGATCGACTGTCGCAAACAATTACAATTCCGAATCTGCCGTACAAGCCGGAAAAGTTCGTTTTTAACACCTTCAAGTCAGTGCTCTGCAAGGAACACCGCAAGTAATTACTTAAGTAGAACCATCTTGCGAGTCTGCAATTGCTCACCGGAACGCAGTCGATAAAAGTAGACTCCCGACGGCAACGGCCCTCGTCTCGCCGAGTTGGAATCCCAACTAATTGTGTAAGTACCCGGAGACAACAGCCCAAAATCGTTGGATTCTACCTGTTCGCCGAGGATATTGTAGACGCTGAAATTAACTTCTGCGGTCCGGTCGATAGTGAACCGAATAGCTGTCGCTGGATTGAACGGATTGGGATAGTTCTGATCGAGAGCAAAGGTTGAGGGCAACGATCCCGATTGTTCCAACTCAACCGACATGGTTTGCACAGTGATAGTGCCTTTCATCGTCGCATGAAAACCACAGTGATAGGTGAACGGTCCATTTCCGTCGGAGGCAGTAAACTGCACGTCGAACGGAACACTGATTTGCAGTGTTCCGGAGTCCCACTCTTTTGGCGACAGCGGGTCGGATGTCGATGTGTGAGATGTCGATCCCGGTTGACGAATCCAACGAACCGTATCGCCGTGGTTTATCGAGATTGTACTTGGCGAGAATTGATTATTGCTGACGCTGACCGAGCGAATCGTAGCATTCGCAGGCGCAACGCAAAATATCAGCGTGACAGAAGTCAGAATCAACGCAACTGTCGACACGCGTAAGCTCATTGACATAGTTATCTCCTTGGCTAATCCAAAAGAACCTGCGGCAGCGAGCGGCGGAGTCAATTGACGTCGAAAGATATACGCTATCATGGACTGGCTACGTCAATAAAACTTCTCACCGGCAATGTTGACTCTCAGACGGGACAAGTTCGCGATTTTTGTAACTTTTAGCGGCACACTGGAGTATAGTACTGCTGAACCTTTGTGAGTGAGTAGGTAGGAAAATGATCGAAACCAAAGATCTCTGTAAGAATTTCAAAGATCGCAAACGTGGTACGGTTAAGGCAGTCGACCATGTGACTTTTAGATGCCAGAAGGGCGAAGTTTTCGGCTTACTTGGACCCAACGGCGCCGGCAAAACGACAACTTTGCGCATAATCTCGACGGCACTCCAACCGACCTCTGGTACGGCCATAATAAACGGCATCGATGTCGTGAAAGACCCACAAGGCGTTCGCCGCCAGATCGGTTTTTTGTCAGGCAATACAGGCCTCTATGGCCGCCTGACCGCCAAAGAAATGGTCGCTTATTTCGGAAAACTCTACGGTATGGATAACGATAAGATCAAGCGGCGCACCGACGAGCTCTTCTCGCTCCTGGACATGAATTCGTTCGCAAACTCGAGAAACGAAAAGCTCTCGACTGGTATGAAGCAGAAAGTTTCGATCGTGCGCTCGGTGCTTCACGATCCGCCGGTCATGGTGTTTGACGAGCCGACCTCGGGCCTCGACGTCATGAGTTCGCGCACCATCGTGGACTTTATCAAGACCTGCCGCGACGCCGGCAAGTGCGTCATATTTTCAACACACATCATGAGCGAGGCCATGCGCCTGTGCGACCGGGTCGCCATCATTCATAACGGCCGGATTTATCGCGAAGGCACCGTGACTGAGTTGCTGACGCTTACCGGAATGAACAATCTCGAAGACGCCTTTATCAAGATCGTGGGAGAGTAATAGATGCAAGTCAAGAATATAAAGACGATTTTCCTGAAGGAACTGAAAGACACGCTGCGCGATCGGCGATCCGTCATATTTATGCTCTTGGTTCCTTTGCTGGCAATGCCGCTCCTGATGAATGGTGTCACAAAATTAATGATCTCCCAAGTCAAGAAAATCGAAGGGCAAAAATCGGGTCTGGTGGTCCAGAATGTCGGTCAGTTACCGGCTGATCTCCAGGATACGTTGCGCGCATCTGAGCGATTTAATCTCATTGACGAATCAATATATGGTGAAAGTGCAATGGACTCGCTCAAGGCTGGCGTCATCGATCTACTGATGGTTGTTCCGGATAATTTTGCCGCAGCAATTGATCTGGAGTCGCCGACCGACCTGGAGATTTACTACGACAACGCCGACGACGAGTCCAGTTCTGCACAGGACAAGCTTTCGGATCTGCTTTCTCGCTACAAAAACCGTGCGATTGAAGCGCGCCTCGTGAAGCGCAATATTTCGACGGATCTACTCAAACCGTTTGCCGAGGTCAACAATAGTGTCGCATCGCCACAGAAACTGGCCGGGCAGCGCCTGGGGCGTATCATACCATATTTCATTATTCTCATGTGCTTCCTCGGTGCGATGTATCCGGCAATCGATCTGTGCGTGGGCGAAAAAGAGCGCGGTACTCTTGAAACCTTGCTTGTCGCTCCGGCCACGCGGGGTGAATTTGTTCTCGGCAAGTACGGCGTCATCCTCTTGACGGGAATGGTTGCCGGGCTGTTGTCGATGGCCTCGATGACGTATTCATTAAATAATATGTTTGGCGATATGCAAACAGGCGCTGCAATGATGCCGAAGATAGAATTCAATTTATCGACTATTGCGTTGATTCTGATGATCGTCGTACCGTTGGCAGGAATCTTTGCGGCAATACTCCTATCGGTCTCAATTTTTGCTAAATCCGCCAAAGAAGCGCAAGGCTACATGAGCTTGGCAAACATGCTGCTAATATTTCCTGCCTTTGTTTCCTTCCTTCCCGGAATAAACCTTAATGTGACGATGGCGCTAATTCCGGTCATCAATACTTCGCTGATTGTGCGGGACGCGATCGGTGGCCAAACCAATTGGACCTTGGTCGTGATTGCCTTCATATCAACATTTGCATTGGCTTCACTTGCACTGTTCTTCGCTAAAAAGTGGTTTGAACGCGAAGAAGTGTTGTTCAGGATGTAACGCCGCGAAATAGTCGCGTTGGACAGGATGCCGGTCGATTGATCCGGCTCGGCATTGTGCAGAGCCGGATCATTTTGTTTCAACCTATGGATTATATACGCAGGGTGCGGGACCATGCGAGTAAAGGTAGTTAATCAAATAAACAACATCGGGAATCGTAGTCAAGTTGTCGCAATCGAGCATTCCCGCCCCCGTTGGACAAGGCGCCGGCCCGCCGACGAAGATGTGATTCACGAGAAAAACAGCATCAGCGAGATTGATGCTCGTGCCGCCGAAATTTCCGTCAGCGTTTCCGACTTGGTATTGATATTCAAAAGCCCCAATGTCTCTTCTCTTTCCCGCAAATCCGATACTCGCCGGATCACCCGCGTCGATACAGGGCGAATTGCAAAGCAAACTATAGTCGCCGTTGGCTGGGTCGACGAATAGCGGATCGGCAATGACGTCGGAAGTTCCGGATTGACTACCCGAATAGTTTGCGCCGTTCTGCCAAA
Source organism: uncultured bacterium (assembly GCA_963707485.1). Classification (GTDB taxonomy): domain Bacteria; phylum Zixibacteria; class MSB-5A5; order CAIYYT01; family CAIYYT01; genus JADJGC01. Next base: position 31,017 of record CAVPQS010000064.1, read on the forward strand.
ATGCGTTGTAACCGCAAAGCGCGCCGTACGCATCAACACCGGTTAAAGCACAGTTCGAAAAGATGTTGTTTTGAATAATTAAGCCATCAGCGCCGGAGACGATAACGCCCTCATTTGGGCCAACAAATGTGTTATTGACTACAGCGCCAGCGACAGGACCGGTCAGCGAAATACTAACGCTTGGCGGCGCTGACTGAAATACGTTGTTCGATATGTCGACGAAAGTCGACTCCGACGCACCTGCGAGTAGTCTAATGGTCTCATAATACTCCGAGCCCGCTGACATTAGGAATTCGCAATGATGGACTGAGATTTTCCCTGATCGTGGAATATTGCCGCCAATTGCTATGTGATACTGGCCATCAAAGACGCATGAGTCGATTTCAACATTTCCATTTATGAAAAGAGTGGTGCGCTGCGCCGGCGTTCCGAACAGTCGTGTGAATCGGCATCGTACTATGATGGCGTCGCCGTTCGATGCTACTACCTGCTTTGCTGATTCAAAGTGGATCCCCCGGATAGTCGAAATCTTCGGTGCTATGGGTAATTCGGCAATAATGGGAGTTGTGGTCGAATCACGAAATATCGTAAGGCCAAAGCCATCTTTTCCGATCAAGCTAATCGCCTTGCGCCGAAATTTGATGCTCTCCGTGTATGTCCCGGGCGAGACCAAAATCGTGTCGCCGTCAGAGGCGTAGTCGATCGCTAACTGGATTTTTGAGTAATCCTCCGGCACGCGAAATGAACGCGTGTCCCAGGCAACAAAGTTTCGTGTAACTGACCAGCCTGAAAGGTCATGACCGTCCGACGATCGTGCTCTCCACCAATATTCGGCGCCGGATTGCAAGCCTGGCAGCCTGTTCGATAATATTAGAGATGCCGTTGAAGTCTGCAAAACTGTGTCGGCGGCTATAAGTTCAGTGAGGAGTTGATCGGAGTACAGCTCAAATATACATCGAATCGAGTCATTCTCCGCGTCAGACATTCTTGTTATTGTCAACCGCGCATCACCTACCCACATACGCGCGCCGTTTTGCGGATTAAAGGGCACTGGAAGGGAGGGTGCTGCATTGCGCCGGAGGATGAGTTGTCTCCAACAGCCCCAGCCGGTTTTGTCACGCAATCGCAATCTGGCGTAATATGTCTCCCCCGCAGCAAGCGGAAATCGCGAATAGGAGACACTCGAATCCGGCGAAGTAATTTCACCAGTAGCGAGGAGCTCCGCAACACTCCAATCGTAGTCGGTACCGAGCTCCAGTTCGTAGCCCAACTGGGCAGCCACCTGAACAATAAAGGTTGTATCTGTGAATCAAATTTCTTCACCACTTATGGGATTGGAAATGCAAAACAAAGTATCGATAGTGATAGTCTCGCTTGACCATGTCTTTGGCCGCCAAACAAAGGTTATCTTTGGCGAATACACCATGAATTGATTCTCTCCCAATAGCGAAAAATCCATCGCCACTGGAGTGCCCCCTTGGTAGTTAAATGGAAAGGCTCCAATGTCCGCCCGGGTGCCGTCAGCATCTAACAAATCCGGGCTCCCCGCATCAATAGCGGGAGAGTCACAGCGGAGACTAAAGTCGCCAGTCTCCGGTGAAGTAAATTCCGGATTTGCTCGGATATATTTGGCCGGGCTAACTGGATATGCACTGTACCAATCTTGTTCGTTGTCCCAGAACATTGTACGACTAAGGCAATGAAATGGGTCGTAGAGTGCCCAATCGCTGCAACCAACGATTATGTTGTCTGTGCCAGTCGCTGGTGTTTCGCTATATGGTATGTCGATACCTCGAACACCACCATAAATCGTGTTAGAGGATATTTCGAAGCCAACACCAAGCGACACTTCAAGGGCATTCTCCGATAACGTATTTGCAATCAAATTGTGTCTGATAACAACTGGTCCTCTTGCGTATCGAACTAAGATTCCGAGTCTATTCTGGGAAAGTCGATTGTATTCAATCAGAAGCAAACTTCCCGTTTGCATTATCTGAATTCCGTGGCCATAATTTCCTGCAATAGTATTTCCGGTAATCTCGATTTCTTCGACACCGCTCCAATCTCCGGCAATACCAGGACCACCGTTGTCCAGGATTTCATTTGCAACAATACTTGGACTACCATCGGAAAATGTAATTCCCACCGAGATATTGTCCTCAATTATGCACCGGGTAATTCTTGGGCTGGATGCTGTACATTTTATGGCTGCACCGTAAGTCGAATTCGCTATTCGGAATCCATCTAAGATGGCTTGCCGTGTTTCATTATTGGCAAACATTACCAAAGACTCTGTCCCGTCTCCCTGCTCCAAAGTTGTCACCGCCGCCCCCTCAGTCGACTTAACCAATATATCCTTCCCGGAATAGTTGATATTTTCGACATATGTGCCGGGCGAAACCAGCACCGTGTCGCCTGATACTGAAGCGTCAATAGCCGCCTGAGTTAATTCCAAAAGTTGTGTAAAAGGCAAAAAAGTAGCGTAGCCTTTTCTAAACAACAGTTCCGGCAAGAGGCCTTGAGGAGAGGCTTCTTCAAGAAAGGATACGCCGATGTCAAAGTATGAGAAGTTGAAAGTATCGACAAGTGAAAAGCTTGCCGGGGAGGCGTCCGGATTGAGTCTTGATCTGGATGAGATCGCTCGAAAGGGCGCCTTGCGGATGTTAAGCGAGGTCTTGGAGGCTGAGGTTGAGGAGTTTTTGGGTCGCAAGCGTCATGAGCGGTTGGGCGCCGGTCACAGTCGCGGCGGCGAGGTGTTCAAAGGCTATCGCAATGGTTATGGCCAGGAACGGCAAGTGACCTTGGGTAGCGGAACCTTGGCGATTAAGGCGCCGCGGGTGCGGGAGACGAATGAGAAGTTCGAGTCGCAAGTTCTACATTCTTACCAGAAGCAATCCTCTCAAGTCAAAGCTTTGATTCCCGAACTGTATGTTCAAGGGCTGGCGCATGGGGACTTTGAGCCGGCCTTAAGGGGACTTTTGGGAGAAGCGGCCGGCCTGTCGCCTTCGACGGTGGTGCGCTTGAAAGCGGAGTGGGAGACTGAATACGAACAATGGCGCAAGCGGTCGTTGACGGATCACCACTATGTCTATCTCTGGTGCGACGGGGTGTATCCGAAAGCGGGCTTGCAGGAAGACAAGACGGCATTTCTGGTGGTGATGGCGGCTAACGAAAACGGGGAGAAAGAGCTGCTGACGATTGCCGAAGGCTATCGCGAATCTGGTGAAAGCTGGGCCGGAGTGCTGCGCGATCTTCGAGACCGCGGATTGAAAGATCCGAAACTGTTCGTCGGCGATGGCGCATTGGGGCTGTGGGCGGCGATCAATGAGGTCTATCCCCAAGCCGATCAGGGCCGCTGCTGGGTGCATAAGATGCGCAATGTCGAAAACTACTTCCCCAAACGCCTGCAGCCGGAGGTGAAGTTACAGCTCAAGCAGATGTATAACGCTATGACTAAAGACGAGAATCTGGCTTTGATGAAATCGTTCGCTGACACTTATGGTCGGGAGTATCCGCGCGGTGTCGAATGCCTGCTTAAAGACCAGGACGCCTTGTTGACCTTTTACGACTATCCGCAAGAGCACTGGGTCTCGATCAAGACCAGCAATCCGATCGAGTCGGTGTTCGCAATCGTCAAGCTCAGAACCAACGCCGCCAGAAGAATCAAGTCACCAAGGTCAGCCTTGTACCTGATCTTCCAGTTGTTTGAGCGCGCCAGCCGAAACTGGCGACGGCTCAATGCGCCGGACTTGATGATCAAAGTGATAGAAGGAGTGAAGTTCAAAGATGGAATCGAAGTGAAGGAGAAGAAATCAGCGAAGTCAGCAACCGAAACACACGCTGCTTGAAAAACTTTTTACACAACTATTGACAAGAGCTCTAGCCGCCTGAATCGTTCCATACTCCGCCGGTACATTTCGAATTACGCCATATGATTGGCCATAAGCAGCTATCACGAGCAACAACGCGAGCGACGTAGCGCGCGGATTCAATCTTGTCTTTAGCCATTGCTTAAACATAGTGGGAGTCTCCCCCGGGATTTGGTAGTATTTAGTTCAAAATATACCTAAATCGACAGATATGTCAACAACTTCTCGTGATTGATTATGCTGCGAAGTAGTTGTCTTTCTCGAAAAAATCTCCGTATATTAAAAACGGAGATGAACCGACCTTGAAAGACGCCGCCGCGACAGCAGATCCGACTTCCTCAACACAAAAAAACAGCCGCCTAAAAACGACTCTGCGGGCATTTAAACACCGCAATTACCGGCTCTATTTTTTCGGCCAGGCAATTTCGATTACCGGCACCTGGATGCAGTCGATTGCGTTGAGCTGGCTGATTTACCGGCTGACAGACTCCGTATTTATGCTCGGACTGATCGGATTCGTGCTTCATGCTCCAAACTTTTTCTTCGCCCCGATTGCCGGAGTCTTCGCCGATCGAACCAGCCGTTTCAAAATGTTCTTCACTACACAAGTACTCGCCATGATTCAGGCGCTGACTCTGGCGACCCTGGTACTAACCGATACAGTCCAGGTCTGGCATATTGTCGCCTTGGCGGGGATGCTTGGTGTGATCAATTCTTTCGACTTTCCGTCGCGACAGTCGATGGTCGTGCTGCTTGTCGAAGACAAAAACGATCTCAGCAATGCAATCGCACTCAACTCATCTATGGTCAATCTTGCCCGTGTCCTTGGTCCGTCGTTGGCAGGTGTTCTTATTGCCTTAATTGGAGAGGGTTGGTGCTTCCTCCTTAATGGGATTAGCTACATCGCCGTCCTCGGCTGCTTGTCCGCGATGCGGTTGCGGCCGCAGGAGGCGACGAAGATAATCGGAAATGTCTGGGGCGGATTTCGCGAGGGCTTGAGCTACGCTTTCAATTCTCCCGCGATTCGGGCCGTCTTGATTCTGCTTGCCTTTGTCAGCATGGTAGGCATGCCTTATGCCGCGTTGATGCCCGTTTTTGCGCGCGACATCCTCCACGGTGATTCGCGCACTCTCGGGTTCCTGATGGGCGCAACGGGACTGGGTGCAATAACAGCCGCAATTTACCTGGCATCCAGACAGCGCGTGATGGGATTGGAAAAAATGTTGGCGATTGCATCGACCTGCCTTGGCACCGGACTGATCGCACTTTCCTTCATTCGCGAGTTTTGGATCGCCATGCCATTCATGTATCTCATTGGCATCGGGATGATTTCGCAAATCGCTGTCAGCAACACGATACTTCAGACGCTGGTCGACGAGGACAAGCGCGGCCGCGTAATCAGCCTTTACGTCGCGGCACATGTTGGCATGTTGCCATTCGGAAATCTGATTACCGGAACGCTGGCGAGCGCCATCGGTACGCCCTTTACCATGTTGATTACCGGCTCGCTCTGCGTAGTGGCTTCGATTGCATTTTCGACACATTTGCGACGCTGGCGTGAATATGCTTATCCTATCTTCACACTCCGCAGCCAATCTTAGTTCAGGACGGTTATCTCGATTTTCCGGAGTCAGACGAAAACCTTTGGCTTTGCTGCCGGTGTTTATTGTATTATTAAAACGGCGACAATGCCGCCGGATTAAGTTCTGACATTAGCGAGGAATTACTCGAATTGAATCTTCTCCAAAACTGCTCACAACTCGTCACTGCCGCCAATCAGGGCGACGGTCCGAAGACTGGCGAAAGGCTCCGGCGCCTGGAGTTGATCGAACGCGGCGCTCTCGTCTTTGAAGGCGAGAATATCCTGTGGGTTGGACCGGAATCGGAGTTGCCGTCGCGTTTTCGCAATGCAGATTTCGAGCAAACGGTGGATGCCGGAGGCTTGTTAGTGACTCCCGGTCTCGTCGATCCTCACACTCATCCGGTCTTCGCCGCGACCCGCGAAGACGAATTTTACATGCGCAATGCCGGCAAAAGCTATATGGAAATCGCGGAATCGGGCGGCGGAATCCGAAACTCCGCGCGCCGGCTCAGGCTGGCAAGCGAAGAGATTTTGTTTAGCAATGGCATCCGCTTCCTTAACCGTATGCTGAAGAGCGGAACGACAACTGCTGAGGCTAAGTCGGGATACGGCTTATCAACCGCGTCGGAAATCAAATCGCTTGAAGTTATCGCCCGGCTCAATGCAAGTCATCCAATCGACTTGGTTGCTACGTTCCTGGGCGCTCACGAATTTCCCGATGAATATCGCGGCGATCGCGAAGGATATGTCAGGCTCCTCATCGGCGAAATGATACCCCTGGTCGCGCAGCGAAAATTAGCAAGATTCTGCGATATATTCACGGAAGCAGGGGTGTTTGACATCGATCAGTCGCGTCGAATTATGACCGCTGCAAAGAGCCACGGTCTTGAATTGAAGTTCCACGCCGATGAACTCAAATCCGTTGGCGGCGCCGAACTCGCCGCTGAGTTGGGCGCAATCAGCGCTGATCATCTTGTATATGCATCGGACGAAGGTATCAAGAGAATGGCTCAATCCAAAACAACCGCAGTCTTTCTGCCGTCGACGACTTTCTTCCTCGGACACAGAGAATATGCCCGCGCCCGCGACATGATCGCCGCCGGTGTACCTGTGGCTTTAGCTACCGATTTCAATCCCGGCTCCTCTTGCAACACGTCTTTACCGGCAACAATGACGATTGCCGCAATTTACCTCAAGATGTCGCCCGAGGAGATCCTCAACTCTGTGACATTTAATTCAGCCTCTGCGATCGGAATGCAGGAACAGGTCGGATCCTTGGAAATTGGCAAGCTCGCGGATTTCGTCATCTGGGATGCGGAGAACTATAAACAGTTGCCGTATTACTTTGCACAGAATCCCGTAAATGCCGTCTACAAGCGAGGGCGCCGCGTCATATGAAATACCTGATCGCTTTGATTTCGCTCCTTGTCGCTGGATGCGGTGTTTACTCATTTTCAAGCTCTTCGCTGGGTGGCGTCAAGACGATTGCAGTGCCGACATTCGAAAACAAGTCGTTGCAGTACGGAATCCAAGAGGATCTTACCCGGGAGATTATCAACCGCCTGATTCAGGACAATACCCTGAAGGTTGTATCAGCCGCCGACGCCGATGCGATATTGCGCGGTGAAGTGGTCAATTACGAGCGAAACGCGTACACTTATGACAAGTCCGACAATGTTTCGGAGTATAAGGTCAATATTTACATTAACTTCGTCATGGAGCGCAAGGGCGGGAAAACACTGGCGGAGCGCACCAATATGCTCGGATTTGGAATTTACTCGGCCTCGACACAAAGCGAGGACGAGGGCAAGCTGCAGGCAATCGATAAACTCGCCCGCGATATTGTCGATGAATTGACGAAATCATGGTAGGAAAATATGTATAAGATGCGTAGTATCAATACTGTTCATGTAACCTTCGAACCGACAACCCAGAGGAAATCGCAATGAGACGAATTGTCTTATTCTCCACTCTCCTAATGCTCCTTTCCACATCCATCCTGTTGGCCGGAAAAAGCAAAGTCGGAACAACAGCGTATCCGTTTTTGAAAATCGGCGTCGGCGCAAAAGCTCTCGCAATGGGAGGAGCTTTCGTCGGCCTGGCAAACGATGAATCGGCTATCTACTATAATCCCGCCGGATTGGTGGGCATGCAGTCCAAGTCACTTTCAGCCTCTTACATGAATTATATCGCCGACATTCAGTCAGGTAATTTGTCGTTCGTGATGCCGAAAGGAACCACCGCAACCGAAGACGATACCTACTTCGACGAGAGCGGCGAGGAACGTACCATTACATCCGACTCAAAATCAGCGCTGGCGTTTGCTGTTACTTACCTTAGCTATGGCACAATCGACGAAACGAATTCGTCCGGCCAGGTGATCGGCGACTTCTCTGGGTCCGACATGGCGTTTACGCTTGGTTATGCGAATAAGTTGACCAAGCAGATTGCAGTTGGAGCCAACGCGAAGTTTATCTATCAAAAGGTGGACGATCTGTCCTCCCAAGGATTAGCTGCCGATCTTGGGGTCCTGTACCGCCTCAAAGACGGACGCACCAATCTCGGTATCTCCGCCTCCAATTTGGGTGTCCAACTGTCTGGCTTGTCCGAAGAACACAAAGATCCGCTTCCGATTCTTCTGCGTGCCGGACTTTCGCATCAGCTAAGGGAGATTCCACTTACGGTGTCTGGTGAGGGCGTGCTTCCATCCGACAACGATTTATATGGCGCTATTGGTTTGGAATTCCACCCCAATATTCCTCTCTCGTTGCGTGCCGGATATTCCAGCTTTGGCAGCAACTACAAAACTGATGGCGATAAAGACAACACCGCTGGATTCTCGTTTGGTGCCGGCTTTTCGTTTCCAAAGATCAATGTCGACTATGCCTTTCTTCCATATGCCGATCTCGGTTCATTGCACCGCGTGAATCTCGCTTATAGGTGGTAGCGGTGCGACGCTGCCTCTATTATATCGTTCCCGCAGTTGCCGTTCTGGTTGCGCTTTCCTGCGGCAAGAGTAGTCCATCCGCACGGCAAAAAGTGCTCGACTTTGTTCGCACTATTCAGGCGGATTCACTTGCAGACATCACACCGTTTATCGACCTTGATTCCGTCGCTACTTATGAATACAAAGACTCCGAATATGATTCACTCAGTCTCGATCTAAAGAAGCGCCGTCTGCTTGCAGGCTTTGTCGGGAGCGGTGAGTACCGGGGAGTCTGGGCGAAATCACAGATCGTCGTAAATAACGAGTTCTATTCTAATGACACGACAGCAAAAGTGGAAGTGTCATTTATCGATCGCTCTACGCGCATCCAGTATTATTCTCAGATGGGACTTAAGCTGCGGAGCAACCAATGGGTCATTACAAATTTCAAAGTCAATCAGGACTCGAATTGATCGGATGTTCGGACTCCCGGATTGAGCTCCAATGGCTCCGCACGATCTAATGAACTGGTTTCGATGTCAGAAGGCGGATAATCTGAAGGGGGCAATTGTGCAGATATCCGTCCACGACCTCAAAGCTCGACTTGATAATGACAATACTTTGCCAATCATAGATGTCAGAACTCAAGACGAGTATGAAGCCGCGCATGTGCCTCATATCAAGGCACGTATTGAGTATCACGAAATCGCACAACTGATCGATCCGGAGAAATTCCCCAAAGATCAGCCAATTTATCTGATATGTCGCGCCGGACGCCGAAGTATGGTTGCAGCACGCGAACTGAAAGATATCGGCTATCAAAAATTGATAAATGTCGCCGGTGGTACCGCAGCGTGGCTCAAAGAAGACTTTCCGGTCATTAAACGATAACACCACTCCGCGCGTCGTCAGATTGTCCCTCCTATGGCGCGCTCGTTTGAAATTGTGGTCTGACATTACATTACGACGTATCCAATTTCGGCAGACTCCCAAAATTTCCCTTGCGTTTCACAGGCGGGTTTTGTAAAGTGCGGACTGTTATTTTTTGATTATCACGTCTTTTGGATAGCTCTATGGAGGAGATGATGTCGGTTGGGAAGTCGGTTTATCTCGCAGTAGGCGCACTGTTTCTGGCAATATTTCTGTTCGGTTGTGAAGGCGACGAGGGTCAAGTGGGTCCTGACGGCTTTCAGGGTCCGAATGGACCGAACGGAAATGACTACACGCCTGAACCAATTATCACGCAATCATTCGGTCTCATGATCAACAATAGGACGGCAACAGACTTCAATGGCGCCGCAGCGGTTGAAATAACCTCCGATGCCAATGCCATGCCCGGCGCAAACCGTGTAGTCGCACGCCAGTTATCAAAGGCGCCTGTCATCGATGGAATCGACGGAGGCGCGGCTGAGTGGGGCGCCGCATTGCCTTCGGATATTTCTCTCACCAGTTTGTTCGGAGTCGACAACGGTATCGCAACCGCGAAAGTTCGCTTCGGATTTGATCGCAATTACGTCTACGCTCAGGTAGTCTGGACCGAGGTCGCAACGGGATCTTTTTCCATAGGAGCGGACACCGCCGCCAACATGTGGCGGCGCACCGGCGCTTCCTGGAGCCGTTCAGGCGGTGAAGACAATCTCTACTTAGCTTGGGAACTTGATAACATCGCCGGATGGGATGCGAACGGCATCGCAGCAATTTTCGACGGAACTACATTCAAGACTGCTTCTGCAGGCGAAAACGCCGACCTCTGGGTTTGGCAGGCAACGCGCTCGAACTATGCCGGCATTGCAACAGACAATATGGTCGAATTTTCCGATGTCGATGGACGCAAGTCCGACATCGGTTCAGCCGTTGTGCTGGAAAACGATGCCGTCAGTGGACGCCCGCGATACATGAAATCGAATTCACCCAAAACCGGTACAACGTACCCGTTGAAAGCATTTGAGTTTTCAGCGTTTGTTATCAACAATTCGTGGGTAAACGGCGCCACTATTCCGGGATATATTACTTTGGTGCCGAGCGGCTCTACGGCAGATGTCCGCGCCGAGGCAACTTTTTTCAGCGATACGTGGATCGTGGAATTGCGCCGTGCGAGAAACACCGGCAATGCGGACGATCTTGCCCTATAAATGTCGGCATCATATTTGGGAGTAAATTAGAAATGCTTTTGATTTCGAGATTTTGGCGGCAGAAATACCAGGGAGGAATTGATGCGTAAGGGTATTACTCTTCTCGTTTGCCTGAGTATTTTCTGCGGGTTGATGGTGATGGCGGGTTGCGAAGGCGAAAAAGGAAAACCTGGACGAATCGGCGACCCCGGCGGCCCCGGCAATCCCGGAACCGATCCAGAAATCGGACGACCGCTCGACCGTTACTTTGGCGTCGGTCTCACCAATGCCAACAAACAGTCTGTTAATGGCGATACGCGCGTTCTCCTTACATTTGATTCGACTCAGCGCGCAAATCCAAGTGTTGTTGTTGCGGCGCGAGTTTACAATCCGCCGTTGATTGACGGCGAAGACGGTGAAGAAGCAGAGTGGGGCGAACAAAAGTCCCGGATTCGTATCGACCGCCTATATACCGATGATAATCTCGCTAACTCGGGCATTATAGATGTCGTCTGTCGCGCCGCCTGGGATGAGTATTACTTCTATCAAATGTACCAATGGAGAGAGCATAAAAAGACGGTCCGCACCGAGGATGGTGATTCCAGCGTATACGATGTTACGGCTTCCGATCAGCCGCAGGAGTTGTTCTTCGATGCTAGAAGACGGATCGTAGTCGATATTGATTCTTCCGGAAGCGAGCCGGATACTACCTTCTTCCAATGGGTTCGCGTCCCGGTCCTTGCAGTCGATACCATTTTTTGTACCCCGCTCCCTAATGGCGACACGCTTTGTTTGGTCGACACTACTTTTGGTGACACTGCATTAGTGTGGCTTGCGCCGCCGACTGCTGAAGACAAATTGGCTGTATTCTGGTCCGACAATGACGAGGGCGATTGGTCGGAAGTAGCATTTCGTGAAGTGTTTGACATGGCAGGAGCGGGTGGAACAATCCCGCCCGGCACTTCGGTCGACGCCTGGATTTGGGGTTCGGCGACGTCGAATCCCGTTTCATCTATGGACGATTGGCATTTGGATTCGCGCGGCCTCGCACCCGACGTAGGTGCGGCGCCATTTATTGACAATTACATCCTCCCGGATTCAATTCCGCGCTACCAGAATTTCCGCGATCCAAATAACAAGTCGCGAGCCAATTTAGAGCTCAAGATTTATCCTCTGTGGTACTTCGATGTGGTCAGCTATGCCGTCGCGGGTTGGGACGTCAACCAGCCGGTCTACTTGACGGGTATTGTCACTACGATCCCGAGCGACAGCCGCGCCGACATCTATGCCCGGGCGACTTTTGACGACTCGGGCGGTTTTTGGACGTTGGAAATCAGGCGTGCCCGCAGAACCCATAACGGCGACGACGTGGTGTTTTAGGAGGAGAGGAAAATGACGAATAAATGGTTCTTGATACTTGTTACTTTAGTTTTCGGATTACTGCTCCTTGGGGTTACCGGATGCGATGGCATTTCGGGCGATCGCGGCGGGAATGGCATTGAGGGTCCGCAAGGGCCGGACTATGTGCCGCCGATTCCAGCGAATAGATTCTTTTCGATGGCCATAGCCAACAATAGCCAGCGCAGCCACAATGGCGCACCAAAGCTCTATCTCTCGTTTGACAGCACCCATCAAGCGGCAGGTGACACGGTCTTTTGCAGCCAGCTTGCCAAGGGCGAGGCACCGCTGATTGACGGTGAAGACAGTCCAGAAGAGTGGGGCGATGAGGTGACCCAGGTCCATCTGACCCGCGCCGCCGGAGATTATAATTTCATTGAATCAGCGCAAGTTCGATCAGCATTTGACAACGAGTTCATTTACTTCCAGGTTAAATGGGCCGAAGTGGTGAATGAGGAATTTGGCATCGAAGTCTCCAACAGCAACAACCCACAATACTGGATCTATCCTGAAGGCGGAAGTGGCAACGCAAAACGCTGGCAACGATCAACGACTAATGAGGACCGTTTAAACCTCTTCTTTGAGATAACCCCGGTGACGCGGTACTCGAGCGACGGTTGCTATGTTACTTGTCATACCAACAAGGACGTCGTTGCTGGCAACTTTCACGCCACTCGCGGTTCGCGCGAACGCATGGATATTTGGCACTGGACGTCAGCAACTTCGAATTTCACTGGATATGCCCTCGATCGCTATATGGATAACGGCCTGAGTGGCGGAGTTCGCTCAGATGTCGGTACACCGGTATTCCGCGACAATCGCGAATCTTTCGTTGTCGACGACGACACAACTGATCGCCCCCTGTACATGGGCTTTGACGATCCCAATAGCAATTCTACTTATCCGCTTTGGGACTATCAAATTAGAAAAGTAGCCACCAGCGGCTGGACTCCGGGTGCTACTGTTCCGGGATTCGTCAGCAGTATTCCTTGGGGTTCAACTGCTGACGTCGAAGCGATCGGCAACTACATCGATGGTACCTGGACGGTCGAAATGAAGCGGAAACGCATTACCGGTAACGGGGATGACGTCAAGTTCTAATCGACTCATCTTGTGAATAATCAAGGGCCATCTGTACTCAACCGATGGCCCTTTTTCTTTTGCGAAAGAGTATTGATTTCTCATTTCTCATAACATAGGTTAAATGAGCCACGTTAGGAAGGGCGCGATACAGCCATATGTTGATGAAATCAAAACGCATTTTGATGCGGAGCCTGCGGCGCTCGGACGCGAAAGCCGTGTTTTCCGCAATCGACGCTAGCCGTGCCCAATTAGACCAGTTTATGATCTGGTCGCCAAGCACCCGGTCTGTCAAGGACACGGTGAATTTTATCCACCGGACATTTAGCGAGCGTCGCCGCTTCGTTACGCTGGGATTCGGGATTTTTGACGCTGAGACGAAGGCCTATATTGGAAACATCAGCTTACTCAATCTGCGCTTGGATATTCGTTCCGCCGAGATCGGCTATTGGATTCGCTCAGATAGAGCTGGGCAGGGATTGGCGACCGAATCCTCGGCGCTAACGCTCAGATTTGCTTTCGAAGAGTGGAAGGCGCACAGAGTCATTTTACGGGCTGCGTCCGATAACCCCGGCTCGAACCGTGTCGCCGAGAAATTGGGATTCCACCTTGACGGCATTCAGCGGCACGAGCAACTGCTTTCGCGCGGTTGGCTCGATCTCAATTGTTACAGTTTGCTTGAAGAAGAATATCGCGCTTTGCGCGAGCAAATTGGTTCGTTCATTACAAAATGAGTACCCTAACTCAGAATTAATCTTATCGAGATACGGCGGCTCAAAGAGGTTTGGCATGTTAGCAAAGGTCGTTTCGTCGGCTGTTCTTGGCATCGATGCTTATAGCGTCGAAGTCGAGGCAGACATTACTCCCCAACTCCCCATGTTCGCTACGGTCGGGCTGCCCGATGGCGCCGTCAAAGAAGCAAAGGAACGGGTCATGTCTGCGATCAAAAACAGCGATTTTATCTTCCCGAACAAGAAAGTCACAATTAATCTCGCCCCAGCGGATATTCGCAAAGAAGGCTCCGCCTTTGACCTGCCGATGGCGGTCGGAATTCTCGCCGCCACCGGGCAGGTGATGCGCGAGGAATTTCACGATGTCGTCATGCTCGGCGAGTTGTCGCTTGATGGTTCATTGAAGCCGGTTGAGGGCGTCTTGCCGATGGCAATGAACGCGCAAAAAACGGGACTCAGGGCAATCGTAGTCCCGCGTGAGAATGCACCGGAAGCTGCAATGGCCCAGGGAGTAGAAGTCTATCCGGTTGGATCCCTGAAGGAAGCGATCGCCTTTCTTGAAGACGAAAAACTCGTGTCGCGCTTTACCATTGACATCAAAGCGGTCTTTGATACTGCCCGAACCTACACGACCGATTTCGCCGAAGTGAAAGGGCAGGAGGGCACCAAACGAGCGCTTGAGGTCGCAGCAGCAGGCGGGCATAATATCATTCTCGTTGGTCCTCCCGGCTCCGGCAAAACAATGCTGGCTCGCCGGCTGCCTTCGATCCTGCCTGATATGACGATGGATGAAGCCCTCGAAACCACCAAGATTCACTCGGTTGCCGGAATTCTGCCTCCCGATACTCCGTTGATAGCCACCCGGCCGTTCCGTTCGCCGCATCACACAATTAGCGACGCCGGTCTAATCGGTGGTGGTAGAATTCCGCGCCCCGGCGAGGTCAGCTTGTCTCACAACGGCGTGCTCTTTCTCGATGAATTGCCGGAATTTCGTAAGGATGTTTTGGAGATGCTCCGCCAACCGCTTGAAGACGGCTCCGTAACGATCTCCCGCGCAATGACGTCACTAACCTACCCGTCAAAAATGATGCTCGCGGCGGCGATGAACCCTTGTCCCTGTGGTTATCACGGTGACCTCTCACATGAGTGCACCTGCAACCCGATGCAGATTCAAAAATACCGCAGCAAAATATCCGGTCCGCTGCTGGATCGAATCGACATTCACATTGAAGTCCCAGCCGTCAAATTCAAGGAACTTTCTGACACGAATCTCGCCGAAAAGTCGAAAGACATTCGGCTGCGCGTCAACGAAGCTCGTTCGCGGCAGCATGCGCGATTTACCGGCCATAAGCATCTATACTGCAACGCGCACATGGAGTCTCGCGATATTCGCGAGTTTTGCCCGCTCGACGACAAGAGCCAGGACATGCTCAGGCTGGCAATCGGAAAGCTTGGACTCTCCGCCCGTGCTTACGATCGGATCATCAAAGTCGCCCGTACAATTGCCGATCTTGAGTGCGCTGACAGCATCAATGTTCAGCACATTTCCGAGGCGATTCAATATCGCAGCCTCGATAGAAGTTTGTGGACGAATTGAATGTTGACGGCTCTAAGGAATTTCTATTACTATTAAACATCGCGCCACAGTCCGCCGTTAAATAGGCAATGGATATTTTAGCCTTGGAACGGAGACCAATCTCTTGAAGATCAAGTTCATGCTCGCTTTCGGCATTCTCGCTGTTTCAAGTCTTGTAATGTTTCAAGCGCAGGCTTCCGGCGCTGCCGCCAAAATAGTTGTCGATTCGCGCCAACTCGACCGCGATTCAATCAAAGTGTGGATTTTCTTCGCCGACAAGGGCGAGAGGATCAACAACCTCTCCAAGCCAAAGGCAATCTCTGAGTCGGCAAGAATTCGCCGGGCCATACGGGGAAGCACGGTCGGCGCTTCGTACCTCGACCGCGAAATCAGCTCCGAATATATCGAGGAAATTCGCCCTTACGTGACTCGCATCGTTCACCACTCGCGCTGGTTGAATGCCATCAGCGCATATGTTAAGCCATCTAAACTCGATGACATTGCGACGCTCGAAACCGTCTCTCAGGTCCGCACGGTCGCGACTTATACAAGGCCAATTGACATCGAGACTCATGACTTATTCGACAAATCCCTCGGTCCGTTCCCGCCGGACTACGGCCCCTCGTTTGTCCAAATGAACCAAATCCAGGTTCCAGCATTACATGACCTTGGCTACAAGGGCGAAGGGATTCGGATTTTAATGCTCGACACAGGCTTCCGCGTCAACCATCCGGTCTTCGCCCATACTGATATCGAAGCAACGTATGACTTCATCAACAACGATGCTGATGTCGACGACGATCTCCCGGATTCCTCGCAACCAATCCATGGAACTCAGACTTTCTCGATAATTGGCGCAAGTGTTGAGGGATTAATGCTTGGAGTTGCGTATGAAGCAACTTTTCTGCTAGCAAAAACGGAAATACGCGCCGATGAAATCCAGGCAGAAGAGGACAACTGGGTCGCCGGAATAGAATGGGGTGAGTCGCTCGGTTCTGATGTCGTCTCAAGTTCGCTCGGTTATACCGATTGGTACGATTCTACAGATTTCGACGGCAACACAGCGATTACAACTAGGGCCGCCGACATCGCGGCTTCTCTTGGCGTTATCGTCGTAAATTCCGCCGGTAATCAGCAGCAGCCTGGAAATACCGGGGCGACCCTAATAGCCCCTTCCGACGGCGACAGCGTCATTTCAGTTGGAGCCGTTGACCTTGGCGGACAAATTGCCGGCTTTTCTTCCTATGGCCCAAGTTACGATGGCAGAATTAAACCCGACGTCTGCGCGATGGGAGTAAGCGATGCCGTGGCGAATCCAAGCAGCAACGGCTTGATGACCGCCAGCGGCACATCGTTTTCCTGTCCGCTCGTCGCCGGTGCGGTTGCGTTGTTGCTTCAAGCAAAACCCGAATGGGGTTACGGCGAAATCTATACGGCGCTTACATCGACAGCTAATCGTTCAAACAGCCCCGACAATGTCTACGGCTATGGAATCGTGCGCTCGCTCGATGCGCTAAACTATGAAAATCACGAATCGCGAAATATCGTCGGAATCGTCGCCTATCCAAATCCATTTGTTCGCGCTGTCAGGTTTGACTTCGAAATACCGCCAGTCGGTAAAGTGGAAATTCGAATTTACACGATTGCGGGTGAGAAGATCGCGACGCTGACACGCGATGCGGGTAACCCCGCACCGTTGGAATGGGACGGGAAGAACCACGATGGAGAAGAAGCCGCCGGAGGCGTCTATGTCGCTCACATTTCCGCCGCAGGAATCTCCGAAACCAAGAAGATCGTAAAATCAGGGGAATAGGTACATTCTGCCTAATTTTATTGACTACAGTTACTTAGCGAAATCCACACATTGAGCCGTTCGCTTGTGAAAAGCGTCACTTTTTTGCATTTGACTTGGCAATTTCCGGCGAGTATACTGACTTGAGAAACGCGGTTGTATCCGCGTTTTCGCTTAGTTGGTCGGGATTCAAAACCTGACAAGGTTTGTTTCAGCAGGAGTTTTTTATGCGCCTCTATGAATATGAAGCCAAAGATCTCTTCAGCAAATTTAAAATACCTATCAGTTCGGGCAAACTTGCAACAACGCCGGAAGAAACAGTCAAGACCGCCATCGAACTTGGACTGCCTCGCGTCCTGAAATCGCAGGTATTGACCGGAGGACGTGGCAAAGCCGGCGGAATCAAGATCGTCAAGACCGAGGCCGAATTGCGCGATGCTGCGTCCGCACTGTTCAAGCTGACCATCAAAGGCTACCCGGTCGACAAAGTCTTAGTCGACGAGGTGCTGAACATTGCCCAAGAGTATTATCTCGGCGTCACAATCGACCGCGCCAACTACAAGCTCATGGTGATTGCCTGCGCCGATGGCGGCGTAGAGATCGAAGAAACCGCGCGCACTCATCCCGAAAAGATTCTCAAACTCTCCTACGACATCGACGAAAGCTTCTTCAGCTTTGATGCCATCAAAGTCGGCAAGTTCCTCGGTTTCACCGGCGACCAAATCAAAGCATTCATCCCGATTGCCACCGGACTGTTCAATTTTTTCAAGAAATACGACGCCAAACTCGCCGAGATCAATCCCCTTGTTCGCACCGCCGAAGGCAAACTCCTCGCTGCCGATGCGCGCATCTCTTTAGACGATGACGCGCTCTTCCGTCACGCCGACTTGCAAAGCATGGGCATCGAAGTTCGCCACGAAGAGGGCGAAATGACTCCGCGCGAGAAGAAAGCTCAGGAATGGGAAATTCCGTACCTCGACCTCGACGGCGACATCGGCATGTTCCCCGGCGGAGCCGGATTTGGAATTATGGGCAACGACTTTATCCAATACTATGGCGGCAAACCGGCAAACTTCATGGATTCAGGCGGCGGTCCGACTCCGGAACGTTTGGCCAAAATGCTGATCCTGCTCGATGAAAACCCGCAGGTAAAAGCCATTTTTGGCGCGCGTTTCGGCGGAATTAGCCGTTGCGACGATTTCGCCAAAGGTGTCGTGATGTTCTTAAAAGATCATGGCCTTTCCAAGCCGATGGTAATGCGCTTCACCGGCAACATGTGGCGCGAAGGCATGCAAATCTTCGAAGACGCCAAGAAAGAAAGCCCCCAGTTGTTTGAAAAGATCGAATACCACGGCATCGAGACCCCGATCGAAGAGATCGCTAAGCGTGCGGTCGCTTTGGTGAAGGAGGTCAAGTAACATGGCTATCTTAGTTGACAAAAAATCGCGCGTCGTCGTGCAGGGCATTACCGGCGGCGCCGGATCGTTCCATGCCAAGCGCATGAAAGCTTACGGCACCAACATCGTCGGCGGAACATCACCCGGCAAGGGTGGTACTAACGTCGATGGCGCTCCGGTTTTCGACACCGTTGAGGAAGCGGTCAAACAGCAGGGAGCAGACACCTCAGTTGTATTTCTTCCCGCCAAATTTGTTATGGAAGCCGCCATTGAAGCAATCCGTGCCGGCATCAAATTCATCGTTGTCGTACCGGAACATATTCCGATTCACGACATGCTCAAGGTCCGCAAAGAAGCTGTCAAATACGGCGCCACCGTCCTCGGCGGAAATACTGCGGGGATCATCACGCCTGGACAGGCCAATCTCGGTATCATGCCCGACATCGCATTTACGCCCGGCCGCGTTGGCACGGTCAGCCGCTCCGGTTCGTTGACCTACTACATCGCCGACACTTTGACTTCAGCCGGCTATGGCGAAACGACTTGTGTCGGGCTGGGCGGCGACCCGGTGCTCGGTTCAACCTTCGATGAAATCCTCTGGAAGTTCGAGCAGGACGACGCGACCAAAGCCATCGTCATGGCTGGCGAAATCGGCGGCGTCTACGAAGAACGCGCCAAGGATGTTATCGCCAAGATGAAAAAGCCGGTCATCGTCATGATCGGCGGCGTTTTTGCCCCTCCGGGAAAACGTATGGGCCACGCCGGCGCTATCGTTGAAGGCAACATGGGAACAGCCGACTCAAAGTTGAAGATACTCGAAGCCGCCGGCGCTCATCGCGCCAAGACATTCTTGGATATACCGAGAATTTTGAAGACGTTGAATATTTAATCAGGTGTGCCGTCACTTGAAGAGCGGAACCACACGCCTTGACGGTCAGACTAGAGAATCAAGATGTACAATATGCCAGAAATACTCTCCGAAGTCCGCCGCAACGGCACAGTCGAATCTGTCCACGGCGGCTCAATTGTCGTCTGCGACAACAATGGAACCGTCCTGCACTACTGCGGTGATCCCGAGCTAGTGACATTCACCCGTTCCTCCGCCAAGGCGTTCCAGTTCCTGCCCGTGTTTGAATCCGGCGCCACCAAACGCTTCGGGCACAGCTTGCAACAGATGGCTATCATGCTCGGCTCCCATAACGGCAGCGAACTGCACCAGCAAGTCGCCAAGTCCAATCTCGAATTGATCGGACTCGATGAATCCTATCTCAAATGTGGCTCGCACCTGCCGATCGAGTATCGGCAGATGGGCGAAGTGCCCGTTGCTGGAATGAAATACACGCCGCTTGGTCACAATTGTTCCGGCAAACACTCAGGTCAATTGGCTCTGGCAGTACATATTGGCGACGATCCGAAAAACTACATCGACCCGGAGTCCAAAACGCAGAAAATGGTTAAGCAAGCCGTGTCGGAAGCGTACGACTATCCAATCGATCAAATCAAAATGGGCACTGATGGTTGCTCGCTTCCAAATTTCTGCCTGCCGCTGCGCAACATGGCAAAAGCTTACGCCTGTGTTATCACCAAAACCGCAGCGAGTCCAATCCGGCGCGAAGCGTATCAGACCATCTACGACGCGATGTCGCAACACCCGCTGATGGTCTCCGGTAACAAGCGTTGCGATCTTGCCGTCACCGAAGCCTGCAAAGGCGACGTAATTCTCAAAGTCGGAGGGGAAGCGGTTCAAGTTATCGGTGTCAAGTCGAAGGGCATTGGCATCGCAATTAAAGTCGCCGACGGTAACTCGCGCGGACTCTTCCCGGCGGTCTGTGAGGTCTTGCGCCAGTTGGATGTGATTGACGAGGCAACTTTCAAGTCTCTGAGCGCTTACAGCCGTCCACAATTATTTAACGACAGAAAAATCAACATCGGCGAAGTAGTGCCGGTCTTTAAGCTTAAACGAGGTTAGTTGTGCGCGAATATCTCAAATCAAAATTCCCCGAACTCGAGGACATCAAGGACGTTACGCTTCGAACCGGCGTACTCAACGTCATGGTCGAAGCCGTCGAATTGAGCGGCTTCAAGAAGGAAGAACTCGATCAAGTACCGTTTACCCTCCTGATTCCCGGCACGCCGGTGAGTCTGATTCACCATATCCGCGCCGTCACTAACACCGCTCTGCGTGCGGCGGATTCCATGACCCAATTCTTCGTCGACCGCATTCCGGTAAATCGGGATTACTTAATCGCCGGCGGATTGCTTCACGACATCGGCAAGTTCTCAGAATACAAAAACGACGGCGGCAAATTCGGCAAGTCGGAATTCGGTAAATTAGTCCGCCATCCCTTTTCCGGAGCCGCATTGGCAATGAAACACGGCCTTCCGGCGGAAATCGTCCATCTCATTGCCACCCATGCCGGCGAAGGCGACAGAGGCTACCGCACACCAATGTCCGTTATCCTGCATCATGCCGATTTCATCAATTTCGAAGCCTTGGGCGGCAAAATTTAGAGACCCCACTTTTTAAGGAAATTGGTTGAATTAGCCCTCGTAGTTCCTATATTGCAACTACTATTCGCCGTTAGCTGGGTCTGGCAACGACGACAGCGAGCAACATACTGGAGTGTACCATGGATCACTTTGCCGAGCCGTACCGAATCAAAGTCATAGAGCCGATTAATCTCATTTCCCGCGAAGAACGCGAGCAGCGTATCAGGGAAGCCCACTTCAACGTCTTCAACTTGAAATCTCAAGATGTCTTTGTCGATCTCCTGACCGACTCCGGCACCAGCGCCATGAGCGATAATCAATGGGCAGGGATGATGCTCGGCGATGAGGCGTACGCACAGTGCCGCAATTATCAGCACTTCGAAGAGACGCTTCGCGACGTTTTCGGATTTAAGTACTTCATCCCGGTTCATCAGGGAAGAGTCGCCGAAAACCTGCTCTTCTCGACAATTGTCAAACCCGGCGACTATGTCATCAACAACACGCATTTCGATACCACGCGCGCCAATACAATGCACAAGGGCGGAATTCCAATTGACTTGATTTGCCCCGAGGCTCGCGATCCGCATTCGCAGCATCCCTTCAAAGGCAACCTGGATGTCGCCAAGCTCGAAGATTTCATCCGCGAAAAAGGCGCCGCTAAAATTCCGGCCTGTTTTATGACCTTGACGAACAACTCGTCCGGCGGCCAACCCGTGTCGATGGAAAACATCAAAGCAACTCATGCCGTGCTGAAGAAATTTGACATTCCATTTTATTTCGATGCCGCCCGCTTTGCCGAAAATGCCTACTTCATCAAGACCCGCGAAAAAGGCTATGCCGACAAGTCGATTATAGACATCACGCGCGAAATGTTTTCCTATGCCGATGGCGCCCTCATGTCAGCCAAGAAAGACGGTCTCGTCAATATGGGCGGCTTCCTGGCTGTGAACGATGGCGAGCTGGAACAGAAAATCACGAATTTGATGATCCTGATCGAGGGATTCCGCACTTACGGCGGATTGGCTGGACGTGATCTGGAAGCCATTGCGCGCGGAATTTACGAAGCGCTCGACGAACGCTATCTTGAGTTCCGCACCAAGCAGGTCAAGTTCCTCGGCGACGAATTGATCAAACGCGGAGTGCCGATCATCGAGCCGACCGGCGGACATGCAGTGTTCATCAACGCCGGCGAATTTCTGCCGCACATCGACAAGGGCGCATTTCCCGGACAGTCGGTTGTCGTCGCGCTATATCGCGAGGGCGGTATCCGCTGCTGCGAAATCGGCTCTATCATGTTCGAAACCAAAGATGCCGTGACCGGCAAGAGCGAATATGCTCCGTATGAACTAGTTCGCTTGGCAGTTCCGCGCCGAGTCTACACAAACGCTCATTTGATGCACGTCGCGCTCTGCATGGAAAAAATCTGCAGCTATAAAGAGAAATTGGTCGGTTTCGAATTCGTCTACGAAGCGCAATATCTCCGCCACTTCACAATGAAGTTGCGTGAAAAAGCGCCGGTCAAAGCGAAGGTGTAGCCTCGACGAAGTCTTGAGAGTTGGTGCTGCGGATCGATTTCAGCTATTCACTCCCTGTTAAGCGGGAATACCCCCGACTTTGATGCGAATTCCGATCGACGTCAGACCATAACGATAGATTTTGTCCAGTCTACCGACTCACCCTCACATCCCCCAATCCCACCTTGGCGAACACCTTGATCTTGATGTCTGCCGAAGAATAGTTTTGGTCAGTGAACTCAAGTTTGCAGCCGAAGCCGTCCTTGCGATTGTTGAAAACATCAATATCGCCGGCGCCCGCCTGCACAGAGACCGAAGCCGGCACACCGTGTGGCAGCATCACCTTGACATCGCCGATACCGAGGCTCAGCTCGACATAGTTCTCACCGGTATTCAGCGCCGTACTCGACAAATCGACAATCAAATCACCCATGCCTTCTTCCACCCGAATGCCCTTGCTGTCAATTGACTGCGGCTTGAGACTGACATCGCCGAAAGTCTTCTTGAATTCGCGGCCCTTGAAATCAGTCCACTCAAAATCGTATTTCTTCGGGCGCGTCTTCTCGAAAATCATCCAACCGCCCAGCGCGACCAATACGACCGGCCAATAACGGTGAATCATCTCGCCAAAATCGAAATCGTACCAACGCAAATTATCGCCGAGGAACGCTACACCCAGCAGAATCAACAGCAATCCCCAAAACATCTTCATAATCTACTCCCTTCCATCACCGAACAACGAACAAACAATACTGGCGTCAACAACTTATCAGGCAATTGCGGCACGATGCGGGCCGCTGACGCCATTTTGTCCTAATGTACGAGGAGTAATATCGAAAGTTCAATCAATATGCAGCGAGAAATTTCCTTGACACCACCGGCTTGCGCCAATAGCTTCAGCGCGATTTGAATTTTGACTAAGAGGAGCTTGTTGCCATGAAAAGAGATTTTCTCGCCGAAACCGACTTCACCACGGATGAAATAAATCGTGTTTTTGAACTTTGCCGCCAAATGAAGCAAGGCGAAATCGCGCCCAAGCCGCTGCTCGGCAAGACCGTCGGTTGCATCTTCCACAAGGCCTCGCTACGAACACGCATCTCTTTCGAAGTCGGCGTCAATGAACTGGGCGGCAACTCGCTCTACATCACCGAGAAGGAAATCGAACTCGGGAAGCGCGAATCGATTTTCGACGCAGCCAAAGTGCTCTCCCGCTACTTGGCGATGATTACCATCCGTACCTTCGCCCATTCCGATGTCGAGCAGCTTGCCCAGCACGCCGATATTCCCGTCATCAACGCGCTCACTGATCTTTTGCACCCTTGCCAGATTCTTGGCGATGCATTCACCATAATAGAGAAGAAGAAAAAGCTCGATGGGCTGAAGATCGTCTATCTGGGAGATGGTAACAACATTACAAACTCCTTCATTAATCTCGCCCGCCGTTTTCCCATCCATTTCGTAGTCGGTACTAACCCCGGTACGATGCCGGATGCCGATTTACTCAAACTGGCTCAGTCCGAAAAGATTGGCCGCGTAGAGGTTATCTTCGACCCTAAAGAAGCCGTTCGCAATGCCGATGTAGTTTATACGGATGTGTGGGCGAGTATGGGTCAGAAGCATCTTGCGGAGGAAAAGGCGGCATTGCTAAAGGATTTCCAGGTTAACGACAGTTTAATGAAGCTGGCCAAACCTGATTGCCTCGTGATGCACTGCCTACCGGCTCTCCGAAATGCAGAGATAACGGACTCGGTGATTGACGGCCCTAACTCGGTTGTTTTCGATCAGGCCGAAAACAGACTCCACATCCAGAAAGCGATTATGCTCGTTTTGATGGATGACAAACGACTGAAGAATTAATCAATCTTCAAAGGAGTCTTATATGGTGTGCCGCAGTTTAAGAGCGGGACTATTCTTAGTCCTCGCGGCAATGTTTACTTTCGTCGGCTGCTCCGACGATTCTAATCCGAATAATGCCAATATCGGCGACCCGGATTCACCGGCATTCCAGCCTATGAAATCCGCAATTGCGACTGCCGTCGACTCGACTCTCGGAGTTGCGCTCAAATTCAGCCACAAGCCGAATCGCTACCCGTCCGACGTCGAATGGGATCGACCGGAGCTCGGCCCGAACGACTCGCTACTGTACAATTATGTCGGTGGCTGGCACGTCCTGTATCTTGGCCTCACCGCCGGAGTCGATTACAACTTCACTTACACCGACTCGGCGCGGTTTTGGGAAGGCGAGCGTGCAGTGCGTCAATTCTCACCGGACCGCTGCACCGGCCTCGACTTGATTCATCATCAGAACTCGTCGTACAAAGGCGCCAGCGATGAATACACTGATCTCAATACGTATGCCAACGTCAGCTTCCGTAATCGTCTCCAAAGTTCGCAATACTTCTATGGTCACACGCGCGTCGTTCTCGACAACTACTATGTTGTCGCCAACGAACAACAGAATGCCAACTACGATTTCCAGTTGACTGCAAATGACGTGACATATTCAGATGCCGGTTCTGACCCATGGTACACATCGCATGCAACCGGCGGCCAGTTGATCATCTCCGTGATCGTCGACAATGGCACTGATCAAATTGAATGGGACGTAGATGTCACCTTCACCGGGACAGGCGCCGCCCAGGTTGAAGCCACCGATGGCGATAAGACCTACGAATTCACAATCACGCCGCAATATCAGTAGATTTTTCGCAGGGTAGGATAGTTCCAAGGGCCCGCTGGCGCGTGCCCTTTTATTTACGCAGAAATTCACCGACCGGTAATTCGCATTTGACTCTAACCAGGCCGCTTTCTATACTCATCCCGTGCCAAAAGAAGTACTTCGCTATCGCCACTGCTTCGTCTGTGGCCCAAACAATCCAATCGGTCTGAATCTCAAGTTTCTCTCGGAGGGCAATCGAGCCTGGACCGATTTCCAACCCGATCAACGACATGAGGGCTACAAGGGAATACTCCACGGTGGGATCATTGCGGCAGTGTTGGACGAAGTCATGATCAAAGCCGCCCTTGCACAAGGTATACTTTGCGTAACTGCTTCAATGGATGTTCGATTCAAGGCTCCGGCAGAACTTCGTTCTCGGTTCCACTTTGAAGCAACTATCACCCAGATTCGAAAAAAGGTCATCGAAACCGCCGGCGTTATGTTTGATGAACAGGGGAGAGTTATTGCCGAGGCCACCGGTAAGTACATGACCGTCTCACCGGAACTTCGTACCCGTCTCAACGAATCACTCAGCGACTAATCAGGTCCTGTGCG
Organism: uncultured bacterium; assembly: GCA_963707485.1. Classification (GTDB taxonomy): domain Bacteria; phylum Zixibacteria; class MSB-5A5; order CAIYYT01; family CAIYYT01; genus JADJGC01. The sequence continues at coordinate 56,757 of CAVPQS010000064.1, forward strand.
CAATAATATGCAGCTACTTCGCATGCAAACACAATCTGCACCTGGCACAATCTTGTCCGGATAACAGAGCGCACAACTTAGTCACTTCGCTACCAACGAGTTATCGAGACCGCGCACAAACACGAAATTGAAATGAAGCGTTCCGAAATCGCGGCACGTTCGTTGCAGAAGGTCTGGTATGCGAGGAGTTGCAATGAACTGTTATTTCCACGGTACGAATCTGCACCACGAGAAGCTGTCGGTCAACAAGGGCATCATTTCCTTTGCCGTGCCCGACTATGGCGTCATCTTCCGTTCTCAGCATCAAGGGAACCGCTACGAATGTGAGTACGCGGCCGGAATAGCCCTAATCCGGTTTATGCAGCTTAATCACAGCCATTTTGCCGGAAAAGGAATCAAGCTCCTGACCGACTCGCCTATCGTCGTCTACCAGGTGAACAATAAAATTACCGCCACCCAGAGCCTGCTGCGGTACCGTGATCTGCTGATGTTCTACAAGCGAAAACTCGGCTTCGACTTGACTTGGATACCCGCGACTATGAACCGGGCCGAAATGGGTCTCGATGAAATCGCCGTCAATCGCAAGTCGCCCGTGTTTAATTTCGACATTTTCGACGAGTCAACCCGGCGCAAAGACCTCACCCGCCCTGGAAATAAACAGGCAATTCGGATTACTTAGTCAATTCAACTTCAGTTAGCACCAGACAGTACGATAATAGTGTTGAGAGATTCGCATGAACTGAACGAATAGTTTAGTCGCGGCGTCTCATATGAAGTAAAACCGATTGTGCGCCAACAATTGTTAGTACCTGGGCGGACATCAATGGCGAGTATGCGTAAGACACGATTATTATCATTCATAGCACTAATCACAATCGCATCGAGTTTGAATTCGGAGCCCTACACCGTTCAACCCGAGCTGATCGACACCATCCTGATGGAAGACTATCGCAAAATCTGGGGAAGTCCGGATGGCGCATTCTTTCTTCAGAAAAAGTCCGGCGTGGACATTCGCCATTATCCCTCCATTGAAAATCGCAGCATCAGTTACAGGGCAAATCAGAAATTCATCTCATCCGAACGCGGCAATTATTACGCCCTGATCAGCTATAATAATTTTCTGCCGACTCAACTCCAAGTAACCGCAATTTCGGTTTTTGATCGCAGCGGCAACCTCGTTTGGACAAACCCCGGCCCAGGTTGTAGCGCCTTTTTTCTTACCGATCACGCTCCCGTTGCTGTCGGTATCGAGGGAGCTGAGGGATTTGCGGAGTCACGGCTGGTGTTCTTCAATTCTTCCGGCGAGGTCGTCGGAAGCGCCAAGGTTCAGAATTTTTACAACGGTCAGTTTAGCGAAAACGGCGAGAACTTCTTCGGAATAACCGGCGCCGGAAATCTGATAAAATTTTCAAATACCGGGCGCGAAATCCAAAATTATGGTCCCGCGACTCGATACTATTCAAGCTTCGATGCTTCACTGGTTGCGGTTGTCCGCGATACTGCTACCCGTATCTATTCTGGTGAGACAGTCATTGCCACATGGCCGGTTGCGGCAAAGTCGCTGCGCGAAGTTCGCTTCTCGCGCGACAATCGAATGGTTGCCGCCCTTTATAGCGATCGCTTCGACGTCTCCGACATCACCGCCGGCAGTCTGCTGGCGGAGTATACTCTGGATGACGCTTCCTACCGCTTCTTCCACTTTGATACCGACCCCAATTTCAACTATTTCGTCTGCAGCGCCAACAACTCCGCCGATTCACCGGAGGTCAAGAATACCAAAGGACGTATTATGCTTCTCAGCGCGGGGGGAAATCTGCTCTGGGGTGAGGAAGTCGCTTACGAGGAATGGTCAGTGCGCTATCCTGATGTTCGGATTGATTCGAATAATCGCGTGGTCTCAATGCTCACTGCGACAACACTGCAGGTATTCAAGTTCTAACCACACAATCGGTATGATCTCCCCGATAAAGCTAAAAAGCGGATCGTGCGATCCGCTTCTTCTGCAAAACTAATCTCTTATTCCGCGCGATTCTACTTGGACTGCTCTTTTTTGTTGAGCATCTTCGTCAAACGGCTTTTCTTCCGGGCGGCGGTGTTTTTGTGAACTATGTTGCGCTTAACCGCTTTGTCCAGAAGCGCCGTCAACGACGTTAACGCGGCTCTGGGATTTTCGGCATCCGGCTCGACTAATTTCATGGCCGTCTTAAGCTGACCCTTAATCGTGCGATTATGAGCGCGGGCTTTGACTGATTGTCTATGTCTCTTCTTAACTGACTTATGTACTGCCAAAGTTATATACCTCCGTATGGCACTCTCTTAAAGCTAACTAATATACGTTTGCCTGCCGGGAAGTCAATTGGAAAGTAAGCCCAAAGAAAAGTCCGATTTGGCGCGCTCCGCTGGCATCGTCTCAATGGCAACGCTCATTTCGCGACTGCTTGGGCTTGTGCGCGAGCAAGTTACGGCGTACCTCTTCGGCGCCTCCGACGCCGTTGATGCCTTCAAGTCAGCATTTCGAATCCCGAATTTGCTGCGCGACATGTTTGCCGAGGGTGCTCTCTCCGCCGGATTTATCCCGATTTTCTCTGAAAAACTCAGATCCGGCTCGCGCGAGGATGCCATTCGCTTCGCCGGGCTCGTGTTCGGTGCGCTTACTGCAATCGTGGCTGTAGTCGTGCTTTTGATGATGATGCTGACCCCGCAATTAGTGTCTCTCATCGCCGAGGGATTTGAGCAAGTTCCCGGCAAGCTGGACTCAACTGTCAGTCTCGCGCGCCTCATGATGCCGTTCCTGCTCATGGTCTCGTTGGCGGCGTTGCTTATGGGAATACTCAATTCTCTGGGAAAATTCTTCATTCCAGCCTTGGCGCCGGCGCTAATGAACATCGGAATGATTCTCTGTGCAATTGCCCTGACCCCATTCGTTGATCCACCGGTTCTCAGTCTGGCGATTGGCGTGCTGGTCGGAGGCGCCGCGCAGTTCCTTGTCCAATATCTGGCGCTGCGCAAGGCAGGATTCCGGTTTCCACTCATCGTTGATTTTGCCAATCCGGACCTCTTGAGGCTTATTCTACTGATACTGCCAACTGCGGTCGGTCTTGCCGCTACGCAAATAAATGTCGCTGTTGTCAACCGAATCGCTTCGAC
>CAVPQS010000065.1:0-67214 GCA_963707485.1 uncultured bacterium
GCCTTTGCGGGGACCGACGCGGAGGGTTTGCGTCGAGTCGGTTAGTTCGCCGACGACGATTTTATTCGCGGGCCAGACTTTGATACGCGCATCGTTGTCGCGAGTGACACAGCGGCAAGCTGCAAGTTGCCGCTTGAAGGTTTGATCGCGAGTGTCGATCAGCCGAAGTGAATCGCGGCAGAGATAGTATGCGACTTTCACAGTGTCGCCAACATGATCACTGCCGAGAACCACATTGCCGTTGTAGCTGCCTTTGACGAGCAAAGAATCGGGGAATTCGCCGTCACCGAATACGTCCTGCGCCCAGTAGCTTTGCGGGGTCGCAGGCGATTCAGCCATGCGCACCAGCCGGTGATCGGCGGAGAGACTGAAATATCCATGCAAACCGGGCGTGCCGCGAAAACCGGTGCTGAACATGTCCCCTTCCATGAGTGTGATGTCGGACGAAGGCGACATGTAGCCTTTGACAATTGCCTGTGAATCGGGAACGACATAGGGTTCGGGGACATCAAGCGGCAGTTCGAATGTCGTGGTCTTCCCTTTCATTTTGGCATCGAGCACGAAAGCAAAACGGCCGGACTTGATCGGTAGAAAAGCGATGAACGCGCCGTTTTCGTAGACTTTGACGGGGGTCTTGTTGATGGTGAGTTCGCTGCCGGGGGTGACGTTGCCGAAAATGAAGGTCGAATCGACGGCGGTAATCCTCTGGTTCGGCGCCGGATAGATGACCACGATGCGCGGCGTGTTTTGCGCGGCAACGAAACCGACCAGGAACAAAAATACCACTGCCGTGGGCGCGAGTCTATTAAGCAAGAACAACCTCCTCGGATGTGATGCCGATTCCGGGGCCGCCGGGCAGGACCAGAACATCGGCGTCGAAATGTGCGCCCCAATAGGGATCGTTTTCGGTCAGCATGATGGCGTCGAGGTCGAAATAATCGAACAGCGAAGACAGGTGCAGGGCGGCGGTGATACCGATTGCCGATTCCAACATGCAGCCAAGCAGCAACTGCAATTTGTGTTCGCGCGCGATTTCCGCCAATGCAATTACGCGCTTGATGCCGCCGTTTTTGGAGAGCTTCAAGTTTACGCCGTTGACGACTTTGTAAAAGCGCTCGATGTCTTTCTCCGCAATGACTGATTCATCGAGGAATAATTTGCATTCGACCTTGGTTTTGATGCGGTCGAGCTCGCGGACGGTCGGTTCGGCCAATGGCTGCTCATAAAATTCGACCGGATACCCGCGCAGCGCTCTGATGTGCTCGATGGCGTCGTCGCGCGTCCAGCCGCCGTTGGAATCGAGATAGAGCCGTTTCTCGCCCTGCTTGAGGACGAGGTCGATAAACTTGAGATCGCCGGCAAAACCGACTTTGAGTTTGAGGTTGCGGAACGCCGAGGCCGATTCGAGTTGCCGCATCACGTCGTCATCGGAAGCATGAGTGATCGTAAAAGCGCTGACAGCCTTTTTCGGCGCCGGAAGTTGCAGATATGTATGCAGCGGCAGTTCGAGTTCTTTGGCGAGATGATCGAGCATCGCCATTTCGATGGCGCAGCGGGCGACGTTGAGCGAGGGCGGCAAATTGCCAATGAATTTCTTGAGCGCGGCGACGTTCCAGTCTTCGTGGAATTTTTGCAGACGCTGTTGAGTTAGTTCGAGGCATTGCTCCGATGAGGCGCCATAGTGAATGGACGACGAACCCTCACCGATGCCGCGTTTGTAGCGCGCAACCAGAGTTTGCTTTTGCGCCGCGCTGCCTTTCGAAATGTTGAAGGCGCGCTTGAGACGAAGCTCGAGCAATTTCAATTTGACGGCGGAATCAGCCACTGGTAACCTCTTGAAGCAGCGTCAAAGAGTGGGCGTCGGCATTGAGACGCGCGCGGGCGCCAAACGGAATGGTGATCGACTTATCGCAATGGCCATAGCGAACACCGGTGATGACAGGAATCTCGCGCCGGAAAATGGTCTTGATGCGTTCGCGAAAAAGCGCGTCATGTTTTTTACTCGAAGTCAACGGAGTTGTTTCACGCCAATCGGTGTCGCCGATGACAACGCCTTGCACGCCATAGAGCAATCCCGCGAGTTTGAAGTGATTGAGGAAGCTGTCGAGGTGATCCACGGTTTCGTTGACGTCTTCGAAAAACAGGATGGTATTGTCAAAGCGGGGGAGATAGCCGGTGCCGATAAGCTGCACGAGCGAGAAGAGATTGCCGCCCATGAGGATTCCTTCGGCAGCGCCGGGATTGACGACTTCGACATCGTCCTGATTATCCGCGGGGATCAATTCCCTGCCGGTGCAGTCGCCGCAGATGAGCGGCAAGAGCGCGTCGCGGCCGTCGGCATCCATGGCGGCAAGCAGCGGGCCGGAGAACGTGACGAGACCGGTTTTGACATAGAGAGCGCTCTGGAGAATTGTCAGGTCGGAGAGTCCGATGACGACCTTGGGGCGATTTTTGACGGCGGCGTAGTCGATGAGATTGAGCAGACGAAGAACGCCGTAACCGCCGCGGCCGGCGATCATGCCTTGAATTTTCGGAGAGCGAAATGCGTCGTTGATTTCGGCGGCGCGTTGTTCGTCGGCGGCGGAGAAGCCGTTGTGTTCTGAGTCAAGGAGACGCGAGCCTTCGAGCGTGAAATGTTTTTCCATCAGTGTGGCGCCATGATTATAGTAGCGCGTCATCGCTTTACCACTCTTGAGCGAGCTAGCAGGAAAGAAAATCTTGAGGCGGCTTTGCTGATGGAGACGCTTGGCGATCATGACTCCAGAATCCGTTTGACGGTTGTGATCGCGCCGGCAAGATCGCTGCGGAATTTCGGATGATTTGGGGCGAGCGATTCGAGCGCGACCATTCCACGAAGGCGCGAGGCGTGGAGTATCTTGCGGTCAGTAAGAAGAATCGCAACGTGGCCGGGGAAAAATATCAGGTCGCCGGCGACGGACTCTTCGAGAGTCACTTCCGTGCCAACGAGGGTCTGGTCCTTACTGTCGCGCGGCAAGTTGACGCCGACTCGACGATAGAGGGTTTGCGTGAAGCCGGAGCAGTCAAAGCCGAGGCTGGAGCAACCGCCCCACAAGTACGGCGACGACACGAGCGAGATTCCTTCAGCAATAATGCGGTTAAGCGGAACGTCTTCGATGATGTCGAGGCGCCCAAACAGCAATATCAATTCGGCGCCGTCGTGTGCGTAAAAAAGGTCGCCGCCTCCGGACGCGATGAGCGAACCGAATGGGAGTACCAGTCGACCGTTGCCGGTCTGGTCGTCAAGTATGGCGATATTTGATGTGACGACCGTGAGATTGGACTGCGGTTTGTCGGCGGTGACCAGATAGGAAGAGCCGATCCAGCCGCGATAGCCGTCCTCGGATTCGCAGAGTGCAAATGTGTCCCGGAACTCGAGCTGCTTGACGATGTGGCCGTAGAGCACCTGCGAGACCCGTTCAGAGCGATGATCGGGAGCACGGCGCATGTCAGCAACGGGAATGATTGGTTGCGCTGGTTGCATGGTCTAAAGGTCGGCAAATGCAAGTCGGGATTCAACAAAAAGGTGTTGTTGCGTACTGTGTGGAAATACAACTCACTTTCCACCTCTGCGAAGGGGGAATAACGAACAGAGAATGCTGCCGCTGATTCGATCTATTCTCCCCTATCAAGGACTGTTGAAAAAGTCCTCGCCCATGTCATCCTGAACGAAGTGAAGGATCTGCTTCGGTTGCCAATGAACAACTTACAGATTCTTCGCTTCGCTCAGAATGACAAGATTCGACTTTTTCAACAGTCACATCAAGGGGAGTGGTTTTGCGTTCGAGGAACGAGAACGCAAAACCGAGGGGTGTCTTTGATTGAGTGACTCCGGTTTGCTCTGAAGCAGCGTTAGGTCGCCCTCGTTCCGGGTTAGTTGGGTAAGATCGCCGTGAGCTTTCGACGGCGGGACTCGGCAGACCTGACACAACGTGAATTCCCAGCGCAAACGCTGGGGCGCCTCCGTGAAGTATTTCAGGCGGTAAACAAAAGGCCGGCGAAGAAAAGCTCCACCGGCCTGAATAGACGAGAGTGGTTCGCTTAGAAGGCGAACTTGACCGTGAAATATTGATTATCGTCGAAGCCGGTCACATCGACCTGCTGCCAGGAGTAGTCAAAACTCACGTGCGAGTTGCCCCAATTGAACTTCACACCAGCGCCGAACGAACCGCCGTACGAGAAATCATCCTGGCTTGAGCCGACGAAACCGCCGCGCAAGAAGAATGTGTCGTTAAATCCGTACTCGGCGCCACCCTTGAACTCATCCTGTGAGAAGTTGTTGCTCTGGAAAGTGCCGGAGAGTTCGAGATCGTTTTTCTCGTTGTTCTGCAGCGCATTCCAAGCCACGCCAAACTGGATTGAGGAGGGCAGATCGAAACCTTCGCTCTCGGTGCGAACCGTTTTGGGAGCGGAGTTTGGATCGTTGGCATCGGGAATGGTCTTGATGTCGAAGCCTGCGCCAGTGAACTGCATTTGCGGTCCAATGTGCTTGACGACGACGCCAAATTTCAGTCCCTGCCAGTTGGGCTGGTAAGTAAAGCCGAAATCAAACGCTGTTCCGCGGGCGGAGACTTGCTCGACCTTCTCATTGACAAAATAAGCGGTCGCGCCGAAAGACACGCGATCAGTAAACTGGCGCGCGTAGGTCAGGCCGATGACGGAAAACGTCGGGTTGAAGGTTTCACCACTGGATCCCTGCTGGTCGTCCCAAGTGGTTTTCAACATATCGCCGATCGAGAGCACCTTGACGGAGGCGCCGAGGGTGCCAAAGCCTTCAACGGTCGTGGTGACGGCGACATATTCGAGGTTCATATCAGCAAAGTACTCGAGATGCGAGAACATCGCCTCGGTACCAGCCTGATTAGCGGCTCCAGCCGGATTCCAGTAGAGCGCTTCAGCGCCGTAGGAATTGGCGATCATAGCGCCGCCTAAGGCCGAACCGCGCGAACCGACCGGAATGCGCAATTCCTGGGCTCCGGCGGTTCCGATTTTAATCTCATTGCCGGCGAGGAGCATCGCGCTCGTGAGAATCAGCAGCGCCGACGAAAGCAAGAATATCTTTTTCATCGTATTCACTCCTCTCCTTAGAAGGTATCCAATTGTTCGACTTCAGGGAAGATCGCCATTTTGCCGAACTTTGTTCCCAAGCCATCAGCTTCGATGACCCAAATGTAAATACCGGAAGCGACCCAAAGGCCGGCTTCGGTTTTGATATCCCAAACGAATTCGGGATCAGAAGTGCCTCCGCTTCGCTCCAGCGTGCGCACGAGATCACCGGCGATATTGTAGATTTTGATCTTCATCGCCTGATTAGGAGGAAGATTTATGAACTTGATGATGCGATCAAACTGGTCGATTTCTTCCGGATAGAAAGCGTAGTACGGATTGGGCACTGTTTTGACCTGATCAAGACTGTTGGTAATGAGAACATCGTCGCCACTGGCGGCTTCCGGCTTCACCGTCGTGAAAGTATATCTCACGGCCGGATTGTTCGGATTATTCTTCGTTATTATCAGCTTCTGTCCATCCGCAAGTTCATCCGCCGGTACATGACCGGGACGGATGCGCGGCCACAGGGAGTAAAGAACGTCCATATCGGCGGCGTCGTTGCTCATGTTCTGCGAGGCGTAAGTCGGATCGGGGTTGCCGGTGTAAGTACTGTTCATGATGAACAAATACTCGCGTCCGGTGCCATCCTCATCACATGGGAGCCAGGTAGAATCGAAGCAGGGATCGCCGTATTGCTCCGCAATTAAGACGTTCAGTTGACGTTCCGGAACAGTACTGACATCCCAAGCGGTGAATGGGACGTCAAAAAAGCCATTGTAACAGTAACTTCCGCCGCAAAGGGGTGTGCCACTGCGAAGATAGAAATGACCCTTCTGCGTTGTTGTGAAGCTCCAACGAATTTCGACGTTTTTGTAGTCGAGTGGACCTACACTTGAGCCAAAGAAGTCTGCTCCATTTCCGAGTGCCCCGAAGAATTGCGGCAGGCCGGTATCCACGCCGGTGATCCAGCGAGTGCCTACCCATTCGTAGCCCTTGATGCCCGGCGTCGGTCCGACAACGCGAACCTGGATTCCTTCGACAACGGGATACCCGTAATCGTCGGCCTGGGTTGCGATACTATCGAGCAGAAGCGTTCCGGTCGTCAGATTCTTGAGGTTCCAGGTCAGATCTTCGTTGAAGGTAACTTCATAATCATCCCCGGTGACGTCACCGGGATTGATATACTCTACAGTCGTCACTCCATCGCTGCTGCCTTCCGGTTCTTGCGTTGCAGTTTGGCTCAGAGCGCCGACAAAGGTATACGGCTTGACTACAAACGGAATAAGAGGACTTTCCAGCGTCTCCGTGATGTAACCCAGGAAGTTTCCACTGGCGTCGTCGAATGGTGTAATATTCAGATAATCGTATGAATAAGCCGTCACTGCGAAGTAGTACGGCTGGTTGTTCTTCAGCGGTACTCCCGTTATTTGGCTATTTGTGAATGTCTGATTGTAGACCAATCCGGAGTTTGACCCTTTCTGAAGGATAATTCTTTGTGAACCACCAGCAGATGCGTCGACAACGTCACCGTATATCAACGATACTGGTTCTTCCTGATCATCCACGGCGAGATCGTAAGTGGCAAATTTGGTCCAGGGACCGTTTGCAGATTCACCTTGATACAGGTTGTATCCTTCAAAATGGAATTCCTGGCCTAGCTTCGCGTTAGCTTCGACATTTCCGACTGGTTCGGTTCCCCAGATCATCTCAACCGCTCCGTCCAAGCCACGCAGAAATACTGACGGCGATGGCGGCGGATCCGGGATGTCAAAGTTAAGATCAAATACGGCCTGTGCGGCAACGTCAGCCGCCTTCAAAGCGGAAATCGAATTCAACGGGCTCGAACCCTGGGCGACGATAACGGCCGCGACCACTTCCTGAGTATCGCCGACGGCCATCGTAAACGGACCGGCAGACATCATGTAGCGGCGGTCGGCGGAGGCTTCATCAAGCCATCCGGTTTGCGTTACCGGATCACCGGAGACAGCATAAGTGGTAATAGCGCTGTCGGCTTCATTATAAGTATGGGTCGGAACCATATCGCCAGTTGCCGGGTCTTTGGTGAGACCCTGCATGTAGCCGTAAGTTTCCACACGGCTGGCAGGATCGGTACCATTGATGTACTTGTTAAATGACGCCATTGGCAGGTTTCTAAAGCCCTGGCGCCATTCTCCGTTTACCAGTGCGGAGTCGCCTTCAGACGGGACAATCGGTCCCTCGAAGAAGTCGAATCCAACGGCGGGCGGAGCCGCACCATAGTTAGCATCATCGCCTTCGTTGTAACAATAGCCCAATGACAGCAGCGTGTCGCAACCGACCAAGTCGTCGGAGGCGTTACCAAGATCGGGGTCGGCCCAGAGGGAGATATAAGTGTCTCTCAGGTCGTTCGCGCCTTTATTGATGATTTTGTACTTGAAGAACACGGTGTTTCCAAGTGCGCCACCGCGCGCGAAGGCGAAGGCAGACATTTGCACCTCGAGACCAAGCGGGGCTGTGCTGGCGGCATTGTTGATGTGGCCAGCCGGGTCGGCATCATTAAATACTGACCAAGCCATTTGATTGCCAAGAATCAACGGTTGACCGAGCGAATCTACCGGAGCGCCCTGCTCTACCGGCCAGTTCGCGTAGTCCGGATTCGAGGAGGCGTCGTCGCCTTTAGCAACCTTATAAACTCGGAATCCGGCATTATCAGTTTGATAGGTCCCGTCTGCCATCGGACCGGGAGTAAACTCCGATGAGTATTCGGCGATGGCGAGGCGGATCGAATCCGGACCGGTTCCTACCTTTGCGCCGATCCAGAGACCGGCGGAGTAGATGACGGTCTTCTTGGTTCCACGCGGGAAGTAGAGACCGTCAGTCTTGCCCAGCACGTTGGCATTATCATAGGCAAAGTTACCGTCGTTATAGACAAACATTTCGAGGTTGTTAATATCTATACGGGTATCAGTGTCGAGGATTAATGCCGTCTGCGAGCCATGCCACTTCCCAGTAACGTTACTGAGACCCCACGCGACCGTGGTCATCAACAGGAACATCAGCAGGGAATAGAATAATCTCGTTTTCTTCATCAGCTTCCTCCTGAAGCGTTCAGGTTCATTCACCCTTAGAACATTAAGCGCAGGCCGAGACGGACCTGACGCGGCGTATCGTAACTGCCCGGATTATTCTGCTTGAAGGTGTACTTCGCAAGACCCTCTTCACCGTAGTTGTTAAGGAATTCTTGTCCGGGAGCAGTCGACAGCCAGCCGGTGTTATCAGCACGGCCAGTACCCTCGTAAACATCCAATGCGTTCTCGGTGTCGAAAATATTGATTACCCAAAGGTAAACATCAAAAGTGAGACGAGCGAGCTCAAAGGCTTTGCTGGCCTTGAGATCGAGTCTATAGGTCCACGGGCCGGTCCGCGAGTTGATCTTTCCGATTGGGGTCGGGTTCGTTGACGCCAGCGAGATTTCATTATAAACCTCGACCGGAGTGTACGGAGTGCCCGATCCGGCGCGGAAGACGAAGTTGATACCGGCGTTTTCGAACGGGTGCATGTTGCCCAGCTTGGGACCCTGGCCGGCGCCGGCGCGAACGTCGACAATAGCCGTGATTTTGTGCCGCTGATCGTAGTCGAGCGGCGAAATACGAATCGGGCGCTCGGAGTTAACCCAGGCAACGTTGCCCTGCGAAGTCGCATAGGAACCGGTACCGGCAGCATACGAAAGCGAGTAATTCAACTCGGCTGCGACCGAACGGGTACGGCGCATTTTAAGGGCGAAATCCAGACCCTTGATGGTGCCGAAGTCGTGGTTGCGATAGGTCGCAAATGCGTTCGGCGAGGAGGGCTGGTTGATTACTTCGGTCTGGCCATTAACGTCTTTGTAGTAAGCTGTGACGTTAAGGCTCGTGAAGTCACCCAACTGGTGGGCGAGGCCGACTTCGTAAGCCGTCGTTTCTTCGGGCTCAAGATTCGGATTGCCGATAGGCGCGTAGTACGGGGCGTCCGCGACCATTCGTTCGAGGAAGCGAGTGCCAACGTAGAGGTACTGCAATTCCGGGCGCTGGAAGAACTTGCCGTAGTTCACATGGAATACGGTGCGGTCGGAGACCGGAAAACCAACGCCGAGACGCGGAGATACCTTCTGTTCGGCCTTTGCCGGTTCGAAATCGCCATCGTCGAGTTTTGTGGCATTGAGGATCTCTTCATTGGTGTGCGAACCCGGATCGGCCAGAATGTTTGTCGGGTCGAGCGGACGCTCTTCGTTTTTCAAGCGATCGGTATTAGCGTTCAGGTAGTCGTAACGAATACCGGCATTAACCACCAGTCCTTCGAATTCGAACTTATCCTGAAGATAAACCGCGAACATATACGGCTTCTTGGCGCCGTCGGGACCGTCATCGACATTGCTTTGGCCGGTCTTGTCGTAGCCAAAGAAGTTGGCATCACTCCAGGACGTGCGATCAAACTCGATGGGGTCGGTGATGGTAGTGTCGATTTTGGTCGGGTCAAGATGATCATAATAACGCAAGTTGTGGCGTTCGAATTCGGCGCCAAACTGCATTTCGTTATATTCGTTGACCTGGCTGGTCAGATCGAAGTTGACGCCGACATAGGACGAACTGCGTTTGAGCACATCTTCCCAAACGTGGCCTTCGTCTGCGGCCGTAGCCGGATCGTCGCCGATCCAGAACAAGTTGGTGGGGTCGAAGTTCGGGTTGCCACCGGGACGGCTGTAACCAAGAATGTCATCCCAAATGGTTTCATCGCCGCGGAATCTCTTCGTCAGGTAGTAGGTACCGCCCAACTCAAAGAAGGTCTTTGGCGAGATGTTATTCGTCCACTTGCCGTAGTAGGAATAGTTCTCGTCGAGATAGCGCGGAGCATGGCTGCCATTGAAATAGTAGTTCATGCGGAACTCGCGCCACTCTTCGTAGCTGCCGAGAGTTCCAAAACGCAGCACGTTCTGTTTGTTCAGATCGTAACGCAGTTTGCCTTGCCAGCTCCAGCCGGACAAGTCGTTGTGCGGTAAAATTCCATCAGCAATCGCACGGGGTTGACGATCGCCGAGACGGCGGCGTTCCATCGATGCGAAAAAGCTGGCTTTATCGTTATTGGGAAGAATCGGACCGTCAAGGTTGAAGGCGAGGACATTGTAATTGAAGCGGCTGTCCGAACCCATGAACTCATCGGTTGATGCTTCAAAGGCGCCGGAATACTCCTTGGCGCCTTCTTTGGTGGTAACGTTGATTGCGCCGGAAGAAATCCAGCCGTATTCGGCGTTGAAACCGCCGGTCGAAATCGAGATTTCTTCGATAGCATTGTTATTGATGGCTGTTGTCGACATGTTGGTCAACGGATCCTGTTGAGAGAAACCGTCGACGAAATAGGCGACGTCACCCTGACGACCGCCGCGGATGTTGAGCGCGGGCTGGTTGCTCTGCTCGCGACCGCCGCGGGTACCGACTGCGGAAGCTTCCACGTTTTCGGAATACGCGACGACACCGGCGGACAGACCGACAACGTCGGTATAACCGCGGGTGGGAAGTTGCTGAATTTCGTCACCAGAGACGATTTTCAGCGACTTGGTTTGATCGAGGATGATGAGGGGACGTTCAGCAATAACGACCTGAACTTCGCCAGTGAGAGATTTTGAGGATAATTGGAAATCTGCATTCGTGGTGAGATCGACCGAGACGCCAAGTCCCTGCAATTCCACCGGAGCATATCCAATTAGTTCTGCTTTCAGAGTGTATTGACCAACGGGGACGTTCAAGATAAAGAACTTTCCTTCGACGTCGGTTAACGCTCCCATTGTGGTGCCGACGATTGTCACCGCCACACCGGGAAGAGCGGATCCCGTTTCCTTGTCGGTGACTTTTCCGCTGATTTTGCCGACGGTAGCCGCCTGTGCAAAGACGCAGAGTGCCATGACGAGGATGAGGATCAGAGCTACTTTTGGTTTAAGATTCAAAACCAAACCTCCTGTTAATGAATTGAATTCGTACGCAAAAGTGCGAAGTCGTTAAAGAACAGATTCAAATTCCTACCTCCTGTAGAAGTTGTGGGTTAATCACTTCAAAAACTTGAATTTCCTCCATCACCAAGGACGCGGAAAACCGTACGCCGTGTATCCTTTTATCCGGTTAAGAACTGTCGCAAGAGCTAATGAGGAGGCGGCCAGCCGGAAATCCATTTTGCCTAATTGCTTGCCGCACAATGAGATGTGTCTTGCTCCGTCGATCCTTGCCGGAGTAGGATAAAAGCTATGCTGATATCTTGATTTGAAAATTGTCTCGTCCACGTTTAATGTCAACATAAAACTTTAGGCTAACTATAAGTCAGATCAGCGCTTTAGTGATTTGATCGACCATTTGGGGTAATTGCTTTAGCGGCTTTTGAACAGATTTGTGAGATTTTTGAACAACGATGTGCGAAAAATGGAACGAAAATAGAGGCTAATTAGCTACAAAGTCGTGATTACGCCGAACACCTGTTCGATAGCGTTGGTGAGTTGGTAGAACGCTTTCGATTTATCGGTGGCTTTGCCGGTGAGTTGCTCGAGGCTGGTAACTGAATCAGGAGAGAATCCGCAGGGATTGATTAGCTGGAAGTAGTTCAAGTCAGTATCGAGGTTCAGCGCCAAGCCATGATAGCTAACCCAACGTTTGACGGCGATGCCGATGGCGCAGATTTTTTTGTCACCAACCCAGACACCGGTTTTTCCAGCGGCGCGGGTGCCGACGATGTCGTAGTTCTTCAGAAAAACGATGACGATTTCTTCGAGATTGCGCAAGAATTTGTGCAGGTCTCTTCCCCGCTGGTCGAGGTCGACTATCGGATAGATCACTTGCTGGCCGGGCCCGTGGAATGTGACGTCGCCGCCGCGTTCGACCTCGTATTTTTTTACGCCGCGTTGGGCAAGGATTTCGTCGGAGACCAGAACATTGGCGCTGCCGCCGCCGCGACCGATCGTGATGGTTGGCGAGTGCGTCGTGAAGATGAAAGTGTCGGGGGCTTCGCCGGCGATGCGTTTATCGACCATCTGCAATTGCAGTTGTCGGGTCTTGTCGTAGTCTGACAAGCCGAGGTCGAAGATGCGGGCTTTGGTGGTGGTGGTCATACTCATCTACTTCTCTTGCGCAATTCACTGCTGATTCGATAGCGGGTCGATGTTAGAGCGAACTTCAGAAATATCAATCATTTGCGAGTCGATCTCGATACGATTTGAGTTCGTCTTCGCTTAATTCGTTCGCGGCGACAAGTCGATACTGCCGTTCGGTACTGACCCTCAAGCCATCGACAGTCATTTCAAACAAAAAAACAGCTATGAGGTCCTCTTGAACATACTGGGCGGCAACCGGCTTGCAGACAAGCGCGGGATATTTGGCAGCGCATAATTCGCAGTCTTGTTCAATCTGGACCACGCCAATTCTGTCCGAACGCCCTTTCGCTTGAACGGGCACAATGTAATGGACGCCTGACCTGTCAACTCCGACATACATTTCATCCGTTTCAACCTGGCCGATACTCGCGACGGAAGTTCGGAGATGGCTTTGCAGTGAATAACAAGTAATGCCGAGAAAAATATCGATTAATCGATTGTACCTAAGTTTTGCAAGAAGACTCTGCTCGTCATTCAGAGCGTACTTGACGACGATGGCCGGCGTTGCGTCCGGGATCTTGGTCTCAGCGCGATTGGGGTCCGGACGAACATGGACGATTCGGTTCAGCTTAAATTCGTACCGAGCTCTTCCTGTCCCTCGAATTATCCACTCCCAGCCTTTTGGCGCTTTCTTTAGGATCGAGGCAGGGAGATTGCTTCGATAGCGGAAGCTGTAAATTATGTCGCCAAGATTCTTGGGGAGCTTGATCTTGAGTCGCTTGGCAATCGCCTCTATTTCATCCCGCGTAAATTCAATTGAGCTTGCGCCCTCTGAATAGTTGTCGAAGAAGAGTTTTTCGACAATTAGTGTATAGCGATTCTTACTAACATCTTGTGGCGACATTTTACCCCTTCCAAGAGAGTCGAATAACTTCTTCACGAAGCGACGATCTTGTTGCCGTTGCGGCGCGCATTCTGTAGAGGTCAATTCCGTCGACCTGGTACCCCAACTCAGAGGCAATTTCACCGAGCAACTCACCCGTTTTTATCATTACCTGAAGGTACGACGCCTGGTCGCCGACAACATAAGCCAGCTTTGCGCCGGGTCGCAGGGCTCTTCGGAGCTCCGCAAAATGACGGGTCATGCCCCCAAAATAAAGTTTGGTGACCCGAGCGTAGAGTTTTTCAAACCCAGATGTCTTTCCGAGTTTAAGTCTTCGTCTTTCGATTTCAGTCGCTATTGAGTCGATCTTGTCGTTTGTCGAGACCCAAAGATCGTCCTCGTCTTCTTTGTATGCTCCGCGAGTGTTAGACCTGAGCAGCCCCTTCTTCATAAGCCGTAGCTCAGCCTTGTTGTTGACAAACCCCAAAATGACGGACTCCAAACGAGTCGTTCGAGTATAGTCCTTTTCATTGGGGTAAGGCGGCGAAGTGATTACCGCGTCAACGCTGCCGGGTTCGATCAAATTGCCGATCTGCCGCGCGTCACCCTCGATAACACTCGCTTCAGGATAACTCTTACGCCTGAGCGCACATATGTCCGCAGCAACTCTCTCAATTTCCTGCAGCCAAGGACCCACAACTGGTGTATCCACTTTGACCTTGCCCAAGCCCACTTCGGGCCCGAACCGCAAATTGCTATAGGAGAAAACCAGACACTTTGCGAATACAAGTCGGAGGTGCCCGTGAATTTGCTTTTCTTTTGTTGCGTCAATTAATTCAAGCAGAATTAATGCCTTGTGGAGTGGCAGTGGGCTGATCGAGTTTGTAATTAAGACCGCCAACTTGTCATCCGCTACCGTTCTTAAATGACCCGACGGGGGTTGGCTCTTACAGTGTTTGCTATCCACAAAGCCGGAATCAGCAATTTTGCGTTCGGCGACGTCAGCGATTTCATGTGCGTGAGCAAGCAGCAGCTTCGGATCGACCGACCAGTCGAGCTTGACGTTAGAAGCGAATGCGGCGACGGGATTCGCTTCGACGCCGATTGCCTTCATTCCATTCAGCCTTGATTGGATTAGGGTGGTACCGGTGCCGCAAAACGGATCAAGCACAGTTGCTCCCTCTGGCAAAGCGAATAATTTGGTATACCGATCTACAATTTCAGGGGGATAGGCAAGCACGAAACGATACCAATTGTGAATTGGATAGTCTGCAGGCAGCAATCCCGCATTGAACCGCTTCCGCCCGAAACTCTTTAACAATGAGTCGGGAGATTCGAGTGTCAAAAAATCATGTGACCAGTCAGCCATTTATTCCAATCTGCAAGATTCCTGATAGGCACAACCAAGTGGAATCTCACCTGCGACACTATGAGCGGGGCGAGAATCCAATGTCAATCACTTTAGCAAAAGTCGCAATCGCTTTCCGACTGGACAACCAATCAAGAACCCCATCGTGGAAATCTCTTCAAATGGCTTCCTTCGATCATTACAGCAGCAGCAATTCCGGTTCTTCGATGTAGCCGATCAGCTTGCGCAGGAACTGGACGGCGTAAGCGCCGTCGATCAGGCGATGATCGAAAGACAATCCGAAGTTCATCATGTCGCGGATGACGATCTGACCGTCGCGGACGACCGGACGTTTTTGGATTGCGTGAATGCCGAGAATCGCGACTTGCGGCTGGCTGATGATCGGGGTCGAATTAAGCGCGCCGTAACCGCCGGCGTTGGTCAACGAGAAAGTGCCGTCTTCGATGTCGGCGGGCATCAGGCGATCGGCGCGTGCGCGGTCGCCGAGGTCTTTCATTTCCTTGGTGATCTGAATGATGCCTTTCTGGTCGGCAGCTTTGATGACCGGAACGATCAGCCCGGATTCGCGAGCGACGGCGATACCGATGTTGTAGTAGTGCTTGACGATGACTTTGTCGACGGTCATCGAGGAATTCATCAGCGGGAAATCTTTCAGCGCTTTGCAAGCTGCAACGACTATGAAAGGCATGTAGGTTATGCGAATGCCGTGTTCTTTTTCGATGCGTTCGACGTTTTTGGTGCGGAACTCGACCAGGCGCGTGAAGTCGCATTCATCGAAAGTCGTTACATGCGGCGAAGTCTGTTTCGATTTGACCATGTGGTCGGAGATGAGCTTGCGAACGCGAGTGAGTGGAAATTCCTCGACGCGTTTGCTTGTGTCATATACCTGCTGGGGCGCAGCCGGCGCCGCAGCCGTTGTTCCGGCTGCTGCAGGAGTTGCAGCGCCGCCGGCGCCTTTGGAGGCGATAAATTCTTCGACGTCTTTTTGGGTCACGCGACCACCGCCGCCGGTACCGTGCAAGAGCGAGACATCAATGCCGTGTTCTTTGATCAGGCGGCGAACGACGGGAGATAATTTGACTGGACCCTCGGAGGCTACGGGTGCACTGACCGGCGCCGGAGCAGCGGGAGCAGCTTTGGCGGCAGTTGGTGCGGGTGCGGGTGTGGGTTTCGCAGCAGCGGCAGGAGCTGGAGCGGATTCGACAGCAGCGCCGGCTTTCTCGCCCGGGGCGCCGATGACGGCGATTTCCCTTCCGACAGGAACGATATCGCCGACATTGGCTTTGATTTCGAGTAAGACGCCGTCAGCCTCGGCGGGCACCGAGACATTGACTTTGTCGGTCAGTAATTCGACGATCGGTTGATCTTTCTTGATTGTGTCGCCGACTTTGACAAACCACTGATTAATTGTGCCTTCGACGACTGATTCCCCCATTACGGGGACTTTCATGATATAAGCCATTATCCAGACTCCTTAAAATCGGAAACTTTTTCGAATCGTAACGGTGTCGAATCCCCGCGGAGTTGTTTGATTTGGACGCGATCGGCAAGGAGGGGTTTCGACTTCCACTATTTTCAACCGGACACTGTCCGGGAATAAAATGCGATAATAACAACATTAGCCGGTGATCGCAAGCATTCTTTCCAAAGCAATGCGAGCGTGAACTTTAATGTCATCGTCGACCGACATTGGTTTAATTGTCTCAATGTTATCAAGCGTGTATGCCAGATCGTTGAGAGTCGTGCGATACATGTTTACACACATGGCACAGGTGTTCCCTGCCAGTTCGAGGATTTTTTTGTCCGGGTGCATGTGTGATAGCCGATCGACAAGATTCAATTCAGTGCCAACCGCGATGACGCTCCCTGCCGGTTGCTCGGCGACGAATTTCACGATGTGGCTGGTGGAACCGACTGAGTCGGCCATCGCGACCAATTCTTCGGTGCATTCCGGATGAACGACAATTTTGATGCCGGGATAGTCCTTGCGCATTTGTTCGATATGGTGCGGCCGGAACACCGAGTGGACGTGGCAGTAGCCCTTCCAGAGAATCACCTTGGCCCGCGTCAAGGCTTCGACATCGCGTTTGGCGGGATTGGCATTGAAATCCCAGACGAACATTTCGTCTTTCTTGATGCCGTATTTGTTGGCGGTGTTTCTGCCGAGATGTTCATCGGGAAAGAAGAAGATTCTATCACCGCGATAGAAAGCCCATTCGAAGGCCTTGTGCGCATTCGAAGACGTGCAAATCACGCCGTCGTTCTTGCCGCAGAATGCTTTGAGGTCGGCGGCAGAATTCATATAAGAAATCGGAATGATCTTTGAGCCGGGCAAGTGATGCTGCAACTCGTCCCAGGCGGCAAAAACGGAATCGATCGCGGCCATATCAGCCATCGGACAACCGGCCAGCGGATTGGGGAGGTAAACTTTCTGGTCGGGACGCGCGAGGATGACGGCGCTTTCCGCCATAAAATGCACGCCGCAGAAGACGATGTATTCGGCTTCAAGGTCAGCGCCGATCTTGCAGAGCGCATACGAGTCGCCCTGATAATCGCCGAATTCAACGACGCCGAGGCGTTGATAGTGGTGAGTGAGAATGACCAGATTTTTGCCATGCTCAAGCTTTTTGGCTTTGATCCGCTCGCGCAATTCCGCGTCGGGCATGGCGCGATAGTTGTCGGGAGTTCTGGTGTAGGCGGCGGGCATCATATCGAGTTGGTCCTTCTCGCCGGCAAAACGACGGCCTCAAATAACATCACAACACGTACGAGTGCCAATTGAGTCATCTTTGAAAAATCGCAGGCGGTTCGGCAGCTACAATTCGTCATCTCCGTTCGGCTTTTCGATGCCGTACTCTTTCATTTTTTGGCGCAGTGTGTTGCGGTGGATGCCGAGCACGTCAGCGCTTTTTTGCAGGCTGAATTCATTGGCGCTGAGCACGTTTTCGATGTGTTCTTTTTCGAGGTCGCGCAAGGTCATCGTCGTTGTAATCGAAGCGCCGGTCGAGGCGTTTGCGCCGGCAGCGATCTGGGCGAAGTCGGCGGCATCCAGCGTTTCGGTGCGGCTCAGGACGGTGGCGCGTTCGATAACATTTGCCAGTTCACGCACGTTGCCGGGCCAGTCGTAAGCGAGCAAGCGATCTTTGGCGGCGGGCGTAATCTTGCGCGGCGGCCGATTGGTTTTTGTCGCGCTGAGATTCAGAAAATGATCCACAAGCGGCATGATGTCGTCGCGGCGTTGGCGCAATGGCGGGATGTGCAAGTGGACGACGTTGATGCGGAAATAGAGGTCCTCGCGGAAACGACCGGATTTGATTTCATCCTGCAGGTTGCGATTGGTCGCGGCGATCAGGCGGACGTCAGCGCTGATTTCCTCTTCCCCGCCGAGCCGCTCGAATTTGCGCTCTTCGAGGAGGCGAAGCAGTTTGACCTGGATCGACAGCGGCAATTCGCCGATTTCATCGAGCAAGACTGTGCCGCCTTTGGCAAGTTCGAATCTGCCGAGGCGGCGTTTTTCCGCTCCGGTAAAAGCGCCGCGCTCATGTCCCAATAGTTCTGATTCAATCAGAGTCTCAGGTATCGCCGCACAACTGACGGCGACGAAGCGATTTTCGCGACGCGGCGAGAGTTCGTGAATACTGCGGGCGAGCAGCTCTTTGCCGGTACCGGATTCGCCGGTGATCAGGACGGTGGCTTCAGTCGGCGCGACGCGGGCGACTTCGGAAAGCAACGATTTGATCTTATCAGAGACACCGACGATCTCATCGACATGAAGCTGTTCAAGGCGTTCGCGGAGATTGCGATTTTCCGCGAGGAGAAAATGACGCTCGCCGGCTTTGTGAATCAGTTCCTGCAATTCGGCGAGGTTGACCGGTTTGCTGATGTAATGGTACACGCCGGCGCGCATTGCCTCGACCGCGGACTCGACATTGCCGAAGGCGGTGATCAGGATGACCTGCATTTCGGGATCGCGTTCGTGGATCCGTTGGAAGAGCTCGAATCCCGAGAGGCCGGTCATTTTCATGTCGAATAGGCCGATTTCGAATGAGCGGGTTTCGAGCAGCTTGAGGGCGACTTCGGCGGACTCGGCGGTCGCGACGCTGTAGCCGGCTTTTTTGAGGAATCCGGCGAGCATTTCGCGCTGATTGGCTTCGTCGTCGACGATGAGAATTCGCAATTGCATCATGCCGTTGAATGGTATCGGGTTAGTAAGAGAATTGCAACAGGTTTTAAGTAGACGGGGAGGAGGAGATAGCTCAAGACCCGCGATTTAGCAACGTCTGGAGCGGTTGGGAACGAAAAAATGGTTTGACACCTCGTTAAACAGATGCTATACTTACGCTAAAGCACTCAGAAATAACACGGTCTTACTATCGCGCGAGTGATTATGGGTGAGTGATCGACAACGCGCATTATTTCCACGGCTCAATAAGTACTACTAACCCGGACTTTCGCGAGCCATTTCCTCTTGAGCGATCACACGACCATCCGAATTCGCCGATAGCCAATATCGACTGATGTGACCATTAAAAAAATCGATCAAATTGGGTAGCTCTGATTTCAGAACCGGTAACGGTCCATTCGGTTCATGCTATCCGAGGGAGGTGGTCAACCCGAGAGACATGTTCCGTTTGTGTTCACTTGTCTATAGCTAATTGCAACGTTTCTATTATTTCACTCTGAAAGGAGCAACAGAAACATGAAAAAACTCGCATTGTTGGTCGTGAGTTTTGTCTACGTGATTTCCCTGTTGTCGGTTTCGGTATTCGCAGCCAAAGCAAAAGAATCTTCTGCGAGCGGAATTGACCCCAGGGATATCGTGGCGGAGAGCTCCAAGAATCCGCTGACAGACATTCAGCTTGAGCAGTTGAATCGATCCGGTTCGAAGCCGGGAGCAGACATGGGCCAGACTTCACTGGGCTTCATGGCGTCTCCGGGCATAATGATCGGTAACACCGGCTACGACATTCAGCATAACAGCCGCATGGGCCGCCAGATTGTCCAGGGCCCCAGCGGCCGCGTCCATTTTGTCTGGACACACAAATTGGCGGGCGTCGGTTCGACTATTCGCGAAATTCGTTATGGATCTTATGTTCCGGGAACGGGTTTCTTCGATCTTCCGGGCGGTCTGACGATTTCTGATGGTCGCGAGGGCCACATGTGCTCAATCGATCAATTCGGCAACCGGGCACTTCCCGTCTGGCGCTACGGGGCGACGTTTGCCGCCTATCGTTCGACTTCGGCACTCGACTTTGCAGCCGGCGCGGGCAGTTTCACGATCGTCGATTTGCCGTCAGCAGCGAACAACTGCGAAGGCATCTTCTGCGGCGCGATTCTTGAGCCATATGTTTGGCCAGTGGTTGCGGCCGACGTTGACGGCGGCGGAAACCCAATTTCTCATATCGTTGCGATGGAGGGAAATTCAGGTTCGGAATACTCAGCCATGACATACTACCGCGGTACCGGCGTCAGTTTCACCAACTACGGCACCTGCGGGATGTTCATGGACTCGACGACGGCGATCAGCTACACGATCGCACAGGATCCGGGCTCGAACAAGGTTGCGATTGCCTACGCCAAAGCGCGTACCGCTGCGACCAGCCGCGAGAACAATGATCTTGCTTATCGCATGTCAACGGACCTGGGCGTGACCTGGAGTCCGGTAGTTAACGTGACGAATTACGCATCCAGCGCCCTGGAGCGCGTTTCGCAGGAGACGTCCTCGATGTTCTCGGCGGATGGATGTTTCCACATCCTGTATACCGCCGCATTTTATGATTCGGCCGCGGCGCAGGTGGCCGATCAGGAAGCTAAACTTTATCATTGGGACGACTGTCAGAATTGTAAGTCCTTGATTCTTGACGCCAATAATTTCCATGCCAATTGTAACATGAAGGCGTTTGAGCATAACGTTTGCCGCATCAGCATGACGGAGTGCACGGTCGCCGCGACCAAGACGCTTTATGCCGTTTACACCCGTTACGTCGGCGACACCGACCCGGGCACGCCGGCCCTTACGGACTGCTCGGCTGGACAGTTCCCGAACGGCGAGATTTACGCGTCGGCTTCATCGACAGACGGCGAGACCTGGGGACCTCCGGTCAATTTGACTAATTCACGCACCGATAATTGCGCTTCGGGCGCATGCGATGACGACAACTTCTCGAGTGCGGCGATGTACAGCACAGATTCGCTGCGCATCGAGTACTTGAATGACAAGGATGCCGGTTCGGGTGTCGGCAACGACGGCACCGCGGAGACTTACAGCCCGGTCATGTTCCTGAGTCATCCTTGCTTTGCGATGTCGACGTATCGCAGCTTGTCTTCAACACCGTCAGGGATTCTCTATCCGTTCCATGCCGCAGCGAATGCCGCCGCCAACACGAATATTGTGCTGACGAACGCGGGCAACGCGACAGCAAACTGGACGCGGACGATTGCTTACGATATCGGCTCGGGCTGGCTGACAGTTCCCGCGGCGGGTCTCGTAACAGCGGGATGCACGAATTCGCAGAATCTGGCCATTACTGCGGGACCGATCGCCACCGAGGGTTACTATTCGGCGACGATTACGTTCACGTATGAAGGACCGACATCCTTCGATGTTCCGGTAGAATTCTATGTATTCAACAGTTTCTTCCTGCCGCAGGATCAGGCGATCCGGACCTCGCTGGTTCGTATGAATGTGAACCAGGCGGGACGCAATTCGCATCAAGAGACCGGCCGCATGTTCTTCTCGTTCAACGATGGACTTGAGCCGTTCTATGATGGTTCGCTGGTACTGGGTAATTCGGCCGCCAGTTTGAGCTGGTTGATATTCGAAGGCGGCGGCAATGTGCCGAGCGCTTCGAATCCGTTCGGATACCTTTATGCCTTGTCGAATACGACTTACGATTCGACCGGAAACGCGAATTACCGTTTTGCCTCAGGCAAGGGAACGAACCGCGACTCCACTCTTGGATTCAGCGTCACTTATTATGCTCCGAAGCACCCGGATTCTTCGACATTCATCGCAGCGGTATACAAGCTGTACAAAGGCGCGAAGAACCCATCGGGCAGCGTGACGAATTTGACCGTCGCGTACGCGGCGGACATCGACGTACCGGACGACAGTTCGGACAACATCGGCGGCGCGGATGCTTCGCGTCAGACGATTTACCAGAAGGGCCGTTATGCCCCGGATGATCTGCGTTTTGCGGGCGTTCGCGGTGTGATCAAGAACGGCAGTCCGGTCACCGGCGGATTCAACTGGGAAAATGATGTAACCGTCTACCCGCTCGGCGGCTTCGAGAACGACACGCTTTGGAACAAGCTTCAGGCTGTGACCGGATACAGCGTAACGGACTCCACCGAAGATTTGAACTCCGTGCTTACAGTGGCGCGCGGGATCACGATCAACGGCAGCGCCAACGATACGCTGGATTTTGCGATCCTGTTCGTCGGAACCGACGGAATCCAGAGCCTGGCTAACTTCCAGACCCAGCTTGACAAAGCGATGGCCTGGGTATGCGGGCATGTTTATGCCGGCGCCGACGCTTGCGCAAATTGCGCTTGCGGTGATGCCGACAACACAGGCATCATCACAATCTCCGACGCCGTGTATTTGATCAACTACATCTTCGCGGGCGGACCGGCTCCGGTTCAGCTTTGCCTTGGCGACGCAGACGGCACCGGAATCATCACGATTTCCGACGCTGTGTTTTTGATCAACTACATCTTCGCCGGCGGACCGGCTCCTTCGGGCTGCTAAGGAGATGTCTGATTAATTAGGAAGTCATTCGTCTTTTTGACTCCTTTCATCGCTGCATTCGGCGCAAGCCGGGTGCAGCGATTTTTTTCTTAGCACGATTGGCGCTGTGTGCCGTTATAATCCCAGACATGTTGTTATGGAATTTCAGATAATCATGAGACGCAGGTATGCGGTTATTGCCGCTTTCATCGTCGCCGTCATTTCCGCTTCGTTGTTTGCCGCGGATGATGATTCGCTCGACTATGAGCAGGTAATGAAATCGCATATGGCACGATTGTCGCGTTACGCGCAATCGCTGGCCAGCCTCGGCGCGACGGCAAATCAAAACGACTTCGATATCAACTATTATGACATCTCCATTCGCATTCACGCAGAGACAAACACGATTGCGGGCGAAGTCGGGTTTTCGGCGACAACGCTGCAGCCGCTTGATTTTGTCGAGTTAAACCTCGACCAGACAATGATTGTCGACTCCGTCACAACGTCCGGGGCAGCCACAACATTCCAGCACCAAGGGAATATTTTGACGATTGTGGTGCCGCAACACGGCACTGGCGAATTCATTGGCGCGACGGTGTTCTATCACGGGAGGCCCATTTTTGACGGGTTCGGGTCGTTTTCATTCAATAAACATAATGATCTGCCGCTGGTGTCGAGTTTATCAGAGCCATTTTATGCACGGACGTGGTGGCCCTGCAAGGATCATCCTTCCGACAAGGCCGACTCGGTGGATATGCGAGCGACGATTGACAGCCGCGTCACTGTCGTTTCGAACGGCACTTTGGCCGGCATAACAGCCAACGGCGACGGCACCAATACAACGCATTGGCATGAGTCGTATCCGATCGCGACCTATCTGGTGAGCCTGGCGATTGCCGATTACGAACATTATGCGGATACGTTCCACTACGAAGGCGAATCGATGCCGGTAGATTTTTACATGTTGTCGGGACTGGTCGAACAGCATTTTGCGGTAAACGCCAAGGTCGTGGGTATGCTGGAATATTTCTCGTCGATATACGGGACCTATCCGTTCATCCGCGAGAAATACGGCCATGCACAATTTGCCTGGGGCGGCGGAATGGAACATCAGACTTGTTCATCGATCGGCGCATTCCCAGAGTCGCTGCTGGCGCATGAATTGGCGCATCAATGGTGGGGCGACATGATTACCTGCGGCACGTGGCACGACATTTGGTTGAACGAAGGATTTGCGCGCTATTCGGAAGCCCTGTGGCTGGAGCACGTCAATGGTCCGCAAGCGCTGCAACAATACATGAATTCGCTGACGCGACTCGACCAGCAGGTGTATGTGGCGGACACGACTAACGTCAACACCATGTTTGACCGCGTGGTGTATGACAAGGGCGCCATGGCGCTGCACATGCTGCGGTTCAATTTAGGCGATGAGATGTTTTTCCGGGTCATTCGGGCGTACGGCGAATCGCGGCACAAGTACAACAGCGCAACGACGTCGGATTTTCAGGCTCTTTGCGAAGACATATCCGGCCGCGACCTGCAATACTTCTTTGATCAGTGGGTTTATCAGCCGTCAATGCCGGATTATCGATTCGGATTCTTCTCATATGAAACGGATTCCGGTTGGGTGACCGATTTGCAGATGCAACAAGTCCAGACAGCGTATGAGTTATTCAAGACCGACATGGATGTGCGCTTTTGGTTTGCAAGTGATTCGTTGACGTTACGAGTGAGCAACGACCGGCGCAAGCAGAACTTCCGGTACCTGTTGCCGGACGAGCCGATCAAGTGCCGCATCGATCCGGACAATTGGATAATCAACAAATACACGGAAGTCGCGCTCTTGCCGCAGGCGACCGTCGATACGTTGCCGACGGCGGCGGTCGGGGCGCCTTACAGTTTGCGGCTTTCGGCGATTGGCGGCGAGCCGCCGTTTACGTGGTCGGAGTTTGCGGCGTCGATGCCGGAAGGATTCGCAATCGACGACGACGGGCTACTGCACGGCGTTGCCGCCGACACCGGCAGCTTTGAAATTTCCGTGCAGATTGCGGACTCGAGAATACCGGCAAATCGTGCGACCTCGAACTTGAAGTTGCAGATTCACAGAGCCCGGGGCAATGTCGACGCTAATCCCGGCATGGCGTTGGGCGACATATTGTACTTCATTCGTTACCTCTATCGCGACGGTCCACCGCCCGCGGATTTGACGGCTGCGGATGCCAATTGCGACGGCGATGTTGACATTCTCGATGTCATGACGATTCTCAACTTTCTGTATCAGCAAGGTCCCCTGCCCTGTTTCGAATCATAATCGATTTCAATCGGGTCAAGCGTGTCGTGGCGTTTGCGCATGCTTCCGCCCAAATGTCCGATTAGCTCGTTGACGATGATTTCCTGCGCGGACGCCATCGCCGCGAGTACCGGCAGCATGGCGCGAACGGAAATGCGCACCAGATCGGCGACATTGACGCCGTATTGGCGGGCAGCTTGATTAAGGGCGGCCTTCAGTTCCGATGTGATGAAGATATTAAGCGCCGAGTCGTTTTTTCGGCGCGGTGTCGCGGTTGGCATAAGTTCCTCCGTTAGCCGTGATATTTGTTGTGCCCGATAATTGTCATAACCGAAACGATATCGACATTAAAGCGACTTCGGATAACGCGCATGACTTCGCGGTAGGATGATCCGGGCGGCGCTGCTTTGAGCAATTTGTCGATTTCGCTTCGGTGCGGCGAATTGCAAATCACGCAGCGGGCATTTGCCGCAGTGAATTTGAACTCGCCGGCGGCAAAGGTATTGAGTAATTTTCGGAGACGCCGCAGCGCACGCCGGTGCGAGTTGAGGATGAGCGCGAGCGGGAATCCCGACTGTCGGGCAAACTCCTGTAAAGTTGCGCCCTCGAAATGGACGCGGATAATGATCTCGCGCTCCAACGGCGAAAGCCGGGCGAGCGCATCTTGCACCGCATCAATCCGGCGTTGTTGTATTTCGCGTTCGGCGGCATCAAGCTGTTGGTTCATCCAGAACGGCGTGACCGGCTTCCGGCGGGACCTGGGCAAATATCGTGTCGTCATGAATTGGTTCTCCTTTCCGGGCGCAATCAAACGCCGGAGCGGAGGCGAGTAAATCATGTGACTATCGCATTGGGAGTCGCATGACCAAGGCGCGATGCGATATCAATTGCGATTGAAATGCGATTGAATTAGAATAGTGACGAAGGATCACCAATTTAACCTCTGGGGAGAAAACGATGCAGGAAGTTAACAACGACGACAAGAAAACGTACAGCTACACATTCGGCGGCAACATGACCGGCGGCTTGATTGTGCTTGGCATCGGCGTATTTTTCTTGCTCGTTAATCTTGATGTACTGCCTCCGCTTCGCACAACATGGCCGTTGATTTTGATCGTGGTGGGAGCAGCGCTGATCATCTCGAAGATGCGCCGCTGACTCCGCCGGAATCCACACCGGAGTCGCAGCCGCGTCTGACGCTGATCAGTTATCTGGTGCTCGGACTATTGGCTATTATCTGGCCTTTTAGTTCGTTTGTATTTCTGGATTCACAGCTTGAACTGGCGAGCGAAGTTGTCGATCCCATTCTTGAAATCTACCTGCCCACGATTCTCATCCAATTGCTGATCATGGCGGCAATCGTCATTGCCATCCGTTCGGAGCAGGCGCGCCCCGGCGACATCGGAGTCAAGAATTTCTCGCGCTGGAGTTTTCCGCAGGCGATTGCATTCTTGCTGCTGGCGAATATCGTATTGTCGTCGGTGCAGATCACGATTGCGGCGCAGTCGCCGGACGCCTTCACGGAATTCGGCTCTCTGCTGCCAAAGACAATGGCGGAGAAGTCAATCTGGGTCGTGCTGTGCGCGATTATCGCGATCTGCGAGGAGGTCACGTTTCGCGGCTACATCTTAACGCGAGTGACGCAAATCGCACGCGGTCGGATTTGGATTGGCGTGTTGGTGTCGACGCTGGCGTTCGCGAGCGGACATCTCTACCAGGGTTTGGGCGGATTCGTCTTGATATTCGTGTACGGGCTGATGTTTTGCGGGTTGTGTTTGTACACCGGTTCGCTTTACCCCGCGATTATCGCGCATTTCTTGCAGGACGCCGGTGTCCTGTTCCTGCCCGACACATTCAAATAAATTGCGGAATCCTCAGACAGCGGCTTCCAATTCGTCGAGTAAATCGACGGCGCGGCGCAAATGCGGAATCACTATCGAACCGCCGACGACCAACGCGACATTGAAGATCTCGAACATTTCGGCGCGGGTAACGCCTTCTTTCTTGGATTGAATGACGTGATAAGCGATGCAGTCATCGCAGCGGAGCGCCATCGAGGCAACCAAACCGAGCATCTCTTTGGTGCGCGAATCGAGAGCGCCGTTTTCGTAAGTGCGGGTGTCAAGCGCGAAGAAGCGGTTGATTTGCTGGTGCTGCTCGCCGAAAATGCGTTCGTTCATTTTTTCGCGGTACTTGCGAAATTGTTCAAGCCGGTCGGACATGGATTGCTCCTTTATCGGAATTCATTCTGTAAGCCAAAACTGAACTGACGGGTTATTTGCCGAGGTATTCACGGATGCGGCGGACAGCCTCGCGCAGGTTTTCAGTCGAGTTGGCGTAGCTGAGACGCAGGTAGCCCTCGCCCTGCGCGCCGAATGCGGTACCGGACAAAACGGCGACACCGGCGTCTTCAAGCAAACGCTCGGCGAGTTCGCGCGATTTGCGGCCCGTCGCAGTGATGTTCGGGAAAACATAAAATGCGCCGCGCGGTTTGCGGCAGGAAAATCCGGGAACGGTGTTGAGCTCGGCGACCAGCATGTCGCGACGGCGGCGAAATTCGGCGACCATGTCGTCGGTGGGCTTCTGCGTTCCCTGCAGGGCGGCGATGATCGCACGCTGGCTGAAGGACGCGGTACAAGAATTACTGTTAGTCATCAGGCGGCTGACGAGGAAGGCGAGATCGTTGGGCATCACGCCGTAGCCGAGCCGCCAACCGGTCATGGCGTAGGCTTTGGAGAGACCGTCGAGAATGATCGTGCGCTCGACAAGACCGTCGAATTGCGTGATCGATTCGTGCTTGCCTTCGTAGATAATGCGGCCATAAATCTCGTCCGACAAAACCCAGAGATCGTGCTTGAGCGCAAGCTCGGCGATTGCCTCCAACTGCTCGTGACTGAGAACGCCGCCCGTAGGATTGCCGGGAGAATTGATGATGATCATGCGAGTGCGTGGCGTGATCAGACGTTTGAGCTCGCTTAAGTCTATCTGGAAGTCGTTGCTTTCGCGCAATGGAATCGGCGCCGGATGTGCGCCGACGAAGTTAATGACGGATTCGTAAATCGGAAAGCCGGGATCAGGGTAGATGACCTCGTCGCCGGTTTCGATGGCAGCCAGAGCGGTGAAGAACAAGATGGGTTTGGCGCCGGGAGTAATGACAACGTGGTGCGGTCCGAGACTGAGTCCCCGTGTGCGGTTGACCTCGTCGATGATGACCTGGCGGACCTCGGGAAGACCGGCGGAAGGACCGTAATGAGTGAAACCGTCTTTGAGCGCAGCGACGCCGGCATCAACGATGTGTTGCGGCGTATCGAAGTCGGGCTCTCCAATTTCCAGATGCACGACATGCTTGCCCTGAGATTCCAGTTCGCGCGCGCGCGCTAAGACTTCGAAGGCGGTCTCGGTTCCGAGACGGCCCATGCGGCTGGCAAATTTCACTTTGTAACAACTACCCTGTTATATTCGAAACAGCCCCGATATGGATTTCAGACAATCGCCACCACTATCGGTTGCGCCCTCACCTCCTGCGAAGCGCGGGATCTTCGACCTGCGCCTCTCCCAGTGGGAGAAGGATCCCGACAAGCACGGGATCTGTCGCCGCGTCCCTACGAATTCGACGGCAAATTGATCTCACCGCGAGCTGATTGTCAAAAAACGAAGTTGCCGGAAAAGCTGTCACTCATTGTTCAAAACATCTTGCTGGACGCCTTCGGCAGCCGCCTGCGCGGGAATGACTTAGCTGGATGACGGCGCACAATCAGCAAGTCGCTTCGGCACTAATTTAGATTTTCTCAACAGTCCCCGAGCGGTGGGGCGCCAATTATTTTTTGCGTTTCAGAACGCGTTTGACGGCGGCGACGACATCTTTCGATTTTAATCCGAATGCCGCCATCAATTCATCCGGCTTGCCGGACTGACCAAATCGATCCATGACCGCCACAAATTCCTGCGGCACCGGATGGTGCGATGCGAGAACTTCGGCGACAGCGCCGCCGAGTCCGCCGTTCACCTGGTGCTCTTCAGCGGTGACGATGGCGCCGCATTCGCGCGCGGCTTTGATAATCGTCTCGCGGTCGAGCGGTTTGATCGTGTGCATATCGATGACGCGGCAGTCGATGCCCTCGGAGGAAAGGACATCCGCGGCCACCAGTGATTCATAAACGAGCACGCCGCAAGCGATGATCGCGACGTCGCCGCCTTCGCGATAAGTGTTGGCTTTGCCGAAAACAAACGGCGTTGATTCGTCGGTCACAACGGGCACGGGTTCGCGGCCAAAGCGGATGTAGACCGGACCGGGCGTTGCCGCAGCAGCATGGGTGGCTTTGCGCGTTGCCCAGTAATCGCACGGCACGATGACCTGCATGTTCGGAATCGAGCGCAGAATCGAGAGCTCTTCCATGGCCTGATGCGTGGCCCCATCGGGACCGACGGAAATACCGCCGTGCGCGCCGCCGATTTTGACATTGAGATTCGAGTAGCAAAGCGTGATGCGGATCATGTCGAGGCAGCGATAGGACGCGAAGGCGCCGTAGGTCGAAAAGAACGGAATCTTGCCGATGAGAGACAAACCGGCGGCGACCAAGGCCAGGTTCTGTTCGGCAACGCCGACCT
Organism: uncultured bacterium; assembly: GCA_963707485.1. Taxonomy (GTDB): domain Bacteria; phylum Zixibacteria; class MSB-5A5; order CAIYYT01; family CAIYYT01; genus JADJGC01. The sequence goes on from CAVPQS010000065.1 coordinate 29,034, forward strand.
GGACAAAGCGGTGCGGGAATCTTTCGGCAAAGAAGTTGACGCAGGTTGACTCCATCAGGTCGCCGACGAGCACGACAATGCGGTCGTCCTTTTCGCCCAAGTCCACGAGACCGTGTCCGAAACCGACACGGGTTTTTTCCATTTTCACTTCAGTCATTTGTTTCAACATATCCTATCCTGCCAGAAGGCGCGCCGACCAATCCGAGTAAGTCGTACCGAGTTCTTTCAGCGCCATTTCTCCTTCATCGGGTTTGGGCGGTTTTCCATGCCATTGATATTTGCCTCTCATAAACGAAACACCCTCGCCCATGAGCGTGTGCGCAATAATCACGGTCGGTTTGCCCTTGTAGGCGGCCATCGACTCGAAGGCTTCGACGATTTCCGCCATGTTGTGGCCGTCGATTTCGATGACGTTCCAATTGAAGGCGCGCCATTTGTCGGCGAGCGGAGCGATGTCCATGATGTCCGAAACGAAACCGTCGATCTGGGCTTTGTTGTAGTCGACGATGACGCCGAGATTGTCGAGCTTGTAGAAGCCGGCGAACATCGCGCTTTCCCAGCAGGAGCCTTCTTCCAATTCGCCGTCGCCCATGATGCAATAAACGCGGCGCGGATGCTTGTCCATTTTGGAGCCTTTGGCAACGCCGCAAGCGACGCCGAGTCCTTGCCCGAGCGAGCCGGAGGAGACTTCAATGCCGGGGGTATCGAGGCGATGCGGATGACCCTGGAGATGGCCGTCGAATTTGCGGAATTTCATCAAATCCTTGAGCGGGAAGTAACCGCATTCGGCGAGCATCGAATAGTTGATTGGAGTGACGTGGCCGATTGAGTAGAAAACGAAATCGCGGTCGAGCCAGCCTGGATCTTTGGGATTATGATTCAGGAAACGGAAATAGAGCGCCGTCGCAAAATCGGTGCAGGACAGCGGTCCGCCGGTGTGCCCGGATTTTGCCTCGACCAGCATCGTGATGATATCACGGCGAACTTCGACGGTCTTAGCTTTGAGTTGTTCTATCGAGTAATTGAAAGGGTTCAAACTTCCTCCCGACAAAAAATCCATGAAGCGAGAACATAAGCCAAAAGCGGCTTAAGTCAATCAAATTTCTGGCCCGAATGTTGCACTAAGCGGGCATACAAACGCCACGTTTTTTGCACCAGTTGGTCGGTGGTGCCGTTGTTGCAGATGACGGCATCCGCCATTTTGCGCAGTCGATATTTGGGAATCTGGCGTTTTATGCGCTGCATCGCGTCCTGGCGGCTCCTCCCTGCCTTCTTGAGTCGCGCGAGCTGGTTCTTGAGCGTGCTGTCGACGACGATTACGACATCCAGTTCGCGATCGAGTTTCCAGTCAAAAAGCAAGGCGGCATCAACGACGAGCAATTTTGTGCGCCGCGACCGGCTGTGCCGGGCGATCTGTTTGCGGAGCAAAGCCAGCAGCGCCGGATGGACGATGGCATTGAGTTTGGCGGTGTTTTCCTCGGTGGCAAATGCTTTCGATGCGAGCTTCGTGCGGTTGAGCTTGCGATTGGTGAAGACGTTGTCGGCGCCGAAGGCGGTTTTGAGACGCTTGAGGACGGTGGCATTGGTCGCGACGACTTCCTTGCCCAAATCGTCGGCATTGATCACGACTGCGCCCAATTTCTGTAGTTCGCGTGCGACGGTGCTCTTGCCGCAAGCCATTTGTCCTGTCAGTCCAACGGTGTACATGACTTATTCCCCGGCGTAATCTTTCGCCCAGGCTTTGCCCGCCTCACCGGAGCGGAGGTATTCATCTTGCTTGAGTCCTTTCAAGAAGACCAGGTTCAAATCCGCGGTATAGAGGTTCTTCGATGTAAACTTAAATTTGTCCGCCAGAGTACCCGCCGCCATAAAATATTTACGCGCGTTGAAGTAATCCTGTTGTCGGCGATAAATGCCGGCGAGATCGTTGAGGTTGTCGACGACGTCGGCGCCGCTCTGGAGGTTGCGCCAAAGTTGCAGCGACTTTTGCAGGTTTACCAGCGCCGAATCAAGCGAGCCGGAATCGCGCTGCACTTTGCCGAGCACGTGCAAGGCAAATGCAGTAGTGCCGTCGGCGGCGCCGCCGGTGATGACGTGGTTCAACTGCGTCAAGGTTGCGCGCGCGGAGTCGAGCATTCCGGCGCGCTGGTAAAAATCGGACATTCCCGACAGAGCCAAATTCCGGAAACTTTCGGAGGATTCGCCGCGATAGTCCAGCAATTTAGTGAAAATCGATTTCGCCAAATCCATGCTGTCGACGCGCACAGCGGCAAAGGCAAGACCGGCGCGGGCTAGAGCGATGTGGAAGGTGTCGCCGACCGCGATGGCGGCGGCTAAAGCCTCCGTGCCGACGATAAAGGCCGAGTCCTGCTTTTCCGAGGAGCGGTAGGCGTTGGCGAGCACCAAATCGGCGGCGAGAATCGCGGTCGAGTCATTTTCGCCGCGCGCCTGCTCGAGCGCGCCGTGAGCCAAGCGAGACATGGCATCGATATCGCCGCGCAACTCGAAGACCTGCGCCATCGTCACCTGCCCGACCAATGATGACGGGAACTCATTTGCGAGTTGATTGGCGGCAGAGTGGACGATATCGAGCGTACCGCCGCGCGACATATTGTCGCGTGTGCGCGCAAGAAAATACTCGCGCTGAATCAGCTTGTCGTCGGGGTCGGCGTTGAGCGCTTTGTGGTAGTTGAGGACCGCGACATCGAAATCGCTGAGCATCATTTGACGGCGGGCAAGGACGACATATTCTTCTTTAGTCAGGGTGACTTCGCGGTTGACAATCAGCGAATAACCGCCCCAAATCGCGACAATTCCGACGATGACGGCGCCGGCATAGAGCAATGATTTTTGGATTTGCGCTTTGTTATGGCGATAGTAACGACCAAGGCTGAAACTTTGCCGGCGCGGTTGCGGGCGCGGAGTTGTTTGTCGACGCGATTTTTTCTTGGCCATGCGCTGCTGCTACTTACTCTCGAGCCAGTTGTCGCCGACGCCCATTTCGACGGTGATCGGGACTTTGAGTTTGACGCAATTCTCCATGCGGTCGCGGACGAGCGCTTTCATTTTTTCGAGTTCCGATTTGTGCACGTCGAACACCAATTCGTCGTGCACCTGCATGATCATCATGGATTTCATACCTTCCATTTCGCGGTCGATTTCGATCATGGCAATTTTGATCATATCTGCGGCGGTGCCCTGGATGATCGAGTTGACGGCTGTGCGCTCGGCGAACTGGCGCAGCGAGACGTTGGAGGAATTGATCTCGGGCAGATAGCGCCGACGACCGAACAAGGTCGTGACATAACCCTCGACGCGCGCGGTATTAATCGAGCTGTCGATAAACTTGCGGATCATCGGGTAGCGATTGAAATAGATGTCGATGAATTCTTTCGCCTCCGGAACACTCATGTCCGATTGCTGCGAGAGGCCGAATGCCGTGACGCCGTAGATCACAGCGAAATTGGCGGTCTTGGCCATGCGCCGCATCTGCGGAGTGACGTCTTTAAGCGCGACGCCGTAAACTTCGGACGCCGTGCGCGAGTGAATGTCTTCCTTATTTTGGAACGACTTGATCAGGGTCTCCTCATCGGCGAAATGCGCCAGGACGCGGAGCTCGATCTGCGAATAGTCGGCAGTGAGAATCTTGCGCGCGGGTTCGCTGGGAATAAACGCTTTGCGAATCTGGCTGCCCTCTTCGGTCTTGATCGGAATATTCTGCAAGTTGGGATCGTTCGAAGAGAGCCGGCCCGTTGCCGCGACAGCCTGAGAGTATGAAGTATGCACGCGGCCGGTCACCGGGCTGACGGAGGCAGGCAATGCGTCAACATAAGTCGATTTGAGTTTCTGCAATTTGCGAAAATCGAGAATCCGGCGCGGCAGATCGTGAACCTTGGAAAGTTCGGTGAGAACATTGACGTCTGTAGAGTATGCCGTTTTCTTGGCGGTCTTGCGCATCGGTTTCAGTTTGAGCTCGTTGAAAAGAATATCGCCCAATTGCGCAGTGGAATTGATGTTGAATTCCTTGCCGGCGAGGGTGTAAATGTCGTGAGTGATTTTCACGAGTTCGGCGGCGATCTCGCCGGACATTTTCTTGAGGAAATCGGAATCGATGCGCACGCCGTTGGCTTCGACTTTCGCGAGCACTTTGCACAGCGGCATTTCGATTTCGTGCAGTAATTTCTCCGCGCCAATCGCGGCGACTTTGGGTTTCAGCTTGTGCATCAGGCGCAAAGTGAAATCGGCGTCTTCGGCGGAATAGAATGTCGCCTTGTCGATCGGAACGCGGTCGAATGTAGTTTGCTTCTTCCCGGCGCCGATCAAGTCGCTGATCGGCTGCATGCGATAGTCGCAGTGTTTCATCGCGAGCGCGTCGAGTCCGTGCTGTCCGGCAGGGTCGACGACGTAGCTGGCGAGCATCGGGTCGTAATCGAAAGACGAAATCTGATAGCCGGCCTGAGTCATAATGTGGTAGTCGAATTTGAAATTCTGCGCGACGCGCGTGAGTGTGGGATCAGACATCAGCGGGTTGAGAATCTTGTGACACGTCGCCGGGTCGAGATTCTGACCTTCCGTGTGCGCCAGCGGGATGTAATATGCTTCGCCCTCAGCGACGGCGATGGAAATACCGACAAGTTTGCAGGCGAGCCAATCGAGGCCGGTGGTTTCAGTATCGAAGGCAAAAACCTTGGCCTCCTTGATGCGCGCGGCGAGTTTTTTGAGATCGGCTTCGGTGGCAACGGTCTTGTAGACTTGCTTGGTCTGCGATTGCGCCGGTTCGGGTGTTTCCTCGCCGAAGAGATTAGTCTGTCCGAGCGAACGGAGCAACGACGTGAATTCGAGTTCAAGGAATAAGCTGCGCAGTTGGGCGGTGTCGAGCGAAGGGACCTTGAGATTTTCCAGCTTGTAAGCGACCTTGGCGTCGTAATCAAGCGCGACTAATTTCTTTGTCAATTCGGCGCGTTCGCGGAAGGCGATCAAAGACTCGCGCAACTTGGGCTTGGTGATTTTCTCCGCATTGGCAAGCACGGCATCGAATGAGCCGTACTCGGAGATCAATTTGACCGCCGTCTTGGGGCCGACGCCTTCGACGCCGGGGATGTTGTCGGAGGTGTCCCCCATCAGAGCGAGCAGGTCGACGATTTGCTCGGGGTAAACACCCATCTTCCCTTTGACGGCTTCGCGATCGTACCATTCGCCTTCTTCGGAGAGCTTTTTCAAATTCCAAATTTTAGTTTTGTCGTTGACGAGTTGCATCAGATCTTTATCGCTGGTAACGACGACGACTTCCCAGCCGGCGGCTTCGGCTTTTTTCGTGAGCGTGGCGATGATGTCGTCTGCCTCAAAACCGGGCTGGCGCAAATGGGCGACTTTCATCGTATCGAGCAAGTTGTCAAGCCGCGGCAATTGCTCGACCATTTCGTCCGGCATGGTCGCGCGATTGGCTTTGTACTGGCCGTACATGTCGTGGCGGAAGCTGGGTTCTTTGGTGTCAAGAACGACAGCCAGGTGCGACGGGCGTTCTTTGGTGAGAATGCGCATTAATGTCGCTGCAAAGCCAAAAACGACCGAAGTCGGTTCGCCGCGCTTGGTGCGAAGCGGGTTTTGCGCAAAAGCGAAATATGAGCGATAGGCGAGCGCCGAGCCGTCGATCAAAAATAGTCTATTTTGAGCCATCATTCCTCGCGATAAAGTTGATGCGACTCAATATAAGCAATCACGGCGTCGGGCACAAGAAAACGCACCGAATGTCCGGCGCGCAAGCTGTTGCGCAATTCGGTGGCGGAGATGTCGATTTCGGGCATGTCGATGCGGACAAAAGGATAGTGGCTTTGATGCGGGTGGCCGCTGCGAGACGCGACAGCGAGACGCGCGAGTTTGCAGATTTTGTCGGGCTGGTGCCACGACTCAATTTGCGACAAGCTGTCGGCGCCCATGAGAAAGGTGAACTCGGCCAGCGGATAGATCGACTTGAATTTCTCGAGCATCTTGATGGTGTAAGTCGGCGGCTCGATCTCGGATTCGATGGTCGAAAGCGCGCATTTTTCGATGCCGGCGATGGCAAGCTCGATCATGGCGCAGCGATGCTCGAATGCCGTCGGGATAATTTTGTGCGTGTTTGCCGGCGCAAAGGTCGGCACAAACAAAACCTGATCGAGACCAAACTGCTCGATAGCGGCTTGCGCGATGGTCAGGTGGCCGAGATGAACAGGATCGAATGCGCCCCCCAGGATACCGAGACTTTCACTCACCTTTTGGTTCGCTAAGTTGGGCAGCCGCAGCGGAATCTTTTGCGGCCGCGGCGATTTTGGTCTCGATTTTTGCCTTGAGTTTGACGGCTTTCGGCACAAAAGTGGAATTGGGGAATGTGGCGACGAGGTTGTTCAGCTTGTCGCGCGCATCGATAAATTTGGATTCTTTTTCATCAATTTGCGCGAGCGTAAACAGCGCCTCGGCAGTATAGCCGGACTCGGGATACTCAGTGATAAGATCCTCGAAATAGAGGCGCGCGGAAATCCGGTTGCCCATGCGGTAGTATTGCCTGGCGGCACGGAACTGTTTCTCTACTAGCCGCTCAATGGCCCGGGAAAGCATGATCTCACCCTCGGCGCGACGGTCGGAACCGGGATAGTCTTCGAGGAAGGCTTTAAGTTCGCGGATCGCCGATTGCGTGTCGGCCTGATCGAGACCGACGTTGCCGGGAGCAGCATCAAAGTATGATTTGCCGACCATAAACTGGGCGTCATCAACAAGCGCAGAACGCGGGAAACTGGACATCAAGCGGCGAAATTCGGCGACGGCAAGATGGAAATCTTCATTTCCGTAGTAGGACATTGCGAAGTAGTATTGGACGCTATCGATATAACTGAGACCGGGGTTAGAGAGCACAATTCGCTGGAGCATATTTTGGGCATCCATGAATTTGCCGTCATTTATTTTTGCCACCGCCTGGTCGTAAGCGACTCTCGGGTCGACGGTCGAGCTTGCGTTTTTGGCCGCACACCCAGCCAGCAGAGCCACCAGACCGGCAGCCAAAAACATCCACGAAAATTTCTTCATCCACAACCTCATTAAGTGTAATCAGCGCGACGCAAAGAACAGGTAGACTAAGACGCCCGTAATGCCGGCGATTACGCCCGGTTCAATCAATCGCTGAAAAGTTGTCGGCGGCAGGGCCGGTGCGAGAAACGTGTCATCGCCGCGAGCCCGCCGAGCCTGGTCAAAACTGAGAGTATCGGCTACCATTAAAGTTCGTGTTTCCAGAGTGCGCTCAAGCCTGCCGTCGGAGGCCAGCAAAGCGCCGGCTGCGCTGATCGAGAACTCGCGCGCCACTTTGCCTTGTCGAAAGACACCGCCGCCAATACCGACGTACCTAAGGCTATAGTCGTTGATCGTGCTTTGCAATAATAATCTATCGCTATTGTCGTCGGCTGCCGCGTAATACACGGTTTTTCCGCGTTTAGTTAACGAAGCGGCGATACTGCTGCGCAAAGCTTCGCCGAAACGTCCTTCAATAGTTGATACAATTATCCGCGAGAATTCGCTTGAATTGAGGTCATTGGCAAAAAGCGCGCCGGTGCTGTCGACGCCGCGGCTGCATAATTGCAGATTGGTGAGAACGTCCGCCCGAACGGTCGGAGCGGATAGAAATGTCAGTAAGAACAGCAGCGGAGCGAATTTAACCATGCGGATATTTTTCACAAAGCTCTTTATAGCGCTCCATCACCTTGCGCAGATATTGTTGCGGCATTTTTTCACCGGTGACCAGCCGGTCACGCAGTTTTGTTTCGCCGACATTATAAGCAACCAGAGCTTTCTTGACATCCCCAAATTTCAAAATCAACTCAAAGAGATAGAGGCTGCCGAGTTTGACATTGTAGGCAGGATTAGAGAGCGAGAGTTGTCCCCCGTAGGCGATGCCATTGCGCATGGCCAAGTCGGCGGCAACAAAGGGCTTCATTTGCATTAAGCCATGTGCGCCCAAATTGGTGGAGTCGGCCTTGCGCAGCGAGCTTTCAGTGAGAATTACAGCCAGCAGCAGGCGCGGGTCGTAGCCGTATTTTTTGCTTTCGCTGACAATGACATTCGCGAGCGCGGCGACTTCCCGCTGGTTGAATCCAACCTGGAAATCCTCGATAATGTTGAGGATTTTGAGCTTCTCCTCAAGTTCGGTGATGCGCTTTTGCTGGTAGAAGATCGTTTGCTGGTTGTCATAGTATTCGTAGACAAAATAGATGAGGACGGAAGACTGAATCAAATAGATCAGGAAGAAAAGAAAAGCGATCGGCTTGGACAGCATCACGCCAAGTTTTCGTTCGAAGGTCATGTTTACCCTCCATTGTTGGCAATGGGCACGAACTCGCCGACGAAGCCTTCTGGGCCGGTGTCGACGACACGAACCTGATGGAATCCGAGCGGCTGGGGTTTGCCGCACGGGACACGAATAGAAAAGTCGATTTCCGGCGCGTCGCAATAGAGTCGGCCGGTCACCGAAAGATTTTCCGAGTCGAATTCTTCGACGATCATCGGGAGTTGTTTGCCGACGAGGGTCGAGTTGAAATCGTCCGCGTTTTCGTTAATGATGCGCATCAATTCTTCCTGGCGCGCTTTAATCTTTGCCTGCGTGTGGACGGTTTTGTATCGGAACGACGCGGTTCCCTCTTCGTGGCTGTAGCCGAAAACGCCGGCGCGGTGGATTTTTTGATCGGCGACAAAGGAGCACAGTTCGTCGAAGTCCTTTTCAGATTCGCCGGGAAAACCGACGATGAAGGTGGTGCGCCAGACGGCGTTCGGGAGTTTGGCGCGCATGCGCTCAATCATGTCGTAGACCTGGTCGCGATCGTAGCCGCGATTCATTTCCTTGAGCTGGGTATTTGAGATGTGTTGAATCGGGCTCTCAAGATACTGGCAGAATTTTTTCGACGCGGCGAAAAAGTCGAGGATATCGTTGGTCATGTGCTTGGGATGCAGATAGAACGGCCGCACCCAGAAATTGCCGGGCTTGGACTCGAGCATTTCCAGCAGCGCCAAAGGCCCCTTGCCGATATCGAAGCCATAATAGGCGACATCTTGCGCGATTAAGTCAAGCTCGACGACGCCGTGAGCGAGCAAGCGGTCGACGTCGGATGAGATGGCATCGATCTTGCGCGAGCGAAAATCACCGCGCATCATCGGAATGGCGCAGTAAGAACAGCGGCAGTCGCAGCCGTCGGCGATCTTGAGATACGCAAACGGACGGTCGCGCAGAACCTGAACGGCGTGGGCTTCCTTGTACATGCTGGGCGGACGCGTGATGTAGGCTGAATCGGTGTCGAGCAAGGCGCCGATCTTGTCGTATTCGTCGATGCCGATCATGCCGTCGATTTCGGGCATTTCATTTAACAACTCATTAGGATAGCGTTGCGAGAGGCAGCCGGAAACCAGCAAGCGCTGCTTCTTGCCGTTTGTGTTCTTAACGGCGGCGAGTTTGAGAATCTCTTCGATGGATTCTTCCTTGGCGGATTGGATAAACGCGCAGGTATTGACCAACAGATAATCGGCCTGGTCGACGGAATCGGTTGTCTCGATGCCGCGCTGCTTGAGGTAGCCGAGAATTACGTCGCCATCGACTTCATTCTTCGGACACCCCAGTCCTTTGAAATAGACAAGCTTCTTGCCGTTATCGCTCAAGGTACGCGGACCTCCTCGACGCCGGAAGGCGTTTTGAAGCGGAATTGGGTCGGAGCGATTGTCTCGCCGAGTTTCCAATCCTTGAAATCGAGAGTAATGTTGTTGTCGTTCATGTCGCGATAGATGACGCGGCGAACCAGCGACGTTTCGGTATCGATCAGGACTTTCATTGAGCGCACGTATTGGCTGTCATCCTTGGATTTGAGTGATATCTGATGGTACGGCTGCTTAGCGATTGTCGCAATAGAATCGTAGGAAAGCTCATAATGTTCCTTGAATCTAAAGAGATAATCGGCAGGAGTCACGACATCTTCGAGCCTGTCCATCGGCTCAATCGTAACCTGTTTATTCTCAACGGAATAGGTCCAAAGCGAATCGCCATCGGAGACCAGCGTTTGCTCGGGTGTTTCGACCCGAAATTTCTCGGGATACGAAAGCAACATAGCGCCGGAGGATTTGTCGTCGTCGAAAAAGTCCCCGGAAGCAACTACCTGCGTGAATTTGACGGAAAAGGTCTTGTTCTTGGCATAGACGGCCTCCGTCTTTTCGACCACTTGGTTGGCCGTTACTGCCAAAAGTCTGGAAGTCACAATAAGGCATAAGAGGGTAATTCGCAAAAGCATAATGGGTTATACTATCACTTTAAGCTGAAGGTTTATCTTTTTTAAGTTGTTCGAGATACGACTTGTCGACCAAAACTTCGCGGGCTTTGGAGCCGTCGTACGGTCCGACAATGCCGGTTGCCTCGAGCTGATCCATAATTCGCGCCGCGCGCTGGTAACCAATGCCGAGCCGGCGCTGGAGCAGCGATACTGAACCCTGCTTGTGGCGAATGACGAGTTCTCTGGCTTCAGGCAGTAATACGTCGTGATTGTTGCGCTCGATCATCGCCTTTTCGGATTCTTCAGAGAAAGCCTGCATCGGCTGAATTTCGGGCGCGGTTTCCTTGAAGAATCCGACCAGTGATTCGGTTTCTGCTGACGAGACGTATGCGCCATGAATTCGCAGCGGTTCCGGTTCCCCGGCGAGCAACAGTAGCATGTCGCCCATACCCAAAAGTTTCTCGGCTCCGTTAGCATCGAGAATCGTGCGGCTGTCTACCTTTGAGGCGACCTGGAAGGCGATACGGGACGAGAAGTTGGCTTTGATCAAACCGGTGATGACATCAACCGAGGGCCTTTGCGTCGCCAGAATCAGGTGGATACCGACGGCGCGAGCCATTTGAGCAAGCCGCGTAATCAGAAGTTCGATCTTGGCGGCCGAACCGGACATCATCATGTCGGCGAGTTCATCGACGACGATGAGCAGATATGGCAGCCGGTCGGCCTCGGGGACCTTGGCATTGTAGTCATCGAGCGAACGCACGGACTGGGTCGCTAGACGCTTGTAGCGCTCTTCCATCTCGTTAACGGCGCCGGCAAGGACGGACTCGGCCATTTTCGGTTTGGTCACGACGGGGCGCGCAAGGAACGGAATGTCGGCGTACACCGAGAGTTCGAGAATTTTCGGGTCGATGAAAATGAAGCGCAAAGTCTTTGGGGTATGCTTATAGATCAAGCTGGTAATAATCGTGTTCAAGCAGACCGATTTGCCGGAACCGGTCGAACCGGCGATGAGCAGGTGCGGCATGCGCGCGAGATCGACGACAAAGGGCTGCCCCATCGTGGTCTTGCCGAGCGCAAGCGGGAGCTTGTATTTACCACGCTGGTAGGCATCGGACTGCAGGATTTCGCGGATATAGACCTTCTGCGCCTTGCGATTGGGAATTTCGACACCAACGGCGGATTTGCCCGGCACCGGCGCGATAATGCGGATGCGGGAGGCTTTGAGCGCAAGCGCCAGATCATCGGCCAGATTGACGATCTGATTAATTTTGATGCCGGGCGCAGGCTTGAATTCGAAGCGCGTGATGATCGGGCCGGGATATTTTTCCAAGCTTCCGGGGATGACCTCGACGCCAAAGGTGTTGAGCGTCGACAGCAATGCCGTGGCGGTTTCTTCCAAGTCGGCGGCAGAGACAGTTGGTTCGTTCGACGGCGGGATTTGCATGAAATCGAGGGCCGGGAAAGTATAGCCGTCTTTGGTCACCCGCTGGGCACGGTTACTGAATTTGAGTTTGCCGCGTTTTTCCTGAACATCGTCAAGCGAAAGCGGTAGCTGCTCCGGCTCTTTGCGCTGGGCTTTAGTAATTTTTGATTCGGCGCGCTGAAGCTGCTCTTCGAAATCGCTTTCCGGTTGTGCAACCGGAGTGGTTTTCGGTTCAGCGACTTCATCAAGTTCCGGATCCGGTTTGCGTTCGCGGTGGAACAGGGCTTTGAGGCTCGGCCACCAACTGCGTGACTGCTCGCGCAAATGCACGGCAGCGGTTTTCGAAGAGCGGCCCGCGACCGCTACGCCGGTATCGATTCCTTTGCGAATAGCGCCGGGGCGAAATGGGATTATCGTGAAAAGCAGGAAAATCGCGGCTGCGCCAAGAATCGCAAATCCGCCGGCCACAGCAAACAGCGAGCGCGAAATCTTCGCCAGCGACCAGCCGATACTGCCGGCAAGGCTCTCCGTCAGCGTCGAATCGATGTTGGGATTGTCGAGGTCGAACAGATGGAAGATCGTGCCGACCACAAACACGAAGAGAAAAACCTGCAGCAGCTTGTTGCGCAGCCAGTTGTTTTCGTACTGGAAGAGCAAGCGCCAGCCAATGACGGCAAGAACAAAGGTCAGCAAAAATGAGCTCAGCCCGAGGATACGGAGAATATATTCGGAGACGCCGGCGCCGACGATTCCGGCGCTGTTGGCGACGTGGACATCAAGCATCTCGGAAAACGTCAGGCTGCGGTCGATTTCTTCTTCGGCAATTGCGGCTTCGTCGTTGAGATAGTCGCCCTCGCTGATCGAATAGTCGGGGTCGCGCACTTCGACAGGTTTCTCGAAGCGCGAAATATCGGTCTTGTCGTGGCTCGCCAGGGAAATAAATAAGAAGATGGCGAACACGACGATCATGAAGCCGAGGATTTCCTTGCGGGAGCCGGACTGGAAGTAGGATTTCACACCCATACAGCGAATTTAGGCTTGATGCAAGGCAACGTCAACAATAATAAAAACAAGGGTATTGGCGCGGGGACGGCGATTTGGGCTAATTCTGGAAGGACGAAATGCCGCCGAAGAGCGCATCGCGGATGCCGCTTTCCGACTTTTCGAATTTAATGTCGGGCAGCAGCTTGACGTTAAGGCGGAAATAGTAGCCCTGGCGCGAGCCGTCGGGAATCCAGGTGAAACTTCCCTCCCAACAGTGCAAATCGCGATGGAGTTCGACAACCTTCTCGGTGCTTTCGTGGCCGCGGATGTTGTAGTTCTGGCGGAAGCTCATTTTCCAGTTTTTCGTAATCGAGAGTTGCACGCCGAAATCGATCCAGTTGGAGATGCTGGTCCGGCCGGATGATCTCGTTTCGGTGTAGCGCTGCGAAATCGTGTACTGCACGAGGCGGCTTGAAGTCTCGCCGGTAAGCGGATCATCGGGACTGTCCGAGTATGGTCCAACCGGAATTTTGAATGAGCCGCTGTAACCGGTGTTAATGCTGATGCTCTTTAGATACGGGTTCCACCACTGGAGCTTGCCGGTGTTGGGATTGTAGACATCGTGAGTCATCGAAATCTGGAACGTCAAATTCCGGATGGTCGGCGCGCGCAAAGACGAACTGACATCGGACCAATTGCGGGTTTTGCGCTCGAAATCGTAACTGGCAGAGACATCGTAGTTGAGGAAGTTGACCTTCTGCTCTTTCTCGGCGCGGAGATACTTCATCTGGAATTGGTTCGCCAGACGGAAGCTGACATTGCGACTGCGCGAACCTGAGCTGCCCCTGCCGGTGAACGCCGCATATTCCTGATTGTGGGTGATCTGCGGTTGATAATTGAAACTTGCCGACGGCGACATAACATGCCGCAGACCGGTCACGCCGAGGATGTTCGGTGCGACCGTGCCGTAGAGATTGCTCGACAGGCTGACCGACGCGTTCCAACTTTGACGGCTGTGAAGTGATTCCATCGCGAGACCGGCGCTGTCAGCCTGGTCGGAATACGGCAGATAGTACCAATTGTCGCGGACGGCAACAGAGGGAGAGAGCGTGAACATGGCGGCCTTAAGCGGAGCGTTCAGGCGGAGATTCTGATCGAAGGCGGCGAATTTTCTGCGGGTTGCGAGACCGCCGGTGAGGACGGATTTGCTTTGCGAATTCACGAGCGAGTTGTCATAGGACACATAGATGTCATGGTACCAGTGTTTGTCCTCGGCTTTTAGCGGCGAGCCGAACATCGGGCGCTGCGGGCGCGAGAAAGTCAACGACGGTAGACGCTCGGAATGGGCGTTGTTGTCAATGTCCTTTGTCTGGTCAATCGCAGCCGTGAATGAAGCCGACTCCCAGCGTTTCGAAACGCTGAATTGCGAACGCAACTGGCGGTCAAGACGCTCAGCGAGATTCGTCGAGTAGTCCGTAAAGTAGCTTTTGTCGGAGACGAAGGTGCCGCTTCCGGCCATCGAGATGGTTGGGTCAATTGTGTGACTATGAGAAAAGGTCAACTGCCCGCGTGTCCGCCGCCCGCGCGTGATATTCGAGAAGACAGTCTCGCGCGCATAGGAAGCCGATATCGAGCCGTTTAGTTTATAGCGCAATGCGTAGCGGACACCGGTGTTAAACTTCACGCCGATGTCGGAAAGGTCCATCGAGGTCTTCAAATCCCAGTAGTCGTTAACGGCCCAGTAATATCCGACATTGTTGACGAAGCGCGAGCCGCGCTCGAAATTGCCGAATTGCAGCGGCAGAAACCCCGAGTGGCGCTCTTTCTTGATCGAGAAAACGAAATACGGCAGCGCCAGCACCGGCAGCGATTCGATATAGAGAACGACCGGACGAGCAAAGACTTTGTCATTGGTGACGAGTTTCATGTTGGAGGACTGGAAGTGAAAGTGCGGGTCCTCATTTTCGCAGGTCGTGTAGGCGCCGTCTTTGACGAGCACCGCATCTTCTTCCTCTTTGCGCAGGACGTTGCTTGAGTAAAACGCCTGCTCAAGTTGTGTGCGGCTCTTCTTAATCTTGCCGCGCATGTCGGAAAGATTGTAGACCAGCTCTTCGCCGGTGATGGCTTCTCCCCTATCCGTCAGTGTGAGTGGTATGACGCGGCCCGGGATCGTGTCGGGTTCGGCATAAGCAAAGACGATTTTACTATTGAGATCGTAGTCGATGCGGTGAGCATCGAGCACAATGGTCTGCTGTTTGACTTGCGCAGTTTGCTCGAGCTTGATCAGCCGCTCGGCGATTTTGAAGTGAATGCGGTCGGCTTTGTACGCGACAGTGTCAATCTTGACGACATTTCCCACGGAGTCGACGCCGACGGGGTTCATGTAGACGCCCTCGGCGGAGGTGACGACTTTGACCTCGGAGAGTTCGCCAAAGAGAAACAACAGCGTTGTCGAGTCGCCGGAGGCAATGTTGGAGCCGCTGCTGGAGGTGTCCTCGGGCGCCGGAGTGTAATAGGTGTAACTGTTGCCTTGAGCTTTGATCAAGTGCAGCAGATCGTCGGCGAAGAAGAAATCGATGCGTTCGGCGGTGAGGCGGCTTTCGTTGAAAATCAGCGTATCGGATTCCATGCCGGTTTTGGCGAGCTGGCGGAAGACGGCTTCGCCGCCCTCGTAAACTTCGATCTTCTGCAGCACTTTGTCTTTGGATTTGATAATCATCTTTTTGCCGCTCAGCTCGGAGCTGCGCTGGGAGGCTTGGACATTTCCGAAAAGAGTGATTTCCTCGCCGCTGGGGCTGACATTTGCGGAGTCCGATTCAGCGTTGAGACTTCCCTGCCGGATCTTGACATTGCCGATGGCGATTACCTGGTCGGTGGCGGCGAAGAATCGAATCGTGTCGGCGTTGATAATGGTTGGCACTTTCGGCAGGTCGAAATCGACGGTCAGCTCGGGTTCGCCGGTCATGAACATCGACTTGTCGCGCTCGGCAAAGATTCCGCGTTTGCCGGTAATGCGCACATGGCGCGATTGGTCCTCGACGACAACCGTGCCCCAGGCGCGTGTGATCTCGGTGCGTTGATCAAAGTGAACGCTGTCAGCGGCCAGCGCCTGATTGGGCTGGCGAACGCGAACATTCCCGAGCAGGCGGACGAATTGTTGGGCTTCGTACAAAACGCCATAATCGGAAATCAAATCAGAGGAGTCCTTGACGAAATGCACGTTGCCGATGAATTCGATGACGGCGCCGGCGGGAGTTGATGTTGAACGGAGCGAGTCGGAGCCCTCGAAGCGAATTTTGGCGGCATCCGCGTTCGACGGCGCCAAGAGCCAGATCGCAAGTATGAGCGGAAGAAGTACGTTTCTCACGAGAATTAGATAACGATTCTCTTGGCGATTTCGCAAGGTTTTCGGCTTAGGCGTTTTCCAACGGATTCTTCGCTTCGCTCAGAATGACAATGTTCTGTTTTTCCACAGCCTATTGATCTACAAATCGGATGCGGACACCGAGAATGTTACGAATCGAGCTTGGCGTAGTTCCGCAAGATTCCGACGCCCTCAACTTCGATTTCGACTGTGTCACCATCGGACATAGGCCCAACGCCCTCGGGAGTGCCGGTAACTATCAAGTCGCCTGCGTTCAGCGTCATGACGTGATTCATGAACGAGATCAACTGCGGGATCGAGAAAATCATGTTCCGGCTGTTCGAGGATTGCCGGGTTGTGCCGTTGAGGCGCGATGTGACATTCAACGCGAGACAATCCAGGCCGGTGACGAGATACGGACCGACGGGACAAAAAGTGTCGAAGCCTTTGCCGCGCGTCCATTGGACATCCTTTTTCTGAAGATCGCGGGCGGTGACGTCGTTGACGCAGGTGATGCCGAAGATGTTTTCGGCGATCTGTTCGGGCGACAATTTGCGGCAGGTTCGCGATAAGACGACGCCGATTTCGCCCTCGTAATCGACGCGCTTGCTTGCGAGCGGCATGCGGATTGTGTCCTCCGGGCCGATGATCGCGGTGAGCGGTTTCATGAACGTGACCGGTTCCTCGGGAATGGCGTTGGCAGACTGGCTCTCTTTGACATGGTCGGCGTAGTTCAGGCCGACGCAAACAATCTTGGTCGGAGTGACCGGAGCAAGCAGCTTAGCGCCCGCAAGCGGGACTGTGCGCCTTGTGACAGCATGCTTGCCAAGCAGATCACCTTCGATGGTCGCGATGTTGTCACCATCAATAATTCCCCACGTCGGCTCACCGTCGACGGCGATGCGGCAATATTTCCTAATCATCCAAGAGTCCTTTCACGTGTTCGCAGACTGAACGCCCGAGCGCGTCGAGCTCGTAACCGCCCTCAAGAAACGAGACGATTTTTCCAGCGCAATGTTTATTCGCGACACCGCAGATCATGCGGGTGATATTGTAGTAGTCCTCGTCGTGGAATTGTGCCGATGCCAACGGATCTTCGGCGTGGCCATCGAAACCGGCCGAGATGAATATCAACTCGGGCCTGAATTCCGCCATCGCCTGCTCGAATCGCGGTTGGAGTTTGGCAAGTGCGGCGATGCCGGTTGTGCCGGCCTCGAGCGGAATGTTGATAGTGTAGCCCTCGCCGGGGCCGCTGCCCTGCTCGTGCGCAGCTCCTGAACCGGGATAAAACGGCCATTGATGCATGCTGGTGAAATGAACGGTGTTATCCTCGTAGAAGATAGCCTGCGTACCGTTGCCGTGATGAACGTCAAAGTCGATGATAGCGACACGCTTGAGTCCGCGGACGCTGCGGGCATATTGCGCGGCGCCGGCGATGTTGTTAAACAGGCAGAACCCCATAGCGCGGTCGCGTTCGGCGTGGTGTCCGGGAGGGCGAACGGCGCAGAAGGCGCGGTCAATTTCGCCGCTAAGCAGTAAATCAACGGCTTTGATACCGGAG
Source organism: uncultured bacterium (assembly GCA_963707485.1). Taxonomy (GTDB): domain Bacteria; phylum Zixibacteria; class MSB-5A5; order CAIYYT01; family CAIYYT01; genus JADJGC01. The sequence goes on from CAVPQS010000065.1 coordinate 46,640, forward strand.
CCGAATGCCAACAGCGCGGCGCGGGCAGAATGTCTGTTGATATAAGTGTCGGCGTCGAGCAAGCGCACGCCGTCAGGCTTGATACGCATGATTGAGCGGACGTAGTCGTGGTCGTGGACCAATTCAACATGCTCGATAGTCGCGAGCGGCGGCTCGAGCTCGACCAGTTGCTTCATCAGGCCGCTGGTGTAGATGGTTTTGTCGAGAGTAGCGAGACGGGCGGCGTTTTCGGGATGACCGTCGCAAGTATGCAGCAAGCAGTCTTCGTGGGTAATGTAGGCAACACGTTTCATAATCGGTAAATCAACTCGCGCATAAATTGTGACACGCTACGGTTCGGGATTGGTGATCGGCAGACCGGCCTGCGCCTGCTCGTCGAGATGAATCTGCCGCTGCTTCCATTTCCCGCGGCTAAACCAGAATAATAAGATGATGCCTTTGACGATCGTCGTCAAGGTGATTGACCACCAAACGCCGTTGACTCCGACTTCCAAATCGTAGCAAATATATTGCGCCAAGGGCACGCGCGCAAATGATCCAATCAAAGACACGAGCATCGCGGGCATGGTATTCCCGGCGCCGGTGAATGCGCCTTCCATGACGATCTCGACCGCCATGAATGTCTGCGAGAGAGCGAGAATGATCAAGTAATCGGATGCGATTTCGATGACGCGCGGGTCGCTGATAAATCCGGAGGCGATGATGTCCGGGATTGTCAGGAATGCTGCCGAGATGATGCCGGTGGAAATTCCGGTGAAGAGAATTGCAAACCAGACCGATTTAGCGGCGCGGTCGGGTTTGTGGGCGCCAAGATTTTGCCCCACCAAAGTTGACACTGCCAACGAAAAACCAAAGCAAGTCAGGTATGAGATCGACTCGCAGCGATTGCCGATACCGAGAGCGGCTATTGCCTCCGTTCCGAATCCAGCCGTGATGCGATTCATGAATAAGTAAACGACTGAGAATGTGACGCCGGCGGTTGCCAACGGTGAACCGATACGGATCAGTTCCTTGACGACTTTGAAATCGGGGCGCACGGCGCGGGTGAAATTGAATTTGAAGGTCAGCCGGCCGCGGCGAATTAGGATGATGTAAAGGCCGGCGCCGATCAGATAAGAAATTACACTTGCCAAGGCAGCGCCGGGCACACCGAGTTTCGGAAACGGGCCAATGCCGAAGATCAACAGCGGGTCGAGGACGATATTCAGCAGTGTGCTGACGATGGAAATTTTCAGCGGCGTGCGCGTGTCGCCGGTGGCTCGAAATATCGACGCGAATAATTCCGGCAGCATGATCAGCGCGGACGATGCAAAGAGAATCTGCAAGTAACTTGTGCCCAACCCGGCGACAATTGGGTCGGTGTGCATGACGGCGAACAAGTCGCGAGCGTAGTAGACGCCAAGGACCGAGACCGGAATTGCGGCGGCAATTCCGGTGATAATCGCCTGCCTGCCGGTGTGCGAGACAACATCAAACTGGCGCGCACCGTAGAAGCGGGAGATCACGGCGACCGCGCCGATCCAGACGATGTCAAAAAGGCTGAACAAAATCCAGATGACGAACATCGAGCTGATGACGGCGGCCATTTCGTCAGCGCCGAGTTGGCCCACCCAGACGGCGTTGATAATGGTCAGCGCCGTTCGGAAGAACATGGCGCTCACCGCCGGCCAGGCGAGTCGAATTAACTGCCTGGGAATCGAGCCTTCGGTGATATTAATGATGTTTTCTGACATGAAAGCCTGGGCCGCTTGTGTGCCCCTATGCCTTAGTGGAAAGCAGCGCGACGAGGCGGTCGAAGTTCGCGCCCCAGCGGTCGTGTGCCGCGCCCAGGTCATCGACTTCGAGGCGAGCAACGGTGCCGAGCGGCGCCGCGGCGGCCATCAGCGCGCAGACGGGATCGTGATTGGTTGTGATGGCGTCAGCGGTCAATTGCTCGCGGCCCTCCATGACAATGCCGTCGCCGATCTCGGCAATTTTGATCCCGAGCCCGCGAATCAAGTTGCAGATGCTCTTGCGGCGGGATTCTTCGCGATCGGTGTTGAACGGCGAGGAGCGAATTACCGCGGTGCCGCCGGTGCGGGCGTTCGCGAGCGCAATGGCGCCGACACTGTCGGGATAGTCGTGAAGTTGATCGTAACTGACTGAGCGCGATTTGACTGTCGAATGAGCAATGACGAGATTAGTCTTGCCGCTCTCGCGAACGGTGCTGACCTCAACGCCCATGCGGCGCAGTTGCGCCAGTGGCGTAAATGTCAGGTCCTCGCTGTGAATGTTGCGCAACACGAGTTTGCCCTTGCCGTGACTGATCACTGCGGCAGCAAGATAGGCGGCGAATTCGGAGTCCGGGCGCAAGTCGACGGGCTCGGCAGATTGAACCATGCCGCCGCTAAGAGTCACGCGGGACTTGAATTCCGCAACCTTGGGCGAGTGCTTGGCGAGACGGCGTTCGAGTTCGTCGCTCGGATCGATCTTGACCAGATTTTCACGCCGGAAGTTGCTGATAAACCGCTCGAACAAATAGTCAAAGCGGCTCGACTCGAACAAGTCCAGAAGCTCAGATGATCCACCTTGCGCAGCCATGGCGATCATCAGTTGCGGCACGATCTTGGCATTCTCGCGCTTGAGGTGGTATTTCATTTCGCGCGAGATCGGCGCGATGATTTCGACGTGGGGCGTGGCGCCGTTGCGGAATTCCAGCTCAGCGCCCATGCGGCGCAAAGCGAGAACGATCATCTGCACCGTGTTGTCAAGCTCGGCAACGATAGTAATACGACTTCCCTGCCGGGTTGCGGCGAAAGTGAGCAGGTACTTGAACATGTCGTAGTCGGCAATCGGTTCAAGGTAATCGAACGGCTTCGGATCGCCGACTTCGACGGTAACGGAATTTTCCTTCCAGTTCAAAGTTATTCCCGCGGATGCGAGGATCGGTTCGATTTGCGCGAGCAACGGCGTGCGTTCAATATTGGTGAGTGTCGTGCTGCCCGGAACAAGCGCCGCGAAGGAAATTGCAGTCAACGCAGTTATGTAATCAGTAGTCGTATCGATAACCAATTCGTAATCTTTTGGCCGGGTCAGTAACATTTTACATTCTCTCCAAAGGTTCAATTCCCAACATGCGCAGGCCGTCGGCAAGATTAACGCGCACGGCGTAGGCCATCTGCATGCGCGCCTGCGTGAGTTGGGCATCGTCGGTGATGATGCGGATGCGCTGCCAATAACTGTTGAACGCGCCCGCAAGATTGAGCAGATAGTCCGCCAGCGCCGAAGTTTCGTAAGTCTCCGCAACCTGCGCGAGTTTTTCCGGATACAGCTCAAACCACTTGATGACGCCCTTGTCTTCTTCACCGAGCAACGACAAGTCGGCGTCGGACTCAGGCAACGTCTTGCCGTATTTCTGAATTAACGACGACAAGCGCGCGTGCGTGTACTGCAAATATGGACCGGTCTCGCCCTTGAACGACAATGCTTCTTCCCAAACGAAATTGACATCCTTGTTGCGGCGAACGCGCAGTTGCGTGAAAATCAAGGCGGCGACGGCGACGCGCTCGGCGGTCCAGTCGACATCTTTGACGTCGGGATTTTCGGCGCTGATGATATCGCGCGCGATGGCTTTGGCTTTGCTGATGACGTCCTCGAAGAAGATCAATGTGCCGCTGCGGGTGGACATCGCCTGCTCGCCGAATTTCACCCAGCCGAATTCGACATGAACGGCATCTTTGACCCAGTCGTTGCCCAGCAATTCGGCGACTTTGAAGAACTGCTGGAAATGCAATTTCTGCGCGGAGCCGACGACATACAGTATCTTATCAAAGTTGAAATGCTTTTTCCGATAGAGCAATGCCGCCAGGTCGCGCGTGGCGTAAAGCGTCGATTCATCGGATTTCTTGATCAGGCAAGGCGGCAGTCCGTACGGTTCGAGATCGACGATGGTTGCGCCTTCGCTCTGCTTGAGCAGTCCCTTGTCCTCGAGCTGCTTGATGACGTCATCCATCTTGTCGCGATAGAACGCCTCGCCGGTGTAGTAGTCGAATTCGACGTTGAGCATTTTGTAGACGCGGTGAAAGTCGATCATACTGTAATCGATAAAGCGTTGCCACAGCCCCTGATTTTCCGGGTCGCCCTGTTCGAGCTTGCGGAACTCCTCGCGGCCGCGGTCGGCAAGCGCCGGATCGTTTTTGGCGGCGTCGTGATAACGAACGTAGAGCTGATATAAGTCCATGATCGGTTGCTCGGTGAATTTGTATTCACTTCCCCACAGGCGATAGGCGGCGATGAGATTGCCGAATTGCGTGCCCCAGTCGCCGAGGTGGTTGATGCGGACCGTTTCGTAGCCGAGCTTGGCGTAAACCCGCGCCAGGGCCGCGCCGATGATTGTCGTGCGCAGATGGCCGACGCCAAAAGGCTTGGCAATATTGACAGAGGAAAATTCGACGAGGACCTTCTTGCCGGCGCCGATTTTGGACGAGCCGAAGTCGGCGCCCAGTTTCAAAACCGCTTGAAGAGCATTCGCCAAAGTCGCTCCGGTATCGAAAGTGAAATTGATGTAGCCGCCCATTACTTCGACGCGGGCGATGCCGCTTGGGAAGCCGGAAGCGAAGCACTTTTCGTGGATTTCCTGCGCGATTACGGGCGGGGCTTTGCGGAGTTGCCTGGCGAAGCGGAAGCACGGCAGCGCCAGGTCGCCATGCTCGGGCTGTTTGGGAAGCTCGAACATGCCGGCGATTTCGGACGCAGGAACACCGGCCACTTTGGCGACCAGTTCGGCTAAGTGATTTTTGATATCCTGAGCGCTCAACCTTGATTCCTGCAGTACTTCGGCTTTGTCAAAATGTCCGCCCGTTGGGGCCAGTATCGAGTTTGATATATAGTAATTTTAGCCGCGTAAACAATAACTATTAGCGGATTGCCGAGCGGTCGATTTTGATGCTGTCGCCGCTGCGAATTTCGCATTTGGAGAAATAATAGTAGAAGCTGAAGGCTGATGCCAGGTAAAGCCCGATTGCCCAATAGAAGGACGTTTCGAAGCCGCTTTTTTCGATAATTGCGCCGCCGATCTGGGTGGAAATTGCCGAAGAAACGGTCCAGGACATGGAAGAAAACGAATTGACGATGCCGTGCAACTCGGCAGGGACAGCTTCCATCATGAAGCTGGTTGTGACCGGGCTGCCCATATTCATCAAGGCGCCGCGAAACAGGAAAGCCCAGAACGCCATGGAAAGATCGTTCGTCAGGCAGAGAATTAACATAAACGGGATAGAGAGCAACTCAGTCAGAACTACAGTATTGATGAAGCCAAGGCGCTTTTTGAGAACCGGCACGAGCATAACAGCGCAGAGCATGACGACGCTCAAAATCGAGAAGTAAGCGCCGATCTGCGTCGCGTTAAGACTGAAGCGCTCGCGAAAATATAGATTCAAGAACGGGATAATCAGGCCGGCGCCGGCGCCAAGCAACATGTATGGGAGGTTGAGCTTGAACAGCAGCCGCCAGTTGGCTTTGAGTGCGGTATAGGAGAATGCGCGCTTGAGTTCCTCCCGGTCCGGAGCCTTTGCTTTGATAAACAGAAACGGCACGACCGCGAGCAGGCCGATGCCGGAAGTTACCACCATAGCGTATCGGTACGCCTGAATTTCGGCCTCGCCGGCGGACATTTGGAGAGAGAAATAATCGCGGAAGTATTCATGCAGCCAGCCGCCGAGGTAAGAACCGATAATCGCGGCGACCATCCAGAGCGAGTAGTTGGCCGTAAAGACCAGCATACGCTCGCGCTCGCTGGAGTTGCGCATGATGAAGGGCGCGGAGATTACGCTGCGGATGGTCGAGGAAAAACCGAACCCGAGCGCGGCTGCCAGCAGGATCATCTCCGAGCCGGTGTGACCCATGACGAAGAACGTAACCGCCATCAGCAGCGTGGACACGATGAGAATCGGCTTGATATGGTAGCGAGCGGCCATGTAGGCCGCGGGCAAGGCGGCAAAGACAGCCCCGATGGCGCTAATCGAAAGCGTACGGCCGATAAACGACTCGCCGTAGCCCATGTCTTTGAGATACAAATTCATCAGCAATTGCATCGAGGCGGCGAGCAAACCCATAAATAGGCCGCCGAGCAAAAACAGATGAATGTTGCGGGTAATGAGCTTGAGATCGATTAGATAATCAACGATGATTTTTCGCATGGTGTTCGAACCAGTAACCGCCAGTGCAGATATACGTTGATGGACCGGTAAGAATAATCGGTTGATCCAGTGAATCGATGCGAAGTGTAAGTTTGCCTGCCGGTTCGACGACGGTCACGACGTTGTCGAGCAGACCGTTGATGATGCCGGCGGCGACCGTCGAAGCGGCTCCGCTTCCGGAGGCCGACGTTTCACCGACGCCGCGTTCCCAGATGCGGTGCTCGATGCGTTTGCGCGTCTTGACAACGGCGAATTCGACATTGGTTTGCTGCGGGAAGCGTTTGTCCGTTTCGACCTCGCGGCCAAAAGTACGCCAGTCGAAATCGAAGTTATCGACGAAGAAGACAATATGCGGATTGCCGACATTGACCGCCGTGCCGAGAAGCTCGCCTGATTTGGTCTTGAAGGGCTGGCGGATGAAGAACTGCGCGCGGACCTTCATCGGCACCTGGCGGACATCGAAGCTCGGCGGCGACATCGTAACGCTGCTGATCATGTGCTCGGCCTTGCCGGATTTGATTTGAATGGTATGCGTGCCGGTTTCGGATTCGATGACAAAATTTTTCAGTTTGGTTTCGGCGCAGGAATAAATGTGATGAGCGAGAATGCGCAGGCCGTTGCCGGAGATTTCAGCCTCTCCCCCGTCGGCATTGAAAATGCGCATGATATACTTGCGGCGAATCTCGTCGTAGATGATCACGCCGTCGGCGCCGACGCCGTTGTGCCGGTCGCAAATCGCACGAACGGCGCGCGGAGTTTGGGCGGGTGTCAATTTCGAGAGGCGTTTGTGCAAGACAATGAAGTCATTGCCGAGAGCGTGGTATTTATGGAAAGCGATGATCACGAACGAATCTCCTCTGCGATCGCATCGAATAAACTAAGGGGCTTGCTGGATTCCCGCATTCGCGGGAACGACAGCAAACACTCCACCTCGCGTTTCGCTTCAGGTGGACTACCTTTTAATGATTGAGTATAGCACTTATTCCGAGCGGGATACAAGCAAGAACTTGGGAAGCGCTTACCAAGACGCGGACAATTCACGATTTCAGCCGGACTTTGACGGAGACGAATTAGCAGTATTGCTGGAGCACGCCGCCAAGACGCTTGATGCCTTCGATGATTATCTCCGGGCTTGATGAGGCGAAATTCAGGCGCAAAGTGTTGTCGCCGGCGCCGTCGGGATGGAACGGGCGGCCATAGATAAACGCAACTCCCGCATGGAGCGCCTGCTGGAACACCAGTCTCGAGGAAACGTGGTCGGGCAGTTGCACCCACAAGAACAAGCCGCCATCCGGATGCGGCCAGCGCACCGACGGGGGGAAGTGTTCTTTCATGGCGGCAATCATAGTATCGCGTTTGAGCGCATAGGCGGTGCGAATCTGCTCGATATGCGGGTCGAGATAGCCGCGCTTCATGAATTCCGCGGCGATAAACTGCGTAAAGGTTGACGAGTGCAAATCGACTGCTTGTTTGGCTTTTTCGATAATCTCAATCGCGGAGACGGGCGCACAGATCCAGCCGATGCGCAACCCGGGCGAAATCAATTTGGAGAATGTGCCGAGCTGAATGACGGCATCGCCGCCGAGACCGCGCAGCGACGGCAACGGCGTGCCGGAATAGCGCAGTTCGCCGTATGGATTGTCGTCGATCAGGGCGATTTGGTGCTGGTAGACAAGGTTCATCAGGGCTTTGCGGCGCTGATAGGACATCGTGATGCCGGAGGGATTCTGGAAGTTCGGTACGACATAGATCATCTTCGGACGATATTTGATGATCTTCTCTTCGAGTTGGTCGATGATCATGCCGTCGTCGTCCATAAGGATCGGGGCATAGCGGCACTGATAGAAGTTGAACGCCTGCAGTGCGCCGAGGTAAGTCGGGGATTCGGTAATGACATAATCGCCCGGTTCGATGAAGACGCGGCCAATCAAATCGAGTCCCTGTTGGGAACCGGTTGTGATCAGGATATTGTCGGCGCTCACCGGCAGGCCCTGGCGCGAGATTCGCTGGGCGATTAATTCGCGCAATACGGGCACGCCCTGCGAGATTGAATATTGCAGCGCCTGGGCGGCGTGATCGGTCAGAACATTGTCGACGCATTCGGCAATTTGGTCAACTGGAAGCAAATCGGAGGCGGGCAACCCGCCGGCAAAATTGATAGTGCCCGGTTTGCCGGATATCTTAAGAGTTTCGCGAATGACCGACGCTTCGAGAGATGTCGCCAATTTGGAAAACGGCCAATTAAACACAGAAGAAATCCTCTCCTTCTCGCTCTCGTTGACAAACGTTACCACAGCGCCAATCTACGTAAATGGACGATTTTGTCAAATAGTACTTACTCCCAATTATTCTTCGTGCGAACCGAGTCCACCGGCTCGCTTGATTATATTATCGCCGAACTTGGTGCGAAGGTTGTGGATCGAGCGATTTAAATGTTCCTGTCGCCGCTTTTGGCCATCGAATAGGTCCAATTGGCTCAATTCGGAGACATGAACGAGATTCGACGATCGGACGCCGACTAACCTAACCCCTTTCCTGATAACTTGTTCGGTTGGCACAAGCGACGATGCGGCGCTGAGAATCTCGGCATAGTCGACCGAAGGGTGCGCCAGGGTTTTGTCGCGGGTAATCGTTTTGAAATCCGGATAGCGCACACGGATACCGATTGTGCGCGCCAGCCAGTCGCCGCGATAGAGCCGGATGACAACCTTCTCAGCCAAATGCGCCAAGAGCCGATGGACATGTTCGGGGTCGTGAGAATTTTCGCCCAGCGTGGTTTCGTGCGACATCGATTTTTCGAAGTGCAGTTCATCGTGGTCGCGGACAAGGCGGTCATCCTCGCCGCGGGCGCGCGCCGCCAAAGTATGACCGTAATCGCCGAGCAGGGATTTGAGCGAAGATTCATTGAGATTCGCGAGATCGCCGATGGTTTTGACTCCGTGTTTCAGCAGGCGCTCGTATGTCACCGGCCCAACGCCCCAAAGTTTGTCCACCGACAGCGGAAAGACTATAGTTGCGATTTCGTCTGCTTTGATGATGGTGAGTCCGTCGGGTTTGTTCAGACCGCTGCCGAGTTTTGCCAGCAGCTTGTTGGGCGCAATCCCGACGGTGCAGGTGATGCCGATCTCATCGCGTACGGCATTCTTGATTTTAACAGCCGTCAATTCGACCGGACCGTGAATTTTCTCGGTGCCGGTGGCGTCGAGAAAGGCCTCATCAATCGAGACCATTTCGACCGCGGGTGAAAAACGGAGCAGGATTTCTTCGATCAGGTGCGAGGCGTGATGATACGACGAGAAGTCGCCGTGCAGGAAGATGGCCTCGCGGCACAGGCGATATGCCTCCCCTGCCGGCATGGCGGAATGAATGCCGTATTTGCGGGCTTCGTAGGATGCCGTCGAGACCACGCCGCGCCCACCGGGGCTGCCGCCGACGACAACCGGCTTGCCCTGCAGGTGCGGGTTGTTGCGCAGTTCGATTGCCGCAAAGAAGGCGTCCATATCGACGTGCATGATAGTGCGTTGACTTGGCATAGCTCCGCTTCGCCCCAGATTACACATTAGACGTATTGAATGAACACGTCAATCGCTTTTCGGGCGGAACGCACCGCTACATTGCAAATTTGAAATTGATGAAGTAACAATCGAGGGCTTTCAACTCGGCCGCCCACTTTGGCTTGACCAGAAGCAGCAAATCGTAGAGCGTGGCGCCGACACCGACAAAGTACTCGGATTGGACGTCGTCGCCATCAACGTACTTGATCCCGTACCCCAAGCCGATGGAAACAACTTTGGGGGTATAGGTCGCCCACCAGATGAAATTGGCGAATTCCTCGTTTTTGCCGGCGAGGAATTTGTTGTCGAATTTCCAGGGCGGTCGATGGAGCGAGAATTTCATGTCGAAATTGTTCGGGTATTTGTCTTTCAGCAGCGCGAAACCGATGCCACCATAGTCGAGAACGATATCGCTGACGCCGAAACCCTGATCGGGATTGAAGGCATCCATCGGGACCTCGACCAGCGTCAGGATGATCGCCGATTGAATCGCGCCGTACTTTACCTGCTTTGACTCGGGCATCTTCAGCATCCGAAACAACCAGCGAAAACCATCAGCCAATTTGTATCCGGCGTAGAAGTGACTTATTTCATCCGTAAAGGCAACATTGTCATGAAGTTCGTCTTTGAAATGAAACTTCCCGTCCGGCGCGCCCCAGGTGTTCTTGAAATAGAAATAAGCGCCGGTACCGACGACGATGTTGCCGATCAGCATGTTGCGGTCGACGTGCGACTTCGTGTGCGTGGTCGAGTCGGGTGCAAGCGATTCGGACCGCGCAACATTGTAGCCGGAACAAAGAAGCGACGCGATCACGAGACAGCGCAGGAGCAACATGTTCGATTTTACTGCGACTGGCACGGCAGCGGCGTGCGCTCATAGAGGAAATTCACGAATGACATCAGATCGATCAGGTTAAAGCGCTGATTGCAGTCGGCATCAATTTGGCGCAGGGGCGTGACGATGGGATCGTCGCGATAAAGTATGCGCACCATGTGCAGCAGGTCGATCAAATCAAAGACACCGTCGTTGTCGGCGTCGCCGCTGACCGACAGAGTAGCCGGCGTGATGACAAGTGGCAGCATGAGGTGCTCTTCAAGGAAGCCATACAAGTCGATTAGGATTTCAACCTGCGCGGACGGGTCGAAGGGCGTCGTCGAGTACAGTGTTACATATTGACTGGCGCCGACGCCGAGATCGAAACTCGAAGTCGAAAAGCTGATACTTTGCACTCGGGACGAAGTCAAGTTGATCGTCTGAACGAAATCGGTTAGGTTCGTAAATTCGAGCGTCAGTGATGATGGCGCCTCGCTGGAGGGTTCCGAGATTTCGATTACATCGGCGAGCTCAGTCAAGTCGGCATTCATTTGCGTGCCGTCGAGCGAAATTGATGTTCCCGACAATTCGCCAAGCGGCTGATCGAGATTGACCGCGTACAACAAGTGCTGCGCCAAACTTGCGAGTGTCGTGCCGCCCGCACCGAAGTTCGCACCATACTCGATGTCGGTCAATATCAGCGGGTCGAGTTTGCCTTCGGAGTTTGACAGGGTACCATCATCCTCGACGTCTATATAAAAACACTCGCGCCGAGCGCCTGCGATGGTTAGCGCTATTCCGGTCGGGCCAGCAGCATCACCGGCATACTTCAACATAGAGCCATCGTGCACGAAGCGGCGAACACGCGTATCTCCTGCTGTTCCGAAAGCGAGCTCTGCGTCCGGTTGCGTGGATGGAACGTCAAGATCAGGCAGATATCTCTCTACTACATCAATGCCGCCGCCAAGGAAGCGACCGCCCCAGTCGCGACCGAGGGCACGTGTGCCACGAACGACGACTGCGGACTCGCCGGAAATCTTGACTACAGGATTAAGCGTTTCGTTCTGCTGGAGAGATCGCAACATCTGCACGGTTTCAAGAAATCGACTAACGCCGTTTTTCGTCGAGGTCCCCTGCGCTACCACGAGCGCGGCCCTGAGCACGATGCTGTCGCCCGGTTCAAGATTGACGGGTAGAGTATTCAACAAGAAGCGGTAGTCGCGCGAGAGTTCGTTGATCCAGCCGGCGCCGGCTTCGGGGTCGCCATCGAAAGGAAATGTCGTCGGAAAAGTCGTTATCGGGTTGAAGTATGGCTGGCCATTGGGGCGCAATCCGCGGATAAGATTGAGGACCTCGGTCAAAGTATCGACTCGGACGCACTCAGGAAATAGGAACGAGCAAGGATAATAGTAGTTCATCGAGGCGGCGAGCGTGGTCAGAAACGTCATACCCACGACCGGCGGAAACTTGCCGTACTCCGAATCGAAGTCGGCTTCGTCGTAAACGTAGGCGCATTGCAGATCAGCGCGCGAGCCGATGCGATCGTTCCGGTTGAAGCCAATGTCGGGATCAACATAAGTCGAGACGATGCAGGAATCGATCGGGCCGTCGCCGCGATTGGTAATCGTGTAATCCATAATTACGACCTGGGCGAGCATGGTGTCGAACAACTGGTAGTCATTGTCCCAAGTGTGCGCGAAAAGTTTGACTTCGACATCAAGCGGAAGCGTCCCGGCAAATCCGTCGAAGACATGCTGGGAGGAGTCGGCGTCGTTGAACATGGTGTAGAGGACCTGGGAGCCTTTGATCAGCGGGCGTCCGAGGGCGTCGACCGGCGCGCCGTCCGAAGCGGGCCAATTGCGATAATCGTCGCTGACGAGATAGTTCTCGCCGCGCGTGATTTTGTATGGTCGAAATGTTGTGTCGGCGGGGAGACCGTTGGATCCAATCGGGCCGGGTGAAAATTCACTGTCATCGCCCGAAATCGTGAGCCGCCATTCGCCGTCTTTCTTCCCCGCGACCCAGATTCCGCCGCCGCCCATTAATCCTCTGAAGGAGTCGCGCGGATAATACAGCCCGGCAAAACCGTTGCGGGTGGTTTCGAAATCGATGCCGAAACTGCCGGTGTTGAGGATGAAGAATGCGAGCGCGCCGTCGTCGATGACTTTGGCTTGCGGATAGACGGCAAGGGCGGATGCGCACAGAAGCAGCGTGGCAAGGATGGCGATTAGGAGATTCCTCATTACGAAGGAATATACGTCTCAGCCGTAAGGATGCAAAATGTTGATTTGAAGAAGAAAGATGATCTTACTTGAGCAGGACCAGTTTGCTGACCAGGGAAATGCCGCCCGCTTGCAAGCGTACGAAGTAAATGCCGGTGCCGAGCGTGCGTCCGAAATTGTCGTCGCCGTCCCAGGTGGCATAATACGATCCGACGCGCTGATTGCCGGAGAAGATCGTTTTGACCTGCTGGCCAAGGATGTTGAGTATTTCGAGAGAGACTTCGCCGGAATTGGCAAGGCTGTATGGAATCGCAGTTGAAATGTTGAACGGATTCGGAAAATTCTGTTCGAGCTTGTATTCACTCGGCAAAACCGGGCTATCGACCGGATAGACGGGCGTCGCAGCGCCGACGGCGATTGATCCGCCCAGACTGTGCGCTGCAAAAGTCATCAGAGTCGAATCACACACTGTCGCGGACGGACTGATGGTGCATTCGCCTTCGATGGCGGAATCCTGCACGGTCAGGTAGACATAGGCGATTGGTCCGGCGCCGACGGGAATCGCGAGCGATTCATTTTGCGACTCGATAGCAACCTCGGTGGCGCCGAGAGTTTGCGATGAAATGATGCTGAAATCGAGTTTGCCCATGGCGCGTCCTGCGGCAGTAACGGAATCGACGCGAAGAGCGGCATCGTCAAATTGCAGGGCGATGGCCATGCTGTCGACGGGAACAAAATTGTGGAGGGCAATTTCCATTTCAGTGGCGCTGCCGGGAATGGCGTTGCCGGATGATAGACTTAGTGTATCGACGGGGACTACGTTCAAGGTTATCGGCAGCAAGAACGGCGAATTCCCTGCCTGAGCGGAGGTAATGGTCAATTGGCCGGTGTATTCCCCGGCGGCAAGTGATGTCGCATCGACAATAACTTGCGCTGTTGTGCTGTCGCCGCCATTGGCGGGATTGATCGAGAGCCACGGTTGATTTGCAACCGCCGTCCAGTTCAGGCCGTCGGCGCCGCAGTTGTTGATTATGACATCTATGGTGTCGAAGTCCGCGATGCCGCTGCGCGAGATCGCATTCAGAATTAACGGTGAAGTACAGATCGCCGGTGGCGGTGGAGTTACGCTTGCATGAACAGTCAAGTTTTTGGGCGAATTGTAGGCGTTGGGATCGGAGATCGACAACGTGGTGTAATGTTCGCCTTTGGTGAGAATTCCGGGTTGAATGCCGATGTTGACGACCGCGTCGCCGAAGCCATCTTCGGTATCGATTGTAACCCAGATCGCGTCGGCGGCAATGAGCCAGTCGATTGTTCCGGCGCCGGTGTTGAAAATCACGAGTTCTTGAGTGGCAATCGTCGAGGCATTGGCCGCAAAACTAAAATGCACAGTATCGGGATCGACGGAAATCATCGGAACATCGGTGGAGTGCGACAGATTAACGGTAAATTGTTGCGGCGAATTGACCGCTTGCGGCGAGGTAATGCTCAAGTTTGCCGTGTAGTCACCGGTGCCGGGGAGCGAATCGGGGTAGAAAATCAAGTCAATTGCCGATGGCGCAGCTCCTGAGAGCTGCGACAGTCCCAGCCAATTCGGCTTGCCGGTAATTGTCCAGTCTACCGTGCCTGAGCCGGAATTCTCAATCATGAAATATTTGTCATCCGGCGGCGGTGTTCCGAGTTGCGTCTCGACGGATACCGAGCCGGGCGTGATTTTCAACGTCGGCGCGGTGATTGTCAAAGCGACAACCGCTGTGCGCGAGGAATCCTTGCCGGTCGCATCAGCGATCGTGATTCTGCCGGAGTATTCGCCGTACGCGAGTCCGGCTATATTGACAGAGACAATCGCCGTCGTCGGCGCAGCGCCGGAAGTCGGCGTTACCGAGAGCCAGGCCTGATTATCGGTTGCGGTCCAGTTGAGAATGCCGTAGCCGGTGTTGTTGATGAGCAAACTTTGCGAGGCGGGATTGCTGCCGCCGAGTTGCGCGTTGAACTGAAACGAATTCGGCGAAATGACAATAGCGGGCGCACCGTACTCGGTGATGCGCGCGAAGACATCGAAGCTGCCGTTGCGGTCGTCAGTCCACGTGTAGTAGATGTTGATGCCATCCATCGTGACATTCGGAAATGACTGCGTGCTTGTGGTCGCATCGGTGTTGACGCGGTAATTGCCGCCGAGGATGTTGCCGTCGGCTTTGAAATACTGCGCGAAAATATCGTTGTTCCCCTGCCGGTCATCGCGCCAGGCGGTGATGAAATTGCCGAAATAATCCATGCCGACCACGACCTCGGCTTGCGAGCCGTTGGCGCCGTCGCTGTTGATGCGATAGTTCGCGCTGCGGCTGTCGCCGTTCGCCCAATAGTTGCGGCCATAAACGTCGGCATTATTCGGATAGTTACCGTTGCGATAATCGATCCAGACGACGGTGAAATTACCGGCGTAATCGCAGGCGACATCGGGGACGACACATTTGTTGCCGGTAAGATTGTCGCTGATCAGAAAATTCGTGTTTTGCGCGACGCCGGAGGCGTTGTAGCGCTGGCCCATAATCAAGTCGAGCCCCTGCCGGTTGTCGTACCAGACCACGACGAAATCGCCGTCGCCATCGACTGCAACTTTGGGGTTGTGTTGATAGGCGGCGCCCGCGTCATCGTTGATGCGGAAATTCACGCCGAGTTTGGCGCCGGATTTATGATAGCGCTGTCCGTAGACATCGTAATTGCCGTTGCGGTTGTCCTCCCAGACGAGGACGTAGTTGCCGAAATCATCGGCGTCGATATCCTGCCAGCCTTGTGTTTCCACGCCAAAATCGTCGTTGATTTTGGTATTCGCTGCGGCTGCCGAGCCGTCGGCATTGTAACGCTGGCCGTAGATGTCGGCATTGAAGGGATAGCCGGTGACGCGGTAGTCCTGCCACGCGACGACGAATTTGCCGAGTTGGTCTTTCATCATCGAGGGGCGGAATTGTTCGTTGCCGATCGGGTCGTCGTTGACGCGGCGGTTTGTTCCCTGCCGCGTGCCGAGCCGGTCGAAAAGCTGGATGTAAATATCATTATCGCCGTTGCGTTTGTCGTACCAGCAGACGACGAAGTTGCCCTCGAGGTCGGTGGCGATATTGGAGTAGCCCTGATAGCTCATTCCGAAGTCGTCGTTGACGCGGAAGTCCGGGACATTGCCGGCGTCCGAGTCAAGGAACCAGAGAATGCAGGTCAGGAAAAAGCAGAGTAATGCCAAACGCGCTTTCATGCGCATGACACCTGTTCAAATTTTGTGCCGGAATTTTCAAGTGCTTGTGCGAGTGCTAAGTAGCGATTTTCGCGAAGCTCTGAGTTTGGTCAAAATGGGAATAAAGTTCCGGGGGAGGGGGAAGGAATGGGGTAGAGACGAAATTAAGTCGAGCCAAGTAATCTATTGCCCAAACTTTGTACCCCACCCAACGGGTGGGTTTGGTCATCGAAGCGGCAAGTCTTGGTCCTTGGTCCGGCTTCCCGAAACGGCAGAATTGTCTCCTGCGGATAAATCAATCTCCAGCAATGTGTCGGGTATTTCCAGATAGTATTTGTAGCTCGACCACTTCCAATTTTCCGGCGATCCAACCAGTTTTCTCTTTACAGGATTCATGTGACAATAGTTAACCTTGCGCCAAACTTGATTTTCAGTCCTACAGTTGTGGTCAAAACACCGCCTCAGCCAAAGGGCAATGCGTTTTTGTCCATCCCTGACAACTTCCAAATTCCGGATGAGATCAGAGTGCGATGCCCTTAGTTTCTCTACTATCTGCACCGCGATGCGTCGCTTAAGTTCGCCGATTTCGGGGCCGAGTTTCATCAATTTCCGCGGAACAATAACTAAGTGCACATGCTCGGGCATGATCACATATGACAATAAGCGCGCCTGCGATTCTTGACAAAAACGCACGATTTCATCCAAGACTATTTGGCGGAAAACATCATTCGTGAGTATTGGTACCTTTTTGTGCGTGCAAAAAGTCACGAATCGAGCGCGGCCATCATGGTCGTAGTGTTTGAGATGCATACTACAAATTGCGCTTTGGATGCGAATGAAGGCAATCACATTTTTAGCGGTGAATTTTACATCTGCTCACTGCTTCATCGTTATTTGAGATATGCCGATTCGATCGCTAGGCCCACCCGTTGGGTGGGGTACAAGGTTCCGGGGAAGGGGGAAGGATGTTAGCTCAACGCTGAAGACGAGTGCATCCTTGACTTGCTTATGCAATTGTCAATATTAGACGGGAATATGTCAACTTGAGGCATCTAATCAAAATAGTCTGGTCCAATTAGAAACCGAGGACGCCATGGGATTAAGAGATCGCGCTGAAATAGTCGCGTTCAAAAATGCCGCCGAACAATTCTGCACTATCATTGAGTCGGAGCCGGTGGAGATCCGCAGTTGGGGCGAAGAAGTGGTTCTATCACTATCAATGCTGTACGCCTATGGGGGACTGCTACCACCTGAGAGTGACTTTCCGGAGGACTTTCCCGATCTGCCTGACGAGTCCGAACTTTCGCATGACGAGTGGTCGAAGGTTTTCAACAAGATCGCGCTTTACTTGCATCCACAGCGAAGCGATTGGAAATGTCACATTTGCCCGGACAACGCAGAACCACATGATATTAGTGGCATACTCGCTGACAACCTGGCCGGCATCTATCGCGCTTTGAGGAGTTAATTCCAAAAGTTGTGTAAAAGGCAAAAAAGTAGCGTAGCCTTTTCTAAACAACAGTTCCGGCAAGAGGCCTTGAGGAGAGGCTTCTTCAAGAAAGGATACGCCGATGTCAAAGTATGAGAAGTTGAATGTATCGACAAGTGAAAAGCTTGCCGGGGAGGCGTCCGGATTGAGTCTTGATCTGGATGAGATTGCTCGAAAGGGCGCCTTGCGGATGTTAAGCGAGGTCTTGGAGGCTGAGGTTGAGGAGTTTTTGGGTCGCAAGCGTCATGAGCGGTTGGGCGCCGGTCACAGTCGCGGCGGCGAGGTGTTCAAAGGCTATCGCAATGGTTATGGCCAGGAACGGCAGGTGACCTTGGGTAGCGGAACCTTGGCGATTAAGGCGCCGCGGGTGCGAGAGACGAATGAGAAGTTCGAGTCGCAAGTTCTACATTCTTACCAGAAGCAATCCTCTCAAGTCAAAGCTTTGATTCCCGAACTGTATGTTCAAGGGCTGGCGCATGGGGACTTTGAGCCGGCCTTAAGGGGACTTTTGGGAGAAGCGGCCGGCCTGTCGCCTTCGACGGTGGTGCGCTTGAAAGCGGAGTGGGAGACTGAATACGAACAATGGCGCAAGCGGTCGTTGACGGATCACCACTATGTCTATCTCTGGTGCGACGGGGTGTATCCGAAAGCGGGCTTGCAGGAAGACAAGACGGCATTTCTGGTGGTGATGGCGGCTAACGAAAACGGGGAGAAAGAGCTGCTGACGATTGCCGAAGGCTATCGCGAATCTGGTGAAAGCTGGGCCGGAGTGCTGCGCGATCTTCGAGACCGCGGATTGAAAGATCCGAAACTGTTCGTCGGCGATGGCGCATTGGGGCTGTGGGCGGCGATCAATGAGGTCTATCCCCAAGCCGATCAGGGCCGCTGCTGGGTGCATAAGATGCGCAATGTCGAAAACTACTTCCCCAAACGCCTGCAGCCGGAGGTGAAGTTACAGCTCAAGCAGATGTATAACGCTATGACTAAAGACGAGAATCTGGCTTTGATGAAATCGTTCGCTGACACTTATGGTCGGGAGTATCCGCGCGGTGTCGAATGCCTGCTTAAAGACCAGGACGCCTTGTTGACCTTTTACGACTATCCGCAAGAGCACTGGGTCTCGATCAAGACCAGCAATCCGATCGAGTCGGTGTTCGCAATCGTCAAGCTCAGAACCAACGCCGCCAGAAGAATCAAGTCACCAAGGTCAGCCTTGTACCTGATCTTCCAGTTGTTTGAGCGCGCCAGCCGAAACTGGCGACGGCTCAATGCGCCGGACTTGATGATCAAAGTGATAGAAGGAGTGAAGTTCAAAGATGGAATCGAAGTGAAGGAGAAGAAATCAGCGAAGTCAGCAACCGAAACACACGCTGCTTGAAAAACTTTTTACACAACTATTGACAAGAGCTCGGTAGCTGACTCGCGTGTGTTTGATCTAGTTTCTATTCGTTGAGGAGGCAAAACTAAAATACGATTCTGTTGATTTTGAGTGAAAACATGTAATTTACTTTTCTTGTTCCGACGGTCAATGGGAGAAATATTCCAAGGTTCTTACCTTCGAGTAACAATGCATCTGGCGCACTGGGCAAGATGCTACTGACAGACCACCCCATGGCTTCACTGAAGTGAATATGATCCACAGGAATCAAGAAGTCTTCGATTCGCGCCGTCGGCGGGACCACGGTTGGAGCGCAAGGTTTCTCTTTCTCGGTGTATTGTACCCCGGAATGAATTACTTTATTTGAAAGTCCGGATACGTCGATGTACGAAAGTGCGTTCCAGTCAATCTCAATTGGTTCCAAGGAGCCATTCTTCAAACTGAACTTCAATTGTTCGTAAGGGCGATCGAGCGCAAAGTTAATTGAGATATCACTATCCTTGTAACTGAGTCCTGTACTGTTGGCCGGGTGTACGAGGATGAATTCATATAGCGTAGGAAATGAAATGTGCGAAAAGGAAATCGTGAAATTGGCGAAGCTATTTCTTTCGGGGAAAACTGTGTTGCCATATTCACCAAGTGACTTCCGTTCATTCACGGCATAGTCGCCGGTAATTATTTCTAATGCTTCACCGGGACGTGTCCTTGAGTATATCTCGCGATTCTCCTGGTCATGCAGCCGTAGATCTAACGTTAGATATTCGATCGGTCTACCTGTCATATTAGTGATGAAACCAAACAATTCAAGGCTGTTAAGTAGCCCCTGTCTCATTTCGGTAAACTCTATCACGATTTCACCGTATCCCGTATCAAGAGTGTCAACGAGCAGCGAGGTCGATACCTTTTCCTCCACAAACATTCTACTGGCTAAATCGCGCATAGCTTCTATCATTTCGAAATCGAACTCGAAGGCAAAATTGCCAACATTGCCGGAGACGGAATTGGCACTCACGATCTTTTGATACGTATTGGTCGAAACGAACAAACGAACAGTTGAGTTAGCTATGTCTAAATCCATAGTTCCGAGACTCAGCCGTTCGGAGCCGTCAAGAATCAGAGTGAGTTCGCGGTTGTTCACTAGGTTGTTAATGCCGTCGCTATCGGTCGCGAAGCTCAGCATCACTTGAGAAGGAGTGCTCGGCTCCGTCCCGGGATAAGCGTAAGCAGCCGAAAAACTCAGCTCCGATTTCACAAACGTCGGATCTATGTACCAAATTGTCATTCCTGCCACTGAATTCATAGACTTAATGTCTAAGGAGTGACGAAAATAACGCTTTGCGGGAAAGTGAAGTGTCACGTTACGGTTCTGGGCAAACGAGCTCACATCGGCCAAGAGACCGAATGCCAAAACGAGTGCAAGAATCCTCATTGCAATATCCCCATTGACCTTCTCCTAGGACTAATATCAGAGTTCCCAAATTCCATCAGAAAACTAACGATGCACCTTTGTTGTCCAGTGTCTACAGAAAGCTCTCGCAGTGATCTTAGCTGTCCGCGTTGCGAAATCTGAATCGGCAATGGACATTCAGATCGCTCAAAGAGATATGCCACTAGACAAGTTTCCTGAAACTTCTCAATAATATGCCTTTTCCACATCTCCGCAACGAGAATCAATGAGGAGACACAAATGCAATATCAATCGTCCCGATAGTACTA
>CAVPQS010000066.1:0-15152 GCA_963707485.1 uncultured bacterium
GGACATGTGCCGAATGTGCTTCTGAACAACAGCGAAGCGCTGATAATCGGACCCGGCGGCGGGATTGATGTTGTGTTTGCGCTGGCGTGGGGCGCGAAGGCGATTGACGCGGTGGAGATCAATCCCATCATCGTCAATGATGTGATGCTCGGCAAGTATCGCGATTTTTCGGGACGATTGTATGATCGGCCGGAAGTCACAGTCTACAATTCCGAGGGCCGGTCGTTTGTAGCGCGCTCGAAGAAATTCTATGACATGATTCAGTTGACTTTAGTGGACACCTGGGCGGCGAGTTCGGCGGGCGCGTTCAGCTTGTCGGAGAATAATCTTTATACGGTTGAAGCATTCGAGGATTACATCGCGCACTTGAAGCCGGATGGAATTGTTGCGGTGACGCGCTGGCTGTCGGTGAAGCCAAAGGAAGGGTTGCGGCTGATGGCGATCGCGATGGAGTCGGCGCGCAAAGCGGGAATCACCGAAGTTGCGAAGCATATCGCGATTGTCGGATCGAGCCGCGCCGGCAATATCGAGCAAGAGATGATGACATTCATGTTCAAGAAGTCGCCGTTTACGGAAGCGGAGTTGACTGTGATCGCCGAGCGGATGGCTACGGTCAACGGACGGGTGGTGTATAGTCCCGGCGCCGGGGACAGCAGCCCGTTCGCGCAATTGGCGAATGCGAGCGATGCAGGCAAGTACATCGAAAGTTATGAATACGATATCACACCGACGACGGATGACCGGCCGTTCTTTTTTAATACGAGCAAAGGCGCAGATTTGAAGAAGATCATGCTGCTGGAGTGGGAGTCGCGGAAGAACAATCTGGGATTGTTCAATCTGTATCTGGCGGGGATCATTTCGCTGGCGCTGGTATTGCTGTTTTTGATTTGTCCCCTGCTGCTCGCCAAGTCAGGACGCGCGATGTTGCGAGACTTCGCAGCGCTGCGGTCGCTGAGTTATTTCGTGTTTATCGGGCTGGGATTTATCCTGGTCGAAATCGCGCTGATGCAGAAGTTGATTTTGTATTTGGGGCATCCGGTGTATGCGCTGGCGGTGGTGTTGACTTCGATTTTGATTTTCGCCGGCGCTGGTTCGTACATCACAAAGTCGTATGATCACAAAACTTCGCGGCGTCGGGGGAATGTGATTTTTCCCGGTATGATCGTTGCGATCTTAGTCGTGAGCACAGTAATGTCGGGCATTGTGGCACTGACGTTTGATATGCCGCTGGGGATTCGGATCGTGATTGCGGCGCTACTCGTGATGCCTTTGGGGATTTGGATGGGGCAACCGTTTCCGCTTGAGTTGAAGCATGTCGAGCACCATCGGCGGGAGATGATACCGTGGGTGTGGAGCCTGAACGGAGCAGCCTCGGTGCTGGGTTCGGTGGCGGCGATAGCGCTGGCGATGGCTTACGGATTTACGGTCGTGCTGTGGATCGGCGCGGGCTGTTATGCGGCGGCGTTTGCGGTGCGGGCGCGGGGGTAGTGTCTGGCAGACGCCGCGTAAATTTTGGCCGTTTACTTGATGAATCCGTAAAGCTTAGCCAAAGTATACGCTCTGGGGATAAATTGAATGGCGACTTTAATATAAAAGTACTACTTTAATATTAAAGTTGCGACTAAATTACGTCGATTTCGTATAGTTGGAAGGAATCGGGAGGTCAATTGAATACGAAGAGACGGGAATTAGAGGCGGAGAGAATCGGGGATTATGTTGTTGCGGTCAAAAATGACTTGTCCGGCGCGCGGGAATTGCGGGAAGCCATTCTGACACTGAGCTACAAGATAGCGCAGGATCCGAAACAAAAGGGACTGCTGGTGATGCGTGATCCGCGGCTGACGCACGAGCGAATCGCCCGTGAATGGGAGCAGGCTCGACGCGCATTCCGGCCGGAGGTTATGAAGAGGTTTTTCCTCGTTCGCGCGGAGGCTGGCGACTATACCGGGCTACCGCCGGGCTTCAGCGGCGCCGCGAAGCGCCGACTCGCGGCCATGGCAAATTCGACAAGTTCAGAGACTAGTCGGCCGCGAGGAGATCGATTTTCCAACTATCAAGTCCTCCGAATGTTGTTGTTGCAGTGGTTGCGCGGCGAGGGACCGACGACGGCGCTGGAATTGACGCAAGAAACCGGCTACAGCTATCCTACCGTTGCGAAAGCGCTGAAGCCGCTCGGTCAATATATACGCAGACGCTCGGACCGGCGGATCGAACTGGCTCGCTTTCCCAGCGACGAGTGGTCGAGATTGGTTGCGGTTGCCGATACTGTCCGTGAATCAACCAGATTCGTCGATCGTTCGGGGAGCCCAAGGTCGGTTGAATTGCTCCAAAAGAAATTATCAACACTGAAACGCTCGGATGTTGCCATTGGCGGCGTGTATGGCGCGAAATTCCATAACCCGGGTTTTGACCTGGTCGGCAGTCCACGGCTGGACATAACGCAAAGTCGAAGTCGCGGCGGCGCCGACTTGGCATTTGTCAAAGAGTTGGATCCGGCGCTTGAACTGACTGAAGATTCGTCGGTACCGGCGACACTGGTTGTTCATGTAGACAGAAGCCCGAATCCCCAGTTTGCTGTGGCGACAAGTGGACGGATTTACGCAGACCCGATTGAGTGTCTTTTGGACCTGCATGAAGCGCGGCTGGAGGTACAAGCGGCGGAATTTCTTGACGCGATGATAAGAAAGCGAGCCAAGGCAAATGGCTGATATCAGTCCGGAAGTTGTTTTATCCAAAGTAGCTGCGGCCATTCCCAAAGAGGTCAGGAAACATATCACAATAATCGGCAGTCTCGCGGCCGGCTACGCATTGAGGTCGAGAATTGGCCATGCCGAAGTGCGAACGAAGGACATCGATTGCGTGCTTTTCCCTTTCGCCCATGCGTCGGTCGCCGGTGTCGCGATAGCTCGGAAATTGCTCGAAGCCGGCTGGACGCTGAAGGAGGATGACGACTTCCCTGCCCCGGGTGACAAGTCCACAAGCTTGGAGAAACTGCCGGTGGTGCGACTCTACCCACCGGACGGAGGTGATTGGTTCTTGGAACTACTCACGGTTCCGAGGGTCGGCAGTTCAGGCGAACGATTTACAAGATTGATTGTTGATGACGAGAATCATTTTGCTTTGCCGAGCTTCAAGTTCCTTCCCATCGCGATTTTTGAGCCAATGGAGACGCCGTTCGGAATTTGTTGTGCGCGGGTCGAGATGATGGCGTTTGCCAATTTGCTGGAGAATCCGGAAATCAAGCCTGCGTTGATGCGCGGACTGATTGAAAGCAGAAGAATCAAGCGGAGCAACAAGGATCTTGGCCGTTCAATTGCGTTGGCGTTAATCTGCGACGACGAAATTGGGACGTGGCCAGTGTTGTGGCGGAAGGCTCTGGAGGAGACTTTTCCAAAAGACTGGAAGTCGTACGGTAAAATCACCGGTACTGGACTACGGCTGTTAGCAGCAAGTGAGATGGACATTGAACAAGCCTGCCATGCGAGCAATAATGGACTGCTTGCTTACTCACCAAAAAGCGTGGAGCAATTTCGCATCGCGATAAAGCGATTTCAGGCAGATTGCATTGATCCATTTGGCGAACTTTGTCGTTGATGATAGGCGGATTGAGAGCGGACAACAGGAGGCGTCAAGATATTAGAAAGCATTTCCGCCGCCGGAGCTCAGTCATGCTCGTAATGCTACAGGCTAATTGCTGGGTTTGGTGCTATCGGGTATTGAAGGCTTGGACGGTCGAAAATTCTTCAGTGGTATTACATGTTCAGGTTTCTTGGTGGTCTTGATGTAATCGCGGCCCTTGGGAAGAAGAAGGTACTCCATTGATGTGAAGGTACGATTTAGTGTGTCGCTCAGGTGAATACATCTCCCTTCTGGTGCGACGGTGCAGGTCAGGCGTAATCAGTGCCAGTGAAGTGACGTGACGGATCGTAGAATTGATCAAAGAAAACTGGTATAAAGACTGCTGTCAATGCTAATTTGGATGTTTACATACACGTTCGACGTTATGACGCTGAATCTGACGGGCTTGTCAAATCTCAACCGCGATAGAAGCTCGATCTGCGCAGAGTCACTAAGTCGAGGTCGGAACATCATTGATTGGCGGCAGGTCGCATCCCGGCGCGGTAATGTTTACATCAAGGATAAGAAGCAGTTGCGCGCCGTGACAAGACCTGCCGCAACACTGGATAAACGATAGAAAATAAATCGGGGTCGAATTGCTTCGACCCCGGTGAAAATTGGAAGGTTCACGAGGAGGAGATATTCACCTCGTTAGGGCCAACTCGTTAGAGTTCTAATGTACGAGCGCAGTGCGAAGTATCGAGCAATCCATACTCGCCCTTCAAGATCTTATCGACGATCTTGACGAACTTCCGCGATACCAAAGACTGCAACTCATAGGGGTGCCAGAGCTCCTTCTCCCCGATCGGGGCGTGCTGTTCATTGGTCTTGCGACGTGGCATAACTGTACCTCCAATCAGACGTTGATCGAAGTCAGCACCCGAATGATTGGTCGTGCGTGGTAGGCCCGGCTTTTGGGGTGAATCTTAGAAAAACAGACGGCGGCTCGTCGTGAGGGTGAACCTTCCAACTATTAGTTTTTTGACAGACATCTCAGAGTTTGAACTTGTCGTGTAACCGTTTGATTGCCCGCCACTTATAGATGTGGACAACTTGTTGAGTAACTCCTAAAATAGCTGCGACGTCCCTTTCAGTTTTGCCCGAAAGCACCAATAACAAAGTCTGACGCTGGCGGTCGGACAAACTATGATTGATGTGCCAAATCAGTTTGCGTTTGTAGGCGGCGTAATCCTGGCGCGGACCGCAAGCATCATCGTCGTAATAGTAGGCCGACATTTCCTGGCTGAAATGCTCGAGGATCTGCTGGTCGACGATTATTTCGGCAAACTGGTATTCACGTTTGGACATGAAGTCGCGCTCGCATGGATGCCTGGTATTGATGAGATCAACAGCAAAATAACTGGGAGGCCGCTTGAGTCAACAACAATGCGCGGCTAAATGGCGAGGAGAACTAATTTTCGTTGAGGTGGTAGATGATGCCGAAATAGACCGGAAAGAAAAGCATATTCGTATGCAACGGCCCGACGGTTGCTCCGGAGGTTTCCCAGGCTGAGCTGAACGAGTTGAGGCTGACGGCCTCGATAGAGAATGACACGCTGAACTTCGGCGTAATGTTGGCCTGGATTCCGCCGCCGCCCAAGAAGACGGGTTTGGCGCCGAGGCTGTAGTCTTTGTATTCGATGACATCGCCGGTTTTGGTAGGCATGGAGATGCGGCTGGCTTCAAAGAGGCCGAGGCCGAGTTTCATGAAGGGGCGATACTTGCCTGTGGAGATCATAAAATACTGAAGATAGATGCCGACGCGGCGGATGCGAACGCGGGACTCATCGACGCGGTCGTCAGGAAAGATGGAGATGTTCTTGGGATGGAAGTTCGAGTAGGAAATTTCCAAGCCGCCGACGATTGAGTTGGTGATGAAATAACCGAACTCGCCGGTGAGGGTGATGCCCTCTTTGCGCCAGCTTGAGGCAATGAGCTGATAGTTGGCATCCGAGAGTGCGCCGACCGGAAATGTGAAGCCGAATTTGGGCGCGACAAAGGCGGTACCGGTGCGGTCAAGCTCGGAGAGCGAGTTGGAGGCGGTGCAAAGCGCCGGCAAGAACACGACGGCGATGAGCAGGAGATATTTCTTCATACGAGTTTGTTATCGACAAATCGGGGGACGAGTTTAGGGGCGGGTTGGCCCTGTCCTGCTGCTGCGACTGTTAGTGGAGATGGACCGCGAACGGCACTTGAGTCAAGTTTTGCTGGATTCACGCTTTCGCGGGAACGACGCTGCAGTGTAAACGCGGCTGATGTGGGACGACTAATTATGGGCAGGAGGCGCAGGGAGCGGGGCCGCCGGCAAAGATGTAATTGATTAAGAAAACGGCGTCGGAGATAGTGACGATTCCATTGCAGTCGGCATCGCCGCTCAGGATAGGCAGGGGTTCGGGTCCGCCGGCGAAGATGTAATTGATCAGAAAGACGGCATCGCTGATGGTGATGATCGAGTTACCGTCGGGATCGCCGCAAACAAATTGGGGGCAGCCAAGTTGATCAGCGGAGATGTTCTGGCAATAGAAGATTTTGGCTTTATCAACGACAGTTTTGAGGCCGGCGACGGAGCCGTTAAGTTGTCCGGCGAGCACAACGACAAACTTGAAAGTGTCGGCGGGCGAAACAACGCTTTGGTGGACGGCCGCGACGACGACGGAATTGAGGTCGGCGTTAATTCCGGCGCCTTCGAATTTCGTGATATTGTTCATTTTGTTCCAAAGGCTGTCGACATGATAAACCTTGAGCGGCGTGACAGAGCGCGCGTTTTCCCAAGCGAATCCACCGTGCGCAGGCTGACCGTCCTCGCGAATGACCGCTAAGGCCGCCAAGCGCTGGTTGTTGGGCGGCGACGCTGTTCCCTGCTGATAGACCATTTGCCTTGCATCATCGCCGCCGCTGGAATTTGTGTTGGCAACATCGGAAGGAATATCCCAATCGACGGCGTAACCGACGGTCATATTTTCGATGCGGCCATCGAGATTGGCGGGTCCGGGATAGACGGCAAAACGCGCGAGATAGAAGTCGGAATTGGCGGCATCCTTGGGAGCATAGTAGGCGACGGAGAATCCGATGGTAGAGTCGCGATTGACACCGAGGCCGGTGGCGAGGCGATAGAGCGGGTTCGAGTTGTCAAAGGCCAAGTTGGACTTAGCGTAGAGCGAGCCATAAGGATTCGACGGCGTAGGCGCGCCGCCGGAGCCGGCAAAGATGAGCCAGCTCAGCTTGTTCGCCTGCGTGCCGACTATGAGCGAACCGTCGCGCAAATAATTGACGCCGACTGCAGTGTAGGTGAAGAGATTACCCTGTTCATAGTTTCCAACACGACCGGCTTGATTGACATTCAGGCGATTGCTGACGGTATTGATTGCCTGGTCGGTGGGCAGATAGAACTCGATAAAGTTGTAGAGATCGACATCAACTGAGAGTGTCACGTTGCTGTCGCCGTCACTGTATGCAAAGTCGACGCGAGCCTGATATAATCCTTCGAGAGCCGGACCGTTGACCCGGAGCATCAAAGTATCGGCGAAAACGCAACCAACCGGGACGGATGCATTGGCAGGATCGTTAGGGAAACTGAGCCAGCCGGAGCCGGAAATGAAGTTGATCGTGCGGACGTAGTTGGCAACGGAGTTTCCGGCGTTGACGAGGACGATTGCGGTATCGCGCTGTTGCAGCGGCGTGGTGTGAAATGGGTAGGAGATCGCGGTCGGACTCGAGCTCAGGTGCGAATAAGTCTGGGTCGAGAAACACGGATAGCTGAGATTCATCACCCGGTTGTTGGTCCAGGTTCCTTCGGAATAGGCGACGCTGCCGGGATCTTTGTCGAGGATGTACTGAATACGCAAGCTGTCGGCAACGTAAGCTGCCGACGACGACCAGTGTTCGGAGTTACAGTTCCCTGCTGTGCAGTTGTGCGAAGTGGTGTTGGTCAAATTGACCGGCGGTCCCCAGGTTGCGCCGCCGTTGGGAGAGACTTGCGCGAAGATTTCGCCGTTGGCAAAACCGCCGAGCGAACAATCATTCGGGGCCGGATCGCCGTCGTCGTCGCCGACAAAGTAAGTATAGCTGGCGTAGAGTCGCGGCGAGCCGCCGACGCTACACTCGCTTAAGCTCATTTTGGAGATGTTCTTGTTCCAGGTGCCGCGTTTGCAGGCGATTTCGGAGTTGTCGGCATCGGCGATGACACTTCGACATTGCGTGCACTTATCCCAATGATATAGCCGAGCGCCTTGATTGCCGACCTGCGAGCTGGCAGAATCAAAGTAAGACGTGGTCCAAAGAACGTGGAGGCAGCCATCGGACGTGTACAGCGCGGCAAGATCCGTATAGGCGCGTTCGAAATTCGCACCGATGTAATTCGTGATGTTGACCGGCAGCATCCATGATGTGCCGAGGTCGTTGGATTCCTGGAAAACGACATCGTTGTTGCGCTGCTGAATTGCATCGGCATGCGCCCAATCTGCGGGACGCAACCAGACGATGGCGACTTTATCCGAGTTGGGGTCCTGCTCGACAACGGCAGAGACGGTCGTGACCGAATCGAACCAAGTTCCGCAGGTTGCCGAGGGCGCGGTCATGCCGGCGTTGGTCTTGTAGTAGACAAGCGAAAGACTCACCTGCGCGCCGGAGTATTCGGTGCTGACGACGTGGGCAATCGGCTGGCCGGAACCGTTGACATCGACCGCGACTTTGGGCCAGAGGTATGGACCGTCGGAGCCTGCGCCGGTCGAGATTCCCTGGCAGTTGACTCCCTGCGCGGGAAAGTTGAAATTCGTGAAAGTCGAAAGTCCGAGACCGTCGCCACGGGCAAATTTGCTGCGGTTGTCGCTGAGCTTATGATAGGCGATTGCAGGGCGTCCGCTTCCAGTCGGGTCAAATCCGACCGTTGCGAATCCGCCGCCGTCGACGACCGGATCAATACCGGGATTGCCGGCGGTCGCGGCGCTGCCAAGATCGTAGGCGAAGTAGACGGTATTACGATTAGCGTTGGAAGCACCCGGCAAATAGTTCCAGACGTTATGTACCCAGCCGCCGCCGAGGACGATTTGCCGACCCATCGAACCGTTTTGCTGCATATCGTTCCAGGTCGTGCCGATTTGAGCGATAGAATTTGGACTGAAGAAGAGCTCGCGTGTGAAGGCGGTTGAAGGGAGCATGGGCAATGCCGAAGCGACTGCTGATTCCATGAGCGGTTCAAGCGCAGGATTGGAGATGATGTCGGAGTGAGTCACCGTGGATTCGGCGGACGTGATTTGAGGCAATGCGAAGAGCAGCAGACATACTAAAGTCGTGAACGCAGTACGGCGCAGTTTCGCGAGGACAGGTAGACTCATCGGCGATCGTCCAAGTGATTGAAGTAACGGTTGTTGCTCAGAGCAGAATACAGCGAAAACACCGAAAAAGCAAGAGAAATAGAGTGTCATGGTCTTATGGACACGCTGCACACGGCGCGGGACCACCGGTGAAGATATAATTGACCAGATAGACAGCATCGGAAATCGTGATCATGCCGTTGCAGTCGGCGTCGCCCAACTCGAGCGGATCGGGCGCCGGACCAGCGGCGAAAATGTAATTGATGAGAAATACGGCATCGGAGATCGTAACGATGTCATTGCCGTCGGCGTCGCCGCAAATGCCCGAAGGTTCAACGACAACAACCGTCAGCGACACGGTATCGGTCTTTTCCGGAATGCTGGAGTCTTTGCAGACGAGCGTGAAAAAGTACTGCGCCGGGAAAGTCGGGACGCCCGAAAGTGCGGCAGAGGTTGTATCGAAGTCGATGCCAAAGGGCAAATCACCGCCGAGGAACTGCCAGTGGTACGGTTCCACGCCACCGACGGCCTGCAAAGTCGTCGAGTACATTTCGCCCAAGACGGCATCGGGAAGGATGGTTGAAATAACGTGAACGCCGAACGGCACAAGGTCCGTAGTGCGCAATATCCATTGCAGAGGGTCGAGTTGGATATTGGTGACCGAATCGGCAAACGGCAGCGAGTACGCCATAAAGCGGCCCTGATTCCAGATTGTCGTGTCGACCGTTCCGGCGGAAGTCGTTATGACGGATTTGATCGGCATGCGGAACGCGGTCGGGGTTTCTTGAACCTGTTCGATGAAGAGGTCGACAATGTAGTCGCCAAGGCCGTCCGGCCGGCATTGCCAGGAATATTCATAGTCGGGGTGCCCTTCCCCGTAGATCCATTCGTTCGTAAACCAGGAGATATCTTCGCCGACAGTGGCGCTGAAGACGGAGACGAAATCCTCGGTGGTGGCGGTTCCGTAGCGGAACTCGGAGTTGGCGAAAGCTTGCACGCCCTGGAAGAAGAGCGAGTCGCCGTAGACGCCGCGCAACATGTGCAGCACGAAGGCGGCTTTATCGTAGGACAAGTTGGAATCGTAGATTTCGGTTTGGGTGAGATTCTCGACATAAATTGAGCCGGGGCCGAGGAACTTGAGAGTCTGCACGTAATTGCGATAAGCAACCGGACCGGCGGTAGCCTCCATATAGAGCGGCTCGGAATAAGTGGCGAAGCCTTCGTTGATCCAAATGTGATGGAAGGTGCGGCAAGTGATCATGTCGCCCCACCATTGGTGCGCCTGTTCGTGCGCGATGACCCAATCGGTATGGAAGTCAGTGGCGAACATCGCAAAAGTCTGGTGTTCCATCGCGCCGTTCCAGCCGAAATCGGCGCAACCCATTTTTTCGTCAATGAATGGATACTGGCCAAAGCGTTCGGTCAACATCGTCAACGATTGCGGGCCATGCAGCAAGAAAGCATCCCTGGCCTCGAAATTGCCCGGCATCGAATAGACGTAGTATGGAATTGAATCAGCATCATGTCCCCACGTCTGGATGTTCTGATCGTAGTTAGTGACGCAGAAGGCGACGAGATACGTGCAGATCGGATAGTTGTGCTTGAAGTGTTCGATCTTGCGACCATCGAGATCGGTTGAGTCGACCTTGACGCCGTTGGTGGCGATGTCGAAGTTGTCAGGACATTCGATAAATAAGTCGAGCGAGTCGACCTTGTCCTCTGGGTAATCTTTACTGGGCCACCAGTAGCGAGCGCGGAAAGGCGTTGATTTGGTCCAGCAAAGCTGCGTTGAAAACTGCGTCGTAAAAGTCAAACCGGCGGACCCGTCGTAGTACGGGACGCCGTGATAATAGACGGTCATTTCGATTTCTTGATTTATTCCAACCGGAGACGGGAGATTAACAGCGAGCAAATTGGCGGCGTGAGTAAAGGTCGTCGTTGCGCCGCCGACCTTGACGGAATCGGTGGTCAGGTTGTTGTGGAAATTCAGATCGACGCGGTTGAGTCCGGCGATCAGCGATTTGATTTTGTAGTCGACTGAAGCTGTAATCGTCGAGTCATTAAAATGCAGATCCAGATGCAAGCCATAGTAGCGCATGTCAAAGTCGTTCTGGTTGCCGTCGACTTTCTCGCCGCGTTCAAGATTTTCGACAATGGCTTCCTGTTTGCCGGCAGAGTGGATTTTGTAAAAGGCGTGCCGCGCTTCCCGAATTTCGACAATGTCCTTTTCGGAGAGATTGTTCCAGTCGTAGGCAAACAGTCCACTGCTGCAAGCGACTATGACGGCATGGAGCACAAAGACTCTAACAACGGTATTCATATTTCACGCATAATCCTGTTGGAGTAATTATCGACGGGTTATCGACTAATAATACTACAGGAATGCCGTTTCGTCAATTGCGAATCGGGCGGCGGTGCAAGCGCCCGTCATGGACAAGCAGCACATGGAGCCGGACCACCGGAGAAAATGTACTGAATCAGATAAACGGCATCCGATATTGTGACGATCAAATTGCAGTCGCCATCCGCCGCATTCAACGGGAACGGCGGCGGGCCACCGGCAAATATGTAGGTGATCAGGAAAACGGCGTCGGAAATCGTGATCAGGCCGTTGCCGTCGGAGTCGCCGCAAGCGCCGCAGGCATCCCCGACACCGTTGCTGTCGGCGTCCTCCTGAAGCGGATTTGCGGTGTAAGGGCAATTGTCATCGGGACAGGTGTTTGCCGCAAAACCGGGATTGCCGAACCCATCGCCGTCGGTGTCAGTACAGGCATCGCAGAGATCACCGGCTCCGTCACCGTCCAAGTCGTTTTGGTTGAGATTGACGACAGTGGGACAGTTATCGCAGGAGTCTCCCAGTTGGTCCAAGTCGAGGTCTTCCTGAAGCGGATTGAAGACGCCGAGGCAGTTGTCGACGTCGCCGCAAATACCGTCGAAATCGGCGTCGTTGAGCGGATCAGCCGGGCAGAAGTCGCAAATGTCACCCATGCCGTCGTTGTCGCCGTCTTCCTGCCCCGGGTTGGGACCGAAGGGACAGTTGTCGACCATGTCGGCGATGCCGTCAACATCGGCGTCGGGAAGACCAAGGTTGTATTCGACCATATCGATCGGGTTACTCGGATTGCCGGTGTGACGTTGGGCAAATACCCTGCCGCTGATGCCAACGTTGAAGTGAGTGGTGCGATACTCGGAAACGATGGAGTCACCGACAGCACTAACCTGTATTGGCGCGAGCCAGGATTGGCCGGCATCGAACGACCAGGCGCAGAACAGTTTATTTTCCTTTTCGAACACACAACCAACGGTGTCGCCGACGATGTCGGTCAGGACCGGGTAATTTTCCGCGGCGCCAGTGGCGACGATCGTGCTGGTCATGACGATATTGTCGACATCGCCGTTACTTGCGCTGAAGAAGACAATGTCGAAGTTGGCAGGATCGGAGTCATCATATGTAGCGACGGCGACCATGATTCTGCCGCTGTCAACCGAGATGTCGGGATAGCGCAAGTGCTGGGTATTAGTTCCTAATTCGATGAAGGCGGCATCAGTGGTCAAAGTCAGGTTGTACTGAAAATCCTGCCGGAAGAAGAGCTTGTATTGCGTGTCGGCAGTGTCGAGATAGTCGTAGACGCTATAGGTCAAGTTGTTCGATTTGTCGATGGCGATGGCGGTCGTTTGGCAAAACGGGAATTGGGGGTAGTAGCTGCCGAAAGGCAGGTTGTTATGGCGACCAAAAATTGTTGGGACATTAATAAGCGAATCAACTCCGCTGCGGCTCATGATGGCGCTTTCCAGTCCCCAGTTCCAGCTTTGCGCCGGATATGGCAAGGAAGCAATGTCGGCCATAATCATGCCATGCCAACCCTGACTCGCCAGGCTGAAGAATGTTACGCTCCAACCGGCGGGATTATTAGGGTCGGGAACATCGACGACCATAAAAGCGCCGCCGCTCTGGAAAGAGGATGGCGGGACAAAGGTACCGAGCATGCGCGTGCCGGTCCCGAAGTAATCGACTGAAGGGAAACTTGCGCCTTTCAGATCAAGGAAGCAGCAGCTTGACCACGAGGTGCCGTAATTTGCCGAGCCGTTGATGTATGTGAGGCTGGAGTCGGAGACGCCGTCATAGTATTCATACATGCGCGCCATGACGCCGGTCCCGGCGGCGGCAACGGAGGGATGGCGCCATTGCTGCAGAACGAGGGATTCGCGGCTATCTTTATTAAGTGCGCGGAGCGAGTCGGCGAAGTCGGTGTAACTCAGAGTTGACTCGCCAGGCAGAATCAAAGCAGGTTGATCTTTGACGTCTACATTGCGCGTTCGCGCGCCGGTGGCATTTGCACAGAGCGCCGTGCCGGCAAGAGCAGTGAAGAATGAAACCCCAATGAAAGGAACAGCAAGCCCCCACAGCCCGAATCGTCGTGTTGTCCACATGCGCAACTCCTTGCTGGTGCAGGTTGGTAGTGTCATTCATGGCTGCGCGCAAGCAATGGCCAAGTAGCGCCATAAGCGAGGCGAGAATACGGCCGCCAAAAATTTAACTATAGACCTTGAGTGATTTGAACACTCACATATTAATCGCTCGTGGCGCAAAAGTCAAACAACAATTGTTTTCAGCCTCGGAATTCGCCGACCGCCCGGGACAAGCAGCTCGGGCAAGGCGGTTTCGCCCGGTGCAGATTGTCTATTTGATCGGCAAACACCGGCGAATCTGCCAACGGGAGCGCCGGAAATTGCCGGCGGCTAAAGTGGACTTTATGACTCGAATTTGCGCAAAGCTTGGAAATCCGCGCATTCGGGGGCGAATTATTAGTTGCGCGTAAGAAATTTACTGCTACATTTGAATTTGTCCCATATCCAGACACAGCAACGTCGCTGAAACAGATTTCGGTCTGGAAAAACAAGGGTGCGGGCTGGAGGGCAGAACCGCTATTTGCAGCGCTGAAGAACATTGCACGTTCGCCGAAAAAGAGACAACGAATCGCGATTCAATTTAGACGGGGCGTCCTGACTCCACGCGATTGATTTTTGCTATTACGGAAACCGACCTATCGACAGTGGGAACTTAGACCCGAAGGAACTTCGATATTGCAGCCTGTAAAAATTGCAATCATAGGATGCGGCTTGATAACCGATCTGGCGCATCTGCCGGCCTCGCTCAAATCGTCC
Source organism: uncultured bacterium (assembly GCA_963707485.1). Taxonomy (GTDB): domain Bacteria; phylum Zixibacteria; class MSB-5A5; order CAIYYT01; family CAIYYT01; genus JADJGC01. Next base: position 14,097 of record CAVPQS010000066.1, read on the forward strand.
AAGATCGAGGTCGTGAGCTTGATGGATCAGGAGCTTGAGCGGGCCAAGACGCTAAAGCGCAAGTACGGCTGTCGCGCGGCTGCTTGTTCGGATTTAGACCGGGCGTTGGACAAGGTTGAAGCGGTTTTGATAGCGACGCCAAACCACAGCCACAGCAAAGTATCGCTCAAAGCGTTGGAACGCGGATTGCCGGTGCTGGTCGAAAAGCCGCTGACGACTTCTTATCACGAAGCGACGGAGTTGGTGGAAATATCGAAAGCGCGGAAGACTTTCATTTCGGTCGGTTTTGTGACCCGGCACTTCCCCGTCGTGCGCTTCATGAAACGACTATTGGACGAAGGCTATCTCGGCAAGGTCGAACGGTTTCACTTCGAGTTCGGCACGCCGAGCGGCTGGGCATCCGTGTCGGGGTATACGCTTGATCGGGCGCTGTCGGGCGGCGGTGTGTTGATGGTAAACGGCAGCCATTATATAGACCGGATGCTGTACTGGTTTGGATATCCGGAGAAGTTTTCCTTCGCAGACGATTCGTTGGGCGGGGTGGAAGCTAACTGCAAGGCAAGCGTGCAATATCATGACGGTGTGGAGGGAACCATGTTTTTTTCACGGTCGATGGACCTGAGGAACAGTTTCACGATGCGAACCGACAAATATGATGTGGAGATACCGCTGGCGGAGGCATCGGAAATTACGCTGCGGCCGCGGGAATTGGACGGTGCGGTTATGACGATGAAGGACTCTGCGCAGCCGCGTTATTCCGATTACTTCCTGGCGCAAATTGACGAATTTGCCGACGCCGTCCGCGGACAATCCGAGCCGTCGGTCAACGGCGAGTCAGGGGCGATTTCGCTCAAGCTAATTGAGGAGCTTTACGGCTGCCGCACACAACTTGCCGAGCCGTGGGCGTGGTACCGAAAGAACCGGAAAGCGGCGCATAGTTTATGAAGCGCGATTTTATTGCGGTAATCGGAGCGACCGGATTTGTGGGATCGGCGCTGTGCGAACGACTTCACGCCGAAGAGCGACCGTTTATCGCCTGCTTGCGCAGCCCCGAAA
>CAVPQS010000067.1:0-30245 GCA_963707485.1 uncultured bacterium
TGCGCACTGCAGTAATCATCGCCTCTACTGAAGCAATCGGCGTCTCCGGCAATATTCCATGCCCGAGATTGAAAATCAGATTCTTGTGATTCTTGACGCTCGCTATCACCGCTTCCGTTCGCACTGCGACCTGTTCGGGCTCCGCAAACAACACCGTCGGATCAAGATTGCCTTGCAGCGATTTGCCGTTGAGCCCCGCTGATGCCGCTGCCAACTCGATCCGGTAGTCGACACCAATCACTTCGCAGTCGAGCCCCGATACGATGTCCAAATATGGAGCTACATTGTTTACAAAGACTATGCGCGGCACATTCTTGCCCTTTAGCTCCGCCAAGATCTTTGCCATCGGCCTGGCCGACCACTCGCGATAATCATCGTGCGCCAGAATCCCGCCCCAACTGTCGAAAATCTGCACCACATCGACGCCCGCATCCACCTGCGCGCGCAAATATTCCGCCACCGAATCAGCGAGCAGTTCGATCAGTCGCCGCGCGGCATTCGGATACTTCTGGATGAACTTCTTGGCTTTGTCGAATGTCTTCGATCCCTTGCCTTCAGCAAGATAGCAGAACAACGTGAATGGCGAACCGGCAAAGCCGATCAGCGGCGTGTGCGGCAGTGTCTTCTTGATTTCATCGATCCCGGCCAGGACGAAGCTCAGGTCGCGCTCGATATTGCAGTTGTGAATCTTGTTGACGTCCTCCGGCCTCGATATCGGCGATCCGATAACCGGGCCGCCTTCCGGAAAACTTACCTCAACCCCCATCGGCTCGAGAATCGTCAAAATGTCCGAAAACAAAATCGCCGCGTCGAGCTGAAACCGCTCAACCGGTTGGCGCACAACTTCGGCAATCAGCGTCGGCGACTTGCACAATTCCTGAAACGAAACTTTGCCGCGCACGGCCTGGTATTCCGGCAGATAGCGTCCGGCCTGGCGCATGATCCAAATTGGAATTGGACCGTCGTTGCGGCCATAGCAGGCCTTGATAAACAGGCTGTTGCTTACGCCCATACATGCGCTTCTTTCTTGATGGCCGTAGCCAAAATCGTCGCGGCTTGCGCGAGCAGTTCGTCAGTATGTGCCGCCGACAGGAAACAAACCTCGTAGCCTGATGGCGGCAGGTAGATGCCCTGGTCGAGAATCTTTGAATGCATCCGGTTATAATGCGAAATTCCGTCGGTGCTGATCATGTGTGCCGCGCGCGGAAGATCATTTTGGAAAACAATCCAATAGATCGATCCCACGCCCGCAACGTTGACCAAATTGTCGCGCAACTCGCTCATCAGCAAACTGACGAAGCGGCGGTTCTTTTCTTCAAGCTCCCTGTAAATTTTTCCGTCGGCAAGTTTGCGCAATGTCACAAGTCCGGCAATCATCGCCACGGGATTGCCCGACAGCGTTCCTGCCTGATAAACCGGCCCGAGCGGCGAGAGCATATTCATCACATCCGCACGACCGCCAAACGCCCCAACCGGCATCCCACCGCCAATGATCTTACCGTACGTCACAAGGTCGGGACGAATACCGTAATAAGCTGCTGCGCCGCCCAGACCAAGTCTGAACCCGGTTATCACTTCATCAAGTATCAAGAGCGCGCCGTGACGCTCCGTCAGGGCGCGAAGTAGTCTCATGTAATCATGACGCTGAACCAGCAGCCCGTTGTTCGCCGGAATGCCTTCAATAATCACTGCTGCCAACTCATCGCCGTGGCTCGCGAAAAAATCCTGCAACGCATCTTCGTCATCCAATGGCAACACGGCAGTCTTGCTCGTGATTGACTCCGGTACTCCCGCCGAAGATGGCTGCCCGAATGTCACTAACCCCGAACCCGCCTTGACTAACAAATGATCGCAGTGGCCGTGATAGCAACCGTCGAATTTCAAGATCAAATCGCGCTTCGTGAATCCGCGCGCCACTCGAATTGCCGACATCACGGCTTCGGTCCCCGAGGACACGAACCGCACCTTCTCTACTACGTCGACGTTCCGGACGATAAACTGCGCCAGTTCATATTCAAGCTCCGTCGAAGCTCCAAATGTCATGCCTTTGTCGACCTGGGTTTTGACAGCCGCGACAACATCCTTGTCGGCATGGCCGAGTATTAACGGCCCCCAGGAATTGCAGAAATCGAGATACTTGTTGCCGTCGACATCGTACAAGTACGCCCCCACTCCTTTGGCGATGAAGCGCGGCGTTCCACCCACTGATTTGAACGCCCGCACCGGCGAGTTCACGCCGCCCGGCACGATTTCCAATGACTGATCCATCAGCTTGCGCGATTTGGCGCAATCAAATCCGACCTTAGTTATGCCAGCCATTTTTCAGTATATCCTTTAGATGATAGGTCAAAATTATCGATGCTCCGGCTCTCGTTATCGCCGTCAAATTCTCCAGCACCATCGTCTTCTCGTCCGCCAATCCGGCCTGCGCCAGAAGTTTCACCGCTGTGTATTCGCCCGACACATTATAAGCTGCAACCGGCAGATTCGTATTCGCTGCGAAGTCCGCAACAATATCCAGATACGCCAGCGCCGGCTTCACCATCACAATATCCGCGCCTTCTACCTCGTCGAGTTCCAGTTCGCGCAGGGCTTCCTTGCGATTGCGAAAATCCATCTGGTAGCCTTTACGGTCGCCCTTTCCGGGAGCCGAATTTGCGGCTTCCCGGAATGGGCCGTAGTACGCGGAGGCATATTTGGCTGAGTATGCGAGGATCAACGTATCGTGGAGATTTTCTGACTCAAGCGTCTGGCGGATCGCCGCGACGCGGCCATCCATCATATCCGATGGTCCCACGCAATCGCAGCCGGCTCTCGCTAGTTCAACGGCCATGCGGCTTAGCACCGCAACCGATTTGTCATTGTCAATCTTGCCGTCTATTGTAATTCCGCAATGTCCGGTGTCGGTGTAGGCGCACAGACAAACATCGGCGCTCACAAAGATCGCTTCTCCGAATTTCTGCTTCAACTCTTTGGTCGCCTTGATGACCGGATTCTTTGCGTCCCAGCCGGTACTCGCCAGCGCGTCCTTGCGATCGGTCACTCCGAAGAGCATTATCTTGTTGATGCCGAGTCTAACATCTTCAACGATCGACTTGACCAACTCGTCAACCGAATCGCGATAAATTCCGGGAAGACCCTTGATCTCGTCGTGAATTCCCGAACCATCGGTCACGAAGTAGGGCTGTATCATCCCGTCAATGTTCAGTCGTGTCTGCGCTGCCAGATCGCGTACGAGATTATTTCGTCTCAGACGACGCGGACGATTTAACTGTTCCATTTATATATACTCCAATACCGAATTGACATCCGCATGCTTAAGCACAGTGTAATTTGACCAGCGATGCCTGTCCATCTCTGCCGCCGTCGTATGTCCGATCGCCAGAAGCCGCGCCTCCGGATCTCCGAAATGTCTGTGGAAAGCCCGCACCATCGAAGGAGCGGTAAACAGAATTGCATCCTCCCGCTTGATCCGTGCGAACGCCCGAACATCAGGTGCGCATTCAACTGACTCGTAGCATATTACTTCATGGAAATCAAACTTCCTCGCGGCAAAGAATTGCTGTGGATCATAGTCAACTTCCTTCGCTCGCGCATACACCAGCGTCTGGCGGCAATCCGGATGATGCTCAATAAATTCGCTGAACAGCAAGTGGCCGTATGCTTCCGAGGGCTGAAATGACGAGTCGTATCCGCGCTGATTGAGCGCTTCTTCAGTCTTGCGCCCGACAACCGCGCACTTCGCCTGCTTCGACAGCTTGCAGCCGATATTGTCAAGTCGTTTGAAAAACGCATCGACACCATTTGCGCTCGTGAAGAAAATCCATCCGAGCTTGTTCAAATCGATCTCGTCCGGCCACGCAAAGTTGATGCTCTTAACTTCCATCAACGGCAGCGGTACGATTTCGATGTTCTTCGTCGCAGCGCGATGTTGCAGATCGTGCAATTGATCGAGATGCCGCGTAACCGCTATACGCATACCGTGTCCCCTTGTAATGTCGCATATGCCTGGTTCACTATCGTATTTATGTCCGTCCCCGACACATCCGCCGTTTTTATCCCAATCCATTCGTCTTTTTCCTGATGCCCCAACGCTGCCTTGAGTCGATACTTGCCATCCATAAACTCAGACCAGACGCCCAGCGGCAGCGAGCATCCCGAACCGAATTTCTTCAGCAATCCGCGCTCGAGCTCTGCTTGCAACATCTCTTCGCGCGATCCCATCTTCGTTATCACCGACTCAACCCGCGGGTCATCGTCGCGAATCTGAATCCCCAGTATCCCTTGCGCCGGAGCGGGCAAGAACACTTCCGGGTCCAACTCCACGACCTCCAGATCACTGACATCGAGATTGAGCCTTCTGACTCCAGCAGTCGCGATTAAGATCGCATCATAGAGCCCCTCTCTCAGTTTACGCACCCGCGTCGGCACATTGCCGCGCAAGTCATTAATCACCAGCGTCGGATTGTGAAAATGCAGTTGCGATTTTCTGCGCGCGGAGCTGGTGCCAATGGTCCCGCCCTCACGAACCGGGATGACACCAACTCCTGCACGCGAAGATTTTCTGATTAGCAGCATCTCGCTGCGATCCGCCCGATAACCGGCGGCCCCGAGTTTGAGCCCCGCCGGCTGCGTCGTCATCAAGTCCTTCAGCGAATGCACCGCCAAATCGATTTCATTGTTCAGCAACGCATCTTCAAGTTCTTTCGTGAAAAAGCCTTTTCCTTCCATCTTGTCGAACGCGACGTTGTCGATCTTGTCGCCGGCCGTATGGATAATCTTGATTTCGACTTCGCATCCATGCTCGCGAATCAGGATATCTCGGATGAAGTTTGCCTGATACAGGGCGAGGTCTGAGCCGCGCGATCCAATGATCAACTTTGTCGAGTTCATACTGCTTCTTTGTGGGTTTTCTTTACTTCTGTGATTTCAAGTTCAGAGCCCATCTCGATGAGCTTGTTGGATAACATCTTTACCGGCTGGAATGCCGAATTGGCGACCAGCTTCGTCACGAGACGATAAACCGCCTCTTTCTCTTCCTCAGTGAGCCCCGTCACCTTCTTCGCAAACAAATCGTCCAACGCGTTCTTCGCCAATTTCATCGATTCCTGGTAGCTGTCGTGAAAAATCGGCTTAAGTGACACTTCCATCCGGTCCGACAAATACTGGTTCACAGCATCGCGAACAATTTCGTTCGCCTTGCTGGTCTCCACGAACTTCTGCCGCAGGTTGCCGTTGCACTTCGAGCGCAGGTACGGAATATCAACCAGCTTGACCTTCGGATTGTTGTTAAACTCATTGCCGAAATCCCGCGGTATCGCAAGATCAATGCACAACACCGGCTTCGTGCGTTCCGGCATGCTGTCGATAAATTCAGCATCGAAAATCGCCTCTGTCGCCGCCGTCGCCGACAAAATAGCATCAACGGGAACGCGCGAGTCGATGAAGTCAGTCAAAGATATGGCGTTCCCGTCGAATTGTTGTGCGAGAGTGTCGGCTTTCTCAGCCGTACGATTTACAAACAAAAGCTTTCCCAGCTTGTTGTCCTGAACATAGTGCGCCAGCTTCAACGTCATCGCGCCAGTCCCCACCAGAGCGATCACCGGATTATCTGCCGGATTCAGGTACGCCGCCAACTCGTCGGCGGCCAGCGAAGCCATCGAAACCGCGCCCAAACCAATCTCGGTATCGCGCTTGACTTTCTTGGCAACCAGGAGTGCTTCTTCAGAAATATCTTTCAGGGTCGCGCCCGCTAATCCACTTGCGAGCGCTTCCATGTACGCATCCTTGTACTGCCCGGCAATTTGATTTTCGCCGACCACCAGCGATTCAAGCGAGGCGGTTGTCCTGAATAGATGAGCAACCGCCTCACGTCCCGAATAATGATAGAAATCGTTCGGGAAGAAACCCAAACCCTTGATGTCTCTGAAAAAATAGTCGATCAATTTATGGAGCAGCTTGGCGCCGGCATACTTGCCGGTCGAAACATATACAAATTCGACACGATTACAGGTGGCCAGATAAACCAGCTCACTCAATCCGAGGCTGGTCTTGAGGGAACGCAAAACTTCGACCCGCGCGGTTCGGTCCACCGTCAAGTGCTCGAGCAGCTTCATATTTTGCTGCCAGATCGAAGTTCCGATTATTCCAAATTCCATACTCATTCCTAATCTCACCTGAGTCTATCGTCTTTCGTTGCCCAGAAGTTAAAAGAAACCGTACATTTATTGTCATATAACTGTCACAGATTGTGAAAAAAGTAACAATATCGGAGGAAAACACTCTGACAACGAACTAAACACATCCTTGGATTTCAGCCTCAAAATTCGGTGGCTATAATTGTTTGTATTGTCATGAGTTACAGGAGATCGTAAAGGCAAGTCAGTTTTGCGCCTTTTTCGGTTTATTGGCACGACATTTTCCAACGGCAGATCTTCTCATTGCTAGACGCTTGTACTATTTGTCACAAAGCCGCCAACGCCTAATTCGATTTCCTATCGTCCCCCAGCTCGCCCTTCAGAATCTTCAATATCCGCGGAATCGCCGGATTGACAGCATAATTATCAAAGACCCAATCCAAGGCCGGGTCACCATTTGTGTACCGTGACCGATAATCCGACATGTCAACCGCCTTCAGCAGCGAATCCGACGTCGTAATCCCCGATTCGAACGCCTTTGTCGACCTCCCGTATAAGTCCACCAAGAAGTCCCGGGTTTGCATCATGTAACTGACGTTCGTCATTACTTCGCCATGTCCCGGGAGTATTACCTTCGGCTTCAGCGCCAGCATCGTATCGAGCACCGCCGGCCATTCATCGAAGAAACTCCCAAGGCAATACGGCACCGGCGAAACGAGAATATCGCCCGTAATCAAGACGCTGTCCTGGGGCAGCCAGACATACGCATCCCCCGGCGTGTTCGCGCGCCCGTCATGGCGAACCTGGATTTCAATCCCGCCCATAAACAAAGTCAGGTTCTTCTCAAATGTCATATCCGGTATACAAACCTCGTCGCGCCGCACATCCTGATCGTACTTCTTAAGGATCACCATCAGCTTTTCCATCCGCTCCCGTTCGACCGCGGTAATCGGCTGGCCGGTATAACCCTTCCCTTCGGCAAGCATTTTTCCGAAATCCGTTATGTACTTCTCGTATTCTCCTTCGCGTGCTTCCTTGACCCAGTCCGCCTGCCGTCTTGCCAGAATTTCGCGAGTCTTCGAATGAGCGATGACCGTCGCCTCCGGAAACGCCTTCTTGTACACGAAATTCCCCATGTTGTGATCGCCGTGCCAGTGCGTGTTCAAGACAAACTTCACCGGCTTGTCGGTCAGCTTGCGAATCTCGGCGATATTCGCCTCGGCACAGATCGGCGGCTGATGCGTATCCACCACGAAAACACCCTCGTCGGTTATGATCGCATACGAGTTCCCATCGACCAGGTCAAGCGTCGGATCCCAGCCAATAAACGCATACACGTGGTCGTTGATCTTCTGCATCGCAAAATGCTCCATCTGCTGCGCCGCTGCCATTGCCGCAAATCCGAGTATAAAAATAGCCCACCAAACACTGCACGGAAGTATTTTCATTCGCATCTCCATAAGTCTTATGGATACTAAACGTAAGCGCTTACGAAATGTTCAGAGAAATTCGCAGCAAATGGTCCGGTGTTATTCCTCTCCCTTGGCCGCCCGGGTCCCGCATTGCAGGAGAGAGGGATAAAGGGTGAGGGCGCCAGTCCAACGCAATTCTGTGCCCCTTCGCAATCCCCGGATGCTGGAAGAGCTTTTCTGCAAAAGAGTTGTGCCTCGCTTCCCAAAAAAGAACTAACTTGGAGGATTGTGTTCGGCTTTCGTATTTGATGCGTCCAGCACGAACGAAATCGCTTCTTTCCAAAGATTTCTGAAAGTGAGAAGATGTGTCCCTTCAATTCATAGATCAACTCGACCAATATAGTAAACGCACCATCGCTTTATGCATAGTTGGTGTCTGGATGAGCCTTGTCGGCTTTTTGGGGACCTACGCAATGATTGAAGTGGTTGGCGAGATTGGCGTTCATCTGTTAAATAATTCCATGTCATTGGGGCTGTCTTGTTCTGCCGTACTTCTGATTTGTTACAATTGGAAAACTGCAGACTTTGTCGTGACCAAGAAGAAGGCGATTGCGGTATTCGCCCTCATGTATGTGATAGCCTCGATTTTGGGCTACCTTTTTGGTTGGTTTGAATACTATGCATTGATCTTCCTGGCTTTGTTTCTTGTGATATGCCTCTTCTGCGGAGTTTTCTTCACTTTCTGCTCATTCAAATTAGGTACATGGCAAGTCAATTTGACACTAAGATCAAGGCAATTCTTTGGTTCCTTGTTAGCATTGTTCATCGTGATCTTGGTTTTCAACCTATTGCCTGCATTCTTTCAGTTGATTGAAAGTCGACCCAATTAGCAATAGCGTATAGACGTCCCCCCCTCTTTCCCCTTGCGCTACCCCTAAAATCTCGTAGAATCTCTCCCAAGGGGCCAGTCTGACTGCGAAATATGATCTATTTCTTATGGAGTGATAAACAATGAACGAATCTGTCGTATGGCAATCGATCAAAGCCGATGTCGAACGCGAAATCTCCGCCTTCCTCAAAGCCCAGTTCGACTCCGGCACCGTCGATCAGCTCATCTATGAAAAAGCTATCTCCGATGTCGGCGTTTTCGCCAATCTCAACCGCTGGATGGAATCACCCGACATCGACCGCATCTCCCCGAACACCAAACGCGGCATCCTGAGCGCGCTCTTCGCCAACCGCTGGCCGGATATCAACGAATGCTTCTTCACCGAAGTCGAATTCGGCACCGGCGGTATCCGCGGCCGCGCCGTCATCTCCGATTGGGAACTCGAGCTCCTCCGCGACGAAGGCATCGCAGCCCCCTTCCTGCGCGGTCCCAACACCATCAACGATGTCGTCTTGCTGCAAAAATCCGCCGCCATCGCCAAATTCGCCAACATGCGCGGTTTCAAGTCGTTGGTGATCGGCTTCGACAGCCGTATCCGCGGCCGCGACTTCGCCAAAATCATCGCCGAATTATTCATCTCGTACGGCCTCAAGGTCTACCTCTTCGACGACGTCGTCCCCTATCCAGAAGTCACCTTCGCGATTCCGACTATGCACGCCGACATGGGCATCCTGCTTTCCGCCAGCCACAACGACCGCCGCTACAACGGCTACAAGCTATCGTGCGGCAACGGATCGCAATTCTCGGTCGCCGAACGCCGCATGATCTTGAATGATTACATCGCCAAAACAGGCTTCGACGAAATCCGCCGCGCCGATCTCGCCACCGCCAACAACGACCAGCTCGTGTTCCTCGGCGGCGCCAAACGCATCAAAGGCATCGAGTACTACAGCTACATCGGCGAACTGGTCAATATCCACAAGCAACACGAAAAGCAAATCACCTCGTTCCTGCTCGACAAGAAGCTTCTCAAGAAGGAAGCCAAGCATCTCCATCTCGGCTACTGCGCCTACAACGGCGCCGGCCGCGACGCCGTGCCCCGCTTGATCAAATCTCTCGACATCAAGAAACTCGACTGCATCTCATCGATGCAGCCCGTCGACGGCATGTTCCCTGCCTTTGACGATCTCAAGAGCCCCAAAGGCAAAAAGGTTTACCAGCAGCCCGACCCCGGCGACAAATTTGCCGCTCTCAAAGCCGTCTCCGAATTCGTCAAGGAGTACGGCAAAGACAAATTCGGCAAACTCGATGCCCTCATCGGCACTGACCCCGATGCCGACCGCGTCGGAGTTGTCGTGCCGGTCCCCAAGAGCCAACGCCCGATCTACGGCGGCGAGGACAATGTCCTGCTCGATGCCGATACCGCTTGGGCAATCTTGCTCTGGTACCGCATGGAAAAGATGAAGCACGCCAAATCCGACTTCAGCAAGTTCTTCCTCGTCCAGTCGCACACAACTACGGATGTCATCACTTTGCTCTGCGAAAAGTACGGCATCGCCTGGATCAAGACTTGGGTCGGATTCGCGCAACTTTCAACTGCCGTCCAACGCGTCTGGGATGGCGACCCGATCAGCAAAGACATCTACTGGACGATCTACGACTTCAAGGGTCTGACTCCGCAATCGACCTTCAATCTGGCCGCACTCGAGCAATCGAACGGCTTCAGCATTCTCGGCGGCGCACCCAAAGACGCGATGTCAATGGGCAAGGACGGCCACGTCCGTGACAAGGACGGCATTTTCGCGGCGATCCTGTTCCTCGAAGTCCTCGCTTATGCCAAGACGCAGAAGAAGTCAGTTCTTGATCTCGTCAACGAGAAGCTCTACCTCGACTCGAACATTGGCCTGATTCGCACCGGTTATCGACCGGCGCCGGTATTCGGCCAGTATGAAGGCATTGAGGGTCGCTCCACCAAAATGAAAGTCATCCACAAAGCCGAAGAAATGATGGACCGCATCAAGAACGGCGGCAAAGTCAAATTCGCCGGGCTGACTTCATCAAAGTTCGAGGTTTACAAAACTGGTAAGTACGACGTTCAGCACGGCTACACGAAGGGCTTTAATCAGGATGACCCAGCCACCTTTGGATTCCCCGACGAAGGCATCCGCTTCTTCTTCGGCGACTACTATAGCCACCTCACGATTCGCCCGTCGGGTACTTCGCAGAGCCTGCGCTTCCATATTCAATTGCGGGATAAATCGGTGAAGAAAGGCGACTTGCTCAAGAAGCGCATCGCGATGGAGCAAAGAATTACCGCTATCTTCGAGGATGTCGGCAAGCAACTTAATGTCGATTGGGACGAGTAGGCAGGACCTTTTCTCGTTTAATTATTAGCACGTTTCGCTCGGGGCGCGACTCTCGCGCCCCGATTCTATCCCTTCTTTCGCGCTTCCTGTTTCGCCCGCGCGTTTTCATAGTACTCGATATAGCCCTCAACCGAAATCCGTTGAATCGCCTGACCGATAACCTCCAGCGGCAAATCGTCGAGCGTCTTGAATCGTATGCACGACTTGCCCATGTCCAATTTCTTTCCGCTCGCCTTGTAAGCCTTGGTGAACCACTCGAGCGTACCCTGGTCTCCATAGACGCACATCAAATACACCGACATGTAGTTCTTTTGCGACGCCAAAGCCGCCAGCGGCAACGGATGATTGTTGTAGGTCGAGGGGTAGCGCGACAATGGAACGTAATAGCCGATCATCCCGAAATCCATCCCCTCCTCAAAACCCTTGGGCAAATTCGCAAGTATCGTCTTTCGCACCGTCTCCATTGCCTTGCGCCGGTCCGGCGGCAATTCGGCCAGATATTCCTTTACCGTCTTCGCTTTGCTCTGCACCATCTGAAATCTCCTCCGCTATTATTGATTGCGACATCTTGCTCAAGATACGAGTTTGACCGCATTTCAGTTGTATGGAAATCGCATGAGCTATATTATGCGCAAAATCGCCTAAATGGCTCTCTATATGCCCGTTATCCGAACTTTAGAAACCTGTCGGAACTTCCAAACCTCCCTTTAGTTGACTTTATGGACGGACAAGTGTAATGTACGTCCCAATCGGGAAGTGGAGTAAAATTCTGATATGAGTAGTCCTTCAAGCACACACAATCTCAAGCAAACGGAAATCCCGGTTGCCGGTATGCACTGCGCGAGTTGCGTTGCCCGCGTCGAAGGAATCATCAAGGCGGTTCCCGAAGTCGATTCCGTCAGCGTCAACCTTGCCACCAATAGCGCCACTATCCGCCACAAGTCTCCCAACTTCGATGTCGCTGTTGTCGTCGCTGCTCTCGACAAAAGCGGCTATCCGGCGAATTTGGCCGAAACGCGCTTGACAATTTCCGGAATGCACTGCGCTTCCTGCGTCGCCAATATCAAAAAGTCCCTCATGACCATCAACGGCGTAGTGGAAGCCGCCGTCAATCTCACTACCGGCTCGAGTGTGATCAAACATCTCGCTATTCCTGACTTGCAAACCAAAATTAACCGCGTCCTCGCGGGCAGCGGCTATAACGCGACAATTTTCGGTGACAACACACCTGTTGTCGACCCCTTCGATTCCGAAGTCGTCAAGTTGCGCAATCCGCTGCTCCTAAGCATTGGCGCTGCCATCATCGCCATGGTGTTGATGGCGGAAGAACACCTCCATTTCCTGCGTATTGACCCGGAAATCTCGGGACATATCCAATTCGTCCTCGCAACCGCCGTCTATTTCTGGTGCGGCAAGCGATTCCATCTCGGTCTCTGGCACTCGCTCAAACGCCGCAGCGCCGACATGAATACGCTCATCTCGCTCGGCGCTTCCGCGGCATACATTTATAGCGTCATCGCTCTGTTCAAACCGTCGCTGTTCCATGGCGTGGGCACGCACCCGGAATTCTATTTCGACACCGCGATCATGATCATCGCCCTGATTTTGCTCGGCCGCTACCTTGAAGCTAAAGCCCGCTCGCGTTCCAGCTCCGCTATTCGCAAGCTCCTCGAAGCTCGCCCCGACGAAGCCAATGTCGTTGTCAACGGCATGGAATCAAGCAAACGCTCAGAGAGTCTCCAGGTCGGCGACTTGGTCCGCATCCGCCCCGGTGAGAAAATCGCCGCCGATGGCACCATCATTACCGGTTCCGGCGCAGTCGATGAATCGATGTTAACCGGCGAGGCGCTTCCTATCGACAAGAGAGTCGGCGACATGGTCACCGGCGGTACGATTAACAGCGCCGGCAGTTTCGATTTTCGCGTCGACACTCCGCAACAAGACTCGCGGCTCAATCAAATCGCGGCAATGGTGCGACAGGCGTTGTCCTCCAAACCGCAAATTCAACGGCTGGTCGATAAAATCGCGTCTGTTTTCGTGCCCATCGTCATTGGCCTCGCACTTCTGACTCTCGCAATATGGCTGCTCGCTGGAGCTGAGTTCACCTTTGCCCTGAAAGCATTCATCGCGATTCTGATTATCGCCTGTCCCTGCGCTCTCGGACTGGCGACCCCCGTCGCGATCATGGTCGGAGTCGGCCGCGGCGCCTCGCTCGGAATTCTATTCCGCAACAGCGACTCGCTCGAGCAGATTGGCAAGATATCCACGATTTTCTTCGACAAGACCGGCACTCTAACCGAAGGCAAGTTCCGCGTCACCCAGTTCCAGAGCTTTGGAATTTCCGAGCCCGAGCTGCTCCAACTCGCAGCCTCGGTTGAAGCCAATTCCGAGCATCCGCTGGCAAAAGCGCTTGTCGAATACGCAAACTCTCGCCACGCACAAATTCTGCCGGCTCAAGGTTTCGTCTCACTTCCCGGCGCAGGCGCAAGCGGCACGGTCGCCGGAAAAGCGATACTCCTCGGCACACAAAAGCTGTTCGCCGAACGCAAGATCGCGATCGATTCAGCAACTAACGCCTTGGATTCAGATCACTTCGCCGGACGAAGCATAATGTACATCGCTGTTGACGGCGCTCTGGCCGGATTTCTTTCCTTGGAGGATACCATCAAACCCGAAGCCGCCGCAGCTATCCGGCAATTAATGGAACTTGGCATCGATGTCGAAATGATCACCGGCGATAACAAAGCCGCAGCAGACCACGTTGCCAAGTCCGCCGGTATCGAAGTCGTCATGGCCGAACTTCTTCCGGCGCAGAAACTGAATGTTATCGCCGCCGCCAGGAAAACTGGCTCCGTCGCGATGGTCGGCGACGGTATTAACGACGCCCCCGCGCTTGCCGCCTCCGATGTCGGCATCGCCCTTGCGAGCGGCAGCGATATTGCGGTCGAATCGGCCGGAGTGACCTTGACCAGCCGCGACTTGCGCAAAGTCCCGCAAGTTGTCCGCCTGGCCGCCGCAACTGTTCGCAACGTTAAGCAGAATTTGTTTTGGGCATTCTTCTACAATGTTATTACGATTCCGGTGGCGGCCGGAGTTTTGTATCCGGCATTCGGAATCCAACTATCGCCGATTATTGCTGCAGGAGCGATGTCGTTGTCGTCTGTTTTCGTCGTAACCAACGCTTTGCGTCTGCGCCGGTTCAATTAACGGAGATTATCTTTGCCGAACCCGCATCCACTCATCGTCCATTTCCCTATCGCCCTTTTCATTATCGCTGTCGCTTGCGAACTGCTCGCATATTTTCTCAAGTCGCGCCCGCTCAGTTTGGCTGCATTGATTAACGGCTGCGCCGCCGCCGTCGCTGCATTTGCGGCGGTCATTACCGGCCTGCTTGCAAAGACGCTCGTCAAGTCCGGCCCCGCCGTCTTCGTCCTCGAATCGCACGAGACAATGGGCTACTTGGTTCTCGCGTCTGCACTGGCTTTTGCCGGCGCAAAACTCTTCTCCCATCTGAAACAGACCGACAAGTATCTCACGACTGGCATTGCAATTGGATTGTTGGGCGTGGTCTTCACGATTATCTCCGCTCACGAAGGCGGCGAGCTCGTCTACCGGTACGGAATCGGCGTCAACCGGTCGCCGCAGACCCAGCTAAACCAATATCCCTACGGCAAACCTCTGACTGCTGAGCCCGACTCATCGACTGACAGTTCCGCCACGCAGTAATCGTCCGCCTCGCCTTTACGCTCATATCTTTTGTAGAATTATTCCGCGCTCGCGCTGATTGTAATCAATGATCGTCTTGATGAATTTCAGCCCTTCCGTTTTTGCCGCAAGATCGCGAATCGGTTTGTCGTGATCGACGCCGTATTCCATTATCAAATACCCGGCCGGCGCGAGCAGCTCCGGTGCCTCCGCTATCAAAGTGCGGATTGCTTCAAGTCCGTCGCCGCCGGCAACCAATGCGTTCCGTGGCTCATAGTCTCGAACTTCCGCCATCAAATCCGGATATTCCGATTCACGCACATAAGGCAAATTCGCGATAATCAATTCAAACGGCTGCTCAAGATAAACCGGTGACAACAAGTCTCCCTGCCGCAAATCGATTCTCTGCTCCAGTAGATGATAACCGACATTCTCTTCCGCCAACTGCAATGCCCCGCTCGAAAGATCAGTCGCAAACACCCTTGCGTCCGGCCGATGATTCGCAATTGCAATCGCAATACAACCCGTCCCGGTGCCGACATCAACCACGCGCGGATTTCCGACAGTCTTCAACAATTCCAGCGCTTTCTCAACAATGATCTCGGTTTCCGGCCTCGGTATCAGCGCCCGCGCATCGCACTTGATCGCCAGAGCGAACCACTCGGTCTCGCCGAGAATATACTGCACCGGCTCATGCTGCAACCTGCGTCCGATCATGTCGGAGAGCAACTTCTCGTCGGCAGAGGAAACTTCCCGCGTCGGATTCATCGCCAACTCAACCGGGCTGGTATCCAAAATCGTCCGCAAGAATAACTCTACTGCCAAACGCGGACTTTCTATCCCGGCAGCCTCAAGGCGACCGGCGGCTTCATTAAGAAGCTCGGTTATTGTTCGCGGCATATGGCTTCTTAAGCAAAATTAACGGGGAAATCAGGAGGCAACCGCAGCGCAATCGCCGGATCGTTTAGCTGCCTGGCGCAGCCAAATCGTTTGTGACCCTGCAGGCGTGGACGAAATTCGCGGTTGGTTTCGGGATTCTCGACCTCGAACGCTTCGGCGAGTGATGGCAACCCGATCAGTGCAACTCCAAGAACAATCCCCGAATGTCCAATAAATTCGCGCCGATCCATCGACTATCCCTCCGTCGCTTCCAAATTGAAGTTGTTAATCTTCATGGCCGGAACCAGCATCGCCACCGAGTATTGCGGATACAGTTCGCGCACGCTCGATATTTTTTCGGCGGCTGCAAAGGCGTCGAGAATCGACTGGTTGATTCGCATGTTGTTGATCGCCTTGCCAATCTTGCCGTTCTCGATCAAGAAAGTGCCGTCGCGCGTCGTTCCGGTAACCTGCGTCTTCATCGGATTCAGAAAATTGACATACCAGAAATGCGTTATATAGACCCCGCGCGTCGTCGATGCTACCATCTCGTCAATCGAAGAATTTCCTGCAGCAATCGCCATGTGCTTCGGATAGGGTCCATATGTATTATTCGGCGGCAACGCATGCCCGCTCGACTCCGCGTTGAGCAGCTTCGCATAGTAAGAATTCGAAACTGCGCCCCGGGCGATACCGTTTTCGATCAGTACGACTCTCTTGCGCGGAACACCCTCGTAGTCAAAAGGCAAACTCGAGAATTCCGGCGCCAGAGGATCTTCGATGATCGTAATATTGTCGCCTGTGATCTTTTCGCCGATCTTGCCCGCCATGAATGATCGCTGCTGATAAAGTGTCTTAGCGCCAAATCCCATGAATGCCAAGAACAGCAGAAGTTGTCCCACCGCCGCCGGCTCAAGTATCACAGTGTATGCGCCCGATTCAATCGCTATCGGATCAAGCGAACGTGATGCTTTGTCGATGGCTCGGCCCGCAACTAGTTCCGGATTGATCATCTTCGAATCGTGATCGTAGGCAATTGCCCACCCGGCATTGCCCTTTTCTCCGTTCGCTGTCAACGACAACTCCGATCGCGAACTCGCGCCGAATTGCTCAACTCCCAAGGAATTGACGACCGCCACTGACTCCGTCGTCACCCGATACGCACCGGCAGTTTGCAGCCCGCTCTTGCGGCAGAGTTCCACCACCTTACCGACCGCATCAGCACGCTGCTGCGGCGAATTTTCATCACCGTCGAGCGCATTCGTAGTTACCGTCGGCGCCATCTGCGGCGTCGGCAACGAATCAAAATCCGCATCCGCCGGCATCAAAGTCGCTATTGTGCAGGCGTCTATCACCGCCTTTTTGAGCGCCTCGGGACTGAGGTCGCCCGTCGAAGTTATTCCAATCTTCTTATCTTTGATCGCGCGCACAAAAACCGTCGTGTCGGCGCGGTACATATTCTGATGGATTTGCGACTCCGCGAATCTCGTGAGACTCAGTTCCTCACCGATCAGGCAAAGCTCCGTCTGGTCTGCCGTCGAGGCATTCAGCGCAGTCTTCAGGTCGCTCAGCGCTTGGTCTTTGTTGATCATCCGCCCACCTTCACCTGTCTGAATCGCACGTACGCCGCGCCTTGTGCCGTCCGTCCGTTTTGACCTGGCTCGCCCTTGCCGCAGTTTGGTGTCCCCCAAAGGACCCACTCCGACTTATCGCCGGTCGAGTCGCAGCTATTCCAAAATTGCACGGTGTTGCCGGAATAGGATGGCGCTTTCACCATCGCTCCCAGCTTGCCGTTTTTGATTTCCCAACCGACTTCGCCGCCCAGAGTGAAATTGTCGCGGTTGTCGTCGATCGACCACGACTCGACACCCTCGATGTAGATACCGTCTTCGATCTCGGCGATCATGTCCGCGAATTTCTTATCGCCCGGCTCGAGAATTAGATTCGTCATCCGCACCAACGGCACATTGCCCCAACCGTCGGCTCGCGCCGCTGCCGAAGACTGCGCTTCGATTCGTCGCGCCGTTTCCAGCGAACTTAAGTATCCGACCAGCACGCCATCCTTAATCAGCGGCACGCGGGTTGCCTCGACACCATCGTCGTCGTACTTGTATGTCGCCAGTCCGCCCGGATATGTCGGGTCGCTGTAAACGCTAACGACGTCGGAAGCATATTTTAACTTGTTCAGTTGATCCGTCGTCGCGAAACTCGTGCCCGAGAAATTCCGTTCCGATCCAAATACTCGGTCCAATTCCAGTGGATGCCCAATTGATTCGTGAATCTGCAAACTGGCAAGGTCTGGTGACAAAATGATGTCCGTAACCTTAGCCGGGCAATCGATGGCTGTCTGCATTTCGACCGCCTGGGCAGCGATTTTGGCGATATTTTCTTCTATCTTGAAGGTGGCAATTTGCTCAAACCCGCCGCTGACGAATTGTCCCGATGATGTCGGAAACGAGCGCTCATATCGTTCGCGCCGTCCCCTGACGATCCCGCAGCTCACTCCCGCGCCGGTATGCAACAACACTTGCTTAATGTCGCTGCCGGCCGTCGACCGGAAAATTTTCGTCTCCCTGCGAAAATCAAGAAACCCCGAGCTCGAACTAATCGCCGGATCCATGTGCATCAGTTCTTCCCAATGCGCCAATAGAGCGAGCTTTTCCTTGATCGTTATCGCGAATGGATCTTTGACAGTCGGCGTCTCGTAGCTTGAGGTATATCCGCGCGGCTCACCGATTTCAATGGGGACTTTGTTTACTTTGCGCGAGGCATCCGCAATCGCAATTGCAAGCTTGATGACGCGCTCGTACTCCTTCTCATCAAACTGCGATGATGCCGCAAATCCCCACGAACCGTTCTTGAGCACACGCACGCCAAAGCCGCGATTCACGGACTTTTCTACTGGTTCAACTTTTTGGGATGATGTCGCGAGGCGCTCCGTCTCGATCTGCTGAACGCGCAGGTCGGCATACTCGCATTTGCCTTCGCTTAGCTTGCGCAGCCAGCCGTCAATTACATCGACTTGTTTGATCATAGCGGTATGTCGACGAAATGTCCTCCTGCCAAATACACGATAATCATAAACAAAACCCCGACCAGCGTCAAGACAATGGCTGTCGGAACCGAAACAAAATTCTTCTCCGGCTTGAATCCGAAAATCGTCCCGCGAAACACTATCGTCAATCCCAGCCAATACAGAATCAGCAACTCCAGGTAGGTCTGTGTCCGATTATCGCCAAACGGCCAGCCGCCCCAGTAATAGCCAAATCGAATCTGTGAAACAAAAAAGCCGATCAGCGCCGTCCCCAACAACATCAGCAAGCCCGTAACAAACACTTTGCGCGAAAGCCGTTTCAGATTTCTTTCATAAGCCCGCAACCCGAAGACGCTGAATAGCGCCTGAAACGCATACATCGCCGCAAGGAACATTACGCCGACATGCGCCCCCCAGATCATCAAACTCGGACGCCCTTCGAACAAGAGCGTGATTCTCGAATTCTCGTCCTGCGGCAGCCTGAGTTTCAATGAATCGTCGCTCGTAACCAACTCGAAGTAATATTCATAATACTCCCCTCGTCCCAGTCGCGGCAATTGCACGAAGTAACGGTCGAGCGTCTCGGGATTTTTGCTCATTACTGTGGATGTGAAATTCCCCAATCCTTCGCGGCGGAAATTGAGCATGAGATTGAAGGGAACCGAATCGGCGGGCGGCGCAACCCAAACTTCAAGTATCGGATCGGCGCTCCGCGAATACTTGCCCGACGACGTATGATCTATAACAAAACCGCCGGCTGAGTTGTCGTAATAGCCGGCGTTGATCGAATCTTTGTTGATGCGTGGCGCTATTGCAAATAACAGCAACGCTAATATGAACGCGAAAAATGTCCTGACACTGCTCAATTCACGCCCGCTAATTCACCGGCTTTCTTGAGGCGCTCCTCTTGCTCCTGCTCCTGCAGCGGAACGATCAGATCATCCAGATCCCCGGCAAGTATATCGTTTAGCTTATATAATGTCAGATTTATCCTGTGATCCGTCACTCGGCTCTGTGGAAAATTGTAGGTCCGAATCTTCGCTGAGCGGTCGCCCGAGCCAACCATCGTCTTTCGCGCCGAGGCAATCTTCTCCTGCTGTTCCGCGATTGCCCGATCCAACAACCTTGCCCGCAGCACTTTCAAAGCCTTGGTCTTGTTCTTAAGCTGCGACTTCTCATCTTGGCAACTCACAACCGTGTTCGTCGGTAGATGCGTTATGCGCACTGCTGAGTCGGTCGTATTCACCGACTGTCCGCCCGGTCCCGACGACCGAAACACGTCGATGCGCAGCTCGCTCGGATTGATCTCAATATCAACTTCATCCGCTTCCGGCAATACTGCTACCGAAGCCGCCGAGGTGTGAATTCTCCCCGATGCTTCAGTCGCCGGTACTCGCTGAACGCGATGAACACCCGATTCAAATTTCATTTTCGCAAATACGTCTTCTCCCGTCACCGAAAGAATTACTTCCTTAAAACCGCCGCCGCCGGTTGGATTTGAACTCAAGAGTTCGACCTTGAAACCCTTCGTGTCGGCATATCGCGAGTACATTCGGTACAAGTCAGCCGCAAATAATGCCGCCTCATCTCCGCCGGTGCCGGCGCGAATTTCCAAAATGACATCCTTCGAGTCGTTCGGATCACGCGGAGAAAGCAATAACTTCAGCCGCTTGGCAACGTCGTCATGATGAAGCTGCGCCTCATCCTTTTCTGCCTGCGCCAGTTCGACCAGGTCCGGATCGGCCCCCTCGGCGATAATCCGATCGGCTTCCTCTATCGTCTGCACGAGCTTGCGATATTCGCGGCCCACCGCGACCACTTCGGATACCTCCTTGTGCTCGCGTGACAGTTTTTTGAAACGCTGATTATCCGAGGCAACCTTCGGGTCGCTCAGTTCCAGCGCGAGTTTGTCGAGTTTATCTTCGAGAGTTTTGACTAAATCAAGCATCGGCGAATTCACGGACTTCGATATCTTGCGGCATCCCCAGCGAAGCCTTGACTGCTACAATTGCGACTTCCAACTGGTCGAGACTTGGCTCCTTGGTCGTAATCAACTGCAGCCATAACCCCGGTTTGATGAGAATCTTGGTGAGCTTGTTGTCGCGCGTTTTTCCGGAGAGCTTTAATAGCTCATACGAACCGCCCGACACTATCGGCAGAAGCGAAAAGTGTATCGCAAATCGCAGCAGCAGGCTCGGCGGCTGCCCGGTCAGTACTTGAAACAATGTGTCCGAAATTGCAAATATCAATATCGCAAACAGCGCCACGATCAATATAAATGACGTCCCGCAACGCGGGTGCAGCGTCGTGTATTTCTTTGCGGCAACCGCCGTAAGATCGTCCTTCATCTCCCAAGCCCAAATCGACTTGTGCTCGGCGCCGTGATATTCAAATATCCGGCGGAAATCCTTGAAGAGCAAAAGCAGCGAGACATACCCCAGGAAGAAAATCACCCGCACTGAGCCCGCAACGATATTAAACAGCACAGCATCTTTGCCCAATCCGAATAGCGACGCTACCCAGAGCGGCATAAAGAAAAAGAACAAGATGCCCATGCCGAGCGCGAACGCAATGCTCACTACCAGCATCAGCGAACTGGATTTCTTGAGCTCCGTCGTTTCCTTGCCTTCTTCGCGGTCGATATCCTGCGCGGCAACCTCGGCGGAAAAATTCAGCGACGTAATCCCGATCCACATCATTTCAAACAGCGATATGAACCCGCGAATAATCGGCAACGCCAATATCTTCGACCGCTTGGTAATTGGAGAATGCGGAGTTGTTTTGACGAGAATCGTATTATCAGCGCGACGAACAGCCGTCGAAACATGCGTCTCTGAACGAATCATGACGCCCTCGATTACTGCTTGTCCGCCTACCTGGTAATCTGCCATGTTGACCTCAAAGGGTAGATATATAAAAAGCAGGAATGGACGAGCCATTCCTGCTTATAGCTTGACCGCTCAGTTACTTTTCCGATTTCTTTTCGGCTTCGGCCTTCGGAGCATATTTGCGGCGGAAACGGTCGATACGGCCTGCCGTATCCAACAGCTTCTGCTTGCCAGTGTAGAACGGATGACACTGGGAGCAAATTTCCACGCTGATCACGTCTTTCGTAGTCGAACGCGATTCAAACTCGCTGCCGCACGCGCACTTGATCATGACCTTATTATACTTGGGATGAATATCCGGTTTCACAACACTATCTCCTGCTGTAAGTACACAACTTAGTCTTTAATAATAAGCCCGCTTCGCCGCTTTGGCAAGGGAATTATTGACCTGAACAGCTAAATCCAACGTCCGCAAACACTTGACTATTATAAGAGTAACGGAGCCGGTCATTAAACTGCTCGGATTCAAGGGTGTCAACCGGCCCCGAACTTATCCAGAAGCAAATCCTGTTGTCAGCCATTACAACATCGAGTCATCCGCTGATGTTCCCCGTTTTGAAAAAAAGTAGACAACGACTCAAGTCAAAATTGATAGAGGCATTTTGAAACGGTAGCAATTGGGTTCCTGCGCCGACTTTGAACTGCAATGTTACGACTAATCAAAGATTACCCGAAATGACAAAAGGATACGGCCGATTGACATTGAAATCTTAGTCCGTGAGGGTCATTAACCGGATCCATCATTTGGAATATAAGAAGCGTTTTCCATTATTCGCAAAGCGATGAGCTTTTGCGCACTCTTGTCGACGGGCCAGTTCACAACATTTGCATGCTTTGGGTTGTCATTGGTGGGAGCAGCTTTCGCATCCAACGAAAGTCTGCGAACGACGCCACATAAAACATCGACTCTACCGTGCAATTTCGATGTCGTGAGTCGGATTTGAGCGCCAAATTTCCAAATCTGCTTTGAATCAATGTTTAGGGAGCGAGTGACTGATAATTCAGTTCGAGGAAAGGGTAGGAACGCTTCCGGCCTTGCAGTATTATCTTTACGAACAAATTTACCATAAATTACGAATCGCGACAGAATCTCTTCATTGCCTACGAAATCGCCATCGACCTTCATTAGCCGTCCTTTGCCACTCTCTTGATTAGGGAAAGCAACCCGCTTGGAATCATACCAAGAAATGGCTCCTCTCCGTGGTACTTTCGGTCCGCCATAATACAGGCGTAATGAATTACGTTGTCGGTTCCGAGGCTCACCGACAGAATTCGACTTGGATCATAATACCATTCAAAAGTAATGTCCCCGTCGGGGTCAGCACCAACCGCAGGTCCAGGAACCCCTAGCGGCAGTTTCTGAAGGAATAGGCGGGCGATCTCAATTGTTTCTCGAGTGACGGCAGCTGCTCCATATCCATCCCAATTCTGACTCGAACATTCTCCCTCAATTTCGCGCAGTTCATCAAAGATTTGAGGCTCTACTCCTTTTGGCAGTAGTCCGATCGAGTACGTGTGCTTGAGTCGTCTTAAGTCGGCATTTGTTTCTTCAAATACGAAAATAGCTGCTCTGCTCCTGCCGCCGGAGAGTGCCGAAGAAGTAGTAACAGGTCGGTTGAGTATCTGAATCGTCATCGCAGTTCCTCAATGCATCGTTGAGTCAAGGTACCAAAAAAGCTCTTATTCTTAAGCCACCTCATGCTTGTCAGATGATTCAAGATCACATTCTCGTCTGCAACCATGGGTTCATTGGCGAATACATCGACATCAATTATCAGCCCGAATGTCGAATCATCTTCTTGATTTGGCTGAATTGTCCGTCTGATTGTGATAAAATAAGGAGATTCAGGCACAGACATAGTATCGCTGTACAAGAATGCGACGTGTGGTAACGGAAGTCCTTCCGGTAATTGGGGTAAGTTTGTCAAATAATCCGACAGCAGCCCTTGAAATGGGACATCAATTACATTAACGTAGCGCAAACCTAGGCGTTCAACTGTTTTCATCCCGACTATTTCCCTATACGTCAACCACAACCTCAATGACTCTTTTGAGAATCTCTCCCAATCTTCATATGGCTTGAGTCTGCTGAGTAAAAATAGTTGGCGTTCAAACTGAGAAACGTAGGGCTCGGTCCGATGCCTAAAACGAAAACCGATCACCTCAGTACTATGCGAGGTTGTGACTACTTCGTGTCCATCATTTGAATTCTGAGTTAAACCGATTGTTGACTTAACTCCAGCTTCCGCGACTTCGTATTCTGGAAGTTTCTCTTCCAATTGTCTGAGAACTGCTTCCCTGTGCCAATCACCGCTGCTTAGTCCCCTCATTTCTATTACGGCTTCGACAATTGGCGCACTTCTAAGATGATCAAATCTCTCTGTAGTATCTATTCTGAATTTGTTCGTCACTGACACCCGGAATCTTTAAATCAAAAGCCGTCTACAACATTATACAATAATTTTACAAAATCTGAAGCTTATTCAGAATTCAGCACAAACTCTTACTGTGAAATTGGTACTAAAGGTATCTTCCCCCTAATCCTTCATCGAATCCAAAAACTTCTTGTTCGTCTTCGCTTTTCTCAAACGATCCAGCAGGAACTCCATCGCCTCAATCGCATTCATGTCCGCCAGGAACTTGCGCAGTATCCAAATGCGCGCCAGCGAAGCCTCATCAATCAGCAGCTCTTCCTTACGCGTCGAAGAACGATTGATGTCCATCGCCGGGAATACGCGGCGGTCGGCCAAACGGCGGTCAAGCACGATTTCCGAGTTGCCCGTGCCCTTGAATTCTTCGAAAATAACTTCGTCCATGCGCGAGCCGGTCTCGATTAACGCGGTGCCGACAATCGTCAACGATCCGCCTTCTTCGATATTGCGCGCCGCTCCGAAGAAACGCTTCGGACGCTGCAACGCATTCGAGTCCACACCGCCGGACAAAATCTTGCCCGAATGCGGCACCACCGAGTTGTGTGCGCGCGCCAAACGGGTAATCGAGTCGAGCAATATCACGACGTGATGCTGATGCTCCACCAGCCGTTTCGCCTTCTGCAGCACCATCTCGGCAACCTGCACGTGGCGCTCTGCCGGCTCGTCAAACGTCGAGGACACAACCTCGCCCTTGACCGAGCGCTTCATGTCCGTGACTTCTTCCGGACGCTCATCGATCAACAGCACGATCAATTTGCATTCCGGATGATTCGTCGTAATCGAGTTGGCGATCTTCTGCAGAATAATAGTCTTACCGGCCTTGGGCGGCGACACGATCAACGCGCGCTGTCCCTTGCCCAGCGGACACATCAAATCCATCACGCGGGTGGTCTGCTCTTCCGGTATCGTCTCAAGCTGGAATTTTTCGTTCGGATACAGCGGCGTCAAGTTATCGAAAAGAATCTTGTGCTTGGCGACATCCGGGTTTTCGAAATTGACGGCTTCGATCTTGAGCAGCGCAAAATAGCGCTCCGATTCCTTCGGCGGTCTGACTTGTCCCGAGATAATATCGCCGGTGCGGAGATCGAAACGCTTGATCTGCGACGGCGAAACATAGATGTCATCCGGTCCCGGCAGGTAGTTGTAATCCGCCGAGCGCAGGAATCCGTATCCTTCTTCGAGTATCTCCAGCACGCCCTCGCCGAAAATCAGCCCGTCTTTTTCGGTCTTGGCTTCGAGAATTTTGAAGATCAATTCCGACTTACGCAGTCCCGACACACCCGGAATTTCCAATTCCTCGGCGGTCTTTAGCAACTCCGCGATGGTTTTACTTTTGAGTTCGACAATGTCCATATTGAATGGTCCTTTCAGAGTATTTGAATATTAAAAATTTTCGTGATTAACTAATCCCGCAATCCGAGTCGGATCGGGAATGCGCGCTGTTCCTTCCGCGCTTGAAGCGCCCGCTCAGGGGCATGAGATTTCGTCGCTATCTCCGGCGGTTGATTTGGAAGCGCCGTCTGTGACTCTCGACCTCTTAGGCTGCGATCTCTTCCGTCGGCGCGTCGCCCCAGAGTTCTTCCAGCCCGTAGAACTCGCGGACATCGCGCATGAAGATGTGAACGACAACATCGACGTAGTCGAGCAGAACCCAGCGCATACTGGAATATCCCTCGCGGTGCCAGACTTTGATGCCGGCATCTCTCAGTTCGTCGACGATATGATCGGCGACCGCGCGTCCCTGCACATCGGCATCAACCGAGCAGATCACGAAATAGTCGCAGACCGTGGATAGTTTTCGCAGGTCAAGTAACTTGACATCGTAGGCTTTCTTGTCGAGCGCCAGATCGGCAATCTTGTGAGCCAATTCATTTGGAGTCATTAATGAGATGCTGAAAAGTCCTCCTTCGCAGTCGCGAGGTCAGTTTTGCTTCTTGGCAGCCATGATCTTCTCATAGTCCGCACCAACTACCAGTGAATAATCTATATCGTAGAAATTGCTCTCGAGTTCCTTGAAGCTCACTCGGTCGGGCGTGAGTCCGATCTTCGCGGCAAAATGATTCGCATCATCATGAACCGGCTTGCGCGCAATCAATAATGTCTTCTCCTGCTGAAATGACTCGAAATTCCGCTCGTCAATGACATCAACCACGAAATCCGGTCCCGCCATCTGCTTGACGTGCCGCGAAAAATTCGAGGCCGCACCCGCAATGCCGCAACCGTTCATGATCTGAATCCGCAACGAAACCGGAACAATCGCCTCCGGCGTTCCCTGCACCGGCGCCGATTCGCCTTGCATGATCTTGACCACGAACGAACCGATAAAGACAAACACCGCCAAGGTGATGACGATGAGTATTAAGTCGGTTATTCGGCTTCCCGATTTCGGTTTAGCCACTTTGTTTCTGGGACGAATCTTGCTCAGATGCTAATCTTTATTCGCAATGTTTCGGGACTTCAAACGCAAGGGGGGCACAGTACTTCATCTTCATCATTCAAAAATGGATCCATACCTCCCGTACGGCGATCGATTGTAATAAGAATAGTTCGAACCCATAAGGCCGGGCGCCCATTGCTCGTAACCAACACTGACATGG
The DNA here is from genome assembly GCA_963707485.1 of uncultured bacterium. Taxonomy (GTDB): domain Bacteria; phylum Zixibacteria; class MSB-5A5; order CAIYYT01; family CAIYYT01; genus JADJGC01. The sequence goes on from CAVPQS010000067.1 coordinate 26,340, forward strand.
AAATTGCGCGACGGCTCCCAGAACAAACGGAAACTCGGAAGAATCTTGTTGTTCAGGGTCGATGACGCACTCGCGCCAAACCACGACTGCGGTTGATGAATGTACGCCAATCCGATCTGAATTCGCAGCGGCTTGGCAAATTGGTAATCTATCTGGTTCATGTACATGGCAATCGATTGGGTCTGTCCGCCCGCCGAGAAGAAATTCACCGAATAGGTGTGATTCATCCGCAAACGCGACGGGTCAAACAACGAAAACGGCGTGCTGGCTCCACCAACACTCACGCCGCTCTGATTACCGACAGTCGAGCGGCTGTTTTGGTCCATCAATGTCTCCCCCGATGCGGAAACAACCGCGAAAACAAAGACCATACAGGCTAACAGCATGATTCTTTGGAATTTCATTTCGGAAAGATCTCCAATAATTGTCTATCGGTAATACGCGCGGAATCTACTTTTTGCCCAAATAATTGTCAATGTTTTAATTCAAAAAAGATCGATTCCAACAGCTTTAACTCGTTGGGATCGTTGAATCCCAGCCCCTCGCGATAGTCGTCAAGCTTCATGCAGTCCGTCACGTGCCCGTCAGTCATCAAAATGCGCATTACATCCGTGATATAAAGCTCACCCTGGGCATTGTTCGATTCCAATTTCTTCAGCGCCGAAACCAGAGCCTGCGCATCGAAAACGTACAGCCCGGTGTTGACCTCACGAATCGCCTTCTCTACTTCATTACAATCGGCAAATTCGACAATCGCCTTAATCTTCCCGTCGTTGCCCCGAACTATTCGTCCATATTTGGCGGAATCCGGCGGTTCAAACGAGACAACCACACCCGCCGCCTTAGACGCTTTCTCGTGGGCTATCAGTTTCTCCAAAGTTGCTTTCCGCAAGAGCGGCACATCTCCCGCCAACACTAAGATACTGCCATGGAAATCACGGTAAGAATCCTCGGCCATCATGACCGCATGACCCGTGCCCCGCTGCTGTTCCTGTACGACAAAGGCAAAACTCGGTTCGCCCGCCAGTTCCGCTTTCACCAATTCCCTCCCATGCCCAACCACGAACACCGTCTTGGCGAGTCCCGTGTCCTTGAGCATGTCGCCAATGATCCGAATTACCGGCTTCCCATCGACAGGATGAAGCACCTTCGGCAGGTCCGATTTCATTCGTTTCCCCAGCCCGGCAGCCAGGACAATTGCCATTACATCTGGATATTTATTCACGCAAGGATCTTGTTGTGTTTATCGACCTTGACAATGATTGGTTTATGCGTCGTCGCTTGTTCCGGAGACATCAAAATGTAGGTGATGACAATTACCTCGTCGCCAACCTGTCCCAATCGCGCCGCCGGACCATTCAAACAGACTGTCCCTGATCCCGGCTTGCCGACGATTGTGTAAGTCTCAAACCGTTCGCCATTGGCGACATTGACAACCTGTACCTTCTCGCCTTCGAGAATATTCGCTGCCTTCATCAGGATTGGATCGAGTTCAAGCGATCCCTCGTATTTCAAATTTGCATCGGTAATCGTCGCCCGGTGGATTTTCGACTTGAACATCGTCAGATACATTCTACTTCACCTTCAGAGTAATATTATCTATCAGCCTCACGCCGCCGATCCGGCAAGCCAGACTGATCGCGACACGCCCGGAGATCTTCGTCACTTCCTGCAGCGTATCCTCATTAGCGACTGACACATAGTCCACCGTCGCCTTCCCGTCTTTAACAAGACTGCTCGTTATATAGTTCCTGATCTTCGCCGCCGAACGCTCGCCGGTTACTATCATCCGGCGCGCCTCCAAGAGCGCCTGCGGTATCGCCAGCGCCTGTGAACGACTTAACCTATTAAGATATACGTTTCGGGACGATAAAGCAAGTTGGTCGCGGTCGCGAATTGTCGGAACGATGACAATTTTGACCGGAATATTCAAGTCTCGCACCATTTGCCGGATAACCACGCTTTGTTGCAGGTCCTTCTTGCCAAAAATCGCCGTATCTGGCTGAACGATGTTGAAAAGCTTAAGTACTACGGTCGCCACACCCTGAAAGTGCCCCGGACGCACCGCGCCTTCCAGTACCGTCGCAATCTTCTCCGGCACGACATATGTGTCGAATTTTTCCGGATACATTTCATCCTTACCCGGATTGAAAATGAAATTCACGCCTTCCGCTCGGCAAGCCCGGCAATCCTCTTTCCAGGTCCGCGGATACTTGGAATAATCTTCGTTCGGTGCAAATTGCGTCGGATTGACAAATATCGACACGACGACGATATCGCCAAGCTTCTTCGCTCGCTTCACTAACTCCAGATGCCCGCGATGCAGCGCTCCCATTGTCGGCACAAAAGCAATCCGCTTGCCCCGCAATTTCAGCCGTTGCGCCGCTGCCTGCATCTGTTTCGGTGAATGGATGATTTTCATTGCGGGAGATTATAGTAAATATGGACAGAATGTGAAGCGAAAATCATCAAGCTCGGACTCATTTCGACGCGCTTGCCATCTCCACTTTCATCGATCTCATTGGCTCAGATTTCGGCTGATTATGATTCATCGGTTCTGGAAGCGGAAACAGCCTCAAGAATACTTCCGCCGACACCGGCGTCCTTCCATAATAAGGCTCCAGCAATTGCGGAACTCGATCGAAGGTCACTTGTGCTCCAACTCGCACGTTGAGCAACTCAAAACGCGCCACCGACCGGGTGATCCCGACCGTCAATGCGCCGACCGTAAATTTCTGTGAATCAAGTTCTTCAATCGCCAATTCGTGCGCATTTTTTTCGACTATCTCCAGGCGTGAATAAATCGAACCGGAGCCGAGCTCATACTCGCCCTCGATTAATCCGGAGTGGAGCCGCTCCGAGTCTGTCGGGTCGATCATTCCCCAAACTAACGCGATCGCCAAGTACTCTTGCTCCCCAAGCGGAAATTGATAGAGCAGCGAAGCGCTGGTTCGACGCTGGTCGATCTCCGGTTCGAGCCTTTCCGGACTCTCGAGAAATCCCCATGAAACCTGCGCCGCCGCACGATCACCGATATTCGCCGAGCCGCGAAAACTGTAAGAGTCAAATTTTGCCTTGTCGAAATTGTAGCGATTTTCATCCGGTTCGCGACCCGTAAACAGGCTGCCTTCAAATTTCGCCTTGCCGTATTGCACACCGCCGGTCAAGACGCCGAATGTGATGTGCGTCGCGTCCTGCCAATGGTGGCCGAGAGCGGCATCGGGCTTGCTCAATGCCGACGGTCGATGCATAAATGCCGGCGGTCCTAAAGCCGGCTCGCCCGGATAGCCGAAATAACCGAAAATAGCAACCTTCTCGCCTGCCACCATGCTCGTCATCACCGCAAGTTCCGAGAAAACTTCGTGCGGGTGCTGGCGATCTACCAGCGGTTGGTTGTTCCAGGTCTCTCCCGTCTGCAGCAATAGTGGATAGCCGTCTCCACCCATCGAGAAGCGATCGACCGAGATCATCGCTCGCCCCAGGAACTGCAACCGCGACCGCGTCATCGGCTGCGCCATCAACATCACCCAGCCGGGCGCGTCAAATTGTTGATCCTTGTTTCGCGTTGTGTTTCGGATGTCCTGAGTATTGTAGCGAAGATAGAGATTGCCGTGAATCATCAATGCCCAGTTCCCTGCCATCACATGATAAGCTTCCAGCCGTGACACATCCGGATGCCAACTGGTGCCGGAGCCCATTCGGGACATCGGCGCGGACGCAAAGATTCCCGATTGCATTTTCGCTCCGGTAGTCACCGAGTCCTTGCTTGGCTCCATGCCTTCGTGTTGATGTTGCCCCATCAACGATCCCGCAAGGCAAAGCACGACTATCGCCGCCGAAGTTGCCACGATGTTTGAGAGACGAAAACTGACTTGAGCCATAGAACTCCTTATCGTGACAATGCAC
>CAVPQS010000068.1:0-14801 GCA_963707485.1 uncultured bacterium
AACCGACCTCGGCCAGACGATCGCCGAAGATGTTGTAATACACTGCGATTTCGGTTCCGGCGCCTGGGGATGAATACACGATGTCCAGATTTACGACATAGGGAGACTGACCACCGAAGGCGCGCTTCGTATCTGAAGAATCAGCAAGGCCGTTGGCAATGCGGTATGATAATTCGGTCGGATCGATATCGACTTCGGAATGAACCAGAGTCAGATTACCGCCGAGCTGGAAATTTTCGAGGAACTTAATTCCAGTGTGATCGAGGCGGCGGCGAAATTCGATTTCGGTTCCGTAGACGATGGCTTCAGGAACGTTTAAGTAGCTGACGTCGCCGTTGAGTGAGCGATTGAAGCGCTCGATCGGATCTTTAAAGTTTTTGTAAAAACCGCTGACGGCAATTACTTCACCTGGGCGGGTAAACCATTCCCAGCGCAGATCCCAATTATGAATCAAAGTGCGAGTGAGATCCGGGTTGCCGATGTTGTTGTTGCCCGTCAAGAATTCAAAACTGTAGAATGGAGCCATCTCTCTAATGGTCGGTCGCGCTGTTGTGATGCTGAAGGCACCGCGCACGTTCATGGAGGGCAAAACGTGGTAGACGAGATTGAGCGAGGGCAGCCAATCAGAAGCATCGAATGCGCCGCGGAAATTGTCTGCGCTGGAATCGAGCGATTCGACCCACTGATCAGTCTTTTCAAATCGGGCGCCGGTGATTACATCGAATTTGGAATTCACTTTCCAGTCGATCATGGCGTAAAGCGCCGTTATGTTTTGTTCTCCCGAATATGTATCGCTCTTGTCGCTAAGGTTTTCCGGAATGATTCCCCAAACGTAGTTCCAACGATTATTGGTTGCGTCAAATGTTGAGTCGACGATACCAAGGTTGTCATCGACAAGAACGTCCGAAGGGTCCTGGAAATTTGAATACAAACCGGAAGACTGAGTCGGATTAAGCCGCAACCTCCAGTTGTCCTGGTGACGGTCTTTAGCCAGATGCGCTGCGCCGATTTTGATTTTGGTGCCGTCGCCGGCAAACGACACCGGTATCGTGAGATCGGCTTTAAACTCACGGTTCTTTTCAGTCAAATAGCGCCAATAATGGGTGGGGTAAGGATAGCCAGATGTTATGCCTGCTGACGTAAGGCTGTCGTTTTCATCGTAGTTAGCAATATCGGTCCAGTAACGGAGGTCGGGGTCGTCCTGCTCGTTCTTGGCAAAGGATGCGCTCCAATCAAGTCTTGATTTCTTCATCAGCGGGAGATTGAGCGCATGGTCACCGGAGTACTGGAATACCTGCATCGAGCGCTCAGTATATTGCCAAACGTTGCTGCGTAAGCGCTGAGTATCTTCCTCGGTGTAGATTGACCAATAGCCCTCGAGGTGGCGGGAAAGTTTCTCGCCGTGCTGATTGCGAATGAAGCTAAAGCGCAGTTTGTGTGCGGGGCTAATGGCAAGATTAGCTGAAAGCAACCCGCCCCAAAGAACTTCTTCTGATGCGCGCTCGTCAGCATAATCCTGGAAACGACTGAGGCCGGTCAGTTCCCCACCATTATTGATAACTTCCCAGCGGCGAGAAACTCCGTCACCGCTATAGGAATAGCTGCGGTTGTATGTAAGAGAACCAAGAATACCGAGGGGACGACCGAACATTGAATAGAGGTTTCCGAAGGATAGCGCATATCCTTGATTCAGAGGCGCCTTGCGTTGGGAGAACGTGAAGTCGCGGCTAAGATCTTTTGCTGTTTGATCGAGGTAATGCGCACCGACAGCGCTGTCACTGGTCCGTACGGTCGTATAGCCTGGGGTATGGAATCCAGAGCCCGAGAGAATTTCCGGAGCCGAGCGGTAACCGTCGTCAAAACCGAGCCATTCTTTGGAACTGCCGGCATGGGTGAGGATACCGTCTTTAAGCGAGACATTATCATTGTAGGAAACAGATGTTGACAATTTGACGGTGAGTTGTTCCGGCAGATCCTTGGTATTGATATTGACGGAACCGCCGGAAAAGTTGCCCTGCTGGTCCGGAGTAAATGTCTTTTGGACAACGATATTATCAATTAGCCCGGCAGGAATCAGGTCCATTTGGACTGCCGGTTTGTCTGGATCGGTGCTGGGCATTTGCGAACCGTCGATTTGAGTATTGGAGTAGCGACCTTCCATTCCGCGAATGACGGAGTATTTGCCATCGACAACAGAAGCACCGGTGATCTTCGACATAGCGGCAGCGGCGTCGGCGGCGCCGGAACGGGAGATTGCTTCGGAGCTTATGGCATCCTGCGCTGCAGGCGCCTGCTGGCGCATCGACAGCATTGCAGCTTCGGTGTTTTCAAGGCGGGTTGCCTCGACAACGACTTGTTCGCCGACGACAGCTTCGGTCTTGAGCGCAAAGTCAAGTTTGGTGGCTTGACCCGACGTAACGACAGCGTTTTCGACAGTGAGCTTGGCATAGCCGACTGATTGGATGATCAGGCGATACGCGCCAACGGGTACGTTATTAATGAGATAGTTGCCATCGAGATCGGCCTGGGCGCCGAGCTTTGTTCCGTCAACAACAACGACCGCGCCGATGAGCGGTTCGCCGGAGTCTTTGTTGACGATCTTTCCCATAATGCGACCGGTTTCGGTCGCTTGGGCAAGGGTCGATGACGACGGTATTGCAGATAACAGTACGAAGAGAAGCGCCACTATAATAGATAGCGAACACCGCATTCCTGCGAGATTAATCTTCCTTGTAATCGATTCCATGAAATTCCCTCAACGGTTCGTGACTTACCTTGCTTGTTCTTTTGTGTGTCCAAAACCGGCAGAATCGTAACGCCTGATGGAGATTAGCAGTTTCAAACACGCGAGGAAGGTAGCAGTGCGTGTTAAGGAATTATTAGGAACAATTTAGTTTTTGAATTTGTGAAAGAGGACAAAAACGCGGGTTATAAGTCCAAGTGCGAGTACACGATTGGCAACGCCGGGGAGCGCACGGTGTTAGACAAATGCTTTGACGATTTCCTTTTGGAGGATTTGCAGTTTGCCAAAGGCGCGGTAAATTTCGTCGAAGTCTTCACCGTCGATTTTCAGCAAACGCGAGTCGTCGATGCGGACGCGAATATCGTTGAGATCGATTTCGCGGCGTTCGAGAGCGAGACGAAATGCGTTGGCATATCAGGGGCGGGGAGCAACGGCAACGGCTGCCGAGACAACGACTAAGACACAAACACCGATTGCCAGTTGGCCGTCAGCTAAATCTGGACACAAGGGGCGCTTGAGTTCAGATACCGTTTGGGTAAATTGTTAGGTCTTGGAGCCGGCCCGCTGGGGCTATTACCGCTGGAGCAAGGAGTTCCTGGAGGCGGGCAAGAAGCGCCCGCAGGGGACACGGTTCGGGAGGCGACCAGCACCGACGTCGTAGAACTGCGTCAGGAAAACGAGCAGTTGGAGCAGTTGGTGGCGGAGTTGAGCTTGAAGAATCGCCTGCCCCAAGAAGGTCGGGATATTTGACTGAAAGAAAGTTTGACGGGCTTGGCTGATTACAATACGGTTTGAGCGGCGGCAATCAGGTCGTTGGCCTTCAGAATGCGATAGATCGACGACTCGGAGAAGTAATATCCCCGGCAATCTGTAACTTTCAGCACTCAATGTCCAAACTGGTATGAAGACGTACAGCGCGAGTTGAGGGCACTGTGCGTTCTTGCATCATTCATTAACCAATATGATACCAAGGTTCAGAATACGCTGGATTTCGATGCTGATAGAAGCGGCGACGACAAGGAGCATCTTTATGAAGTGCGCGTCGGCGTGAAGCGTCCAAATTCAGGGTGGCGCAAACCGGCGGTTTTGTTGTTATGGTATCATCCGGAAGGATCACAATTTGATTTGGTCGGCGTCGAGCACTTATATTGAGCTTATTTACTAATGATTCTCTGCATGTATAGATTATTAAGCGCCTTGGTCCTTGCGCTGCTGTGTTCCCTTCCGTTGCGGGCGGATACGGTGATGAAGAAGGATTATCTTGAGGGCAAGGAGCTGTTGCTAATCGGAGTCGGATCGGCTGTACCGCTGGTACTTAACTATGCGGTGCGCGATGTTGACTCGACGCAGAAGGCGCTGATTCCCCGTCCGATTTTTGCGGATCGCTGGCTTCAACGCAAGTTGGGAGGCTCCTATCACGCCGGCAAGACGAATTGGCTGGACAATACGAGGGGTTCAGCGATTACGCCAGGAATAATGGGGCTTGCGTTGATCGCCGCCAATTTTACCTGGCCGGAAGGCAAACCGGGAAAAGATGCGGGGCAGGATTTTTTGATATTTCACAGCGGATTGATGGCGACAATGGGCGTGACAGGAATTGCCAAAGGCTTGGTGGCGCGACCAAGGCCATTTCTTTACTTGTATCCTGATTCGCTGTATAAAGGCGACGCCGACATGCATCAGGCACGGAAGTCGTTTTTTTCGGGGCATGCCTCGAGCTCGTTTTTTTCATCGACTTACTTGAACAAGCGATTGCGCACGATCATGAGGCACCGACTCAGCGGCGAAGATTACTCGAATTGGCGTTGGGCGCCGCCGCTGGCGCTGTTTAGCTGGAGCAGTTATGTCGGTTGGACAAGGATTCACTCTTACAAGCATTACTTCTCCGACATCGTGGTCGGGGCAGCGGCGGGATACTTGATTGCCGAGTTGTTTTACAGCTTTGGCGACAAGTACAGCGAAGAAGTCATCGGTTCAGAAGCGCCAATCTCCCCTATTTTCCATTTGAGTTTTACGTTCTGATTGCCAAGATTCAGTAGCAGTTGATTTTTGAAGCAAGAATTTCACTGGAGAGTGGTAGATCAGTAATTTTCGACAGAGCCTGACCCGGCCACAGCGATTGGCGCTGACGATTTTTTTGGCAATTGTCATCGTATGCGTGGGCCAGATCTTTTGGTGGGTGTATTTCCAAGTCGCGATCTCGGAAGAGCAGCTTGAATTTCACCAGCAGCAGTCGACAGCATCGGCGGAGCTTGCGGCGCTGGCGCTGAATCGGTCGTACGAACGGTTGATCGGTGAAGCACAGTCATTTGTCAGTGTGGACAATCTCCGGCACTTGACGGCGGCGCTGGATCTGCTTGCCGGTGATCCGGCGGTGAAAGGCTACCAGCTTTTCGACAAATCCGGCGCCCTGGTAGTTTCAAGCGGCGAAGTCGATTCGACACTGTACTTGCCGGTAATCTCGGCAAATAGCGCGGTGATTTATTTGGATGTCGGCTATCCGATGCGCCTGACGGAGGAGTTGAATCGTGATTTGCGGTATACCGGACAGACGAAGCACGGTCGATTGACGATGCCGTGGTTTGAGCGTTCGATGTTTGTCGTACGCGAAGACGTGGCGGAGTTGGTGAAGGACAAGGCAAACCGGCGGGTCGTGATGTTTGCGATGGAGGGCTCGTTTTTCGTGCTTCTGACGCTGCTGGGAGCGTATATGATCTATCGAACGCTGAGGCAGTCGGAGGAGCTCAAAAATAGGCAGGAGAATTTCATGCAGGCCGTAACGCACGAGTTAAAGATACCGGTGGCTTCGATCAAGTTGTATCTCGAGACGATGGCATCGGGGAAATTTGACCAGGAGAAAACGAAGAGTTTCATTCCGCGGATGCTCGACGACTGCAGCCGGTTGGAGGGATTGGTGGATAATGTGCTTGAGGCGGGCCGGTTTTCGCGGCGCGGGCATCAGGCAAAGCTGGTCGAGTCGAACCTGTCGAACGATTTGCAGGAATACATCGAAGAGATGCGGGCGATGACAGATCGATATAAAATGAAGGTGACGACCGAAATTGAGCCGGAGTTGATCGTGAAGTCGGATTATCACGCGCTGCGGCGAGTCGTGACGGCGCTGATCGACAACGCGATCAAGTACTCGAAGGAAGGACAGCGTGAATTGACGATTAGCGCACGGAAAGCGGGAAATCGCTCAGTCAAAATAATCTTCGCAGACAAGGGAGTTGGTGTCGCAAAATCGGAACAGCACAAAGTATTTGAGCGATTTTATCGGACGGGTGATGAGATTACGCGGTCGGTCAAAGGGACGGGAATTGGATTATTCCTTGTCAAGCAGATCGTTTCTGAACATCGTGGTACGGTGGAGCTTAAATCGGAAGGTACCGGAACGGGAAGTCAGTTTATCATAACGCTCCCGTTGGTGAAGGGCACATGAAGAAGATATTAGTAGTAGAAGACGAAGAGCATATTGCTGAAGGGCTCCAGCTCAATTTAGAGGCTGAAGGTCACGAGGTCGTAGTCGCGAGCGACGGCATAGCGGCGCTGGATACTTACCATAAGGGGCAGTTTGACCTGCTGATTCTTGATATAATGATACCCGGCAAGGACGGGCTGACTGTCTGCAAGGAAATCAGGCAAGAAGGCGGACGAGTGCCGATTCTCTTTTTGACGGCGCGCGACAGACAGTCCGATCGGATTGAGGGATTATTATCGGGCGGCGATGACTATCTGACGAAGCCTTTTAATTTGCAGGAATTGCTCCTACGAGTAGCTGCGATATTTCGGCGGCAGGTTTGGTACGGCACGGTTGAGATCGAGAAGTCGCGATTCGAGTTTGACGACAACTGGGTGGATTTCAAGACTTATCATGCGAAGGGTCCGGGTGGCGAGGTTGAGTTGTCGCAAAAAGAGTGCATGACGATGAAGTTTCTGATCGAGCATCAATATGAGGTCGTGACGCGGGATATGATTCTTGATGCGGTGTGGGGCTACCGGGCATTTCCGTCGTCGCGAACGATAGATAACTTTATTTTGAGATTGCGGAAGATCTTCGAGCCAGATCAATCAAATCCCCGCTATTTTCACACGATGCGTGGCGCAGGCTACAGGTTTACACCACGCGGCGGCGACGCAAGCTGAGAGTATATTGATTCCGGACTAAAATTGTAAAATTGGGAAAAAGGGCATTGGCGTGTTAAAGGCGAATTAGTTCTAATCGACTGTTCAAAAATAGCGTGGCAGGCAAGTCGAAAATGCCTCTAAGTTAGTAAACGCTATGTCTTTGGCTGACGATAGACTGTATTATGCAGACAAGATCAGCGATAGCTTTGGGAACTTTGGCGCTTATGGTAGGATTGATCTACTTCGGAGAGTTTCTGCCCAATGGGCGTGCGGACCTGTTGGCCGAGCATCCGCATGAAGGGATAGCTTGCCAGACTTGCCACCGGATGGATCAAAAGCCGGGCGACTCGACCGACTCAAATGCCAGGACTCAGGGCTGTGTGGAGTGTCATGCGAGCGCGCTTGAAAGCGGTTCGCTGTTTCACAAAGTGGGCGGAACCCGGGATTGCGGAAAGTGCCACAGTTTCCACAAACCGGAGTTGGTGATTGCGGCACAGGACACGATGTTGATGGCATTCGCAGAGAAAGCGGAGCTTTTGTGCAAGGACTGCCACACCCAAAGTGGCACGATGCCAGAGGTCAGCCCGGGCCATCGCGAGGCGGCGGCTTTGATTCACAGTCAGCGTACAGAGAGATTCGTTGAGTCACCGTCTGAGTATTGTTTGTCGTGCCACGACGCTTCGAGATCGCGGAGGTCGGAGTTGGTGTCGACCATGAGTGCGCCGCGATTTCATGTTGGAGCGAGTCACGTATTTGGACAGATACTTGTGGCGGGATCGGGCAAGCCCGGTTCGGTCTTGAGGATACAGGACGAATTGCCACAGCATTTGGTTTTGATAAACGGCAAGACGGAGTGTCAAACGTGCCACTCGATGGAATCGAAGTACGACTATCAATTATCGCAGCGGATTGAAGATGGATTGTGCACCAGTTGTCACGACATGCAGCGAAAACTCGGACCATCCCCCATCTTCACTTCAAAGTCATAGAATAGCAATAATTCCCTGTTTGTTAGTCTTCACTAACATCACCAACAATTCTCACCATTAATCTACTCTATCGAATATCGCGCAACCGCATATCCGACATTCGCTATCAAGGATTGCATTAAAAAAGATACAAAAAGGTCGCAATTTCCCCTTGCTTTTTTGGACCTTTCAGTCTATACTTGGCGCAAGTTGGTTTTGCCTTGGTATTGAGGTTACTGAATTGTCCAGTTTAACCAGACATAGTTTTTTGAATACTACGTTTTCATGTGAAAAAAATCACATGCATTGGTCTTGTTTTACACGCGCTAATGTTGCGTGCAGTAAAAGCACGGCTGTTTCGTATTTCGCTATCTATGATTGTGAAATAATTCACATTTAGTCTTCTTATAAGGCAACCGCGATGATAAGTAAGTTAATTGATAAAGCGACGCAGAGTTGGGTAATGACGGGCAGCAAGAGTATGATGACCGCAGAAGGCTTCATTGTTGTCTTTCTGGCAATGGTCGTTTTAGTCTCCCCGATCATCACTCTTGCGGCAAGCGATCTTGCGGTACCGGCGAAGTTTTTGCGCGAGTTGGATCCTCCCGGAACCAGCAATGCCCTATTGCGTCCCCAGCAAGTTTACATCGACAAGCGCTTTAACGAAGTTTTCGTAGTGGACACCGGCAACAACCGGACGGTCGTGTTTGACACCTCGGGAGTACAGAAGTTTGAGTTTTCGGGGCGCGAAGAGTTCGGCAGCCCGTCTGATCTTGTGGTAAGCTCAGCCGGGTTCATTTACGTGGTGGGCACCCGTCAAGGCGAAGGCGGCTCGGTGTTCAAGTTTGACTATGACGGCGCATACCTGGGAAGGCTAAATCTCACAAATCTGCCGGATACAATCCAACCAGACATAGATCGCATTGCGATAGACAATGAAGACATTCTTTATTTACTAACCGGAACAAACGATCGGATCGTGAAAGTTGACGGTCAAGGGCGGTACGTCGGCGAATTCAGAGTTCTTGCTGAGCTTGAAGACAAAGAGCGTCAGGAAGCGGCGCTGGGTTCACCGCGCATTGATGGAAGTCGGCTGTATTTGCCGGTCTCGATGTATGGCAACGTGTATGTGTACGATCTTGCGGGCGAGTTTATCCGCATGATCGGGCAGCGCGGCAACAACGTCGGCGAGTTGAACTTCCCAATAGCTGTAGACGTGATTGATCATTCAATCGTTGTGGTTCTCGATAAACATCGGTTCAACGTGGTTTGCTTCACGACGAAAGGCGAGTTCCTCGGTGAATTTGGCGGGATGGGTTACAGTCAGGGGTGGTTTTATCATCCCCAATATGTAGCGGTTGACGGACTTGGACGGATCTATATCAGCCAGGTGTTTCTCAACCGGGTGCAGGTGTGCGAGCTGCCGACATTCATTGCGGACAAGGCCAAATCTTCGTCGCAATCGACTTCACCGACAACAGTTCAGCCTATGCTGCCGGAAGCAATCAAAGAGGAGGTGAGTCTGGAAATCCAAAATTCCTTGATGAATTCACGCTCGTTTATTTTAGAGTAAATTTTCGGAGGTTATTAAATGCGTAAACTTATGTTGTTAGTCGTGTCGTTGGCGTTTTTGGCGCTATTTTCGAGCACGGCATTTGCGTTTCATGATGGCGGCGTAGCCTATTGCGGCGGCTGTCACACGATGCACAACAGTGTTGACGGCGCTTTGGTTGATGCCGCTCATCCGAACGGCAATGCCTACTTGTTAAAGTATGCGTCAGCTTCAGATCTTTGCCTTTCCTGCCATGCGACGAGTCGCGGTGCAGTATGGGGCGCCGACCCGTTGAACCCGCCGGCCGAAAAGGGCGCGGGAAACTTTGTATTCCTTACTGAAGACAATTTGAATGATGGTCATAACGGCCATTTGAGCCCGATCCCAGGCAGAGCCGCCGGTCACAATGTCAATGCGCCGTCGCAAGGCGCCGGTCCGGACGGAACTTTGTTGACTGCTCCGGGTGGAACGTTCCCGTCAAACAGACTGGAATGCTCCTCCTGTCATGACCCGCATGGCAATCAGAATTTCAGACTGCTGTACGGCGTCGGCCCGGTTCAGGTCAATTTGACGAATTTCGTGAATCCAGCTCCGGATGCTGAAGGCAACAGTTACAACACGGCCGAAACCAACGCAATCCATACCGCTTATAAGGGCGGAATGGGCGCCTGGTGCGGCAACTGCCATGGTGATTTCCATGCGAATAACACGAAGCTGATCCATCCTTCCGGCCGCACGCTTGGCGGATCGATTGCTAATGCCTATAATTCATACAATGGCACCGACGACATCACGGGTGGCTCACAGGCGACCGCGTACATTTCTGCGGTGCCGTTTGAAGATCCGAGCAACACGACGACATCCACGGCCGGTCCGTCAGCGACCAGCCAGGTGTCCTGTATCACCTGCCACAGAGCCCATGCGACATCGGCACAGAATGCCGGCCGTTGGGACTTTGGCGTGACGTTCCTTCATGAAGACGGTGTTGAGTCCGGCTCGTATGCGATTCCGAATCCATACAACAGCTTGAACCAGCGCTCGTTGTGCAACAAGTGCCATGTGAAGGACGCGGGTGACGCTCCGTTTGAACCCTAGTATTGACGCAAAGTCATAATAGGTGACCTTGAAGCCCGATAGGGCAAAACCACAACGCCCGACCATCAAGGTCGGGCGTTTTTTGAGAGGACTGAGAGTTGGCATGAGAGCAAGCACGAACAGAATCGACAAGACGGTCAGGACCTGGACCGCCTTGTTGGCGCTGGCGTTGTTTGCGAGCAACCCCTTGGAGGCACGAATATCGCGGAATCTGGCGGCGGACATTCGGGTCGGCTACAGCAGCACCGAACAGGACAGCAACAGCCAGGAAAATGTCGACCAGGAATATAATCTCAGTTGGCAGAAGCACATTTTGCGCGAGCTGGTTGCGAAGAGCGCAGTTCGGTACTACAATTTCGGCGCGAGCCAGAATGTCGGTGGTAACTCGTGGCGCAGCGAATTGCAGCCCTCTGCGGAGATAATTTGGAATCAGAGTTGGTTTGGTGTTTCGGCCCAAGGAATGCGGCGCGACTCGAAGAGCAACGACCGCAGTTCCCACTTGATTAATGAGAGCGCCGGCATTGCTTTCCGTTCGCAGGTAGCGAGATATCCCTGGGTAAAGGCGCGGCTTCAACAAGAGAATTTGTACAACCGCGCCAACCTGGGTGATCGGGATACCCGTGACAGACTCGCGAGCGTGGGCGTTGGGTACAATTCGCTTGGTTCGTCGGTTGCCTACGACTATTCGCACAAGAACACGCTTAATCGGTCGCAGTCTGTCGAGCAGTCGAGTGATGTTCACGTAGTGCAGTTGGATCACATGCAGACATTCGGCGGCGGCAAGATTCGATCGAGCGTGAGTTACGATTTCAGCTATAAAGCGGAGACCGACAGAAATCTGGCGTTTGATCCATTCGCGCGCGAAATCCCGGTGTTCCTCGGATTGTTTGCGAGCGACGCGACGCCGGACATCGGCGGGCTGGATACGGCGGCAGCATTAATAGACGGCAATATAGAACAGCCGGCGCTGCCGTTGATCGAGATCGGCGGGAACCGGGTGAATCAGAATGTCGGCGTGGATGTGGGGTTCAGCCGCGAGGTCAGTATCTTGTATGTTTATACTGATAGACCGTCGGGCAACAATGTGCGCTGGAGTGTTTATCAGTCGGGCGACAACACGATCTGGGAGCCGGTTTCTGACGTAGTTTCGAATTTCAGCACGGGATTCAGCCGCTACGAAATCAGTTTTCCGGCTGCCGAGGCCCGATATATCAAAGCGGTCAACAATGGGTTGAACGAGGTTGACTCGGTATATGTGACGGAAGTTGCGGCGCTACTGAGGGTCGCCGACACCGGCGTATCGAAACGTGACCAGAGGGTGCATTTGGCAAGTCTCAACAATAGCTTCATTCTCGCCGAAGATTGGAGCGCCAATGCGAATTTGTCGCTGCGGCGCGACGGCGGCGGAACGTTAAGCCAGGGACGCGATGAGACTTATTATTCATTCGGAGTTCGCAATCAACTGCGGCCGACAATTGCGCATAACGCCAGATTGCAGGTTGGATTTATCGATTATGAATCGTCGCGAGTCGACGTGGACAAGATCGTGTCGGCGAATTACGATATTCAGTACCATCCGCTGCAAACGCTGGAGTTTTCATTATCCCTCATTCACCGCGACAGCTATATTGAATCCGTGAAGTCGCAGGAGCTAAACTACGCGGTCGCACGGATGCGCGGCGACCTGTTGCCCCGTCTCGCGATTTCCAACGAATTTACAGGCGGAAGGAATACGCTTATGCAAAGCAACACGGGATTCGATACCTGGAGCTATCGCAGCGGTCTAATTGGACGCGCGACGAGTAAGTTGGATGTTTCGGCAAGTTATTTTCATCAACGAGTGCGCGACCTCGCCGAGGTTTTGCGGGTGAAAAACCAGTATGATCTGACTGTGGGATATTTGGTCACCGACAATATACAGGTGCGGGGCAATGTCAATTTGACCAAGGATGACCGCACGCAATATGTCTCGCAGGACTATTCATTCAGTTGGCAGGTATCCAAGAAGCTGAGTGCGGGTGCGGCGATTTCTCTGTCGGATTATGAGAACGGCGTCGATTCGCGCAGCGAACATTATAGCGCGCAACTGGAGTATTCATTGACGGGGCGGACGGTTTTGTCCGGCAGCTACAGCGAGAATGATCTGGAATCAGCCGGCGGGAACTCGAATCGCTCGGTACGGGTAGGGATTCGGACCGGACTATGAGAGAGTTGCGCAGACTAATGAAGCAAAGGGCAATTCAGACTTCGATAGCAGCAGTATTGCTCCTCGTATTGGCCGGTTGCTCGGGAATGGGCTCGACGGTTTTCGTTCATCGCGATTACAATTTCAACTTCGTCGAAAAGGTAGCGGTGATTCCGCTGGAGAACCTGTCAAACGACCAAGGCGCAGGCGCGAGGATTACGCATCTATTCATAACAGAATTACTGGCGGCAGATGCTTTCGATGTTGTCGAGCCGGGCGAAGTGCTCAATGCGATTTCGAAGCTGAGCCTGAGCCGTTCGGATATGCTTTCGGAAGACCAGGCGAAGCAGTTGGGCAAGACGTTGGACGTGCAGGCATTAATTCTCGGGTCGGTGAACGAATCATCGGGATTGAGAACAGCAGCCAACGAAGGCACAGTCGTCACATTGGACGTTCGGATGATTGAGACGGAGAGCGCACAGACGGTATGGTCGGCGACGCATACCGAAGGCAGCAAGGGTTTTTTCTCCTCATTGTTCGGCACGGGTGAAAAATCACAGAGCGAGGTTGCTCGCAAGTGCGTCCGCAAGATAATCAAGACATTGGTGGATTAGTCGTAATGAGTTCTTCAGCGAATAGACACTCTCGGGCCGTGCTGAAATGCATGATGTTCTGCCTTTTTGGTCTCTATTCGACGGCTGCGGCTCGAGACGAGGCGAAGCAGAAGATCGCCATAATTCCCTTTGCAAATTACTCCAATAGTCAAAGCGCGCAGGATTTGATCACAAATGCGGTCAGAGACGGACTGGAGGCGCGCGGATATCAACCGGTCGACAAGAATTTGCTGCGCGACAAGATGCGGGAAACGCGGATGCGCTTGATAGGCGAAGTCGACAGCGTTGCGGCGGCGCAGATTGCGGCGAGCAGCGGATCTGAATTGCTGATTACGGGATCGATAGACTTGTATCTGGAGCAGGACAATCCCGAGGTGAGTGTTGGCCTTCGCATTTATGACTGTGACAAATCGGCGCTGGTGTGGGTGGATTGCCTGTCTGCAACCGGCGAGGATTACGCCGGAGCTTTCGGTGTCGGCAGGCTGACGGAGATCGAGTCTATTGCGAATTCGGTGGTGAAAAAACTAATTGAACGGATTCCGGATCTCGCGAGACCGTTAGATGACACAGAGCGTGAAATGTCGAAAGAAGACCGGCGCCTGGCGGGGCTCGGCAAGATAACAGTCGTACGGTTCGACAACAGCACCGAGGTACTAAATGCTGACGCTGTTGCCACAAGCGCGCTGATGGCGGAACTTTGGCAGCGCGGATTTGAGCTGCTCGAACCGGGCGAGATATCCAGAGTTCAGATGCGGTTGGCGGTCGATATTCGGGGCGGGATCACGGACGATGCAATGAGCATACTGAGATCGGAACAAAATGTGGGATTGATTGCGACCGGGACGGTGACGACATTTTCGCCAATTCGCAACGCGCAAACAGAAGCAGCGCCGGAAATTGAAATGAATGTCCGACTGATAGACCCAGTGGACGGGCGAGTGATTTCGTCGGTATCGATGGATCGAAATGGTTCGGACTCGGAGTCGCTTTTTGGAGCAGGTCGAGTGTACTCGATCGGATTGGTCGCTCAGCGAAGTCTGCATGACGGATGGAAGGAATTGGTCAAGGGTTGGATCAGGCAAATGGACGACAGTATGACAACAACACGAACGGACGGGACGAGTGATTCGAATTGATAGATTGAGACGGGTTCGGGGCACGGCCCTGATTCTCTGCCTGACTGCCGGCTTGGTGACGAGTTGGGCGGGACTTTTGTCGGGAGAAACAAAATCGGAGCGGGTCTTGCTGGCGACGGTGAACAGCGATTCGATTTTTACCACAGACATTGATGCGATATTCGCATCTCTGCATTCCACGATGTCGGCGCGGCAGAAAGATGAATTCGACTATCACAAATTGCTGAACAAGTTGATCAATGATCGATTACTGATACAGGAAGCTTTGGCGCTGGGCACCGCCGAGGAAGATTATTTCCGGCAATTCATGGAAAAGCGCACGCGCGAGTTGGTGGCTAACACGCAGGCACGGCGCG
Source organism: uncultured bacterium (assembly GCA_963707485.1). GTDB lineage: Bacteria > Zixibacteria > MSB-5A5 > CAIYYT01 > CAIYYT01 > JADJGC01. The sequence goes on from CAVPQS010000068.1 coordinate 14,778, forward strand.
GGTTCAAGCCGAACGACAGCGTCA
>CAVPQS010000069.1:0-13642 GCA_963707485.1 uncultured bacterium
GTATGCCATGGCGTGATCCTACTCTCGGAAGATGCGGTAGTCGAAATGGACGTGGATGTCGAGCGCGTCGTCCGGGTCGGTGTTCGTCACACTCAACCACAGACCGTCACCGATGTCGGTGAACATGATGCCCGGCGTGAGCGTCTTGGAGAGCTCGGCCGGGATGGACACGAAGTCGAGGTAGCACCCGTGGTCGTCCGCGATGTTCAGAGTCTTTGTCTGCCATAGGCAAGTAAGTTACAGGGCAAGACTTGATTGGTCAAGCGAATAGTCACTCCGGTCGGGTGTACAACGGTAACTTTTGAGATGTGATTGCGTTTCATTTGACATGCATTAGAATTCGAAAAACTGGAAAGAGAGCCCAAGTGCATGTTGCCATCAAACCAATTTCCGAAATTCTGCAAGTAAACAACTACATGTATGGACTGAGTTTCGAAGGCATGAATGAAGACCTTGCGAGAAGACAACTGCGTGAAAATGCGAATTCATTGACGTGGCTTCTGGGGCATATCGCCTCAACGCGGTTCGATTTACTCGGTCTGACCGGTGTGAAGACTGCGTCTCCCTGGGGCGACTTGTTTGACACTGCGATTAACAAGACCGATCAAAGCAAGTACCCCAAGTTAGGAGAGATCAAGTCGGTGTGGGAGGAACTGACCGCCAAGTTGATGGAGAAACTCCCCAAGGTCGACAAGGCGCGTCTTGAGCAGCCAATTTCGTTCAAGCTTCCGACGCAGGAACAGAATGTACCGAGCGCGCCGGCGTTTCTTGCGATGCACGAGTCTTATCATATCGGGCAGATCAGCACTCAGCGGCGGATGCTTGGCATAGACAATCTATTTGATTTGGCGGCGGCTAAACGGAAGACTGTCGAGAAGTAGCCGCTACTATTTCAATTTCGCCGCAAGCGTTTGTTGCGACTAACGGCAGTATTGTGCTGCGAGAGCGAAGTCGTGAAAACGTGGCGGCCGTCACCGGTGGCGACGAAGAAGTAGTAGTCGGAATCGGCGGGGAAAAGCGCGGCCCTGAGCGATGCCAGACCGGGAGAACAAATCGGACCGGGTGGCAAGCCAAAGTATAGGTATGTATTGTAAGGGGAGTCGAAGTCGAGATCTGTGCGCAAGAGCGGGCGGTCGAGTCCTCCGAGTGCGTAGATGACCGTGGGATCGCACTGCATCTTCCAACCTTTGCGCAGACGATTGTGGAACACGGAAGATATTAGCTCGCGTTCGGAACCATCGGCGGCTTCGGCCTCGATCATGGAAGCCAGTGTCACGACCTCGTTGAGAGACATACTGAGCGCCTTGAGTTGATTGCTCATTTCCGGCGTGAACGAGCTTCGGAACATTTCGACCATTTCGCGGATGACGTCTTCCGGCTCCTGATAGGGATAGAAGGAATAGGTTTCCGGAAACAGGTAACCCTCAAAAGATGGCGCTTCGATATTGAGGCTGCGGCGAAATGAAGCATCACCAAGCAATGAAACCAAACGCGCGGAGTCGGTCGGGATTTCACGAGCGAGAATTGGGACGATGACTTTGACAGTCTTGCCTTCGGGGAGCGTCACCTTGCTCAACTCAGGATTGGCGTTTTTGAAGAAGCGCGCCAGTTCGTAATGGGTTATGCCGCCCGCAAAGCGATAGCGCCCCGGCTTGAGACGCTTGTCGGCTTGGGTGTACTTCATGAAGATATTGTACAACCGCCGGTCGGTGATAATGCCGTTGTCGGCGAGCCGCCGGCGCAGATCGGCGGCGTCGTCTTTCGGGCGGATGATGACGGAATATTCTTTCGTCTTGTCGCCGAGCGGAGTCGAGATCTGCGAATAAACATAGATTGAAGCGATTGCGAGCGCAACGACGAACAGTATTGCGAGCCGGGTGTACCATTTGCCGAGGACGATTCCGCGAATCAAGTAGACGAATGGGATCAAGGGGATCAGCGCGAATATTGCCAGTGTTGTTATGAGCCAGAAGAGCCAATCCCAGAGGCGTTTCATAAACAGCTACTGCCTGTGCGAGTCAAGGTAATCCTGCAGGATGATCTGGGCGGCGATGACATCGAGTTTGCCGCGCATTTGTTTTTCGGATTTGCCGGATTTGCGCAGAGTGTCTTTGGCTTGCTGCGAGGTAAAGGCTTCGTCCTCGAGATGCGTTTTGTAGCCGCGTTGTTCGAGCACGGAGACGAAACGGCGGATTTCGTCAGCCATTTGGCCGCCTTTGCCGCCGGACAAGGACACAGGCAATCCGATCACAATTAGCTCTACGTCTTGATCGGCCAAAGCGGCGCAAACGCGGTTGGCGGCTTCGCCGGGAGATTTGAGGGTCAAAGTTGTCAGTGGCTGGGCGGTGATGCGCAACGGGTCGGAATAGGCGATTCCGATTCGTTTGCGGCCATAGTCGATGCCGATGATACGTTTTTCGAACATTGGGGGAATGTAGAGACCCGAAGGGAGACTGTCAAATACAAAGCGTGATTCGTGTAGCCCCACGAATCAAGAGCCTGACACCAAGGCTACCGCACTTGCTGCATCAACGAGAGCGGTCGCAACCTCCGCGACCTTGTATCGAAAATAGCTTGGGTGTGGGACGACCAGAATGTTAACGGACTTTTTACGAATTTCACCGACGAACCCGCTCACCGCTCCATCACAACGCCGCCCAAGATTTGAAACGAATTGTTTCAGATAATATGCATTATTCGCTTTACCCAATACAATGATCCATTTTGGTTCGAGTATTTCGATTTCTTCTGAGAGGATATGCTTACCACACTGAGACCACATTTCTGCCGACATTCTGCTGCGATTTCCAAGCGGCGAACACTTGATGTGATTCGTGTACGCAATATTGTCAAAATACCTCGCGATACGATTGGGCTCGGTGAATTCTGAGAAATCGGGAATCGAGTTACCAGTTTCCAGAAACCTAACCAGCGCTCCGGAGTAGTGGGCCATTCTGTAATAGAAGAACGTTCCTCCGTATGTCTTGCCAGTGCTCGTCTTCCCGCCGCCAAAGATTCGCTTCTTGTTATCACGGATCATCAAATTCATGGCGTCATTTACCAAGTCGGTGCAAGCGTTCAAACCACCCATTTCGTAAAAGTTCTCACCAATAACTAGAACTCGGCTCGTTCGATAATCACCCCCCACCCAAGGCAAGGTAATTCTATTGCAATGACTCTCGGACTTCGGATACCTGTCCTCGGGGATAGATTGCCAACACTTTGAGGCTCTTTCGCAGTTCTGATGGAGTGGCATAGTAGTCGGCTCGTGTTCAGTTTTGTTCAATAGATTCTTGTTTTGATAGAGAGTGAGGAGCTGTTCTTGGTAATTGTCGGTAATTTGCAATGTATCCCTCCTTCAGTACGCCGTATTAGATTGGCCACATGATACCAGCCCGCGCATTATGAAACTTGAGGTAAAATACAGCGCCGTAAGAACAGAGTCAAATGAATAAGGTAATTGAGGCTCTGGGGCTCTTTCCATGCGACTTTGGAATGGCCGGAGTTTTCCTTTCTCCCCGATCTAAATACCTCGTATATTCCCGCCATGAAGAGAAGTGGTGTACTGATAAGTTTTGAGGGCGTCGACGGATCGGGGAAATCGACGCAGGCGCGGATGTTGTATGAATACCTAAGGAAGCAACGATTCGAGGTGCTGTTCATTCGCGAGCCCGGTGGCACGGCAGTCTCGGAAGCGATTCGTGCGATCCTATTGGATAACAAGCACAAGCAGATGAATCCACGCGCGGAATTGCTGTTATTCCTTGCCTCACGGGCGGAATTGGTCGACAAAGTCATCAATCCGGCCTTGAAAGATGGCAAGATCGTAATAACGGACCGTTTTTCCGACTCGACTTTGGCGTATCAAATAGATGGACGCAAATTGCCGCGCAAAGTTGTGGTCGCGACCAACGACTTTGCTGCGGAAGGGGTGAAGCCCAATTTGACTTTCATCGTTGATTTGGAGATCGCCCGGGCACATTCGCGTCTCAAGGCCAGGAAAGACAGGATGGAGTCCTCGGCAGAGGACTTTCACCGGCGCGTGCGGAGAGGATTTCTCAAGATCGCCAAATCAGAACCGCGGCGAGCAAAAGTCGTCGACGGCAGAGAATCGCAGGAGATCATTTTCAAACAGGTACTCGCAGTGACGCAACAATTCTTAAAGAGGAAGAAGCTTGGACCGCAAAAACTCCTCGCGAAATGAAGTTTCGATGACATTGATGCTTTTCGGGCTGACGTTGATTCTGGCGGCGAGTTCGGCCTATGTCTGCGTTAGTGATCCGTTCTTTCGATCGATGATCGCACTGGCGAAGCAATCTGATCTGCTGGCGAGCCGTTACTTTGGCGAGGTCTCCCCTGAACATATTTTCGACGACGCGTGGCGCGGAATGCAAGAGGCGATACCATTCCGGGTCGACCTCGCACAACCTGAAAATTATTCGCAGACAATTTCTCCGGTTCGAGATTGGGGTTTGACCTTGTCGCCGCAAGATAGCGCGGTCGAAGTTATGGATATTGCGGAAAGTTCGCCATTTCATGGTTTTCTGCATCCGGACGACAAGATTACCGGAGTTGATACTTTGCGAAAAGAGAACATCGGAAATTTGGTGAAGTATCTCGACTCGCGTGAAAAAGGCGAAACGAGAATATACTTCGAGCGCCAAGGCCGGTCCGATAGTGTTACTGTGCAGATTAGTGTAGCCGAAGCCTCCGGCGCCGCCAAGTTCGAGACGGCTGATTCTATCGGCTATCTCAAGCTTGCGCTACCTGGCGACGAAGGTCTACGTGATCAGATTGCGACGATGAAAGAAAGCAACGCCAGCGGGATTATTATCGACCTGCGCAGTTCGGAAGGTAGCGACTACCAACGAGCCGCAGAACTGTCCGAGGAAGTAATCGAAGCAATAGCGAATCGACCAATCGTGGCGCTGATCGACGCAAATACCAAGGGCGCCTCTGAAGAGATCGCGCGAAAAATCGGCAACGGCGGGACCGCGGTGACAATGGGATCGCCATCGGCAGGATTACTGGCGGTTATCGAGGAGATCGAACTGCGCAGCGGCGGGAGACTTCTGGTGTCAACAAACGAACGAATTACGCGGCAACTTTTCGATGAGAATGATTCGGTGAAAGCGCCGGGCCCGCCGGCAAACGCTGTGATTCCGGCAATGAGCTGCACAAACAGGCGGATGTCGGCGCTGATGTTTGAGTTGTTGCATGGCGGGTACATTTTGGATTTTGTTACCCAATCACGATATGATGCCATTCCATCGGTTGCAGAAGAAGACAGTCTCTTGATGGAGTTCGTGACATTCCTTGGACATCGACGCTTTCGCTATGACCCACTGGGCCACATCCTGAGCGATATGAGCCTGAATGAAATGGATGAGAATATGTTGCCCGTGTACACGCGTATGCGCCAGACGCATCGGGAACTCGGCGACGCGGACCTGACTGAGTATCGCAACGAGATTGTCCGCAACTTGCTGAGGACGATTCATCGGGTAAAACTGGGCGGTGAACCCTCCATGACTGTGCGCGCGCGGACAGATGATGTATGTTTAAGCGAAGCGATAGCGTACCTTAAGGGTGCGGCCAAGTGATACTACAGTCACTCATGGTGTTTGGGCTGGCAGTCGGCGTTGGCGGTCTTTCGGCAGTGCTTGGACTTGGCGGCGGCGTACTGCTGGTGCCGATTTTCACGCTGTTGCTCAAGTTGCCGATTCATCAGGCGGTGGCGCTGTCGCTGTGTTGCGTGATGGCGACATCGGTGACGTCGACGGCTAAATATTTGGGCAGCGGATTAGTGGATCTCAAGGCTGTGCTCTACCTCGAAACGACGACGATTATTGGGTCTTACGCCGCCGGGCGATTTGCCGGTAATGTATCCGAGCGGGGGATCGCGATTATCTTCGCGGCGTTGTTGGTATTTTCGGCTGTAGTTATGCTACTGCAGAGATCGGATGCGAATGGTCCGAGACGGAGCATCAAGAGTGCATACCCGATTGCGATGGGATCGTCGATATTCGCGGGTGGGCTGGTAGGGCTGCTCGGTGTCGGAGGCGGCATTGTCAAGGTGCCGATACTGCAGTTGATACTTGGCAAACCGGTAAAACAAGCGGTGGCGAGTTCTGCAATGATGGTCGGGATAAGCGCGGCGGTAGCGGTGATTCCCTACATGAACCGCGGCGATGTGCCGATCGAATGGGTTCCGTTCGCGACGCTGGGCACAGTATTGGGCGCGTTCCTGGGGGCCAAGCTCTTTCATAGAATCGATTCGCTTTATATCAAATTTCTATTCGCGGCCGTTCTCTTTTACACTGCGGTCAACATGATTATCAAGTCGGTGAGAGGATAGATGGAAAAGTCACCCGACCAAATAATTGCGAGAATGTACAACGGCGTGCTGGTGATCATAATTTTACTATTGATCGGAGCGGGGCTGGCGTCGTTCTTCAAAGCGGAATTTCGCGGCTTTGATGTTGCCTCGATGTTGGTTCGATTCTACTTACTTTCTATCCCGGGTGCGATAATTGCATTCACGATCACGATGTTTTTGAGCCGAAATATGAACCTGGCCATTGTCGGCATGGTTCTCTCGCTATTGTGGCTGGTGTTCAAATGGATGGGTTGAAAAAGCGCAGGCCGATTCGCGTGTTCAGCGATTTTGACGGAACGATCTCGGCTAAGGATGTCGGAGCATCGCTGTTCAACCATTTTTCCTCGAAACGGAATTCAGGAACAGTGCAACTCTGGATTGAGCAGAAAATCAGTTCGCGCGAATGTTTGTGGCGCGAATGTCATTATATCAGCGCAACGCGGCAGGAAATGATGGAGGCGTTGAACCGGATCGAAATTGAGGCGGGATTTCAGGACTTTGTCGATCTATTGAGTAAGCACGCGATTCCATTGCATATCGTTTCCGACGGGCTGGATTTTTACATTGATGCCTTCCTGAGCCGCGCGGGCTTTGGCGGGATGGACATCCACGCCAACAAGGCGCATTTCGTCAATGGGAACTTGTACCCATCGTTTCCCTATTTTGCGCGCGGCTGCGGATACTGCGGGACCTGCAAGGGCGAACGGGTGCGGGCGCTGAGCAGCGAGGACGAACTGACGGTATATATTGGCGACGGGTTTTCGGACCGGTGTGCAGTAGGTGTTGCGGACGTGCTCTTTGCACGCGGGGATTTGGTGAAACTGGCGCAGGAAAAGCAGGTTGATTGGCTTCCATTTGCAAATTTTTATAATATTGTCGATTATTTTAAAGCTAATCTGCTGACGGAATAGTTCGCGAAACAGGAATTCGATCAGATATGAAAACAGTAATTATGGCAGGCGGATTCGGCACCAGACTTCGCCCGCTAACTCAGAGTCTTCCCAAGCCAATGGTGCCGGTGGCCAATCTGCCGATGCTTCATCACATAGTCAACCTCTTGAAGAAGCACGATCTCAAAGACTATGTGACCTTGCTCTATTTCCAGCCGGAAGAGATCAAGAGCTACTTCAAGGACGGTTCGGAATTTGGAGTAAGCATGAAGTACCTATTGGCGGAGGATGATTTTGGAACCGCCGGAGCTGTTAAAGCTGCAGAGGATTTCTATCAGGGCAACCGTGTGCTGGTCATAAGTGGTGATGTGCTGACGGATTTTGATTTGTCAGCGGCGATCAAATTCCATGTAGATAAAGGCGCTGCCGCGACGATTGTGCTGACGCGAATGGAGAATCCGCTGGCGTATGGCGTCGTTATCACTGATAAAGAAAGCAAGATAACCCGGTTCCTCGAAAAGCCGACCTGGGGTGAAGTGTTTTCAGATACGATCAATACCGGCATTTACATTCTTGAGCCACAGGTATTCGAACGAATTCCCAAGGGGAAGAGCTTTGATTTTTCGCAGGATCTTTTCCCGGGGATGCTGAAGGATAATGAAAAGCTTTATGGTTATATCGCGACCGGCTATTGGCGCGACATTGGCAATCTTTCTGAGTACCAGCGGGCACATCTTGACATCCTGAACGAGAAAGTCGGAATTGAGACAACTTACAATCAATTGCATCGCGAGAACGCGACAATTTGGATCAATCGCGACTTCCACGTCGAAGAAAGCGCGCGGTTCTCGGGTGCGGTCATTCTTGGCGACGGCTCGATCGTCGAAGCCAGCGCGTCGATCAGCAATTCCGTCATTGGTGACCGGTGCAAGATTGCGGCGAATGCAGTAATCGAGAACAGCGTGATCTGGCACGATACGCACATCGGCGAGGGTGCGCAAATCACACAGGCAATTGTCTGCAACAATGTCACTATCGAAAAGAATGTCTCGATCAACGAAGAAGCCGTGATCAGCGACCACGTCAAACTGCGGCAAGGATCAACTGTCAAAGCGAACTGCAAGATTTGGCCGGGCAAGGAGGTCGAGGCCGGCGCGACGGTGTCGTCCTCGCTGATTTGGGGCGAGAAGTGGAATCGCGAGTTGTTTTCGGACTCAAAGGTTTCAGGGCTTGGCAATATAGAAGTTACGCCGGAGTTCGCGGCGAAGCTTGGTTGCGCATTTGGCGCCACGCTGATAAAGGGCGAATCGATCGTCGTCAGCCGCGGCGTGTCGTCGGCCTCGCGGGTGTTTTCGCGCAGCTTTATCTCGGGGCTGTTGTCATGCGGGATTAACGTTGTTGACTTGCGCACGCTGCCGATTCCGATAATGCGTTACGAGCTCAAGTCGGGGCGTCACGCCGGCGGTGTGCATGTGCGGCAAAATCCGGCGCAGTACCATATTACGGATATGATTTTTCTCGGACCGGATGGAATGGACCTGCCAACGCGCAAGACCCGGTCGATTGAGACATTGTTCGCGCGCGAGGACTTCCGTCGTGCGTCCGTTGATCAAGTTGGGCACCTGGATTATCCGACGCGGACGGTGGAGTCTTATCGCGGCGATTTTCTCAAGCATATCGATACTGAAGCGATTGCCAAGAAGAAGTTCAAGCTGGTAATCGACTTCGGGCACGGCGGCGCATCAGAAATTTTCGGCGGCATCTTCAGCGCTTTGAACACGGAGTTGATCTCGCTCAACGCTTACCCTGATCCGAATTTGCCAATCTCCGATAGTCAGAGATCACTGAATACGATGGCCTCGATTGTGAAGTCACTGGGAGCGGATGTCGGCATTCAGTTAGCGCTCAGCGCTGAAAAGATTACGGTCGTCGATCGCAACGGGCAGGTAGTTTCCGATCAACTGTTGCTCTTGATGGTGACCTCGCTATTTCTCAGTACCTACCAAACGCGAAAAATTGCCGTGCCGGTGATGGCGAGTATGGGTGTCGAAAAGATTGCGGAGCAGTATGGTGTGCAAGTTGTGCGCGTTCGTGGCGACCATCTTGCCATGATGCAGGCATATAAGAATGACGATATAGATTTTGTCGGCGGCACACGCGGCGGATTTATGCTTTCGAGTTTCCAGCTTGGAGCTGACGGAATGTTCGCGACGATCAAATTGCTCGAGATGTTAGCTAAACAGAATGCCGACCTGGCGGAATTGCGCAGCGAGCACGAGCGCTATCATACAATTGTCGAACAAGTCCCTTGTTCATGGACCAAAAAGGGACAGGTCATGCGGCTGCTGATGGAGTTTACCGAGGGCAAGAATCGCCAGTTAGTCGACGGTGCGCGATTCCAAGAAGGCGAGAGTTGGGTCTGGATTGCGCCGGATCGGACGGCTGCTTATTTCACAGTGGCGGCGGAGTCGGAGGACAAGAAACACGCCGAAGGCCTGGTAGCGAAGTACCGCGAACAAGTTGCGAAGTGGCAGGCGTAAGTTCAGATTCGCTTTTTAGGTTCACCTGAGTCGGTGCGCGCCTATTTTTTCAGTTTGACGGTGCGATCGGGAATCCAGCCAAGTTTGCCCTTTGAATTGCGGCACCAGTGCCAACCGGCTTCGGATTTAATGATGCTGAGTTGTTCGCCTTTGTCGGCTTTGAGCTCGACGGATGAATAGGCGGTGTTGAGAATGCCGACATCATCATCGCGTTCGAGATATTTTTCCGGAATCCAGGCGGCAGCACCTTCCTCGTCAATACACCAGAGAAACTCCGGCCAATCAGTGTCGCGCTTTTCAATTATGACGCGGTCGCCTTTGGCGAAAACGACAGGCGCATACGAGGGCGGCATATGCGGCGTGATGACAACGCAGGTTGTCGGCTTAAAATTCTCTGTCATGGCGCAAAAAATAAAATCTAAAGCGGTCAATTGTCAACGGTCAATATTTCGGGGTGCAATGTCAGCCAGCGATCGGTCAATCCCGATCCGCGTCCTTTAGAGAGTCCATCAGGAAAACCAAGTGAGGATCATAACTGCGACGACGAAACAAGCCGCGGAACAAAAGGTAGGCGCCTGCGAACAACAAAACGCACTCGAAAATAACCAGCAGGAAGAATACGCCCATGAGGAACGGCTGTTCGGAACGTGGATTGGCAAGCATGGAAGTCAATTTCATAAGCGCCATAAGGACAATTGCCAAGGCGGCTCCACCGACAAGAAAGGAGCGGCCCGATCTGAATAATTCCGCCTTGGTCATATAGCGGACATCAGTCCTCGGCCCGCGAGGTTCAAATAGTTTGCGGACACCCGAATAGCGTTCCGCCAGTTCCGACAATCCAATCACCGCAAGAATTAACAACAGCATTGCCGCAAAGATGAGCTTCAGCGAGAGTAAGAACGCGGTAAGAAAGAAGCCGATGCCGATAATACGCCAAGTCTTCTGTTTCATGTGCTCCGGATGAATCAAGCCCCTTAAATAGTTATCGGCTCTCACGGCGCCGCAATAAAGCAGAAAACCGGTCGACGATGTCGTCAACCGGTCGCCATTAACTTGTGTCGTGTGCTGAGTTATTCGGTCGGGACCATGATTGGCTGTGTCGCGCTCGCGCCGATGTCATCATCGCGGAAAGTCTGAAGTTCTTTCAGCAATTCGACCTCGAGTTGATCCAGCGGGAACTTGCCAATGACTATGCCCTTGCGAACGAGTGAGAGATAGTCAGCCGAGCCAACCACGCCGAGGTCGGCATCGCCAACCTCGCCGGGGCCATTGACATTGCAGCCCATAACGGCGACTTTGATCGGCTTCTTGATGCCTTCCAGAACTTTCTCGACACGACTGATGAGACCAAAGAGGTCGGTCTGGAGTCTGCCGCAAGTCGGACAACTAACAAGGTCAGGCATGTTACTGAACAGCCCGAGCGACTGGAGGATTTTCTTGCCAACTTTGACTTCTTCCACAGGATCAGTTGAGAGCGAAACGCGGATCGTGTCGCCGATGCCTTCGTGGAGAAGGAGCCCGAACGCGACGGATGACTTGATCGTGCCGCCCATGAGCGGACCGGCTTCGGTAACACCGAGGTGCAACGGATAATTGACGAGTTGGGAAATCTTGCGATAGCCCTCGACCATGCCGGCGACTTCAGAGGATTTCATCGAGATGCAGATATCGTGGAAATCCATTTCTTCCAGCAGGCGGACCTTGCGCATTGCGGATTCGACCAAAGCGTCCGGGTTGTAACGGCCCATCGATTTGACGAGATCCCACTCGAGCGAACCGGTATTTACGCCGATGCGGATGGGGATTTTGCGTTCTTTGCAGATTTCGACGACGCTTTCCATTTTTACGTCATCGCCGATATTGCCCGGATTGGTGCGAATCTTGTCGACGCCTTGTTCGGCGGCAATGAGCGCGAGCCGGTAGTGGAAGTGAATGTCGGCGACGAGAGGGATGTCGATCTGGCTCTTGATCTCGCCAAGCGAATGGGCATCTTCCTTGTTGAGAACGGCAACGCGAATAATGTCGCAGCCGGCGTCTTCGAGACGTTTGATCTGAGCGACCGTGGCATCGATGTCGCGCGTCTGAGTGGTGGTCATCGACTGAACTGAAACCGGGGCATCGCCACCGACCAGGACCTTGCCGACTTTGACCTGATGTGATTTTTTACGCTGTTTGTTGAACATTCTTCTTATACTGGGTAAAAGATTTGTACTCGAATAACTTTGGATCGGAATTGGCGACATCGATTCCGACTCCCATTTGGATGGCCTTGAGCATGCCCTCAACGGCAAAATTCGGAGTTGAAGCGCCGGCTGTGATTCCGACTTTCTCGACGCCCTCGAACCATTTCCAGTCAATTTGCGTCGGGTGGTCGACGAGATAGGACTTGCCGCAAATCGCTTCGGCGATGTCGCGCAGACGCTGCGAGTTGCCGGAACTTTGCGAGCCGATGACGAGCACCAAATCGACGTTGGGCGCCAACTCATGAATGGCAGCCTGTCGCGTGTCGGTGGCGTCGCAGATGGTGTTGACGATTTTGATATCGGGATAAACTTCTTTCATCTTCTGGCAGACTTCCTCGAACGCCTTGACGCCGCGGGTAGTTTGAGTAATTAGAGCCACCTTTCCATTTTCAAAGCGCGGCAAATGGTCGATATCCTCAAACTCAGCAAGCAGGTGAATATTCTGCTCGTCGATGCCCATGACGCCGTGGACTTCATCATGTCCCGGTTCGCCGTAGAGAATCACTTGATAGCCCTGACCAAGCAGTTCACGCGTGAAGCTGTGGACATTTTCAACCAGCGGGCAAGTCGTATCGACGATGTGTAGTCCCTTGTCGCGAGCCTCTTCTTTCAGCTTGGGGCTGAGACCGTGGGCCGAAATCACCAAAGTACCTTTGTCGATTTTGTCGAGTGTGTCTTCCTGGCCGACGCCTTTGGTTTTGAAGAAATCAACGACCTGGCGGTTATGGACGATTTCTTTGAGGATGGTGACCTCGCCGGGAAAATCATTTTTTGCCTGGGCGGCAAGGTTAATGGCGCGCTCGACACCCCAGCAAAATCCCAATTCTTTGGCGAAGAAAATCTTGATCATCGGTCTTTCAAATTAGTCTGGACAAAATCGGTAAACGAAAATCTATACTTCGATGAGATTGGCGCTTTGGTGCGAAGCCTTATATGAACTGCGCACGAGCGGTCCTGACTCTGTGTGCCGGAATCCCATTTCGTTGCCCCATTCCTTGAACTTCACGAAGTCATCCGGATGATAGTATTTTAGTACCGGCAGATGTAATTCCGACGGCGACAGATATTGGCCGATTGTGAGAATGTCGACACCGGTATCGCGAATGTCCTGCATCGTCTGCTTGATCTCGTCGTCGCGCTCACCCACGCCGACAAAAATGCCTGATTTGACTAATTTCACTTTACCAGAGCCTTTTGCGTACTTCAAAATCGACAAACTGCGTCGATAGCCCATTCGCGGCCTCACGGTCTTATACAAACGAGGGACGGTTTCGATGTTATGATTGAAGATTTCCGGAGCCGCGTCGAGAATGAGGTCGACGGAGGTTTTTGAGCCTTGGAAGTCGGGAATCAAGAGTTCGATTTGGATATTTGGATCATATTCGCGCAGTTTGCGCACGGTAGCGGCAAAAATTGCGGCGCCACCGTCCTCCAAGTCATCGCGTGTAACAGACGTGATGACAACGTGTTTGAGGCCAAGCTTAGCCACTGCGCTCGCGAGTCTTTGGGGCTCGCCGAGATCGTGGATTTTGGGTTTTCCTTTGAGAATGTCGCAAAATCCGCAGCCGCGGGTGCAGACATGGCCGAGAA
>CAVPQS010000070.1:0-94447 GCA_963707485.1 uncultured bacterium
CGAGCCAGCGCATTGCCCACATCGTTCGCAGTCTCAAGAACTTTGCCCGGCTCGATGAGGCTGACTTCCAGAGAACGAATATTGAGGAGGGTATTGATACAACTCTCACGCCGGTCCACCACGAATTCAAAAACCGCATAGAGATCATCACGCAGTATGGCAATGCACCAGCGATTCTCTGCTTCCCTAATGAGTTGAATCAGGTGTTTATGAATTTCCAGGTCAATGCTTCACAGGCGATTCACGGCAAGGGTTCGGTGACCATTGCGACGAAGTCCGATACTCAGCGGGTGATCATTGAAATTGAAGACACCGGCGTTGGCGTTCGCAAGGAGAACCTGACAAAGATATTCGATCAAGGGATTCGCGACCAAGGAATTCGGAGTCGGAACGGGGCCGGGGTTTACGATCGCGCGCAAGATTATCAAGAAGCACGACGACGACATCTCGCTCGAAAATGATCCGGGACGCGGCACGAAATTCACAATCAAATTGCCACTGCGAGTATAAAGCGGCGACTGGCATCGATGCGAAGTGGGATATTATTCTCAGTTCTTGCGACAAAAAATGGCACAATCGGCCATACGGCTGTGCGTATAAGTTCTATGATAATTGCGGGCTGCAAATCGGAAATTTTGTGAAATAGTCGGGAGAATACAGGTGAATAAAGTGCTTATCGTCATTCTCATTTTGTCGATCATCGGCAATGCCGTCGGGTTGTTTTTCGCTTACAAGTACCGCAAGCTCGACTACCAGATGGTGAGTCTGCAGGACCAAGTCATTGGCGCGGGTCGAGTTGTTAACGACTTGACTGACAGACTTGAGAGTAATTACTCAAAACGAATGCTCTTTGTGCATCATTCTGTTGGCCAAGGGATGCTGGATCAGGGTGGATTGCGTGACAGCTTGTTGAATATGGGGATTTTCGTCAAGGGCGCTACTTATGGTGATGAAATTGGTCATAATACGGACATGTGCGATTGGACTCCCAAGTTCTCCACGGAGATGAAAAAGGTATTTGAGTTTAAGAATCATCCGAATCAATATTACAAAGATGGCCGCAGCAACGACGTCATCATGTTCAAGTCCTGCTATCCGTGCAGCTATGTTGAATCAGAGGGGTCCGGAGCAGGCAATCCGGTAGGGGCTGAAAAATCGATGGCTAATTACCGGGCTGCTTTTGAGGGTCTGTCGCGCGAATTTCGCAAATATCCTGACAAGTTGTTCATCTATATGACCTATCCCCCGCTTGTTCCTGCTGAGACAAATCCCGAGGCGGCTAAACGGGCACGCGATTTCAATACCTGGCTGAAGAATGACCTGCTGCCGCGCTATCAAAGGGAAACTGGGCTTGAGAATTTCCATGTCTTTGACCTGTTCGATGTTTTAGCCAACGACGAGAATGTATTGCGGGCCGAATTTCGCCGGCCGGACCAACGCGATTCGCATCCGAGCGAAATCGGAAGCAAGGCGGCGACGGAGCGGTTTCTCGAGTTCTTCCGGCCGATTTGGAGCAACTGGGAGGCCAAGAGAGCTATTTTGTCAACGACTGCTGACAAATAGAAGTGGTTGCCTCCTGCCTGTCGCAGTTGCGGCGAAGTTCGAATTTCCGAACACGCATTGGGCAAAAGGTGTGCAACTGCATCTGATGTAATCAGTTATCCCTATTTATTGAAAATTGTAAGTGTTTTTCCAGTACTGTAATTGTTTTTCTATACGAAAAATACCGCCATCCACCCATTTCGTAATAATTTTTCTTGACAAGTGCCAGATAGTAATGATAATTCCCGCTTTATAATCGTTCTTCGAGAGGAACGCAGTGCAGAAACCAGAAACTACAGAACCGACAGAAAAACCCGCTGGTTACGCAGCCCTGATCGAGCGATACAGGATCGATGTTATTCCCAACTGGCATCAGTCGCTGGTTACGACAAGCGGAATTCATCGTGTGAATTCAAGCGGAAATGTGGTAGAAGAAGTCTATCCGCAGAAGTATTGGCCGGGAGACTCCCCGGGAGAACATCTCGAATTTGCCCTGAAATATGACGGCACAAATCTGGCATTGCTGGCTTGCCTTTTTCAAAAGATGGCTAAGGACGACATTCTCGCCTATCTTAGGTCCAAACCGACCGGCAAATATGCCCGGCGAATCTGGTTCTTATACGAATTTCTGACCGGCAAAGAATTGCCCATTGAGGATCTCAAGCAAGGCAATTACGTTGATTTGCTCGAGACCGATCGATACTACACTATCAATCCCGCCCGACAAGTTCGGCGCCACCGGATCAACGACAATCTGTTGGGCAACCGGAACTTTTGTCCGACGGTGCGGCGCACTTCAACACTGAGCGAATTGGAGGCGGCCAATCTTCCCGAGCGATGCCGAGAAATTGTGTCTGCCTATTCTCCGGAGTTGCTGAAACGGGCGCTTGGCTATCTTTATTCTAAAGAGACCAAATCGTCGTTCGAAATCGAACGCATCAAACCGACATCGACACGAACTGAGCGATTCGTGGCGCTCCTGCAACTGGCCGAGCAGGAGGATTTTTGCGAAAAGAAGAAATTAATCGAACTGCAAAATCGCATTGCTGATCCGCGATTTCAAGCCGCGGATTATCGCACGAGCCAGAATTATGTAGGAGAGTCGATCGCGTGGCAAAAAGAGAAAGTGCATTTTGCCGGGCCGAAGCCCGAAGACGTTTCCGACCTGATGGCGGGATTGATATCCGCACATCAACGAATGGACACAAGCGACCTCTTTGCTGTTATTCATGCCGCGTCTGTGGCATATGGTTTTGTATTTCTCCATCCGTTCGACGACGGGAATGGCAGAATTCATCGTTTCTTGATTCACAACATCTTGGCGCGGCGGGGATTTACTCCGCAGGGAGTGATGTTTCCTATTTCGGCAGTGATGCTAAAGAATCCGACGGAGTACGATGATTCTCTGGAAGCGTTTTCCAGGCAGCTCATGCGTTTGGTAGAATATTCGCTCGATGCCGAAGGGGGGATGACAGTTCACAACGACACCGGCAACTGGTATCGGTACATTGATATGTCGCCTCAGGCTGAAGCGCTGCTCAGGTTCATTGCGAAGACCATTGACACAGAACTGCTAACTGAGTTAGCATTCCTGGCAAAGTACGATGAAAGCAAAGCTGCAATTCAGGAAATCGTCGATTTGCCGGACCAGAAAATCGACCTCTTCATAAGATTATGTTTGCAAAACAGCGGACGACTGGCAAAATCAAAGCGCAGCGAGCACTTCGGCTCGTTATCGGATGATGAAATCGCGGCGATGGAAAAGGCTGTTTTGTCAGCCTATGGCGAGTCGAGCGAAATTCGATGATTTTAGAATCCAAGATCAGCTCTGAGGCGCTGGTTTGCCGGCGCTGGTGGTTGAGAAATCGGCCCAAACGCGAAAATCAGTGACGCGGCGCGGTTCGCGTTTCTCGAAATTCTCGATGAAGCTGTTAATGAGCATTTGCGTCGAAAGAATTCCGACAAAAGCCATGTTATCCTTGAACGACATTTGAGCCTGTGACTGCTTGAGGCATTTCTCGTAAAGCTTACCGACCATTACTGGATTGAAGACCCCTGCCCGCTTGACGCGATCTTCGGATAATAAATCACGTACGTAAGACGGCGACTGCTTTTGAGTGAAGCAGCTTGAGTCCGGCGCCATGTAAGGTTGCTTTGGACGTTTGAGAATGGCATCGGGCAGTTGGCCCCTCATTGCCTTCTTGAGCACCCACTTCTCTTTCAGGCCAAACAGTTTGTGATGGGGCGGAATCTGGGCAGCCAATTCGATGACGCGATGATCGAGGAACGGGTAGCGCCCCTCAACGGCATTGGCGGCGGCCATGCGGTCGCCCTGCGAAGATAGCAAATATCCCGACAGCAGAGATTTCGATTCGAGATACTGGGCGCGAGAAACGTGGTGCCAACTCAAAAATCCGTCCGGCAGCGTATGGGCGAAGGCATTCAAAGAATCGGTCGCGGCGGATTGAGCTTTGAGCGCAGTGTTGTAGAAGTCTTTTACACGCGAAGTCGTTTTAATTCGCGGCATGTGCGAGAAATAGTACTTGTCTGTATCAGATAAGCCTTCTTTATAGAATTCCTCGAGGAAGTAATTGGACCGAACTTCGCTGAGCGGCAAGGTTGGATATAATCGCTTCAACAAGAGCGAGCGCCATTTTGATTCTGGATTTCTCGACCAGAAGTGGCGAATCTTGGTCTCTTTGAAAATGTCGTAACCGCCAAAGATCTCGTCGGAACCTTCTCCGGTCAGAACTACTTTGAAGTCGCAATCATTGACCAGACGCGAAAGCAGGTACATCGGCGCCGGCGCAGTACGCAGAATCGGTCGTTCCGTATGCCAGATGATTTCCGGAAAGCAGTTAGCAATGTCGTCGTAGTTGCACTGAACCGAGCGGTGATGAGTGCCGAGTTGATCCGCCATTTGCTTCTGGTAGTTGGATTCATCAAAGGCACTGTCACCAAAGGCGATGGAGAATGATTCGAGCTTGTTGGTTGTAAATGACCGCACCAGCGCTGCGATCGCCGATGAGTCGAGCCCGCCGGAAAGATATGCTCCAACTGGAACATCGGCGCGAAGTCTGAGTCTGATCGAGTCGATCAACAGAGCGTGTAATTCTTCTGCCCATGAATCGACGCTGCGGTTGTTGTCATATAAGTCGGGATACAACATTGACCAATAACGCGAAGTCGCAATGTTGCCGGACTTGATCTCGATGCACGAGCCTGATTCGAGCTCCTTGATTCCGGAGAAGACGGTTCGCGGCGGCGCGCAAGTCCACCAAGTGAAGACCTGGTCCAAACCCTCGACATCAAGTGAGCGCCGAATTGTCGGGTCAGCGAATAGCGCTTTGATTTCGGAGGCGAAGTAGAATCGCCCCTCGTGCACGGTATAGAATAGCGGGCGCTTGCCCATTCGGTCGCGGGCCAAGAAAAGCGATTGGACTTTACTATCGTAAATTGCGAACGAGAATTGCCCGTTGAAATATTGCAGGCAGTCCTTACCCCATTGCTCATAAGCATGGACGATGACTTCGGTGTCGGAGTGCGAGCGGAACTTGTGGCCATGTGATTCAAGAATTGGACGCAGTTCGACGTAATTAAATATCTCGCCGTTAAATGCGATCCACACCGTTTCGTCCTCGTTACAGAGCGGCTGCTGTCCGGTGGAAAGGTCAATGATGGAAAGGCGCGCATGGCCGAGCACGCATTTGTCGTCGAGGAAAGCGCCGAACTCATCGGGACCGCGATGACGGATCATCGAGATCATCCTGACTACGAGATCGCGGTCAGGGGGGCGAGACCCTTCCAACTGAAAGTATCCGGCAATTCCGCACATATTGTTTAAACGCCCTGCTTCCCTGCCTATTTGAGTTGCTGCAACCGTTTGCCTATGCCGGCAGTTGTTTCAGCAGTTGCTTGTTTATCTTGCCTGATTGATATTTCGGCAACGCGGCCACAAAGCTCACTATTTTCGGCACTTTGAAATCAGCCAATTTGAGACGGCAGTACATAACAACATCTTTCGCCTCCATATCGACGCCCGGCTTGAGAACAATCACGGCCTTGATGGCCTCGCCTAAGAGCGGGTCTGGCACGCCGATGACGCAAGCCTCCAGTATCTTCTCGTTGCTGACGAGACACTCTTCCACTTCTTTAACGCTGACCCGATTTCCACCGGCTTTAATGATCTCTTTCTTGCGCCCGATGATAAAGATATACCCGTCTTCGTCTTTGTAACCAAGGTCACCGGTAAAGAGCTTGTCGCCCTGAAGGACTTCGCGCTGTTCCTCCGGCTGGTTCCAGTAGCCCATCATGACGTTATCGCCGGACACGACAAGTTCACCTGTTTGCCCGGCAGGTACTTCATTGTGCTGGTCATCAACTATTATAACGGATATGTCGGAGAGTGGGATTCCTATCGAGCCGAGTTTTTCCGTCAGTCGGGCAGGCGGCAAATAAGTCACGCGTGGAGCAGCCTCGGTCTGCCCGTACATGACATAAATCTCCTTAGTTGGGAAGGCATCGGCCAGAGTGCGGACAATCTCCGGCGCCATAGCGCCACCGGCCTGCGTGAAATACCGTAAGCTCGGAAGCTGCCTTGAAGCCAGGGTCGATTTACCCAACAGGATCATGAAGTTCGACGGCACTCCCGAAAGGCCGGTGCATTGGTGTTCTTCAAGCGTATTTAGCACTGTTTCCGGATAGAGGAAACGATTGTCGATGACGAGGCAGGCGCCACATGCAATGTTAGTAAGCAGCAGCGAATTGCCATAGATGTAATAAAACGGCAGAATTACGAGTGTCCGATCTATTTCGGTCAACCGCAAGTATTCGATCGTGGCGAGTGTGTTGGACATGAGATTCAAGTGCGAGAGCATGACGCCCTTGGGTGTGCCGGTGCTCCCGGAAGTGTAGAATATCGCCGCGAGTTCGTGCTTCTTCCCGTTTCGGTCAAACGTAATCGCTTCGGAAACTCGCACAGCCTCGCGCTCGCCGGCGACCTCAAAGGCTTCAAGCGCCATCAAGGGTCCATAGCTTATGGTTTGCACTTTATCGGCGGCGAAATTGAGTTGCGAGTCGCAGAGGAGAATTTTGAGGTTCTGCTCACCGTCAAACAAAACTTTCAACTGCCGGCGAAAACGCGACTGGGCGATCAGAACTTTGATTTCGCAATCAGCCAAGATGTATCGCAGCGTCTCACCGTTTGCAGACGTATCGAGCGGAACAACCACGAATCCGGCGCTCGTGATGGCAAAAAAGGAAATCACGTAATCGATGGAGTTTTCCATCAAAAGACCGACACGCGAACCATTTGCCAAATTCAGGCGTTGAAGCGAGGAAGCCAACGCTGATGCAACTGCGTTCAGTTCACTATAGCTGATGCGGCTTTCTTGATCGATGACTGCAGCACGTTGCGGGTGCGATGCACTACTTCGGCGCAGGAATTGATCTAGTTTCATATGATCAGCTACCTCCGCAGAATTAGTCCAAGGCGGCGAATGCTTGGGACAACCGAGCTACTTGCCGGACTTCCCTTTGATGAAGCCGATAAGGTTCTCGACGCTGTCGAGATTATTGGGCAGCATTTCATTGTCAGCGACGGCGATACCATACTTCTGCTCAAGGAAGGCGGTCAATTCGAGAATCCCCATCGAATCGATGATGCCCCGACGCATAAAAGAATCGGAATCGGAAAACTTGACGCTTTCGTCCCCAAGCAGATAAGAGTCGATGATAAATTTTCTTATTTCAGTGCGGATGCTTTCGGCATTAAACTCCATAATAATCCTTATCAAGCAAAGTCACGCGATCCGATTGGAGCGCTTCCAACTAAAATCCTATTTATGCGGTCGGGCCGATTTCCAGCGGAATCATCCGCAGCGGCTCAGTTGCCCGAATTTTGCGCGCGATGTGCGCGTAGCCGTGCTCGACTTCTTCTACTGACAATCCGAGGACGGAAGCGACGTCGGCGGCGGGAACGTTGTTCTCCATAGCATACCAAAGCATGTCCATGCGGTAGAAGTCAAGTCCATAGAAGAATTCTTCCTGAGTCGATCCGGCGCTGTATGTGTCAGTGGTCGGAGTACGTTTGATGATATCAAGGGGCACTCCCAAGTATTCTGCCAACTGGTAGACTTGAATCTTGAACAAGTGAGCTATCGGTTTGAAATCAGCGCCGCCGTCTCCATACTTCACGAAAAATCCTTGCATGTGCTCGTCTTTGTTGCCGGTACCGGCGACCGCCCAGTTGCGCTTTTCAGCGTGGTAGTACAGCGTCGTCATACGCAGGCGCTGTTTGAGATTCGAAGCGGCTACGACCTGCGCATAGACGCCCGGCGTCATGCGCTTGGTTTGCGGCTCCTTGCCGTCCTTCGTGATGGTCAGGTGGAAGAAATTGAAAGTGTCTTTAGAGAGGATATTTCCAGGATTGGTGATTTTGCATTTGTAGTTATTGTCGTATTCCGGAAATAGCTGCTTGATGGCTTCGTCACGTTTTTCGTAGCAGCCTAAACCTTTAAGCCCGGCGCTGATGTCTTCCTTGATAGCTTCAAAACCGAACTGGGCGGCGAGCTGGCGGGCGAGCATTTCGCTTTCTCCGGACGACTCCTGCTCCGGCATCATAATTCCCAGAACGCGTTCCGGACCGAGAGCGCGGGCACACAAAGCGGATACGACAGTCGAGTCGATGCCGCCGGAAATGCCGACCACGACACCGCTTTTTTTGAGATCATCGCGAATCTGGCTGCGAATCGCCGCGCAAAGCTGCTCGGTGACGTGTGCGGCGTCGAGTTTGAGAATGTCCTTATGAAATTTCAACCGATATCCTTTATTTGAGCGTCATAGTTCGATTCGAATTGGTTCCTAAAATAGTATCGGACACCGATTAACGCAACTGCAACTTGAAATTGCTGATTCTATTCTGGTCCCCTGAAATTGCCAGCCGGCTACCTGCCGGCATGGACTTTGAGCTTTTCGAGCCCCTCAATTTTCGGCATCGTGCCAACTACTGGAAATCCCAGCATCAACTCAGCATCCTCAATCTTCGTTATTGAATTGTCAAAGAACTCGGCAATAATGACAGCGCCGGCTCCCAAGCTGATTCCGACCAAAAAGCCCAAAAGGACGATCATTTTCTTGTTGGGCCAGATCGGCGATAGCGGGAGGCGAGCCGGTTCAACAACGCGGAATTTCGACTCCATCAGCAAAGCCTGAGAAATCTGTGTTCCTTCTTGAGACAGCTTGAACTGGTCGCGGAGGTTGCGCGAAGCGTCAATTTCACGGCTCAGTTGTTCTATCTTGGCACGGAAGCCGGGCATTAGCCCGACACGGCGGTCGAGATCCGCCAGGGCAAGTTTAAGGTTGTTGTTGTAAGCATATAGCGTCTCGAGGCGCAACCGCGAACTGAAAAGGGTGATCAAGTCGTTCTTGGATGCTTCCGACTGCTGAGGAAATTTTACGCGCACTTCGCGGGCAACTGCCTCGTCAACATCGCTGGCGAGTCCATAAAGGCGCACTTTGAACGAGACAAGGCTGGGTGTATTCCAGCTATACTTTTGCATCAAGTCAGGCATCGACGCCAGGAGTTTGTTGATCTCCGATTTTTTCTCGATCATGCTCTGCGGTTCTTCTATAGTTGGAATTCCGCCCGCCATGCTGGAAAGGCGCATTTGTGTTTCGCGGACTTCCTTTTCCTTCTCGCTGATTTCCTGCGTGATCGCCTGGACTTCCATATTGATCTGCTTGCGGTTTTCCGGGGCAGCGACAACTTCGTCGAGTTGAACGCGCAGGAGTTCTTTTTCGAGTTCGGTTTTTTCGTTGATCTTGTCCTGCAGGTCCTTATCGTAAGTCGCCAATTGATCAGAGGAGAAATCTGAAGACGCGGATATTGAACGCGATTCCTGTTTCGTTTTTTCCTGAATAAAGATATCGCCAAGATTCTGCACGATCAGTTTGGCCTGTTCCGCCGAGGAAGACTGCGCCAGGATCCGCACTTGATTGATGCCGGCGAACTCGACTCGGATGCGATTTCGAAGACTTTCCAATAACATGTCGAACTTCAGATCTTCCAGCGTAACGTTGGGCTGGTTGACTTGCATCTTGCGCGCCATCAGTTCGATCGACGGCTCCTTGTCGAGGCCAATATTCGTAACCAATTGAGCAATATAGGGCGCGGAGACGATTTCGTTTTGGAGGCTCTGCAATTCGCGAGTCATCGTTTCCGGGTTTCCGCCGATAGACGAGCCCGCTCCGCCGATCAAGCGCTGGATGTCCTGCGAAAGACGCACCGGTTTTTCCATGAAGATAGTGACTGAGGCTTCGTAGATCGGGCTAATATAAAATGTGCTGGCCGCCGTTATAGCGGTGACCAAGAAGATGGGAATAACGACGAGCCACTTGCGTTTCCAAATGACAGCAAGGATGTCGCGGACATAGAAGGTTTTTGCCTGTTTGGAACTATCCAATTCTCTCGTCTCCCAGTGTCATTGACTAATTCAGCCCGCGCTCGATTGATTCAGTGCTGAGCGGGTTCCTATTCACAGATAATACGCGCTCGAAATATCCGGAAAGCGGAAAAATAAATCAACCTCAACTTGAATTCAGATTTCGTTATTAGTTATCGGCAGGCGGAAGCGCAAGTCCCGGGGAAATTTAGACATACAACTGGTTTGTAAACGGACTCGATGAAGCCAACTGCGGCAACCACTACGAGCGTTTGCAGCGAAGCAAGGCGCCGAAACCCACCAAACCGGCGCCAAACAGGATAACCGAGGCAGGTTCGGGGACTTCCGCCGACCCGGAGCCGTTGCCCTCTTCGTAGTCCAGCATCAAGATTGCGCGGTCAACGCGAAGGCTGTGCTCACCGGCAAAGACGGAAATATCAAGTGCGCCATCATCCCAAAAACTCGGGTCATCGATAGCGCCGATGTTGTATGTGGTATTATCGAGGAATGTATGATTCAGAGCATCCCAATCCCAGGTGCCTTCAATACTGACCAAATTATTCCCCGCATCGACCCAAGCCGCATCAATGAAGAGCTTAGCCGAAGTTACATTCGTTCCGGGAGCGGAGAGATTTGGAAGCAGGTGGCTCCAATGCATGCTTGATTGCAGAAAAGATGATGTGCCGAGCCAAGCGCCGCCGAAAGCGCCATCTGCGAAAGGTCCTTCATAGAAATCGATGTACGAGGCGTAATCATAGGTATGATTATCCCCATTCCATGCGTACTGGATGCCTGAATCAAAGGTCCAATCGTAGAAGATATTTTGTGTGGCGCTATAGCCAAATCCCGGCACGGCCATCAACGCGATTAGACCAATAACTAAACAAAAGAGTGGTTTAATTCGACTCGACATTTTCGTTTCCTATGAATAGAGGTTCGGTGCAAGTATATAACATGTACGAAAATTGTCAATGATTTTGTTTGCGACCCGAAAAGACAGGCGGCACCAAACGCAACACAGACGCATCTCCTTGTGGGATCACATCTTACGCGCAGCAGTTGAAGTTAATCTCGACAGTCGGTTCTGTCCCAGATTCGCAGAACGACCGCGAACTTTGACATATGCTGCAATTGCCGACAATCAAGGCCGAGCTTCGTCGAGTCAAAATCTCGAATTAGTAACACGGTCCGCATGGTGGAGCGCCACTGGCGAAGATGTAGTTGATGATGTAAACCACGTCACTAATGGTCGTAGTAGAGTCGCAATTGACATCGCCAACGCCGGGATCTGGAATCGGATATGGCCCGGAGGCGAAAATCCAATTGATCAAATAGACGGCGTCGGAAATATTGAGCCGGTTGTCGGCATTCACATCCCCGACAAACTGACAGACTTTTATCCACGCGTCGACATTGCCAAAAATCAAGGAGTTGTTATCTCCGTCCCGCGCCCGGACCGAGATGAAGTTTATATCACTCGTGCCAAAGCCAACTGTTTTGAAGGTAATGGTTGCCAATATTCCTGTGCCGGTGACAGTTGCTCCATCGCCCAAAATCGCGCCGTCAACGTACAACGTGGCCGAATCCGGAGAGAATCCCACCCAAAAGAATGTCGGATCGCCGGGAGTCGCCAAGAGGGCGCCTTCGACTACACTCGCAGAGTCAGCACTGATGATGTTTCGATCGAAATTGATTTCGACCGAGTATGCCTTCAAATTGACTGTTGATGCGTCGGCGAGTAGATACAGCGTGAACAGCGAATCCCGGAAGGCGATCGTGCTGTCGGGAATGAGGTACATCGTTGGCGCTGCCGCAGCAACCGGCGCAAGAAAACAGAGCGCGAGCAAAAGGCTCAAAGATATCAATTTATTCTTCATGGGTATTATCCTTCTCAATCGCACGGATTGCAGGGCGGCGGTCCGCCGGCAAAGATGTAATTGACTAAGTAAACTGCATCGGAAATGGAGATCAGGTTGTTGCAATCTGCATCGCCAACCGATTTAATCGGGTATGGAGCCGGTCCACCGGCGAAGATAAAATTAATCAAGTAGACAGCATCAGAGATGCTTATGAATGAGTTGAAATCGGCATCGCCGTATAAGAAAGTCGTCGGACAGACGATAACGAGTCCATTGAGCGAATCGTCCATGGCGATTTCAACATTGTTTTGATTCAGAATATCCGATTGGCGAAACATGACCCCGCTCGCACCATGTCCCACTGCCACAAATGTCATCTTAATCAAGTTTCCCGGCCCGTCGACGTTGACCAAAGGACCGAAGAGCGAGCCAAGCAATTCATAAACATAGGCAGATTGGCTTCCGCTGAAAACGTGAGTCGTATCAGTCCAAAAGAAAAAGGCGCCTGAAGGTCCATTAAAGAATGGCTCTTTGGCCGCTCCAATCATCTTGATTACAGAAGTATCAACTTCGACGTCAAAGAAAAAGGATTTCACGTCCGGCACAGTGTCGATGGCGACATAAACAAGAAAGGTATCATTCAGACTGACAATTTGTTCCTCGGGAAAAATGAACACATTTCCGGTGCTATCCGAAAACTGGCCGAGGGAAATGCTGCTTCCCGCTAAGAGGACGAGCATCGAAAGACAGACCACCAAACGAGTAAAAGTCATGATGCAACTTTCAAATGGAAGGACCGGGCCCACACAGAGGTGATTAGTGAGCCCGGTCCTGCCGCAGGGGTTATTTCAACATGGTCATCTTGACAGTTTTCTGGAAGTCGGGCGTCTCGAATCTATAGAAATAGATGCCGGACGCGACTTTCGTTCCACTGTCGTTAGCGCCATTCCAGATTACTTCATAGGCACCGGCCGTTTGGTACTCATCAACGAGACTCTTCACCAACTGGCCCATTACGTTGTAAATCCGGATCGAGACCTTGGCCGCGGAAGGCAAGCCATAGGCAATTTTTGTTTCCGGGTTGAACGGGTTTGGCGAATTCTGACTGATCGAGTATCCAGTCGGATCTACGCTGGAAGCAATCAACTCTGGTTCGCCAACATGGCTGACCGGAGCAATTATTGAGTTGTTCGCGTTGTCTCTGATTTCGGCACGAGTAAGCCGTGCACGGGTCGGAGAGGCGGTGCGAGTCTGGAATTTCAGAGTGGCGATCACACCGCTGCCGGTGAATGTCCATCCATCTCCCAGGACTGCTGCAGAAATCGAGATCTTGCCATCTTGAACTATAGACTTATAGAAGAGCGGCAGATTCGGACTCGCGATGTCCTCCCCTATCGTCGTCGATACAAAGTTCAACTGCGATGGATCGAAACTTACCTCGCCAATCAACGACTTGGAATCATCGTTGCGATTGTCCAAGTAGAGATCGACATAATAGCCATCTGCTGCCGGACGATCGACGAGCCGGAGATTCGCTGTATTCGTCATTGGCGTTCCACTCAGGGTCGGCTGGTTCTTCGCCAACATTGGGGCGACATTGTTGAAGTTGATCGCGAAGATTGCAAGGTCCTCGAATTCAACTTTGTCGTCCGGAAGTGGAATGCCTTTCGGGCTGTTGTTGTGAGTCGGTCCGAAGTCGGCATGATTGACATAGCCGGACTGGCCTTCGTTGACTCCATAGGTTCCTGTGAACACAACAAGATCAGTGAAATAAACCGAGCCGTCGAATGCGGCCGCGATGTCACCCAACCAGTACGATGTCGAGCGTGCTTGCGCCGGAACGGCGGCGACCGAGTAGTTGCCGGCGAGGTCATAGGCGAATGCGCCGTAATAGTAGACATCGCGCGTGGCGTTGGAAAGACTCATCACGTCCAAATGATTAGCGGGGAGACTCGGAGTAGCGGCCACGTCGTGAACAGTCAATCCAATAGTATGGTCAGCCGGATAGACTGGCGCGGCGGTCGGCGACGGTGCACTGCCGTAATCTGGATAGTCGGTCCATTGGACGCGCTGGATTTTGACACCGACAACATCCGAGGTACTTGAATTGACCCAACTCAATTGGATCTTGTTGTGTCCGGGCTGTGCAACCAATGAAGTCGGCGGCGCCGGGGCAGTCACGTCCTTCGTGAAACACCAGGTGAATGTGCACGAATCAGAGTTGCCTCGACCGTAGTCGTCGGTGACTTTAAAGCGGATACAGTGCGATGCTTCGGTAAGAGCGGCAAATTCGGCGCCGCTGAGTGACCAACTGGGATTATTGTACACTGTGCCGCTCAGGCCAGCAGCGATCGGAAGCCAACCCGCAGGGGCACAGCCGTCGACCTGATAATAAACATCATTCAAATCGCAATCGTCGCCCGCAGTCAGACTGAGCGCTGGGGGCGCATTGTACATTCCACCGGTGGCAGGCGAATTCACAACGATTGTCGGATCGACGCAATTCGACTGGAAGTCGATTGGCGCTGCCAACGGCGAGGGTATTTGCGTGTTCGTGCTGTCACGCAGATCGCGATAGATCATTGCAATGTCGCCGGACAAGCACGATGTGCTGCCGTTCATGGCGACTTTGAAGAGACTGTCGGGACCGTCATCAACACCGGTCAGAACGCCGAGGTTGACCTTGAGAGTGTCAAGTTCGCCTGCTGCATGCGACGTCTGGGAATAGGCGACAAAGAAATTGGCATCCAACCCAGTAATACTCGAAACCGATAATTCGGCAGGATACTCCATCCAGATATTTGCCGCATCGAGAGCAGTTACGCCCGCGCCGATGTTTACGTTGAACACGAAGTCACCGACGCAATTGTACACGATCGTGTTCGGCGTCATGTCAAGACCGCAATCGGCGACCGGATTATTGTCGATATTGGCGCCGGCTCCAGGAACGGCATATGAGCCGACACCCGACCAATCACTCCAGCAGTTTTGGTCATAAAAATTGGCGGCAATGTCGTCGGTGGCATTAGCGGTGTTGGCGAACACGTTTTGAGTTGCACTAACGGCGCCGCCGTAATTACCGAATCCGAGATTGTTGAACAGCACATCGTTGCTGTTGAAGGTCGTCGAAAGAGCGCTTGAACCTGTTCGAGTGACGTCAACGCCATAGTCGAAGTCGGTAACGCGGTTTCCGGTCGCGCTCACTGCGAGGTCCGTTGTTCCATCGGTATAGGCGCCAAAGCCGAGACTGCCTATGCTGTTGTCACCGCTGAAGATGTTGTTGTTGACCATGATGGTCGTTGTCAGCGGGGCAAGCGCAGTTGCGTCACGACCTGCCAGCTTGTTGGACGGCGTGACATCGGCATCAAAACCTTGCGGCAAATGCCGATTCGATTTCGCGAGAGTGCTGGCATAGATATAAGCGCCATAGAAATCGGAGACGCCTGTCCCGACCGAACTCGCGGAATAACTGGAATTATTGAAGCTGCCGGCGGCGTCGATGAAGTATGCGCCGACCTGAATGTCAGTGATAGTGTTTCCACTTGTTGCGATCGGTCCCGGTCCAAAGAGCAGGAGTCCGCAGGCAACATATGTTGATGGTGTGTAAGAAATTGCGCTGACGTTACAGTCAGACACGGAACCGTCAGCGCCGGTTCCGAATTGGATACCGTTTTGTGCCGGCAATCCAAGACCAAGCGGTCCTGCGCCGGTCACTGTGCACTCATTGGCGTTTGCCGTTAGGTCAGCGCCATTGAATACGATACCGGTTTTCTGGAAACCAACAGCGGTGACGCGGGCCAAGTCGACTGTGCGTGGAGTGCCACTTTCGGCATAGGCATAGACGGCGTTTCCGTGCTGGCCGCCGCTTAGCGGGTTGTCGCGCACGTCGACAACGGTAACATCGGCCAATGATCCGCTGGAGTTGTAGTAGGCGACACCGTTAAAGCGAGACTGGAGGTTTCCCTTGCCGGCGCCGTCTATGGTCAGATCCTGAACATCGACAGAGGCGGAGTTTTCGATCGAAAGCACCGCGTAGTTGTTGGTCGGACCCGGAGTGACAAAGGCGTGAGTCATCGCCACAGCCGGTGCTTGAATCGTTGTCGAAGCAATACCGGCGCCGATAATATTCAAGTCGGCGAATCCCGTGCAGACTACCTGTCCAACGTACAAGCCTGGCATGAGGTAGATAGTACTGCCAGAGACCATATCGACGGCCTCCTGGACGTGATTAGCGACGCCAATTTGCGGTGAGTTATCATCGGCGTACAGGACCGAGAAATCACCTGTGAAACCGGGCGAGGTTGCTGTCCCGCCCGCCAACCACGGCGAGTAGTCAGCATTTGACTGAATTGACGCATCGACTACACCGGGATCGGTTGATCCCCAATAGTTGCCGGACATCTGAAGCGCGAATGTGCCTGCACCCTGAGCGCCTAATCCGGCCAAGACGTTGGAATTGCTGTTAGAATGAAATTCGTTGTCGAAAAATGTCGAGGCATTTGTAAAACCAGCCTCGGCGACGGCGTACATACCGTCGACGGTATTGGTAATCGAGTTGTTTTCGAATAGCACGGAGACGTTTCCGGAGACATTACCCCAGATTTCGGTAGTTATGTAGAGTCCGGTGCTATTTGCCCGGGCCATGCCGTTCACCGTATTGTTGGTGAAAATTGGCGTGACCGCGGCGTATGAGCCGGCGCAAGTCAACCCGACATCTACGTTTATTACAGTATTGAGATTGACTACGGGCGCGATGTAAGGCACAAAGACAAAGATTCCATAGCCGTTGGATTTGCTATCGGAGACGATATTGTTTTCGATAAGATCGGCGACGCTGCCGACAGCGCTGCCGGCGTTGTCAGTATGAACGCCGCTTCCCGAATTCGTGACTGTGTTATAAGTGAACGTGCAGCCCGTCGAATAATTTGAGGAAATTGCGTCACTGCAATCGGACACAGTATTGTGGTCAAACACACCACCGCCGCCATAGTTGAACATGCCGATCGAAGCATAGTTTGCCTGAACGTTCTGGACGGTGTTGTGGTGAAAATTGAAGGATCCACCGCTTGACGCGTAAATTCCGCGCAGCCAGATATTTTTCACGACGCAGTCAAAAACCGTCAAGTTTTGATAAACACCCAGGCCATGATTTGTAATGATACCGCTGCGCGCATCGATATCCGCACCGCTAAAGACCTGGCCGCTGGTAAGCGAAGTATTATCACCATCAAGCGTAAGGCCGGAGACAGCAACGTCGTCGGCTTGAACAAGTATCAGGTTGCTTGCACCCGGAGGATTTGATCCTGCACCACCGGGATCCGGAGCGGACAGCGCCGGATAGACAAATGTCACAGCAGCGCCGGCGCCGACGATTGTCATCGGGTCCGCAACCACAATGTTATCGGTGTAATTCCCCGCTGCAATGTTGACGGTTCCGGTGCGCAAGACACTGGCGACGCCGCCGGAGATTGTCTGGAACGGCGCCAAGGCGCTGCCGAGACCGCCCGCAGCGGCTGCAGCATCGACATAGGCAGTGGCTCTGCCATCATCACCGCCGACAAACTGGGCGGAAATATAGGCGTTGTTATTCGCATTGCTCAATGCGATGAGGTCCGGATACCATGCCGGGACGATTGTAGAGAGCAGCGCGATTTCGGCGCCTTCATTTGCCGGCAGCGGCCAGCTATTGTTGGTGAAGGTTAGTTCAGCGCCTTCATTGACCCAACCGCGAGTGCCGGAAACGGCATTGTTCGAGATTACGCCGGTCGTTGGACCGCTGAAATAGCCGGGTTGGCGCAGCGTGTGGATCGTGTTGCCGTCAATCAACATTCCGGTCAGTCCGCCGGTTGAAAGCATGGCGCGACTGACGATGCCATTAACACTCCAGGCTGAGCCCGGGTCTGGACCGTAGATGAGGTTATTGAGGATTGAAAGATTGTTGGCAGCGAGGTAGATCAAATTGTGATTGTCACCCAAGTCCGTTTTCTGGATTTCCAGATCGCGAATGGTGACGCCCGGAGCCGTGAGGCTGAACGCGTAGCCGACCGATTGGGCGACTTGAATGACCGCGTCGCCGCCGCCGGCGCCGTCGATCGTCAAATTCGCTTTTGTTACATTGACTGTGCTGCTAAGCACGTAGGTTCCTGGAGCGACTGAGAGAGTATGACCAGGAAGCGTTTCGGGGTCATCGATTGCTTCTTGAATAGTCGCAAAAGTTTCGGCGGTGTTGACATTCGTCACCGTCGCGGAAACCATCGAACACAAGAGCATCGCGATTAGAGAAGACCGAAGAAACCATCGTGTTAACTGTTCCATCAAAATAGACCTCCCGAGATGGACAAGCAGTACCACTCCAACCGACTTGAGTCGAATCGGCGGGACCGCATGGAGAAGTAGTTGCCCGAGCGAAATTGCCGGGCGGTAAAACTAATGACTGAGTTTACTATTTATGAACTTGAAGCTCGCCAGAGTGCCCGCGCCTTTGTCCAAGTCACTGCGCTCGTTACCATGATGTAAATCGACCGTGAGACAATTCACAACTGACTACAACATCACCTCCCGTTTCTGTTCGTTAATGCCGCATAAATGTTTTTCACTGCAATCGAGCAACCAAGCAGGTTGCGCTACTTGTGGAAGCCAGACCTTCTTGTCGTATCATTCAATGGCACATTTTCAATCGATTTGAATCAATTCCGAGCCTTCGCGCCGGATCGCGCGAATTTTTGAAATTTTGCAATTAACATCACATCCGGCTACCGTCACCCCCGCCGGTTACTCACTCCGAAAACAGCATTGTCACCATCAAACTGCGAAGTAGCGTTGATTGTTACGGAAAAAAGTTAAGTTAATGGTGATACTTTGTCAATTTATCTAACTTCGATTAAAATAGGCACATTCTTCGTACACCGTGTACGCAGTCAATCTTCAGGTTGCCGTATATTTTGCGGAGATTAGGTGGTGAGACTTAAGTCACTGCTGGCAGATGATTACACTGGTGGACTACTCGCTCATCGAGGGTCCCGGCATTTGAGAATGTCCGGTAAATTGTTGTACCTACCCGGGGGAGACAAAAGAAAGGGCCGCATCGAGTGATGCGGCCCTGTGATCTTAATGATTTTTAATCTTCGATTAGTTGGTTACTTTCTTTCGATTACGAAGCTTGGTTCCGAGTCCCGCCAGTCCGATTCCAAAGAGAATCATCGTGGCCGGCTCAGGGACGCTTTCATACTGTTTTTCCAGCAGGTCGTTGCCGCATTCAAGCGTCTGGTGGAAAGTGATCGCGCCATTGCCGAAGTCGGAAAGAAGCGACCGCGAGAATTTGTATTCCCACACATAAGTTCCGGCGCCACCGCCAAATATCGGGTTGCCCTCGAGTGCTGCGTCGTAGCTCTTGAGAATATCTACGTTTCCGAGATTTGAGCCAGTACCAACGCGCCATGCACCCGCGGCATTTTTAATCGAGGCGTAGTTGAAGTAAGTGCCCGGCTTGTTCGAAATTCCGTTCCAAGAAGCGACATCAACCAAACGGCCATCGCTGGTAATAGCGTAATCGTACTTATTGCCGCCGAAACCGAAAAACAGGTCGCCGCGACCATAGGTCTGATTCCATCCAGTCGAGTAAGCGCCTTCACCGAACGAGGACGTTACGCTTAAATAAACAAAGTCCTCATCATACGCATAATTGAGACCCTCAATGTCAAATATCTCGCCCCCTTCGCCGAGATTGCCGGGAGACGGGAGTGAGCCAACACCGCCGGGATAGGTGATTTCCGAAGAGTTGTTGTGCTCGTCAAAGTATGCTGAGCCAAAGTCGTAGTAGGACCAGCTAAAAGCGCTTGCAGACGCGACACCGAGTGTCATTGTCAGGGCAAGGGCAGCTAAAAAGAGTTTTGACATCAGGTCCTCCGAGAAGGGTTATTGGAAAACTAAAAAACACGAATGTACAACGCCGAATACAGCAATACGTGTGCCAATAGGACATTGGTAGAGCGGATTCGCGTAAGCTGTTATTGTGTTGACACATAGAAGTCAGGGAAAAGTGCGAAGCGCAAGACAAGTATGCAATGATTTACAGATTGTTGACACTTTTTCGATCTCAGAGACCCCACATTGCCTATCCCATTGTGCATTCATGTGTTAGCAGCCTCATTTAGTGAAGCAATTAAACGACAGGTCTTTATCCAATTTTTTAGATTGAATTTACTCAATTGCGGGCGCGTTTTCGTAATAGTTCGATATCTGCCTTAATCCCTTGCCGAGTACAAATCAAACAGTTGATTATAGTTATGCGCCGCAAGTTGCCGTTCATACTCTCAATCATCGTCCTCATCGGAGTGGTTTATGTCCTTGACGGAATAAACATCCCTACTCAGTCGCGTCTCTGGCGTGAAGTCACAAACGCCGGCCATGCTCCGTTATTTGGAGTCTTGTCAATCGCGATGTTGGTATTTGCCAACTCTCTTATGCGGCGGTCTACTGAGCCGTTCCACTATTATTTGGCGGCGGGGATAGTCAGTTCCTTCCTTGGCGCATTGACTGAATTTATCCAATATTTCACTCCTCGTGACGCAAGTGTCCTCGATATGATTTATAACGAACTGGGCATAACCGCTTTTCTATTACTTGCCGCCACATTTGACTCGCGCATGCAGAAGTACCCATCATTCAGGAATTTCGCAGGACGCAACGTAATAAGAGCAACCGCGCTTATTATTCTGGCCGGTGCATTCATTTCGTTCGCGACTATAGCGCTGGCGCACGCACATCGCAAGGTGCAGTTTCCGGTAATTTGCGATTTTGATTCGTATTTGGATCGCAACTTCGTAGTTGGCGCAAATGCACGGATAGAATTCGTCGACCCGCCGATTTCCTGGGCCGGCAACAAGAGTCCCGGCGCAGCGAAATGGAGCAGCGACGGGAAGAGGCTTTCGGCTTTCACCATCCAATACCCCTATCCGATCTGGACCGGTTATCAGAAATTTAGCTTAGAGATATTTTCGGAAGCTGAAAAGGAATTGCTGGTTTTTCTGCGAATCAACAACGTCTCCCATAATTTCGAATTCGATGATCGGTACAACAAGGAACTAACGATTGCTCCGGGAGTTAATCGCTTTGTGATTCCTATACTCGAAATTGAAGAGACACCGGGCGGACGGCAAATGGACCTGACCAGCATTGCAAGCATTATCTTGTTCACGTCGGGCGGACAGGAGCCACACGCTATCTTTGTCGACAACATTCGTCTTGAGTGATGATCAATTTCTTCGGGCAAAAATGCGAGGCCGGCATCCAATCGGATACCGGCCTCTTTCATTACGTAAGGAGCAGCAATCGTTGCGAGTTATCTCTGCACGATCAATTTGCCTGAAATCGTTTTGTCGCTTGAGTGAACGTACCACAGGAATACGCCGGAACCAAGTTTCTCGCCGGAGGAATTGCGCACATCCCAATTGAAGTCGCCGGAAAGATTTTCGATCGACATTACTTGGTCACCGGAAGAAGTGTAAACCTCGAAGCGCGAGCCCGCAGGCAGATTGTGCACAACGATATTCTCGTGTGAATACTCAAAAGGATTTGGCGAAACGTAAATCGAGGCAACGATCGAGAAATTTGCAGTTATGCTGTAATCGCTGTTTCCGCGTTGAGCGCGCCAATAGTACTCGCCTTGATCGAGAACCTTGTCGGTCGTCCACGAAGCTGAGTTGCCCTCACCATATACGGAGCCGGCGTCGACAAGCGTCTCGAACGTACTGGTGCGCGATAATTCGAACAGGCAAATTGAGCTGTCGGCAGTTCCCGTCCAAGAAATCGTGAACATCGGCTGTGCCAAATCGACCTCGTCACCCGGAGCCGGAGCGACTATCGAAGGCGCCTCGGTGACATCGAGCGATATTTGGCTCTGGAAGAATTTCTCCGCTTCACACCATTCGGACGAGTGTGTGCTATCATTTGCGCGCGCTCTCCACCAATAGAACTGATTCGGAATCAATGGCAGAGTCGAAGTCGCACTTGTTTGACTTGAGCCTGGCGCGACACCAAGAACGCTTTCAACGAGGATCGTCAGCAGCGAATCGGAGTAGACTTCGAAGTTATAAGTAAGCGAGTCGCCATCGGGATCTGAGGCATTTAATACAACATATTGGTGCATCGAGCCGATGACCGTATCGCCATCAATCGGGGCTGTCGGTATTGGAGTCAACGGAATGCGGTTCGTCCGGAAATTGCGAGTCACTGAGTAATTCGACCATGAGGTGCCGTCGTTTGCTCTTGCTCTCCAAGTGTACTTCGTCTTTGGCGCAAGAGTGAGCGTTGACGTCCAGACAGTCGTTCCTGTGCCTTGCGACAGCATCGGTGATTGAGCCAGCAGCACAGTAGTCGCCTCGTTGTACAAGTAGAATTGATAGCTCAAATCATCGCCGTTAGCGTCGGTCGCGTTAGCTACGACTAGGTCCGGAGTGAAGTCGATCACACGACTTCCGTTAAGCGGCAATTGTGGTGACGGCGCTCCCGGAGGCGTGTTATTGAACACTGTGAATGAACGATAGGCGGCGTAACCTGAGTAAAGCGCACCATCGAAAGCGCGCGCGCGCCAATAGTAAGTCGTTGCGTAATTCAAGTCTGGAGTAACCGTCCATGCAGTAGCGCCGGTACCTTGAGATACGCCGTTGACCTGCGCCACGATATTCGTAAACGCAGATGACGTCGCCACCTGGAATTCGTAAGTCAGCAAGTTGCCATCCGGATCGGTCGCATTATTCACAACCAGCGCCGGAGTCAGAGTCAAGACTTGTGATGCTGCGGCAGGGCTACTGAGAGTAGGCGTGCTTGGGGCGCTGTTAGTCACGACCGAGAAAGTACGGTAAGCAGCATAATTCGAATACAAGGCGCCGTCGTATGAACGCGCACGCCAGTAGTAGGTCGTACCAGTCGCGAGATTCGGAGTGACTACCCACGAAGTGACTCCACCACCACCCTGCGCGAGACCACTCGCCTGAGCGACGATAGAGGCAAAGCTGGACGAAGTGGAGACCTGGATGTGACAGGTAATTGTGTTGCCTTCAGCATCGGTCGAGTTGCCGATGGTCAAAGTCGGCGTCAGCGTTGCGACCTGTCCTCCGGCGCTTGGGCTCGATAGTGTGGGCACGGTCGGGGCACTGTTGGTTCCGACAACGAAGGATCCGGCAGCCGAATAGCTTGAATAAAGCGCGCCGTCGTATGCGCGGGATCGCCAATAGTATGTATTGCCATTTGTGAGATTGGTACCGACGACCCACGAAGTTACACCGCTGCCGCCTTGGGCAACACCATTTGCCTGAGCGGTTATTGCGGCAAAACCGGAAGTTGTTGAGACCTGGAAGTCATAAATAATGGTGTTGCCTTCAGCATCGGTCGAATTGTTGATGGTCAACGTTGGAGTAAGCGAACCGACCTGTGATCCGCCAATCGGGCTCGCCAATGTCGGTACGCTCGGTGCGCTGTTGACGCTTACATTGAAGGTTCTTGACGCCGAATAGTTCGAGTAAAGGAAGCCGTCAAAAGAGCGAGCGCGCCAGTAGTACGTAGTCCCGCTGACAAGATTGGTATTCACCGCCCACGACGTTGTGCCGCTGCCTTCGGCGATACCGGACGCTTGAGCGGTAATCGTGCTGAAGGTTGCTGATGTTGACACTTGGATATTGTACGTCAATACGTCGTTTTCAGGATCGGACGAATTGCTTAGAACAAGGGTTGGAGTAAGCGTACCTACCTGTCCACCGGCCGCAGGACTTGACAAATTCGGGACGCTCGGCGCCGTGTTTGTCAGGCCGAAGACATCCATTTCACTAACCCAAACAACGCTTGGATAGGTTGCCGGTCCCATATTGGCCGGTTGAAAATAGCGCAAGCGGCTTGTGGTAACCGGCGCAATGTCGACGAACGAGCAACTATCTATTGTGGCGTTTGAGACAGTAGCGACATCGGTGTAGGCTGTTCCATTCCAAGCTTGCAGACGGAACTCCTGAGACGTCATCCAGGTGCCTTGGCCGGCGTTCCATGCCCAGTAAACCAGCACTCGCTTGATTTTGCGACTTGAACCGAAATCAACTTCGACCCAATGCGGTTGCGTCGAGCTTTCAGTTGATGCCCAAGTTGAGGCGGTGCCGCCAAAGGGATCAATAACGCCGTCGGTGATTCGGGTGGATGAGTAGCCTGAATATGTGCTGGAAACCGTTGGTGGCACGCCGTTATCGAGATTGTTCAGGACTTCGGACGTCGTGAATGTGAAATCGCCGCTGACGGATTCGTTGCCGGCGCCATCGCTGGAACGCACACGGAAGTGATAGTCCATCTCCGCAGTCAAACCTGACATCAACTGCTCGTGATCCGTTAAGAGTGTCGAATTAAGAGGAGAAGACGAACCATAGGAAGCGGAATTTCCGTAGTTCACGAGTCCGGTGGACAATTCGTTGGTGGTCCAGGTAATCAACGCAGAGCTGTCGGTTACATTAATTGCTGCGACATTTGAAATAGTCGGGGGTGTCACATCAACGCCAACTGTGTTGAAGGTCCGGCTGGCCGACCATGCGCCCCAGCCGCAACCATTCTGTGAGCGAATGCGCCAATAGAAGAGCGTTCCGCTGCTTAGCCCGGTAACAGAATATGTCGAGGAGCCCGGCTGCTGGTCAGTGGCAACGCTGGAGAAATCAGAATCGTTATCCACTTGTACTTGATATAGAGTCGCACCGGAGACATTGCTCCAGTCCAAGACTATTGGCTGAGACAGATTTGTAGCGCCGTTTGCCGGAGAAACAAATGATGGAACAGCAGGAAGAGTGCACACGGTTGAGAAGAAACGCGAAGCGCTCCACGGGCCCCAGCCGCAAACGCTCTGGGCACGCACGCGCCAATAGTAAGTAGTTCCATCGGTTGCCAGTCCGCTTGCCGCAAATGTCGAGGCCGCAGACTGCTGGTCAAGCGTCACGCTGGTAAAGTCGGAATTGTTGTCAATCTGGACCTGGTAGTTCGTCGCGGTTGCGATATCGTTCCAGTCGAGCGAAATTGGCTGAGCAAGATTCGGAGCGCCGTTAGCTGGACTCGCCAGG
This sequence comes from uncultured bacterium, assembly GCA_963707485.1. Classification (GTDB taxonomy): domain Bacteria; phylum Zixibacteria; class MSB-5A5; order CAIYYT01; family CAIYYT01; genus JADJGC01. The sequence goes on from CAVPQS010000070.1 coordinate 24,925, forward strand.
GTTGGCGCTATTGGTGCGACACATGGTGTCGTGAATACTCGCGAGCTACTCCACGCACCCCAACCGCAACCGTTTTGCGCGCGAACGCGCCAATAATACATGGTAGCATCGACGAGACTCGCGGCGGCATACGTTGACGTTGCCGACTGCTGATCAATGAGGGTGCTCGAGTAGTTGGAATCATTGTCGACTTGAACCTGATAGTTTGTGGCGCCGGAAACGTCCGCCCAATCAAGGGCCGCGGGAACTGTTACGCCTGTCGCACCATTTGCAGGACCGACAAGGGTCGGCACAGCCGGAGTCGAACACAACGTGACAAAGAAGCGAACTGTACTCCAATCGCCCCAACCGCAGGAGTTTTGGGCGCGAACGCGCCAGTAGTAAGTTGTCAGTGCAGTCAGGCTGGAGGCTGAAAGCGTCGAAGTCGCTGACTGTTGGGTCAGGATCGGGCTCGTAAAGTCGATAATGTCGTCAATTTGCGCCTCGTAATTGGTCGCGCCGGACACGTCGTTCCAATCGAGGGTTATCGGCTGGACAAGCCCGGTCGCGGCATCAAGCGGCAACAGCAGGCCGGGGGCGCCAGGTAGCGCGCAGGTGTTCGTGAAGGAACGAGAAGCGCTCCATGTTCCCCAATCGCAGTTGTCCTGTCCGCGCACACGCCAGTAGTAAGTTGTGACGGACGGCAGCGTCAGCGCTGTATATGTTGAATTGGTGACATATTGATCGACGACGGGACTGGAGAAGTCGGCGTTATCGTCGACCTGAATTTCGTAGTTGATTCCACCCGACAAATCCTGCCAATCAAAGACAATCGGCGGCAGAAGATTCGTTGCGCCGTTTGCAGGTGAAGTCAAAGTGACTGCGCCGGGGGCACCGCAACCGGCGCCCGCCGGTTGCCAGGCGCCGAAGCGCGTCCAGGTGCGTCCGCCGTACGTCACATTCATTTCCTGCACCGAGGATGGTCGCGAGAAGTCGCGGCCGGCGGGATTCGCCAAACCCGGATTGGTGTTGAAGCTGTGCGTATCATGCCCGAGCGCGCGCCACTGCGTCCAGTTCAAGGCAGCGGAGTAGTTGGGCATCACCGAAAACGATGAACTCGGATCGTAGTAGTGGTTTGAGTCAATCGCAACGCTGGGAAATGAGGTTGTGCCTAAAGAAGCAATGAAAGTGTTCTGATCGATACCGTCGTATTCCATGTCATAAACGACATTGTACTTGAACTTGCCCATGCTGTTCGAAGTCGGATACGGCAGTTCGAAGACGTAGGCATTGTTGCAGCGATAGAGAGTATTGTTGCAGACGAAGTGTTCGCCGTAGTTGCGCAAGTTGGTGTTGCCGCCAAACCAGGTGGCGCCTTCGGTGGCATTGATCACGACGCAGCCATAGAGCGAGTCGCGATAGCCGTTCGTATAGATATCAAAAGCCTTACCGGCAATGTTCTCAAAGGTCGAATAACGAACCGTATGCTGGCCGGCAATACAGTGAGTGCAGCCGGTGGCATAGCTGTTCTTGCACTCGATCCCGTCTCCGGGCAGATCATAAAAGGCGCAGGAATCGAAGAAAGTGTTGGTCGCATCATAGAAGATCGCGCCGCTGCCGCGGTGAGCCGGCACGACCGTCGGCTCCGCTGTCGCCACGCCGATCGAACACGACTTGAAGCTCAAGTAGCGGACGTAGTCGCCGATGTTGACCGAGTCATAACTCGGATTGGTGAAGTTGCCGCGGACAAAGATCACGGCCGGGTTTTCATTCTGCATAAATGCAGCACGCGAGATATTACAATATTCGAAAGTGACGTTGTTCGAGCCGAGACTGCCGATATCCTCAAAGAACACCGTTCCGCCCTTGCCCATGCGGAAATCAAGGCCATAACAATGAATGTAGTCGGTGTTGACGGTCTTAACCCAGAAGGCCGGACGCGCCGAGGCGACCATCGCTTGACTCGACGGATTCGCGCCGCTCCAAAGATAGGCATAGATCACATTGGCCGAGGCGTCATGATAGAACTCGCCCTGAGCATTGACTGCCGACAGCGAAGTCTGCGGATTGAGCAAGGCGTCATTTTGCGACAGCGTATACGACTTGTCGCCATCCGAGGCATTGTAATACCCTGCCGCCGGTGTCCAGTTCGCCCGGTAGACGTTGCCGGAATAGACCGTCCAGCCGCTAACGGTTTCACCGCCGGAGATGACGGCGCGGCCGCGCGTCGCCGGTGTGAAAGTCGAGCAGGCATAGACCGTGACATTCGAGGCGTTTCCGCCGGTCGGCGGCAGAAGCGAAGTCCCCAGCCAGCGACCCGTGCCAAAGCGAACTTCGTCGCCGGCGACAATCGAACTATTGACCTTGGCGACGGTTAACCAAGCACTCCCCCACGATAGCCCGTTGTTAGAATCGCTTCCTGACTTGCTGACGTAGTAGGTCGTCGCCTGGACATTAGCAGTCCATACTAAAGCCACCAATAATCCGAGTATTTTTATCCTGGTCATTTCTTCCTCTACCGCATTTTATGAGTTCTGGCCAATGTTAGTGTATCGACGGATTCTCATTCACATTGAAGCAACAGCCATTCCCGAACTAAGCATTAGTCTCGATCGCCACAAGCTCATACACCACTAAGTTTTACGCCATTCCGAAAGACTGCAAAAATCAAACGTACGCGATTATCCCTGTTCAATTCCTTCATTTGTCCAATTATTGATCAGGACAGGCGAGTCTTGGCCAACAAAACTCAATAATCTAATCTCCCTAAACAGCGATCTGTTTGTCCTCACTCGGTTGCTTTTCTTTCCGACCGAAACAGGTCGCACTTATTGCCGCCGCAGAGATTATCGCCATCAGAGGCTCAATCGGAAGCCGGTATCTGGTGCCTCCATAAGAGACAATAAAGGGCAAAACTAACCACGCAATCAATTGCAGCAGCGACAAGAAGTATCCACGCTGCTTCCAAGCACAGGGTAAGCCTAATATTAAAGTCACAACAAACAGCGCAAGATACATTACGACCCACACAATTTTAGTGACCACTTCATGAAGCGAATCCTTCGACAGAATGGTCCATGTGGGCGGCCTAAAAAGGTAGTACAGCCGGGCGCCAATAAGTTCCACAAAGCGTCCGGGGTTATCGCGAATGAACTGAATTCCCTGCTGGTATCCAAGATTGCTGGCGTTGATTTCGTTTTGGCCATTTTCGGACGGCACATTCCAGATTGCTCCGGCGGGGAGCTTCCAATTAAAACCGCCTGTGGCATCTGGATTGTTTCCCATGTAGAAATTGATTCCGCCGTTCGTAGATACAGGTACTAACTTACCAAAGACTTTATAGTTTCTGATTGTCCACGGCATCACGACCAAGACGGCGCATACTGCGACGGCTGCGAAGCGGACAATGGCGACACGCCGCGATTCCGATACGCGAAGTATCCAGATGAGATATCCGAAAAGAATGAAGACGGCCGAGTCTCGAGTCAGAATCGCCAAACCAATGGCAAGACCTGCTCCGATCAGTGGCAATTTCGAGTCTTTGGCAAGGCCCTCGACCAATAAAAACAGCGATAAAAGCATGAGGAAGGTGAATAACTGTTCGGACCAAATGCCAACGGAGTAGTGGATAAACTGGGGATAGAGCGCACAAAATAAAGCGGCCAAAAAACCAGCCGTGAATCCAAACAACCGTTTCGAGAACCAGTAGACAAACACACATGAGACGGCGGCCATCAGCGCCTGAATGATTTGCACCACAGTGATGTGCTCCCCAAATATCGCGAATATAGCGGTAATATATAATGGATATAGAGGCGGCCGGTACGCCAATAAATTGCCTTCTGAGAAGCCCGCGCCCTTAAAGACGCTTTCGGCAATGCTAAGATAGTACCATGGGTCGTCGCCATGGGTGATCTCCAGAGGAATGAGAATTGCCGCCACAACCCTTGGAAATAGGGCCAGCAGGAGAAGCCCAATCGGGACAGCGACCCGATGGCGCTCGGTGATCGCTTCAAGATAGACGAATAGACGTTTTATCAGCATCAACTCCAAGATTGGCGTAAATCGGCTACGCTCACGACACCGACAATATTAAGGGGAGAGTATCTTTCGTGATTTACGAGACCGGAAGAATCTCTTAGCTCGACAATGCTATATTATATCGCAAATATCAAGAAAAACTAATTGTTAGGACCTGGATCGACGCTGTTGACACGGCTACTATGCTTCGCCATGCAGCAGCGAACTATAATTTAACGGGCACTTTTGAGACTACCCAGCGGAATTTTCCGTTGGCTGTACGAGGGATTTGATCGACAAATTCGATTTCGATCTTGGTACCCGCTCCCATCCGCAGTTGTAGTTCTTTGACCAGGTACCTCGTGTCATTTTCCGTGTAAGAAGGTAGTCTAACTACTAAGACTCGAAGTAGGTCAACGCTCTCCTGAATTACTTGTGACTCTTGAATAGAAGTAAGCGGTTTGAACGGATGCGTTAGCAGCGACGGCGATATGTAGCGTCCGTCTTTAGTAGTGACGACATCTTCATCTTTGCTTGTAACATTGTGCATCAACGGGAACGCTCTGCCGCAGGCGCAGGCTTCAGGGTTTAGTGCGGTAACATCACTTGATTGGTAGCGAATCAGCGGCATCGCATAGTTGTGTAACCCGGTAACGACGATTCGCCCCAACTCCCCGGCTTTGGCAGGTTCACCATTTTTCGCCAAAACTTCGGTTATGCCAAAATCATCATTGAGATGCTTGCCATTGTGGAGGTCACATTCCGTCGCGAAAACCGCCCGCTCTGCCATGCCATAAAAGTCATAGACGCGGCAATGAAAAGCAGCCTCAATAGTCGAGCGCTGCTCCGGTAGCAACATTTCCGATGACATAAAGGCGGCTTTGAGTGTTATGTCAATACCTGCTGCAAGAATAGAACGGGCAAGGTAATTCAAAGTGGAAGGATAGCCCTCAATTGATTTGGGCTTGAATCGAACCAATGCTTCCAAATAGTACGGCAGGTTTTCAGATGACAAGTGGAAGCTCGAAAAATAGAGATGGTTGAGGATCCAGTTTTTTCGCCAAAACGGCGGTTTCTTTCGATCCACCGGAACAACCATCCGACCTTGAACGAAAATGTGACGGTCGCCGACCTTGATTCCACCTATACTTTTTTGCCGCCAATCCACGACATTCTTCACGAGGCAGACGTTGCTATCATAGATCAGTTCCAGGGGTGAGCCAGTCGTTCCGCTGGTTCGGCCATGGATAAAGGTCGAAGGGGACCGGTTCTTTGCCAGGAACTTCTGGAAATTGGCCTTGATGACGTCTTTGGTGACGATTGGCATCTTCCGCAGGTCATCCACCGATTGGATATCCCGCGGCGTCAGGTTTCGCTGGTCCATCACTTCGCGATAGAATGGAACATTCTCGTAGGCATGTTGAACGAGCTTTGCGAGGTGTAAGCTTTGATAGGTCTTGAGCTCATTGCTGGAAAACCACTGCTGGCGCTCAAATTCCTCTAAGAGCCGCTTAAATTTGGCGCCATACTCCCGGCGATACACTTTGAGACCGTAGAGTGTGACTCCGAGATCCTGAATTGTTGCGGGACTCGCGGCATACAGTTTCTCAGCAAGACTACTCATTGCACTCCGAATGGCTAGATAAATACCTGGACATTATCGCAAGCTAAATAGTGTTACGAATATCGGAAACGAAATACCTGAGTTTACCGGATCGCTCGGGGGGAATATTGTCCACGCACGCGATTTCGACGGTTATGTGATTCCCCAAATATGACGTCAACTTCTTGCGAAAGTCCGCGGCGGCGCCGGCAGATAACGGGGAGGCGGACTGAAGGAGCACTTCCAACTTCTCTGTTTCGTGCTGCACTGCGCGAAATCTTTTTATCTGTTTCGGCACGCAATAGGCGAGTATTGATGCGTTCACGTGACGGCCATCCGGCGTAACGATCATTTCAGATGTCCGCCCCACAATGCCGGCAATTGCCTGGGAATTTCTGCCGCAAGCGCAAGGCGAAGGTTCCGACCGCACTAAATCGCCGATGCGGTAGCGAATGAGCGGCATTGCGTTTCCGTGCAGCTCAGTGATAGCCACTTCCCCTTCTTCACCGGCGGCAACCGGGGAATTAGTTGCAGGGTCGATCACCTCCAAGAGAAGATTGTGGTTCGCAGCGTGCATGGTGCCGAAGGGGCATTCGAAAGCAATAATGCCGGCTTCGGTGCAGCCGTACTCATCGACGACACGACACCGAAAAGACTCTTCGAGGTATTGTTTAAGCGCTGAAACCTGTAGTTCGCCGGTGGTTACGATGACTTGAAATCCCAGCTTTGCCGGATCGCGTCCGCTTTCGATTAGTATTCGGCAAAACTCCGTCATCGCATGAATTTGGCCATAGAAGAAGTAGGGACGGAATTTGAGAATTGTCTCGTAATAGGCAATGGCCGACTCAGTGGTGATATTGAATGCAATGAGCCTCTTCCGATTGAAGGCAATATCCTTTGCGCGGGTCAACGCTTTCGGTACGAAACCAAACGGCATTCCCCAAACTCGGGCCTGGCGTGTGCCTATTCCAATTCCGTGCCAGCTATACACATGGTACATGTAGGCATCCATATACGCCGTCGCTTGCCGGTCTTTTATGATTGGCGTTGGAATACCAGTTGATCCCGAGGTCCGTCGGGCGGAAGTGCGATAGCGACGGCGAGAAATCAATTCGTCGAAATGGTCGTGAATGATGCTCTTAGTCAAAAAGGGAATTAGACGAAAGTCATCGAAAGTATGGATATCGCGGACATCAATCCCCCGGCTCTGCAGCAGTTGCCGATAGTACGGAGAATCGGCGACCGCGCGCGTAAGCATCATTTTCAATTTCTGCCACTGCACCTGGCGCATCTGCTCGGGCGATAACTGTTCAAAATCTTGAACTTCCCGAAGATATTTCCGAATTGTTTCGCCGCGAAGCTTCTGGACCGGGAAATAGATTAGATTGCGCGCTATCCAGGGATACATTGCGACCTTACTTTCCGGTGACTAGTCATGATGTTTTCGACTTCAAGGGTCGGAGAAATCGCTGCAATATCTCGCGCGCCTTGCGTAGTTCGTCGTCGGTGTAAAACTTCAATACGTAAAGCACCAGCGGGTAACAACAAGCGACCAGGAATTTGGTTATGAGTGAAAGCGCCACATTGGGCGTGTCGATCCATAGTGCGATGCCGTACAGTGCAAATGCGACTGCAATGAGCTTGACCAGTCGCGAAGTCTCATATGGGATGTAGTAGAGTGGTTGAGACTTCCAATAAGTATAGGCCGTTAGCGCCAAAAAGGCAATGAGGGTCGAGAGGGCTGCGCCCCAAATTCCGATCCGCGGAATCAGAAGCAAATTCAACCCGATATTGATCCCTGCAGCGGAAAGCGTAGCGTAGGCAAGATACTTGGTCTTATTTTCGACGTGAATTCCGAATTGAACATATTGATAAACGCCGCAAAGGACATATGCTACCAGCAGGACTCCGACGTACTTGTACGAATCTGCGTAGCTCGCGTCGGCAATGATCTGAATGACATCTTTGATCAGGACAGCGATTCCCAGGGAAATAAACAGCTCAATAAACATGAAATAGGTGAAGACGGTGGCAAAGATCGAGTTGGCATTGGGCTCTTTCGCAATCTCAAATCGTTTGGGCGCCCAGATCATGAAGAATGGAGCTAACACCAGAATGTTCGGCATCATACCGAATTTGTAGGCAAGAGCGTAAATTCCCACTTCGGACAACGACATCACCCTTTGGAGAATGAACCTGTCTCCGAAGTTCAGAATGAACATTCCGAATGTGCTCCAAACCAGTGGTATGCCAAATTTTAGCAATTCAATTGCAAGGGGAAACGAATAGCTGAATTTGATTCGTTTGAATATGTAATAAGTGAATACGATTCCGGCCAGACTATTAGCAATCAGGCCGCTGACCAATATTCCCATCACTCCCATTCCCAAGCTCACGATAAAGTAAATATTCAGGACCAAACTCAAAACTGTACGAGCCAGGGAAATAGTCACGAAGAGGACTGATTTTTCTTCGACTCGCAGCATAACCTTTGGCACTTCGTGACCGAGTTGAATCACAAAGGTGATGAACACGATGTTCAGCATTTGACTAAAACCGGTCGAATCAAACACAAACTGCGAGATGTTGTCGGATACCAGCAATAGCACGGCAAGCATCACCATTGAAATCGCGGTGAGGGTGATGATGGCAACGCTAAGGACTTGCTGCTTCATTGCTTCATTTTCGTACTTGAAATAGTAGCGTACGACGGCTTGCGAAATACCGAGTCCCAGGAACATAGCGACGACATAGCTGGTCAGATCGAGCAATTCGAGCGTGCCGTAATCGGAGGTCGTCAGGTAATGCGTGTAGAGTGGAATCATGACAAAGCCGATTGCACGGCTGAGCATGTCCGCCGCGCCGTAGATGGCGGAGTGCTTTGCTAAGTTTTTAAGGATATGGAACATCTTAGCGCCCAGCCAGGTCGTTCATCAGGCCCGCGAGTCTACCGGTCTGCGTCCGACGATCATACTGCCGGATATAGTCCCAATTTGGCGCGGCTCGAACTCCGCCGGAAGCTTTTTGCGCCAAAAATTCGAGGACAAGTTCTTCAATCCTGGCGGTGTCATCGAAAGGAATGAAGTGTCCGAGCCCGCTGGCTTCGAGCATGCGTGAAGACTCTCCTTCCCAACCGATCATCATAACCGGCCGGCCAGAACGCATGTATTCAAATGTTCTGCCGGCAATAATTTTGTCCCGCATGACTTTGTCGCCTTCGGGAAGCATCAGGATCAAGACGTCAGCTTGTGCCATACGAGAGACTGTTTCTTTGTGCGGACGGAAGCCGAGGACTTCCACGTTTCCGGCGAATGGTGGTGAGGCGAGTCGCTGCCGCCAGTCGTCGATCGACTCGCTGACAAAAGTGAGATGCACATCGTTTTTTGCCGCCGGACTATTTAGAACCCGCTCCATTGCCGCGAGGAAGTAGTTGATCGCGGAATCTACATAGATGTGCCCGACACTTAAGAGATTAAGGCGTCGTTCGGCGCCGTTGTCGGAGTGCGCAGCGTAAGCGAAGTCAGTTTCATCATAACCATTTGTAATCACATGGTGCTTCGCAGCAGAAATCATGGGAAACGCCTGCTTGACCATGTCAGCACGACCATCGCCCGTGTGAATAATCGCCCCGGCGCGAGTAAGGGCTTTGCGTTCGAGCCAGCGCTCATAACGGAGCCGCGACTTGGAAACGTAAGGCGTATACATTTCCAGGGCCGGTATATTCTGCCGATTGTAGTGCGTTGTCCAAGGGTCGCGGAAATCAACAACGAGTGGTTTTCCAGTCAAGCGCGATAAGATCAACGCTATGACATGGCTGCTCTCCGGCGGGGACGTCGACAGTATAACATCGATTTTTTCGCGGCGAATCACGCGGAGACCTTTGAGGACAGCAAAAGGAATCCAACCGACCTGTGCGTCTGGAGTGTTGACTTTGTTGTGAATGAACCGCCGCAGCGGCGAAAGTACTAGCCGTTTCAGCGTCGACTGACGCGGCGCACTTTTGGTTTCCGGCGAAGGCGCTGCTTGCGGTTGAGGCGGAGCAGCAGGGACAGTAGGCTTCTGCTTGCCGTAAATTCGCTTAAAGACCCAATTTTCAAATCGCTCCAATTCAAGCGAGTAGGCCGCATAGATTGGAGTTCCCGCCGGGAGTTCATCGAGGAGGCCGGCGTCGATTACGTCCGCCTGATAATTCTTCACGGTCAATATCGTTGGCCGCCAATCAAAGTCAGGAAGGTACTTGGAAATTTTTACAGGGCGATAAACACCGCCTGTTCGCGCAGGCGGAAAGTGATAGGCAATTATAAGGACATTTTTCATATCAGTCGCAATTTTCCAGTCAGAGCAGCCCCAACAATCAGATCGGCTTATCCTATTAAAGTGTGAAGCGACTTGCTGCCGACATTTGCGCGGCGCTCACCGCCAAGTTCCAGATAGCTGCCATCAAGATAGCCGAACTCAGTCGTCTTTTTGCCGACCCGACGGAACGAAGCATAATAAGCATCCGTAGCGATTTCGTCGCTAATTATTTGCGAACCCTTGAGGCGCACCAACCCGACAAATTCGCCGTCGTCAGTCGGGAATTGCAGTTCTGCCCAAGCTGAATCACTGCGCCGATCCTGGCGTATTTGGACTGCCGCCTGATGCAGAGGATTTCGGTTAGGATCGAGGGAGAGAATGGAAACGAAATTCGCTTCGGCGCGATTTGAGAGCCTGACCTGAACCGCATTGGCGGGCTCCTTCAGGTTGTATTCCGGCGAGACCCAGTCGCCAATGACGCTGATTTCCAAAGGCGTACCGCTGGATTCGGTAAACAATAACGAGTGACTACTACCGTCCGTTGCAAGCGCTCGCACAGTCTGTTGATCGGCAGTCACCTGCAGGGCTGTTCCAAGGTGAAACGAAACAATCCAGTTATGTGGCTCGGGTGAACTCAGGCGGTCTACGATCACCATATAGTGTGGCAACTGGCAGATAAAAGTCCTCGTGTGCAAGTAGTCCGGTTCCGAGTCAAGGCTCGCGCGACAAAGCACCATGGGACCGGCGGAAACCGGCGGCTCGGTCAAAACTCGGCTGCGCTTGGTGGGTGAATCGTCATAGCCGAATTGATTCATTCCATCGCAGGAAACGGTATTGTGACGCAGCGTGTGTCGAAAGTAGCGATTCCAGTTCCGGTCATTCATGTCCTTAAAGCGCGGTCTGAGCAGCGAATACACGCTCCGAAACACTCGCGAATGCCTCAGACGCCACGGCAGCCAGGTGAAACCTGAAAGAAAAAGCGAAGTGTAAGTGAATCGGCCGGGATCGATGAGGATCGGTTGACTTCCATTGTGAAAGAGAAATTGCAGATCATCGGCATGGGAGTGTCCTTCGCGACCATCTCGCGGTTTGCCGGACAAGTCGAAGAGCAGATACCCGAGCTTGTTATCTCGACCTTGCCAGCGGACTATGGTCCAACCGCTTGCCGTGAGGTTCTCGATCCTTGGATGACCGTTAGCGACGCCGGTTATCGCTTTCTCGAGCGCGGCGCTGTGGTTTGTTGCGAGCACAACATCGCAATAATCGGTGATATACATTACGTCGAATACGTCCGAGTCGCCAATGGTCGGAATTCGTCCGTCAGGGTCGGCGATCTTGATGAGTACATCGACCATCCGGTTGACGCAGGCAACCACTTCCCGGTCCAATGTTTTGTTATTTGCTTTCTGCACAACGAGAAAATCAAGCAGCGCGAGCACACAGACGCCGTGGTACATCGGGACCTGCTCGACCAAATTGCCGTCTCCAAGAATTTCTGACTGGATAATCTCGTGCAGGCGCGCCATTGCATCTGAATGCCACCTGGCAACTTCGAATACGCGTTCGAGGTAAATCGTTGCGCATAACAGCGATGTTGTAATGAAGAACTCCCAGTTGCCGACGCGCGAACCGAGGCCGTGGTGAAGCAACTGACATTCACGAAGCATTAAGGCAAAACAAACGAGCTGGTTGTCCGCGCCGAATTCGGATTCATCGCGCAGCAAATCGTGTGCTCGAATGAGATTCAGCAAGCGCAGTGAGGAATCCAGCCGATTACCCCAGAGGTCTCCCTCGTCGCCGCGCGCGGCATAGAAGTCGTCCAAGTGGCGATTGAAGGCCGCAATCATATCCACGTTTCGACTCAACATGTAACCGGCGGCCAAGTCGAACATGTGCGTAAATCGCGCCAGCGCGTGCGGCCACTCTTCGTCGCCGTTGGGAGCAGCAGTCCAGTTTACCGGATCGGAGATTCGTTCGGGTGCGTGTGTTTTTTCCATATGCCATGGCTGCCAAAACTGGACAAGACCTTTTGTGGTCATCGCCGCCATGCGGATGAGTTGTTCCTGATCGGGGTAACGGTATTGGAACTCGCGTGATCGCAATCCGGCTTCGGGCCAGTATCGCGCCGCAACTTGTACCTTTGTATCGGTTGGTTGTAACTTTTTGCGACTTCCGGATAATACATAGCGCCCGACAATTTCGAGCGCCGCGTCACGGCTTTTGCGATCTGTGTTCGCCATCAGTGTTGTGCGATCCGTTTTGGAGGGCCGCTCACGCCTTCAACTTCTCGACAATTCGTTCCGCGGTGTGCCCGTCCCAGAATTCCGGAATGCGTCCCTCCTTAGATTTTCCGGCAAGAATCACCTTGACTGCCTGAGCCATTTGTTCCGGTTCGGGCCCGGTCATAACATTTGTCCCGACAGTCACGGTCACCGGCCGCTCGGTGTTGTATCTCAGCGTGATGCAGGGTATCTGCAGGTAGGTCGTCTCCTCCTGGATCCCGCCGGAATCTGTCAAGACGAAGCGCGACTCGTAAGTTAATCTGCAAAAATCGACGTATCCGAGCGGGTCGCAGAACTTCAATCCCGGAGCTTTCGTGTATTTGCCCAAGCCGAATTTTTCGAGATTCGCTTTTGTTCGCGGATGGCAAGGAAACACGACTGGAATCTCGGCGGCGATTTTGGCGATTGCGTCGAGCAAGCCCGCAAGCATTTTGGGATCATCGACATTTGACGGGCGATGCAGGGTCAAAAGCGCGTATTGGCGAGGTTGGACGTCCAGCGTTTCGAGAATTTGCGAACGCTTGACAATGTCCATCGTGGCTATCAACGAGTCGATCATGATATTGCCGGCAAAGAACACTTTGTTGTCGTCAATGCCCTCTTGTTTCAGATTCTTCATTCCCGAGTCTTCGGTAACAAAGAGGTAATCAGAAAGGTGATCAGTCACGACGCGGTTGACTTCCTCCGGCATAGTGCGGTCAAAGCTGCGCAGACCGGCTTCCACATGCGCCAACTTGACGCCCATCTTGGAAGAAACCAGCGCTGCGGCCATCGTTGAGTTTACGTCGCCAAAGCAGACGACTATATCAGCATTCTCCTTAGCAAAGGTTTCTTCGAGCCCCATCATGATTTTTGCCGTTTGCTGGGCATGCGATCCAGAACCAATGCCGAGACTGATGTCCGGTGCAGTCATTCCGAGATCATCGAACAACAATTGACTCAGGTTTTGATCATAGTGCTGGCCGGTATGAACGAGCTTGGCATCAAAGTCGGCCGGGTGCCGGCGCAGTTCTCGCATCAGCGGAGCCGACTTCACGAAATTCGGCCTCGTTCCAACTATACACAACAGCTTCCGTGCCATTTGAATTCCTTTCCAAGTGCGCCGGCGCAAACCAGGGCACAAGCACTTCCCCGAATCGCGCCGCACATTCGGTTACTTTTTCTGCGGAAACACTCTGCCGCTAATTGCGCGCGCGATATTGGAAAACAGACGCTTTGCCCCGAAGCGGTGTATGCTTGACACATAGTGCTTATACACGCCGCGACGATGACGGCGCAATTCAATCGCAACTTCCGCGTTCCATTCGTTCGCATCGGCATCGGCATCAATCAGTTTTGACAGCGACTCAATTTCAAACTTCAGATTTTCTGCAGCTTGTCCGGCCAGAAGCTCCGGCTGCCAGCGGTTGTTGATAAACAGCGGCAGAATCTCAAGGCCAATATTGTCAGGATTCTCGACCGTGATTCGCAATATCATCGACTTGCGCAGGCGAGGTTCCCATAAGTCAAAGATAAAATCTCCAAGGCTATACGCAATGACTCTTCCACGATACTTTTCGACGCCTTGTACGATGTGCGGGTGGTGGCCGAGAATGATGTGAGCGCCGGCATCGATGAATCTTCGTCCCATCTTTACCTGTTCCGCGGATGGGCGGTTGATAAACTCTTCGCCCCAATGCAGGGAAAGGATGACAAGGTCAGACTTTGATTTGGCAGTCTCAATGTCGGAGCAAATCTTGTCGGGCTCACCGCGCGCGTCGATCGGCGGCGAGACAAAATATTGGAGCGGACGAAAGTTGTAAGCCAGGAGGCCGATTTTCATGCCGCGCTTTTCAACAACGGCCAAATTTTCAATCCCGGCAGCTTTGTCGGCAATGCCGGTAAATGCGATGTTGTACTGGCGGAGGATCGAAATCGTCTCGTGAACCGCCCCGGATCCGTGTTGCATGATATGATTATTAGCCAGTGCAACCGCGTTGACACCCGCCCACTTGAGTCCTTCGACAGTTTCCGGTTGGGCGCGTAAGTGAGTGCGCGCAAAGGGATCATTCTTCGAATCAAAGCGCGATAACACCACTTCAAGGTTTCCAATGACAAGATCGGAGTCCGCGAGGCCCTGTTTGGCGAGCGCAAATGGAAACTCGGGGCCGTGTTTCTTGATCATGCTGCCAACGCCAAATCCGGAACAAGCCGGCAAGTCGCCGAGCATGATATCCCCTATCGCCGAAATGATCAATGGTCGCGTTGACACTTGCGTGCCCTCCTCATGAGCGGCTTCTCTTTCTTCGCGCGACATCGGCGTAGAAGGCTTCGAGCGTCGGAATAATTCGCGGCCAGGAATATTTCTCGACGGCCGTATGCCGGGCGTTGGCGCAAAGCTGCCGCCTGCGCGCGTCGTCGTTGACTAAATCGACAACGGCCTTGGCGAAGGCTTCCGGTTCTTCGGCAATGATGATGTCCTTGCCGTCCGTGACGTCGATCCCCTCTGCTCCAATTGGGTGGCTTACGATCGACTTGCCCATTGCGAGTGCATCAAGAATCTTGAGCCGCGTTCCCCCTCCGACTCGAATTGGCACGATGTAGACGGAGGCTCGCGCAATGTAAGGGCGAACATCATCAACAAAGCCAAGAACCTTGAAATTTTGATCGTGCCTTCCGACATCGAGGAGTTGATTGGGTGGATGCGAGCCGATCATGTTCATTGTGATGGTCGGCGCCGCCTGTTTGATCAGCGGCCATATTTTTTCTGAGAATAGAATCATTGCGTCACAGTTCGGATACCATGACATTGAGCCGGCAAACACAAGGCTTTGATCTTCGACGACTCCGGCGATCGGCTGGAAAAATTCTGTATCGGTGCCATTCGGTATCACTCTTACGGATGCGCGCGAATCGAACTGAAGTAGTTCTTTTCTATCTATGTCCGAAACGCTGATATTTCCGTCGAATTCAACGATTGCCCGTTTCTCGGCGCGGCGCAGTTTGCGCCCCTGCAAGCCGACATAGGCACGCGTAAAGGGGTTCTTCTCGGTCGCGGCCCGGCGCAGCAGGAGACTAGATTCGACATTGTGGTGATTCAGGACTGCCGGCGTCCCGCGCAAATATTTAACGTAACCGGCAAGTGCGATCGTATCGACGTGGACTATGTCGTAGGTGTGCCGATCTAACTGATGGTTTATTGCCTTAATCATCTCCGGCGACCAAAATCTCCAGGCAGAGTATGGTTCTCGCGAAAAAAGATTTAGCCCCAAAAGCGCATACCACTTGAACGCGCTGTAATCAGTCGGCACGTCGATAATTGTTACTTCTTCGCAGAATTGACTCACAACGGCCCGACTGGCTTCAATTTTCTCGCGATTGGGATGGCGATTGCGTTGGGTGAATGTAAGCAAATGTACTGTGTTTTTTCGCGCCAGTTCCTTGACAATGTTGTAATTGCGCAAAGAGGCGCCGCCAGTCGGCGGATAAGGAATAAAGTGCGATAGAAATAATATTTTCATAGTTTACTTACATAACAATCGATAGATGTTTGCCAGCCGCTCGCGCTGAATAGTGGTTGAGAACTCGCTTGATACGCGGGCGAACGCCTGGCGTCCAATGTTTACGCGCAACTCGCGCGACTCCAGCAATTTACTTGTTGCCGAAGCAAGTTCGACGACGTTTCCGGCCTCGGCAAGGCAACCGGATTTGTTGTCTTCAATTACTTCCCCGATGCCGCCGACTCTCGTGGCGACAGTCGGTTTGGATAGCGCCATCGCCTCCAGCAATGCGACCGGTATTCCTTCATGCCATGATGTCATCATGAAGATGTCGAAGGAATTTGTCAGGTCAAGGACATCATCGCGAAATCCGGTGAACATTACGCGTTCCGATATTCCCTCTTCACCGGCGAGTTTTTTAAGGCGCTCAGTTTCGGGACCGTCACCAACAAGGACAAAGCGAACGTCCCCACGGGCGCTGAGGATCTGTTTGGCAACCTTAAGAAATATCTCAAGACCTTTTATTGGGACCATCCTGCCCACGGTTCCGATTACAATTTCGTTGGGGTTTATTCCAAGATGCTCCTTAACCGTAGCCGGTTCGCTGCTCGGTTTCACTCGCTCGATATCAATGGCGTTGGGAACGTTTGTGATCTTGTCGGCGCCGTAGATTCCCAGCAGCCGATTGCTAATATCTTTCGAGACCGGAAGAATCTTGTCGAAGTACTTACGTGTGAAGTATTGGTTGAGCCTTCCATACACTGCAACTTTCAAGCTCTTGATACCATTAAATCGCTCTTGCACGCCGTGGACCGTTTGAACGAGAAACTCCACTTCTTCACGTTTCTTAATTAGCGCTGCAATGATGTTCTCTTTATAGCGATGCGAGTGAACGATCCTGGCGCCGCGAGACGACAAGAGTTCAGTCGCGATCTTCACGATCTGCAAAAAGCTGTACTTGCTTTCATCAATTACCGTGACCGGTATTGAACACTCCTTCAAGCGCCGCGCCAATTTGCCGTGATTGAGGACAATGGCTGACAATTCGACGTCGGGAACTTCGTGAAGCGCGGACATCATCGTGAATGCCTGCGCTTCGGCGCCCGCCCAGAGATCGCCGGAGATGATATGGCAGACCGTTATCTTTCGGTTGCTTTCCATACCACATACTTCTCTCCGCGCAGAAACTTGTACCACGCAACGAGGATTGAAAGATTCACCATCACAAAAAACAATGGAATTTTAAAAGTCGTTTGGTTCTGGATCGGCTTGATAAAGAAAGCAAGAATAGCGAGCAAGTACGTAAAGCCGTGCAAAACGAAGATTAACTGGTAGATTAGTCCATATGGCAGCAGCAAGATGTTTGTGACCAGTGCAACGATCATAGCAAACGGCACCAGCCAGCGACAAAGTTTATGGCTCAGAAGCTGAATCGAATAAAGTCCATAACGAAACGGATTGAGCGCGCGCTTGAAGTGGAAAAGTACCTCCAATCCATGTACTACCGTTCGCAGTTTGCGTTGAAACTCGCGCGACGGATCGTGCAAGACACTGTAGTGGCCGATTGAACGCTCATCAAGAATCGAACGATACCCCTTTATGTAACAGGTGATTGGGAGGTAAAAGTCGCTTGACATATCGTCGATCCAGGAGTCGCATAGGCTCCTGCGCACGGAAAAAAATGATCCGCTCGCGCCGATAAGTGAGGATACCTTGCTTTCGAGCCGCCGCAGCGCCATTTCATAGCGAACGTATGCGCCCTCTCCGGCAGAACTTTCCTGATGCTCCTGCACGTCGTCGCAGCCGGAGACGCAGCCGATTTTTGGATCGGCATAATTCTGCACAATTAATCTGACGGCATCGGAGTTCAAGAACGTTGTCGCATCGCTCATGACGACGATGTCCGTATGTGCCGACGCAATACCCTTGCCCTGGCCATGGTGTTTTCCGCGTCTCTCCGGGACTACGATGAGCGCAACACCGCGATTGGCGTAGTGTCGAACGATCTCTTCAGTGCGGTCCGTTGATGCGTCGGAGACGACGATGATTTTCAACTTGTCGGCGGGATAATCCAGTGCAAGCGTGTTTTCGATTTTTTGAGCAATTCGTTTTTCTTCATTGTGCGCTGTGATCACTACCGATACATCAGGCAGCCATTCTGCGAGGATGCGCTTTCTACTGACAAACTGCGCGCAAATGAGCAGAAACACAGGATAACCGAGATAAGACCAGAATATCTCCGCCGCTGCGATCAAAAACAAAACAAGAAGTGTGAATTCAGTTGTGCGCAAGTTCAATCCCTGTTAATAGAAATGTCATCCCTGACCGTAGTCGCGGCCAATAATCAACTCTTAGGCAGCCGCGATCAAGTGAAAATTTATGCCTTCATGCGAACAGCCATATCGCGCACGAGGTGGCGCGACCGCCGTTTGCGAGCAAGGTGTTCGATGTATATATCGACATACTTGCGCACCATCGTATCGATACTGTATTCTTCTCGCACTTTTGCCACGGCGCGACCGGCCATTGTCCTGCGTAGATCCGCATTTTCCAAAAGCGCCAGAGCTGCGTTCGCCATGGCAGCCGGATCAGCCGGCTCGACGACGATTCCATCAATTGAGTGTTTCACAATGGAAGGGTTTCCGCCGACATTTGTCACAATCGGCGTGACGCCGGAGGACATGGCTTCAAGCACTGATACCGAAGTCCCTTCACTTAGCGACGAAAGCAAGAACAGGTCAAAGAGATTTAAGAGTGCAGGAACATCGCGGCGCTCGCCGGTAATGATGACACGGCCTTCGAGCTTATGAGCGGTAATGTAATCCGTGAGCGATGCGCGCAAGGGCCCGTCACCGACAATTATTAGTCGAGAATTGGGCTGCTGCTGGTGAACAAGTTCGAATGCCCTAATCATCGACAATTGATCTTTAACACCGTCGAGACGCGCAACAGTACCAAGAACGGCGCAGTCGGCGGGAATGTTGAATTCGGCAAGCAACGCAGATGATTTCGGGCGCGGCGCAAATGTTTTAGTTGGAAGGCCGTTGATCACGGTGCGGATTTTCTTGGGCGGCAATTTGACGACTTCCGCCAGGTAAACCTCAAGTTCCTTCGAGACAGCGATAATCTGATCACCAAGTACGGCGGAGATTCGATCTTCAACAAGCCGCACTTTTTCTTCCACCAGGGCGCGGCCGTGATCAGTATATACGGTCACGGGGACTCGCGCTAAGCGGGCCGCGATGACGCCGAAGACCCAGCTACCGGAATGCATCTGGACAATATCCGGCTTGCGTTTGCGCATATAGGCGGCGAGCCGGAACGGGTAGAATGGATCGAAGCGTTTCTGGTTTTTCTGCAGCAAGGTTACCGGAATTCCCTGCGCCCTCATCGAATCGGCGAAGCAACCGAGACCGTCATAGCAGCAGACCTCGACATCGAACACATCGCGGTCCATCGCCATTGTCATTTCCGATATCAGGCGCTGGAGTCCGCCAATGCCGAGTTCCAGCACACAGTGCATCAATCTGATTTTTCGAGTGGCCATAAGAAAGTGATTACGAAATTCCCATCTGTTCTGCGCTGTTTAGTAGCCTGATTGTTTTCGCGAATTTAGCTTTCGTATTGCCGGGCTGAGTTGCATAGCGAAGATTGCCCGCGAAAATTTGTTCCCGACACCGAGCGAAGATCCTTCGTGAATTCCAATGCGCCCGATTGCGAATCTGTCCTTGCTTGGCTGGTTCTCCCCTACCGCATATGCGCTGCCGTAACCGGCCGCAGCGACCAGCGACTTGATATTATCATCATAGTCCCCGTTTGGGTAGGCAAAGGATTCGACATTTCGACCAAGTTCCGATTCAATCTTGGTTTTCGACTCGCCGATCTCGGCGGCTGCTTCTGCGCTGGAAACGGCGGTCAAGAGCTTGTGCGAACATCCGTGAGAGCCAATGGTGATCACGTTCGGATCGAGATGCCGCAACGAGTTCCAATCAGCCACGAACGCGTGGTCATTCCATTCCGGGTCATTCAAGCCGCTGATTTCTTTCAATCTTTGAATGAGCAATTCGACTTGATCCGGCGAAAGCGATTTCGCCCGCGCAAGCAGTTGGTCGACGAGTTCGCGATCGCTCAGTCGCGCGGAAAGCGATTGCGCTTGTTCGTGAGTTATGCCGTTCAGAATGCCGTTGATAGTTTCGACCGTAATTTTGCCCTTGAGAACGTAGTATCCAATACTGTGGAACCAGAATTTCAATTTAGTGCCGACGAAGTCGCTGCACACGAAGATAGTCGCAGATGCTGCGCTGGATTTCAAAATCGGATAGGCATTTTCGAGATTGTCCCGCCAGCCATCATCAAAGGTAATCACAACTCTTGGTTCTTTGTCGGCACTAATCGCTTTCAGAAATTCGCGGTGTTCCGCTGTCGAGACTATTCGGAATCGTTTCTTCAGATACTTGATTTGTTTTTCGAATGTGCGGGTCGAAACTGAAATGCCGGGCTGAGTGAATTCGGTAGCCGCGAACGGATCGCTGATTACACGATGGTACATCAAGACTCGGGGTTCACGGTGCCCGGTAAATTGAACAAACAGCCAGTCGATGAACTTCAAAATTCCAGAATAATAAACGCAGACAGCGAGAGTTTGTTTTGCTAAACGACGCATCCGGGTAGCTGCCTCCGCACTCAAATTCTGCGCAAACTCAGTACGATCTTGTCGAAATCCTGTTCGGTGAGGTACGGATGGGTCGGGAGAGTAAAGAGGCGATCAACTAATTGCTTAGCGCCGGGGAAATTGTCATCCGTGGAGGCCAGATGCGATTCGATTCCGGGAATGTCGCGCAGAGTTGAAGGATACATCTTGGTGGCTACGATTCCCTCTTTTCGCAATTCTTCTATCGCGCGGTCGCGCGAGGCTGAATCCGCGGCAACGACCGGCAATCGCAAATAAGGCGGACAGTTCTTTGGACTAAAGCCGGGAACCTGAAATTTACCAAGCGACAATACAGCGCCGGCTAACTCGAGCGCATTGGCGGCGCGCATTGTGTGGAAGTAGAGGATGCTCTCGAAAATGACCGAGCCGGCGACTGTCTGCACCGAAGACAGACGGCTTATGTCAAAATTCTCTTCATAGATTGTCTCGCCAAGTCCCAAAAACGGCAACGAAGCGGGAATCCAATAGAGTTGCGGGCGAATGAACATCGAGTACATAATCATTTTCGCAAAGATAATGGACTCGCCGAGGAGATTCGCTGAGGGCAAGGAACCGATGAGCGCATCCAGCTTGCCTGAGAGCTTTTCGTGATTCGTAACGAGAATGCCGCCATTATAAGTCGTGAGCGCCTTGCCGCGGCCGAGACTATAAAATCCTGCCGTACCAAGCGTGCCCGAGGCGCGGCCCTTGTAGGAAGCGCCGAATGATTGTGCACCGTCGTCGACCAGAAAATACCCGCTTGACTTCGCAATGCGGTTCAGCTCGTCCCAATTGTTGAGAATTCCGAATAGATTGCAGCCCATGACGGCGAGGATGCTTTTGCCGTCGAGATTTTCCAGTTGCAACATGTCGAAGTCGAGATTGGTTGGGTCGACATCTACCAGTCGGATTTTCAAACCGGCCCGCACCGCAGCCGCAGCGACGGAATAGCAGGTATACGCCGGCAGAACGACTTCATTCCGACCATCAGTCGAAATCTGCTGCATGGCTTGCAGCAGAACTGTCTGGGCAGCCCTGCCGGAGTTGAGAAAATACGAATATCGGGACGCCGTGAATTTCCGGATCTTCGCCGACAACGAGCGCGTATGCGACTCGTGTTTCAGGCGGTCGTGCAGAGTCTTTGCCAGTTCTCCAAATACTATTGGTGTGCCGGCTGGAGCTACAAGATAATGATGCATGTTACCTGTCGATTATTCCTATTCAATGTAGTCGGCGCGTTTAGGGGAAATTCTTAATCACCGATGGACCGAGCAGGTTTGCCAGCGTAAGCGGCATGTGGCTCCAAACCCATTTTGCGATGCTATACTTCGGGTTGCCCGGGTTTATTTGCGGTAATTCCGAGATTCGATGCAACGAGTACTGCCATTCCAAGGGCGTCGGTGTTTTAACCCACTGCTTTTTAAAGCGATAGGTTGCCGAATCCACCGTCGAGCGCCCGAAATCAAAGAACTTATCACCAGCCTTAGCGGCGCGCTCGATCGTGGTCCAGTAGAGCGCATGATAGGGACAAAGCTTTAAATATTTCCGGTACGAAGCCGCCGACGGCACATAGATTCTACCCTTAAATGACAGGACAAGCGCGCCAGTTACTGTAGTTTCGCCGAGTTTCACCAGCGCCAGTTCGACCGACTGCGGAAACTCCTCAAGGACGAGGCGAAACAACTTTTTGCCCCAAACGGGCGTTCCCAACTCATGCATTTTCCACGAGAACACGCGATAAAATTCGTCCAGCAACTCGGTTCCGCCATATTGGACGGTCAATCCGCTGTTTTGCGATTTGCGGATTTGGTTCCGCAGTTTGGAATCCATGCCCTTCCAAATTGCTTCTGCTCCCGGAGCCAGGTCCATCAAGAACGTCACTTTTTGGTGCATCTCGGCCAAGTCGAGGTGGCTCTTATCTTGCGAACGAAACTCGATAAAGGTTGACTTGTCCCGCACTGCTAATTTCTGTGCGGCTTCAAGCAGTAATCTTTCCGATTCGACATCGTCTGCGCAGATTCCGCCGTAATCCAACCATGGCACCGAAATCAGGTAACTCGCCTGCCACCATGTTCTGACCTCGAAAAGCGGCAAGACTCCCGTGACAGTTGAACCGTCGCGCACCAGCAGATACTTTGATTTGTTGCCCAGACCGTTTTCGATGACTTTTCGAAAACCAATTTGATGGGCAATCGTGGCGCGTGGCGAGCGGTTAACGTAATCGGTCCAGATTCCTTCACAGCCGTCGCTGTACTCTACAAGTTTCCTCAACAAAATCCTTCTGCCTGGAAAAACGACTCGCTGCTTGCCACCGGCCCGCTTATCTCAACTGAATTGAACGATTACCGTCCAGCAACATACAACGGGCGATCACTCTTAGCAAGCGCTTTGTGCCAAATTGACTTACGCCGACAACCACACAATTACTTATCGACCGATGTTGGCCTGGCTTGCGCGGATATTGTCATTGAGCGTGAGGCAATT
Source organism: uncultured bacterium (assembly GCA_963707485.1). Classification (GTDB taxonomy): domain Bacteria; phylum Zixibacteria; class MSB-5A5; order CAIYYT01; family CAIYYT01; genus JADJGC01. The sequence goes on from CAVPQS010000070.1 coordinate 47,758, forward strand.
CTGTGCTGGCGGAATTTCGATTAGAAACACCTTGTCGCGATGTCTCAACACTGATAACGAGTCCGGCGGTAAACGCATAGAGAGTCCAGAGCTGGGGGTAATATGCAGTCGAAAGAAAGGTTGCCGATGTCATATAGCCGATAAAGCTGCCGGCGAGAGCGCTGGCAATGGTCCATTCGTCGGACTTGTGATCATGGCGAAATTGTTTCTGTACTTTAATCAGACATCTTGTGGCGACCAGAAGCATGACTAAATAGGTCAACAGACCCAAACCGCCAGTTTCAGCGATGACCAGCGGCAAGGTTCCATGAAACGTTCGCCCCCATTGTGTCGCAGGATCTCTGAATCCGGTGACATAGTTCGGCATTTGAATTGGGCCGTTTCCCGCACCAACGCCGGTAAGGGGGTAATCAAGAAACATGCGGCCGGCGGCTTTCCAATAGTTAAGACGCGACTGGGCCGTCGCTTCGCCGGTGTCAGTGATCGAGCTGACTTCCGACCAGTAGCTGCTCGGTGCAAAAACGACGACCGCCAGACACATGAATCCGACCAGCGCAAGACTGATAACCTTCTGTTTTGACTTTAAGATGCAGAACACCGTGACGGCCACAAGCCCGACCCAGCCGCCGCGAGACTGACTCGCAACAACGCCCATACCAAAAGCCGACAAAATTACGAGAAGAAAGAACTTTCTTAATTTGTTCGGCTGATTTTGGAACATGAAAAACGCAAAGGGAATCATGGTGTTGAGTGCAAGGGCATAATCATTCTCATCCGCAAGAAAGCTGCTGCCGACTACGCCGCTCGTCACCTGTCCGGCAGACACATATCCGATTACCGCAAAATTGTAGATTCCTTTGAGCGCGTAGTAAAGGTGAATTAGCATCAGCATCCAAATGAGTTTGTAGAGCAGCGTCGTGGATTTCGCTATGTTGAGCGTCAGGAAGAACATAATGAATGTGACAACCATCTTCTCGAAGACCTGATAGGCAAGAAAGTTGTTCAACGATGTGAAGACGGTCGAGGCGATTATGAGCAGGAAGCACAGGAACAAAGTGCTCAGGGTATTCCAGTGGATTCGCTCTTTTCGCACGGCTTGATGTATGATCCATGAGACCAAAGTCGCGGCAACGGTAAGGATCGCCAACCTTAACGGTCTTAGCGCTGCGATGAATGTATAGGGCCGCAGGTACTCCATGAGCACAAACGCCCAAACGCCGGCGAAAGGGTTGATCATGATATATGCGCCCACCAAGATGGCCGGCACAACGGCAACCATCGCGTACTGAAATATCCCGGGCAGGCGCACGAGAAGTAGCGCCGCGATAACGGAGATGAGCGCCAGGACCGCAATGGCGATTCGGCTGCCGGTGATTATTTGCGGGGTCGGCAGGTTCGATTTTTGCTCGACCTTAAAGTCCGGCGACACGGGAGACGCAACCTCCGGAGATGTTTTCTTCTTACTCATGTCGAAAAGTTATACCCGGACCGGCAGGAGATGATCGATCGGGCGGGTCATCAGTTTACTCGTTCAGCGAGAAGTTCACTGTTGTCAAAGTCATTCATGACTACGCGCCCGGGGTTACCCGCAACCAGACAGCCATCGGGGACGCTGCGCGTCAGCATTGTTCCATTGGCTACCGTTACACGGTTGCCAAGTGTGATCGCACCTGAAATGACCGATCCGGTACCGACCCAAACGTTGTCGCCGATTATGGGCAAACCCGTTTTACCTTCAGAGTGCCCTACACCAATTGTCACATTATGAGTTACACTGAAGTTCGCCCCGATTGTGACGGGACCGATGTAAATGGTCCCGACATGGCCAATGAAGAAGCCGGGGCCAATCGTCGCATCAGAAAGGTTTACGTGATGAATCATCTCCATCCAGTAATTGAATGGCAAGTGCGCGATGACAAACGGAATTCCCAGCAAACGATTTTTCCGATACAGGCGCTCGGCAAACTTACCAAACCGGTAGGTAATCACACAGTGGAGCCCGAAATGGCGCAGCCAAAACCGGATTCTGCGGAAGATCGGCGGCTTGATCGGGCCATATTGCACACGATAAAACTTTTCCAAATCCGCCCGAAATGAGCGACTACTTCCTGACATCTTTCCTGCAATTCGGTTTCGGAAGACACTAGGATTGCGACGTCCCCAATATTACACGCCCCGGACTTCCGATTAGTTCAACTGAATGGTTAATATATCGACGTAAATAGCTGCGGCAACAGAGAAAGAGTATCAACTTTTCTTGACGCTTCGTTCGTTATAACATTTTGACTATGCATTCCGAGATATTATTATATTAGACAGAACTCGTTGTATGGCAACAATGGCGGATTGGACGAAATGGCCGATACGCCAAACGCAGATAGGAACAGGCGAATAAAATGGCCAGGGAAAACGAAACCTCGATTCTCGACTACTACAAATTCGACTCCGTTGCCGGCACCGAACTGCGCCGATTACTGCACAACGTAACCCGCCCCATCAACGGAGTGGTACCGCGCTCGATTCTAATTACTTCGGCGATCACGGGCGAAGGCAAATCGACGATTGCCGCGCTGTTGGCAATAACCGCGGCGCATCACAAAAAGCGCAAGACCCTGCTGATTGATTCAGACTTGCGCCGGCCGGTTGTTCATGAAATGTTCAACGTGGAAAATAATATCGGTTTCGCCGAAATGGTCACCGAGCAGGCCGAGTTCGAATCGACCATCAAATCGACACGGCTGGAGAACTTGTGGCTGATGCCCGCCGGAAGCGCAGAAGGCAACCCTACGGAAATGATTCGCGAGGACATGGTCAGAAAAGTAATTGAGCGGGCGGAATTCAGCTTTGATTTGGTCTTTGTCGACTGCGCCCCGATCATACCGGTATCGGATCCTGCGATTATTTCGTCCTCTGTCGACGGTGTCGTCTTAGTGATTCGCGCCGGCAAGACGCAAAAAGAGGTGGTTCAGCGCGCGCGCGACATTATAACCAAAGCGGAAGCGAATATCATCGGGCTGATCCTGAACAATGTTCAAGGCGCTCTCCCCTATCACTACGGCAAAGAATACTACGGGCAATATTACTCCAAGAAGAAGTAGTAGTCCCATACTCTGTTATCACCGAATTACTGTTTTCAGCGCGTCATGAAGAAACTCTCAAAGTCCTCTTCAGGGTGAGCGCCTGCAAGCGTCCGAGCTGTCTTGACAACGAAAATGCGATGTGACGTCATGCTTGCCACCGGATACTCGGCATTAAGATACGCCGATGTCAAAGTATGAAAAGTTTAATTCGTCGACCAGCAAAAAGGTCGACCGTTCGTCTGTTGAGTTTATCCGCGACCTGGATGAGATCGCTCAAGAGGGCGCATTGCGGATGTATCATGCCGCCACCAAAGCGGACTACTTATCATTAATGAAAGAGTTTGCTGATCGTTATGAACACGAGTATCCGCGCGGGGTCGAATGACTGCCAAAGACCAAAACGCCTAATCGACCTTTTATAACTACCCGTAACCGCATTGGCTCTCAATCAAGACCAGCAATCCGATCGAGTCGGTGTTCGCAATCGTCAAACTCAGAACCAATGCCGCCAGAAGAATCAGATCACCAAGGTCAGCCTTGTATCTGATCTTCCACTTGTTTCAGCGCGCCAGCCGAAACTGGCGACGGCTCAATGCGCCGGACTTGATGATCAAAGTGATCGAAGGAATAAAGTTCGTAGATGGAATCGAAGTGAAGGAGAAAAAGTCAGCGAAGTCGGCAACCGAAAAACACGCTGCTTGAAAATCTATTTACACAACTATTGACAAGAGCTGGCAAACTATTTGGCATAATACTTCGTACGCATAATATACATATGGAAAATAAAATGAAATTGAATAAGGAGCATGTCCATAAGAAGTGAGTCGCGTCGCCGTGATATAAGCGCCATCGTAAACTCGGTACGGTTGCTGCAAAGTGTAGGTCGACAACAATCACAGGATTTTGTCCGCAAGTATGGGATTACCGGCCAGCAGTTGGGTGCTCTTCGGATCGTTGCGCTGTGGCCAGGCATCTCACTGGGCGAACTCAGCGAGCGTTTGTACTTGCGCATAAGCAGTGTCTCGGGAATCGTCGATCGGCTCGAGAAGAGAAAATACATCACTCGAGAACGAAACGCTGTCGATCGACGGGTCGTGAATCTGAACGTGACGGACGCCGGCCGTAGAGTGATCAGAAAAACGCCGCTGGCAGGTATGGGACTGCTCATCCATTCAATCAACCATCTGCCGACCAAGCAACTGCAGGACATCCTAAACGGAGTAAGACTGCTTTTGAAGGTGATCAAAGTAGATGGCCGGCCCGACTGATAGAGGTGAAGATGATACAACAGAAGGACGACAGGCAAAATGGCAGATGAAATCATAGAAGAGGAGCAGGGACCAACGCCCGACAAAGTGTTCTATCGCAAGAAAAGGGTGCTCATACCCATATTTTTGATGCTGATAGTTGCCGCTCTGATTGTCTTTTACTGGTACAACTACCTCCGGGGTTATGTCGCCACCGATGATGCGGTGATTGACAGCGACACTGTAACTATCAGTTCGAAGATCCTCGGCCGCATCGTGGAACTAAACGCAAACGAAGGCGACTCAGTGAAAGCGGGAAGGTTACTGGTGCGGATTGACGATTCCGATTTGCGAGCTCAGGAGGCGGAAGCCCGTGCTGCTCTCGAATACGTGCAGAAGAATGTTCCGGTCGCAGAAATCGCCCTGGATCGAGCCAAAGATGATTTTGACAGGGCGAAGATTCAATACGACGATCAAGTGATCACCCGCGAACAGTACGATCATGCCCGCAAGGCTCAGGAAATGGCGCAGGCACAGCACGTGGTGGCTCTCAGCGAGGTGAAGTCATCGCAGGCCAAATTGGCGGTTACTGAAACTCAGCTAATCAATACCAGAATCGAGGCTACTTCCTCCGGTGTGGTTGCCCGCAAGTGGGTAGTCCCTGGCGATGTTGTGCAGGCTGGACAGCCGATCTTCACTTTGTTTGATCTTGACGATGTATGGGTGACGGCAAATTTCGAAGAAACCAAATTGGCGTCTATTCATCCGGGCGATTCGGTCGAGATCTCTGTCGACGCCTTTCCCGACCTCAAGCTGAGTGGGAGGGTTGAATTGATCGGCGCTGCGGCGGCGTCGAAATTTTCCCTTATTCCGCCCAATAATGCTTCTGGGAATTTCACCAAGGTGACCCAAAGGGTCCCGGTTAAAATTGTGTTCTCGAACTCCGACAACAGTGATCCCTCGGAGCGCCCTACCCTTCTTCCGGGCATGTCGGTGGAAGTTAAGATATGGGAAAGGGAGAAGTAGCTGATGGTGACTCGCCGGTGGCGTGCATTTCGCTCCAAATTGACAACCGATTACCCGCAGCTTCGCGCAGAGCACCCATGGTATCGCTGGCTGGTAATCTCCGGCGTGATGATCGCAACATTCATGGCGGTGCTCGATAGCACTATCGTCAATGTTGCACTGCCGAAGCTAATGTCTTCATTTGGAGTTTCGGTTGATAGTGTTGAATGGGTTCTCACTGCCTACCTCTTAATATTCGGCGTGATGCTGCCGACTTCAGGTTGGCTTGCGGATCATCTTGGGTACAAATTCATCTTTACCTTAGGACTACTTCTTTTCACTGTAAGTTCCTTTCTGTGCAGTCTAGCTTGGAATTTAAACGCATTGATTTTTTTCCGGGCGCTCCAGGGAGCGGGATCGGGAATCCTGATGCCGGTGGGTATGGCCATCATCACAAGAGAATTTCCTCCGGAGAAACGGGGACTTGCCCTCGCCTTCTGGTCGATGGCTGCGTCAGCCTCAGTTTCGCTCGGGCCAGCCATCGGCGGGTATCTGATCGACCATTTTTCCTGGCACACGATATTCGATGTAAACGTCCCGGTTGGTATTTTCGGAATGGTGGCTGCCGTTGTCATTCTACGAGAGCATAAAGCCGCCAGTTCCCGTTCCTTCGATCTGATAGGATTCCTCTCGCTGTCAGCATTCCTAACTTCGTTGTTGCTTGCTCTATCGAGTGGTAATTCCGTCTGGAACACAGGCGGTTGGACATCCAATTACATTCTAACTTGCTTCGCGATTTCGGCGGTATCGCTTGTAGTCTTCCTGACAACGGAGTTCAGCGTCCGCCATCCCCTTATCGAATTGAATCTCTTCAAGGATTTCAATTTTGCTGTCTGCAATGTCGTGCTGTTCCTGTTTGGAGTGGGGATCTTCGGCAGCACATTCCTGCTGCCAATTTATCTTCAGAATTCACTCGATTACACGCCACTCCAAGCCGGACTTGTCTTTCTTCCTGTGGGAATTCTGCAAGGATTGGCTGCGCCATTGGCCGGATTGTACGGAGATCGTTTCTCTCCCAAGCTTCCCTCGATTGTCGGTGTAATACTGATGGCTTTCACTTTCTATCAGTTCTCGACTCTCTCGTTATATTCTGAACGACACGAAATAATGGTTCCACTGGTACTCCGGGGCATCGCCATGGGTGTGCTGTTCGCGCCGCTGACGGCCATGGCCATTTCCGGTATCGCTCATCAGAAGATGGCTCAGGCTTCCGGCTTGATCAACGTGATCCGACAGATTGGTGGGAGTTTCGGTGTGGCGGCGTTCGGATCAATCTTGACTCAGCGCACGATCTATCATGCGGCCACCTATGGCCAACAGGTCAACGCCCACTCAGATACGTTTAAGCAGACGGTCTCGCAGTTGCAGTCATGGGCTGTGCATATCGGCGGAAATACGACCGGAGTTGCTTTGGCAAAAGCCAAGGCGCAGGTCGGGATGCTGGTTGTCAATCAGGCATTCGTCCAGGCGATCGACGATGTTTTTCTTCTCGCCAGCGTGATCATCCTGATCGGGGTTGTACCCCTTTTCATGATCAGAACACGGAAGTCGAGCACTCCTCATCGCACCGGAAAATCACCAGTTCATGTACAGGCCAAATAGGATACGGGATATGAAAGTAGTTTTAGTTGCGATGGTGTTCATCGTAGGCTCTTGTATCGGTTCAGCATTGGCTCAGACGGGTCTCTCCGACTCGCTGACCGAAGAGAGAGCGGTTGGATTAACTCTCGCGAATCACCCGGCAATCCGCCAGGCGGAGTATGGACTGGCCGCGTCAGGGGCACAGATCGCCGTGAGCCGCAGCGCTCGATATCCAGACATCTCATTCGATGCTGGATACGTTCGAATCGGGCCAGTACCACAATTCGAACTCCCCGGACAGGCGCCCATTGAGCTGGCCCCCTACAACAATTATGATCTGCACATTATCCTCGAACAAACTCTGTACGATTTTGGCAGGACGGACGAGACCATTCACGCGGCGGAGACGTTCCGCCAAACCGCCGCTGACAACGTCGATCTAATCAAATTCAGCCTCGCATATCAGACGATCAATGGGTTCTACAACATTCTGATATTGCATCAGAGGATCGCCGTGCTTGAGGAGCAGCTTCAGACACTTAACCAGCATTTCGACATCAGCGTCAAGAAGATGAGGGCAGGTACGGCCACTGATTTTGATACCCTAACCGTCCAAGTCAGGATCGCCGTGATTCAAAATGACCGAATCGATGCCTTGCGTATGCTCGAGACTCAGGAGATTGTGTTTCGGCAGTTGACTGCACTGCCTTCAGACGCACCGATTAACCTCAGCGGCGCTTTTGCTTCTGATAAATTGGGGCTCAATACTGACTCACTGATAAAGGTTGCTTCAAGACAGCGACCTGAGTTGGCACTCTCTCGTGACGCTGAGGCCAGTGCTGAGGCAAAATCGCAACTGGTGTCTCTCGGCAACAAACCGCTTCTGGCTTTGCAGGTTGCCTCTGGGTTCAAGAACGGGTACGAACCAAATTTGAACAGGTGGCAAGAGAATTACGCAGCCGGGCTCGCATTGAAAATTCCCGTCTTCAATGGCCATAAGACCGCCCGTCAAAGGGACGAAGCTAACGCCATTCTCAACATGGCGCGCACCCATACAATTGATCTCGAACAGCAGATTTATTCGGAAGTCCGACAGGCAATCGCCAACGCGAATTTGAGTATGGAAAAGATCGCAAGCACGGAGACACAAGTGCATCAGGCCGAAAAAGCGGTATCAATGGCCCGCGCTCGATACGCCGCAGGTGTAATTACGAATCTGGATCTGCTTGACGCGGAGACCGCATTGTCACAGACCAAGCTAATCCGCTTGCGAGCTCTGTATGACTATACTGTCAGTTTGAAAGAGCTGAATCGAGCGACCGGCAAGATTCTGTGGTAACGGACAAAGTTTCACGTTCCTGATTTGAGTTGGTCGAGAAGAGCCCAAGCCGGAGGTAATAGTAGCGCTTGAGTCTCAGCCCGACGGTAGATGCCAAGTAGTCACAGGAGCAGGCGGCACGTTTCGGTATTCCAGGTTTTGAGTCCTTGTCCCCACCTGGGAGAGCTGAGGCTCGATTCCCCCAACGCTCACAACACGAGCGTTGGGGATGCTGAAAGAGCTCATAACCCGAAGGTCAAACGGTTGTTTGACTTCAACAATAGCTGAACACGGCGGGGGTTCAAATCAAATACGAGTACGAGACCAACACATCCACGTTGGACGGATTTGTGACTACAATCTGTCCAGATGCCTCTAAAGTGATATAAAGTAATACTACAACCGGATGGCGCAAACCGATTAAGCGGCAAGGTAATTCGTTGCGGTTCATTTGCTAGCATTTTCGTCCGGTTTGCTTTTTAAGTCCCTTGCGTCTACCAATTTCGCCACTCCGGCAGAGTGTAATGCGAGTGGTAATTTAGGGTTAAAGCGAACGGGACACAAGGCACATTGGTGAGCAGCATGGAGTAGTCACAAAAGTTCGGACTCGGCGCAGATAAGACATTGCACCAGAACTTTGTATTTGTAAAATGCAGAAATGCTGGTTGGTAGAAACGCCCTCGCCGCGCTGGAGCGAATCGGTATACGCGGCATCAACGCCCTCTTGATAATTGCGGCTGGAGTTGGGCTTGTCACGGGCTTGGGAGCGATTGGATTTACGGCATTGATACGTTATTTCAATCGTCTGTTCTTTGGCATGACGGACCAACTTCTCTCCAGCGCATTGGGCGGTGCAGGGTTTCACTATTGGACGCCGGTTATCCCAATGCTGGGAGGATTGCTTGTCGGGCCGATTGTCTTTCACTTCGCCAAGGAAGCCAAAGGCCATGGCGTCCCGGAGGTCATGAATTCAGTTGCCCGCCTTGGCGGAATCATACGACCACGGGTAGCATTAGCAAAGGCTGTCGCCTCGGCGATTTGCATCGGCTCCGGCGGCTCGGCTGGACGCGAAGGGCCAATTGTCCAAATCGGGTCGGCGCTTGGCTCCAGCGTTGCCCAGTTCTTTGGACTCTCAAGTGATCACATCAAACTTTTGGTCGGCTGCGGCGCCGCCGCCGGAATTTCCGCCATTTTCAATGCCCCAATCGCGGGAGTGTTCTTTTCGTTGGAAGTCATTCTCGGAGATTTTGCCATCGGCACATTCTCGCCCGTTCTCATTTCGTCAGTCTTGGCATCCGTACTCACGCGATCGATACTCGGCAATCACCCGGCGTTCTCGATAACTCCCTATGAGTTGGTCTCCGGCTGGGAGATTCCAATGTATATTGGTATGGGAGCGGTGCTTGGGGCAATAGCCGTTCTTTTCACCAAAACGCTCGACTATTCGGAAGATGTCTTTGAGAAGCTGAGGATCCCATCGATTGTGAAACCTGCTCTGGGTGGGTTGCTTCTGGGTATCGTCGCCTTTCTTTATCCACAAGTACTTGCTGATGGATACGAGACCATCCGATTAACACTGCACAACAACATGGCTTTGGCGCTGCTGATTCCATTGATCTTCTTGAAAATCGCGGCGACTTCGCTGACACTTGGATCGGGTAGTTCCGGTGGAATTTTCGCGCCTTCACTCTTCATTGGCGCCATGGCCGGCGGCGCATTCGGATTTATAGCGCAGGCACTATTACCCGGTGTCACGGCAGATCCCGGCGCTTATGCCCTGGTGGGCATGGCAGGCGTTGTCGCCGGCACAACCCACGCCCCGATAACGGCGCTGATGATCATCTTTGAAATGACGGGCGATTATCGGATAATTCTCCCCTTGATGCTTACTGTAGCCGTTTCATCGCTGGTTGCGCGCAGCATTTTCACACACTCGATTTACACAATCAAACTATTCAAGCGCGGTATTGATCTTCGGTCCGGCCGCGACATAAACATCTTGAGAGCATTTCCGGTTTCTGAGATTATGGATCAAGAATTCGCTGCCGTTCCCGCCAGCACTTCTGTCGATGAGCTGCTCGCGATTTTGGAACAAGCCGTTCAAAACGAAATCGTCGTAATCGATGGCGCCGGTAACATGCATGGAATGGCTTCAATGAGCAACCTACGATCAATCTTAGCTTACCGTGATCTTGGCAAAGTCATCGTAGCGGGGGATGTAGTGACCGGGGAGACGCCTTTCGTGTTTGACACAGACAATCTCGAGGACGCGCTCGCAAAACTCAATTTAACCGGATCTCAAGTTTTGCCGGTTTTGCTGCATGGCGATCGCAAGCCTCTGGGATTGCTGCGAAGGCATGTCCTGTTGGAATTTTACAATCGGCAGTTGCTTGAACAAATGCGATAGCTTTGCAGAAATTTGGGCGACGTGCTTAGTGTGACTTGGAAAACTTGAATCAGTCATTCTCACAGCGCGACACCGCCGTTTCCGAATCGATGACGCCGTTTCTCCGAGCATCATTGGGGCTTTTGTTCCTTTGCAACGACGACCTCCTGCTCTCGCTCATCGGCAATTCCTGAATTCGCTTCGATCAACGGGTTCTTGAGATACAACGACTGAGTCGGGTAGGCAAACTCGATACCCTCGGCTTTGAACGATTGAAATACATCGATGTTTATTTGCTGCTGAATATCCATATAACGATTGTAATCACGGTCAAGCACATAGTAGACAACTTCAAAGTCGATGCTGAAATTTCCGAACCGTGCCAAATGCGCACGGTCAAATCGCGTCCCTTCTATAGAGGTGATAATATCGCGGACCATCGTAGGAATACGTTTGATGACATCCATAGACGATTCGTAAACAATCCCAAAGTTGAACAAGACCCTTCGCTCTGCCAAGGTCTTGTAATTGCGAACTCGACTTGATACCAGATCATGATTTGAAAAAATAAGTTGTTCTCCGGATAACGAACGAATCCTTGTAGTCTTTATTCCAATCTGTTCAACCGTTCCCATAAGGTCTCCGACCACAATGAAATCATGCGCAATAAAGGGTTTGTCCATAATAATCGTGATATAGCAAAAGAGGTCGTTAAGTGTGTTTTGAGCCGCGAGCGCAAGCGCGATTCCCCCTATACCGACGCCCGCCAACAAGGCGCTAAGGTGAATGCCGAGGTTCTCCAGCATCATGGCGGCCACCAACGACCAAAGCACGAAACGCCCCAACAATCCAATAGCGCGCTGGGCGGAAAGATTGACTTTATCGACAGGCGCCTTCTCTCGGGCACGGTTCAGAAAAAGTGAGATGAGGTGATTACCCCAGATACCGATCTGAACAAACATCGCGACGATCGTCGCCGATTTGAGTATCGGAATTATTCTCTCGGGCAACTCCAGGGACTTAGAAACGAAAAACAAAACGACTACGAATAGGAGCAGAATGTTGATGTTTTCGATCAAGACCAACAAGATATCGTCAACGGGATTGACTGTTGCTGCTGCAATAACACTTAAGCGCTTTGTTACGAAATAGCGGAGAACCCAGATCGCAGCCATGATTGCGGCAACTGTTGCAATCGCAACAATCCAGTTCGTCGGTATATAGATGTCTGTGAGGCTGGCCAGGTTCATTGGCGGATTTTCCTTTCATCGGGCCGATTTTCATCGGCAATTCTTACGGTCGTTAAGTTGAAAAGTCCAAATTGAAAGCTGTGAGACTCGAAGGTGCGCTAAGGATTCTTTGATTCCGCGTCGGTAGCCGTCATCGAGAAATCGGCGTTTTCGAGAGTGAGAATTGGCGCGACTTCGATATCTTGTGCTTGCATGAGTTCTACTACTCTTTCAAGTGATTCTGCAATCGTTTTCTGGTCTGAAACGGAAAGGTCTTTGAGCGCTATTGTCAGCCTGTCTTGCAATGGCGATGGTGCGCCGGAGAGAACTTCGTTTCCAAGAGCGGTGGAACTTAACAAAACCAGTCTGCGATCGGTGACACTTCGGTCCCTGTTAATGAATCCCATCTTTTGCAGTCGATCCAAGATTCCGACAATTGTGCTCGGGCTAAGCTGCACTTGTTGCGAGAGCTCAATCGAAGATATTGGTTCTCCCCGCAGAATCGCGGAGAGACAGATTAGTTGCGGGACTGTAAGACCGAACTCACTTTTTAACTTTCGTGAGTAAAGATCAAGTGACCGGATAATTCTGCGCAGCGATTTGAGCACAATTAGTTCGAATGATTGCTCGCGATCACTAAATTGAGTCTCTACCGGAGAAACACCTGTAGTTATAGAGTTACGTGTAGTTTTCCGACTTTTGGTCTTTTGTTCAGTCATTTATGTTTGCTCCACTCTGGCGCAAGTTTGGTATTCTCAATACGATCAAGCAATTCATGCTTACACTAATCATTAGTACACGAATTGTATTCATTTGTTTCTTCGAGGCAAGGCTTTTCACAGGAGGATCTGGGAAGTACGCAATTCTTTTTGATAAATTGATTTGAAGTTACCGACAATCGCGCATGAAAGCCAAAAGTGATTGCTTTTTCGTTAAAATTCTGCGTACTGCACATGTGTGCAGTACTATATTAAAAGATAAGTTTGGCCGTTCAGCCACTGCCGGCAACACATCCGGACGAACCAATTTCGCAGATACCATGAAAGGGCTGCGAAACAAGTTCCCCGAGTTGTTCAGCAAAACCAAGGCGAACGAGCGCGCCAGCTTCAAAACCGGCGACAGCCGGATTGACGGCTTGTTTCCCAAAGGCGGATTGCCTGCGGGATTGTTGGTTGAGCTGACCGGGGCAACTTCGAGCGGCAAGACCGCCCTGCTCTTTCATCTTTTAGCGGGCTACCAGAAGACGCATCAACTGGCTTATGTCGACTGCAGCACGACCTTCTTCCCTGTTGCCGCAAGCGCTGCGGGTGTCAATGTCGAGCAGCTTTTGTGCGTCATGACGAATTCGAGCGGTGAAGCCGTGCGCGCAGCGGAGAATCTCTTTCGCTTGACACCGGCACGGGTAATTGTCTGCGATGTTACGGGCAGAAACGACAAGCTGCGCATGGAGCAGGTTCATCGGCTGCGGCTCTGCGCAGTTAAACATCAAGGTTTGGTGATCTTTCTCACGGACGCGCGCTGCCAGATGTTTCCCCCGAGTTTGATGTCGCTGCAGATGACAGTGACGCGGCGAAATCGCACGACCGTCCTGGTGTCGATCACACGCAGTAAAATTTCACCGGAAGGACAAAATGCGGAGGTGACACTAACATGAACAGTCGTGTCGCTTGCATCTATGTCGTTGATTTCCCGCTGGCGGCGCTGGTCAAGAATCGCGCCGAGATGTCGCTCTACCCCTATGCAGTCGCCGAGAGCGAACATCCTCAAGCTTTGCTGGTAGCAGTGAATCAAGTCGCTGAGCGGGATGTGCGAATCGGGATGACGGTTGCTCAGGCTCGTAATCGCTGTGCGAGTTTGCGTGTGCTTGTACAGGACAACAAACTTGAGCGGCGCGAGTCGGAAAAAGTGCGCGAATTGCTGCAGCGTGTCGGACCGCATGTGGAATACATTGCCCCGGGCGAATATTATCTTGACCTACGCGGGCTCAAACGTCTCCATGGCGGCGAGGATGGCATTGCCCGAAATGCGATTCGCCAGTTTTCATCATCAACATTCGCTGTGCAAATTGGAATTGCGAGCAACAAGCTTGTAGCGAGAATTGCCTCGCGGCGTGCGCAAGCAAATGGATTTTTGAATGTGCCGCGCGGGAACGAACGCGAATTTTTGGCGCCGCTTCCGATTGCCGCGCTGGGAATTTCCAGCGCGACAAATTTCCAACTCTATACACTTGGTCTCCGAACGATTGGCGATATCACGCGCTTGCCGCTGCAGGAAATTACGCGGCGTTTTGGCGAGGATGTGCGCTGTCTCGCGGAATGTTTGCGCGATGACGACACAACACCGGTTGCGCCGCTTGGTTTTGCGCAGGAACATTCTGCGGAGCAAAAGTTTGAGGACGCGCTTGACAATTTTGAGCAACTCGTCGAGAACATCGCGCAATTACTGCAGACGCTGCTTAAGACGCTGCAATCATCTGGGCAAGGGTGCCGCGAGATAACGGTTCTGCTTGAAAACGCCTATTTCAGTCCGCGCTTGATTGACGTCAAGCTGACCAAGATGACTGCCTCGGTGTCTGCTTGGAATAGGCAGGTACGACAGACAATGGAAGGTGTGCAGTGCGCTTTCGGCGTGACAAAGATCGTGGTGACGCTTACGAATGTCGGACCGCTGCCGGCTAACCAGATGTCGCTGTTTGCGCAGTCCGACTCGGATGATCAGTCGGCAGTTGTCAACAAAGCCGAGATGGACAAACTGGCGATTGCACGTGTAACACTGTCGCAGAAGGTACTTCCGGAGGACATCATCAGCAGTAGTGTTTGGGATGCTAACGCATCAACCACGTGCAAACTTTCCGCCAAAATGCCGAAGTGCTTTTATGCCGGAAGCGCGCTTGCCGGACTGCGTTTATTTAAGCGACCGCAGGGCGTGCGTGTAACAACAAACAATGGCGACATCTACGGAATAGTTAGCGCATCCGGCGTCGAACGCGTCGTCAGATATTGCGCTCCCAACAATGTTTCCGGCGGCTGGTGGGAGCGGGAATTTCAACGCTCCTACTATGAAGTCGAAACCGATCGCGGAATGAGCTACTTACTTTACCGCGATGAACTCCAGTCGAAATGGTATCTGCAGGGTTTCTTTGACTGATCCGAGGCGCTATGGACTACGTTGAACTGCACTGTAAATCAAATTTCTCTTTTCTGGAAGGCGCCAACCATCCGGAAGAGTTGGCGGAACATGCCGCCAAGCTTGGCTATGCTGCCCTGGCCCTCGCCGACACTAACGGTCTCTACGGTGCAGTGCGATTTGCGGAAGGCGCAAAAACAAACGGTGTGCGGCCAATATTCGGCAGTGAAGTGATTCTCGAGAACGATACGCGGCTCGTGTTGTTGGTTGTTAATCGTATCGGCTATCGCAATCTTAGCCTGCTTCTTGCGAACGCGCTGCAGGCTTCTCCGAAGGGCGAAGCACATGTAACTTTCGAGCAATTGAAAAACAACACCAGAGGGTTGATTGCGCTTTCGGGGACGACGCTTTATGAACAACTCGTGTCGGACAATGTTGCGGCAGCAGAAGAAACCGCGAACACATTTCGCGAGCTGCTCGGCAAAGACAATTTTTTTCTCGAATTGTATCACCACCAATTGCCGCAGCACGAAGTATACTGCGAGCGGCTGAGCGCACTGGGCGGCAAACTCCATATTCCTGTCGTGGCAACAAATATGGCGCACTATTGCGAGCCCGATGACAGGCGGGTGCAAGATGTGCTGACGTGTATCAAGCATGGCGTGACGCTCGACGCGGCTGATGGTCTGCTTTACCCCAACAGCGAACGATACCTGAAACCGAAGGCGCTGATGATCGAGCAGTTCGCGCGCTATCCGGGGGCGATCGAACGCACTGTTGAAATTGCCGAGCGTTGCACTTTCACGATGAAGGAACTGACAACGGTTTTGCCCGACTTTCCGATTCCCGACGGCCATACGGTCAGTTCTTATTTGCGAGAATTAGTGTATGATGGCGCCCGGCGTAGATGCGGCGAAATTACGGAAGCTGTCCGCAAGCAGCTTGAGCACGAACTGACGATTATCGAACATCTGCACTTGTCGGGATATTTTTTGATCGTGTGGGATATTTGCCGGTTCTGCCGCGAGCGGAGTATTCTCTGCCAGGGCCGCGGTTCGGCGGCGAATTCGGCGGTGTGTTATTGTCTGGAAATCACTGCGGTTGATCCGATCAAGCTGGAGTTGTTGTTCGAGCGCTTTCTCTCCGAAGAGCGCAAGGAGCCGCCGGACATCGACATCGATATTGCCTCCGACCGCCGTGAGGAAGCAATCCAATACGTTTACGAAAAATACGGACGCAACCATGCGGCGATGGTGTGTAATGTCATTTGTTATCGTCGGCGCTTGGCGGTGCGCGAGGTGGCGAAAACGCTGGGGCTTTCGGCGACTGATATTGACAAGCTGGCGAAGTGCCTTGACCATTTTACAAATGATTTGAAAGAAACTGAGGATCGTTTTGCCGAACAAGGAGTCGACCTCGCCGATAAGCGGGTAAAGTTGCTGATTGAGCTATCACGGCGTTTGCAGGGATTTCCGAGGCATTTGGGAATTCATTGCGGGGGGATGATCATCACCAACACGCCGCTGGCGGAAATTGTGCCTGTCGAAAATGCCACGATGCCGAACCGGACCGTGATTCAGTGGGACAAGGATGATTCGGCAGATATGGGATTGGTAAAGATTGACCTGCTTGGGCTGGGAATGTTGACGCTGATTGATCTCGCCCTAAAACTTGTGAAGCAACATCGCGGTGTTGCGATCGACATGAGCAAGATTTCTTACGCCGATCCGAAAGTATACGATTTGCTTTGCGCGGCGGATACGCTGGGCGTGTTCCAGGTGGAGTCGCGGGCACAGATGAACACGCTGCCGCGGATGCGGCCGCGTTGCTTTTATGACCTTGTGGTGGAGGTGGCGATTATCCGGCCGGGACCGATCCAGGGAAAGATGGTACATCCCTATTTGCGGCGTCGTAACGGCGAAGAGCCGGTGAGTTATTTGCATCCGTCGCTTGAGCCGGCGCTCAAACGCACTCTGGGAATTCCGCTGTTTCAGGAACAGGGGATTCGTGTTGCCATGGCGACTGCGGGATTTTCTCCGGCGCAGGCGGATCTTCTGCGCCGCTCCATCGGGCATCGTCAATCGAAAGAGCGCATCGCCAAACTCAAAGAGTCGTTGATCAAAGGAATGGGGCGAAACGGGATTTCCGCCGACGTTGCGGAGCGCATTTACAATCAACTGGCGGCGTTTGCAGATTTCGGGTTTGCGGAATCCCATGCGGCGTCATTTGCGCTGTTGGTTTATGTGTCGGCTTGGTTGAAAGTTTATTATCCGATTGAGTTCTATTGCGCCCTGCTCAATGCCCAGCCAATGGGATTTTATACGCCTGCAAGTATTGTCTATGAGGCGGTGCGCAAAGGCATCGAAGTGAAGAATGTCTGTATCGTCAACAGCAACTGGGAATGCACGCTTGAGGGCAACGCCATTCGTCTTGGCTTGAGTCACGTGCTGAGTCTTGGTGCGAACGCAGCGACACGAGTATTGGAAGAACGCGCGCTGCGGCCATTTGCCACAATCAACGAAGTCGTATTGCGAACCGGGTTGGCGCAACATCAGCTTGAGCAACTGGCGCAGGTTGGGGCGTTTGATAGCTTCGGCGTATCGCGGCGCGAGGCGCTTTGGCAGGTGCTATCGCTGGTGCGATTGTCGGGTTATGAATTGGAACTGGTGTCCCCTGACACCGGAGCGGAGTTGCTCCCTTTGATGCGAACAATCGACGTTGTGCAGTCGGATATTATGGGACTGTCGCTCTCGACAGGTCCGCATCCAATGGCATTGTTACGCAAAGAACTGCGGGAGGAGAACGTGCTATCGTCTGAGGAACTGCGCGAAGTTCCGGATCGGCGTTCGGTCCGCGCCTGCGGGATGGTGGTAATTCGGCAGCGGCCGTTGACGGCGAAAGGGTTTGTCTTTATCACGCTGGAGGATGAAACTGGGTTTGCCAACATCGTGGTCAAACCGAATCTCGCCAAACAATTCCGGCGCGATGTGATTTTTTCGAATGTGCTTTATGTGTGGGGGAAAATCGAACGCAAGGATGGCGTGGTCAATGTCGTCGGCGAGCGCTTTCGATCAGTGGCGATTGACGGCGCGACCGTCCGGCTCAAGTCGCGCGATTTCCATTAGTATTACGCGACGCGGGCTATGCACTCCGGCGAGTCATTTGCCGGTGAATTTACAAGCTTCGAGACCTCGTAAACCGACATTTCTTTTCCGGGATAAGACGCAATCAGGCCGGCGACTTCTTGAACGTCGCCTTCCAACCACAACTCTTCATCCTTCTTATGCAAGATCACCGGCATGCGGTTGTGGACCTCGGCGGCAAAGTCGTTTGGCTCGGTCGTGAGGATTGTGTAGGAAATAATGCGTTTGCCGTCGAAGCGCTCCCAAGAGTCCCAAAGTCCGGCAAACGAAAACGGTTCGCCACCTTTGACCGTGAAATACATCGGCTGCTTGAGTTTCTTGGTCGGCAGGGATTCGGGCAAGACCTTCCACTCGTAATATCCCGTCGCCGGGACAAGGCAGCGGCGCTTCTTAAACGACGTACGGAAACTCGGCTTCTCGGCTACGGTTTCGCCGCGCGCATTGATTAGTTTGCTGGCGATGGTTTCGTCTTTTGACCAAGAAGGCACCAATCCCCAGCGCATCAATTGCATGACGCGCTTGCCTTCTTCGATGGCGACGATGGGGCTTTCCTGCATCGGCGCGATATTATAACGAGGCCGATAGAGGAAGTCCACATCGGTGAAGCCGTATTGCAGCATCAACCGTTCGTGTTCGAGGGCTAAAGTGTAGCGACCGCACATAGGTAGATCAATTTAGTAAATTTTCAGACCAACGCAAGGCACTCTTAATTGCGAAAATTCAATTGCGGTCCCCTACCGTCGTTCCGGCGCAATGGTTCCTGACCGGGCAATAAGAAGTTCGTGACTCGCCAGATCAACAGGGCGATGCTTAACCACAGCGCTGGCCGGATCCTTGCCGAGATAGTTGTCAGCTTTCCAATTATTGGCGGGCCGCACCGGTCGCGGTACAAAACCGCCGCCGGAATTGGGGCAGACATTACTCGGGAGATCGTGACGCAATCTGCACTAAAGGTGCATTCGTAGCTGCAAATCGTAGCTTCAGTTGTACTGGGCGGAAGCGCTTTATTGCAATGCTCACAGGTCAAACGGAGTCCAAGCATTCAGACTGCGTTGGCTAAATTGAATTCTATAATTCAATTGAGAAAGCAGACTTACTCGACTTGCGTCGTGATGTGCACGTGCCCGGCCTCGAATTGCGGGATGATCAAAGTTGCCGCAAGCGAAGTGTCGGCATAACCAAAGGGCAATAGCGGATTGACGAAAAGGTCGATGAGAATATTCGTGTCGGGCGCATTGCCATGCGACCAGAAATGCAGAGTGGCGAAAAGGCCGCTTCCAGCACCAACTCCAACGGTATCAATCGCGGCGATCTGGATTGTGTCTGCGCTGATGAAATTCCGGATTATGAAAAAGTCTTCGCACCGGCTTCCGACAAACGACACCGAGTCGCAGCGCATAATACTTGAGGGAAAACGTAGCGGCAGACTGACCGCTGCTATCGGGTCGTCGTTTTCCATGTAAATCGGAACTGTGAACTCTTGCCCTCCGGTTGTCTCGACCGCATTGGCGAGAAAGACTTTGTCGACGAGCGGCACAGTCGAATCATCGTCGCCGCCGCAGCCAGGTCCTAATAGCCCGACGAGTGCGATCAAAGCGGTACCGGCGAGTAGAGTTATTAATCTTGACTTGAAATCGTATCTCATTGCTAACAAGTACGATATCAAACTGCCGTTGTGCAATTTCTTTTTTCTGGTTGAACCGTGATATCCTAAAAACGCGAATACCGTTGCAATTGTCCTTTTTTGGTCGTATCTTACGGGTGTGAAGGAGACACTATGGCGGCTATAGCTATTTCGGATAATATTCACTGGGTCGGCGCCAAAGACCCGGATTTACGGATATTCGACCTCTACGTAAAGACCACTTATGGCACGACCTACAATTCGTACCTTCTGGTCGGCGAAAAGATCGCATTGATCGACGCGGTCAAGGACGGATTCGAGGACCAGCTTTTCGACTCGATAAAGGGGATCATCCCTATCGAGCGCATTGACTATCTAATCGTAAACCACAACGAACCTGACCATTCCGGATCTATCAACAAGCTGCTGGAATTAAATCCACGGATCGAGTTGATCTGTTCTGCACCTGCGGTGCCGTTTTTGCGCAATATTATCAATGATGAGGCGCGGCCGATCAGGGGCGTCAAGGGAGGCGAGAAACTGGATTTGGGCGGGCTGTCGCTTGAATTTGTCTCGGCGCCATTTATGCACTGGCCCGACACAATGTTCTGTTATTGCCCGGAGCGGAAGATCCTCTTTTCCTGCGACGGCTACGCAGCTCATTATTGTCCCGTTCATTCCATATTCGCGAAAGCTGGCGACCCGGTCATCGAATATGAGACGTGGTACTACTATGACAACATCATGCGGCCATTTGCGCCGTTTTCCAGGCGAGCTTCTGAACTCGTAATCAGTCGCGACATAGAAATGGTCGCACCTTCGCATGGGCCGATCATCAAGGAGAATCCGAAGCACTTCATTCAGAAATACTTGGATTGGACCAAGCCGAAGTTGCGCTCGGATAAAAAGAGTTTTTCGCTATTTGTCGCGTCATCTTACGGCAACACGATGCGGATGGCGGAGTCTATCGCCCAAGGACTGTCAAATGACCGCACTGAAACGCACATCGTCGACGCAATGGGTGTTAGTCATGAAAGGGCGCGCGATTTGCTGGAATCATCCGATGGCATACTTTTCGGAACGCCTACCTTTGCGGGCGATGTGGTCAAGCCGATTTGGAATATTGCCCATTTATTGCCTTCAGTTTCCAGCGCAGGAAAGAAAGCCGCGACATTCGGGTCGTTCGGTTGGGGTGGACAAGCAACGGAAATCTTGGAAGGATACCTTGAGCACCTAAAGCTCAAGGTTATGAAACCCGGTGTTAAAGCCCGGCTCGTGCCATCACAGCAAGAATTGGCTGCTTGTATGGCGTTTGGGACGGCCTTTGCGGAGTTCGTCGACAAGTAATGAAGCTATACTAAGGCGCTGATCGCCCGCCGCTCAACTGTAATTGCGGATAGAACCGAGTCGACCAGAAAGTAACTTTCGGCATGAAATGGTATTAACAAAAGGCTGGCTTTGAGCGCCTGAAAATCGAGATTAGGCAACGCCGCGGGGTTGCGCTTGAGTTCACCACGGGCGAGCGCCGCCTGACAGACGATTAGCGCCTCCTGGAGCGACACGTTCGCCGGAGCGACATCTCCCTCTATCTCACCATTACGCGACTGCGGTATTTTCGGCAATGCCAAAGTCAGGCGGCTAGTCAGCCGATAAAGTGCCTCAAAATTCGTGATCCGAAAAGCGGGAACGGCAAGAGCGTCGATCGGCGCCGGCGCTCCGAGTGCACGCCGTGCCGCTGCCATCGTATTATCATCGCATCTTATTAACCAAAACGGCAGCAACATATCGCGGTCGCTGACTTTGGTGTCAGTCTGCTCGATGACGAGATCAAATGCGGGATTCTTTTCGAGTATCGTCAGGCTGTGACAGTTGCGGCAGGAATAGATGAAGGAATTGCGCGCCGGCAGGTCTTCGCCGCAGTTGCCGCAGCGGTGGAAGTCAATGTTGAGCGAGCCAAATTGCTGGGTCGGGGCCGCGGAGTGCTTTTCGGTAATTTCCTGCACTTCCACTTCGCCTACGACTCGGCCTGAAACCGCATCGACGGCGACCGCGACTTCCCTGCCCGCTTCGCGATAGACGCACTTGAAATATGGGAAATACACCAGCGATGCCCGCAAGCCGAACAATTTTGAATAATTGCGTTTGTTCGTGAGATTAGAACTGTCTGCTAATTTCTGCACGACCTTTTCCGCCTGAGTGTATGCGTGAACGACAGTTGTCTCCGCGTTGTTCAACTCAAAATCGCCCGCCGTATTTGCCGCGAACGGACGCATTTTGAGGTAATCAGTGCGCAATCCCAGCGAGTACGGGTACAACTCGTTGGTCGGCGTGGCTGAGACGGTAATCGGATGCGGTGTCAGGGATATCTCCTGCTTCAACTCTTGCACTTCTTCTGAGTCTTGTGCTTCGGAGTATTCGCTTGTGACGATTCGAGTGTCGATGCGGTTGCGCATGCGCAGAATCAGCGAATCGATTTTCCAGTATGGTTGGTAAACGCCGTCGATCTGCAGTTCCGGGGGAGTCAGCGCCCGGCTGCTTTCACGAAGATGTTTGTCGAGATGGAACCTGACCTGCATCGGCGCCAGTTTCGATTTCACGAGATATGCCGGCGGAAGGTCCGGCATATAAACTCGCAGAACGGACGAGCAATGTTCGCAGCGCACGACCGAAAAATCGTCCTGCAACGTCAAAATTCCGCCGCAACCGGGGCAGCCGACATCGATGGCAAACCCCGTGCGATTCACTTGCACATTAGCCATTGTCAACTGACTTGCCGCAAGATCCACAGAACTTCGACCCGGGAATCATCTCGGATTGACAGTGCGGGCAGACGGCTTTACTGTCGAGCTTGATGCCGCAATGGAGGCAGAATTTCGCCTCGGACGGCAGTTCGGACTTGCATCCGGGACAGAGATTTTGCGTAAACATCGCATGGCCGCAGCGATAGCAGTAGCGCGATTGCTCCGGGGTGTCGGTGTGGCATTTCGGACAAGTTACGGTGGCGATTGACTGGCTGCGGAGCTCTTGTTGTTCCGGCGAAAACGCGCGCGAAAGCATTGTCGGCATCATCACGCCAACGCCTGCCGCCATCCCGACGGTCGAGCCGGCTGCTCCGGCGACACCGGAAGTTGCCAGACCGCGAGCCATTTCAAATTTGAGGAATTTGTCGAGATCGCCAATCGCCTCCATGCCTGAGCGCTGATCAATCAACTTTGAGACTTCTTCTGGTGGAGTGATCGAGGCGATGTAGAAATCAATTAATTCAAGCCCGTATTTGTCAAATTCATTCGCGACGATTCCTTTGAATTGAGCAGCCAGTTCGTTGTAATCGCGAGGAAGGTCAAGAATCGAGTCGAGCTTCTCGCCGAGCATGTCGTTCATGCGGGCAATGATCACGTCGCGCAAGTAACTCTGAATGTCGTCTGTAGTATAGCGCGACTGCCTGCCGACAATTGTGTTCAGGAAGAGCATCGGCTGGGAGATACGCATCGTGAAGGCGCCGTGTCCGCGCAGACGAATCAGCCCCAACTTGCTGTCGCGGAATGTCACCGGATGCCGCGTGCCCCATTTCAGATTCGTAAAAGTCTTGAGATTGGTGAAATAGACTTCAGCCCGGAATGGTGATTCGAATCCCCAGGGCAAAGAGAGCAGGCGGGTGAGGATGGGTATATTGAGCGTGCTCAAAGTATGACGTCCGGCCGTGAAAGAATCACAGGCGTGGCCGTCTTTGAAGAATACAGCCATCTGGCTGTCGCGGACGATAAGTTGAGCGCCAAGCTTGAAATCAGCGGATCCTTCTTGAGGAATGCGATAAATCATTTCCTCGCCAGTAGGGTCCATCCACTCAATGATTTCCATCATAATTGACATGTCGTGTTCCTTTTCTCGTGGGTTACACTCATTTTTCGTCATAGTCGCGCCTATACTTGAATGCACCGACCCAAGTCGGGACTTGCCTACTTGCCCGAAAGTCGTGCAAAACCTCTTGTCGGGACGTTTCAACTTGGTATGATTCAACCAATATGCAGCACGAAAACATAGGCCAGACCGACTCGCTCGCGACAGAAGCTGAAGTATTACTTGAAGGCGGGGACATTGACCGGGCGGCTGCGCTGTTCGAGGAGTTGTTGCGCGATTCGCCGTCTGATATTAGAGGGCTGCGCGGCCTCGCCGAAGCCTGCTTCGCGTTAGGCGACCGCTCGGGCGCCAGACACTACAACGGATTGGCGATGCAGGTAAATCCCGACGATGCCAGAACGCTCAATGATGCCGGCGTACTGCTCTTTCACGAAAAAGAATACGCGCGCTCGACCGAGTTTTTCGAGAAGTCGCTGAGTGTTGCGCCGGAGTATTCGGATGCTCATTTCAACCTCTGCGCGAGTCTTGCGCGACTGACAATGGCTGAGCAAAAGCAGGCGTTGAAATCGGAGCAGCTCGTGCCGTCGCTGCGTTGGATTTCGACTCATGCACCTGATTCAACGCGCGAAGGCTTGATTGAGAAAAATCGTATGCTTCGGGATCGCTTGTTAAACCGCTACCGCAATTGCCATCGCGAACGCAAGTTGAAAGCGCTCTTGTACTCACCGACTCCCATCATGGGGGCGCTCTATTACATTTTCGAAAGTTGGCAACAGTGCCTCAGTTATATGGGCGTCGACGCACTGATAATGCTAGCTGGATTTCCGCTGGATGAAACCCTGGATATCTTCGACCCCAACGTGATCATAACCGTAGATGTCCCGGAGGTCTCCGACGCGTTGGATTGGGGACTTATTTACGATCGCATGAATCGCCACCGGATATTGATCGGTCTTTGCTCGGACTTTCGCGTTCGCCCACGCGAAGCTGACTTCTACATTACATTTCACTTGGACCCAAAACAGGACGAAACTTTAAAGGAGATAACTTCCCCCCTGCTTTCGTTGCCTTTCGCCTTCAACCCCCTTATTCACCGAATGTGTCCTGCCCAAACGCTATTCGATTTTGCATTTGTCGGGACGAACAGCCCCATAAAACAAGCCGCGACTTTGGACTACCTCGTTCCAATTGTCCGCAACTATGTCGGCGTCCTGGCCGGCACGGGTTGGCCGGGTAGATTCGGGTGTTTTTCCCAGGAAGAAGCGGGATTCCTTTACAATTTTGCGGCAATCTGTCCGAATTATCACCTGCGCAACCAGATTGAAAATTACAGCGAGGTGAATGAACGCACGCACGTACTGCAGGCCTGTGGAGCATTTCAACTTTGCGACTCACCAATGGCAATTCGTGCCCTTTACGATGAGGATGAATTGATTACGGCAGAAAATCCCGGCGAATTTCAGCAGCTTTTCAGCCACTACCTTAGTAATCCTGCCGAGCGCGGCTCCATTGTGGCACGCGGAATGACCAAAGCCTGGGGTTCTTATTCACAATTTGCCGCTCTGCAGCCGCTAATTGAGCATGTCAGCGCGAATTTGTGACCTCTTCTTACGACTCTTGCAAATATAGCTACAAATTCAGTCTTTGAACTATGCGTACGAACTAAGATTGGAATTTCAACCACACGAGGAATCGTGTGTATAGATCACAGGAGATTTGAGAATGATGATTTCAGAAGCCATGTCGGCGAAACTCAACCAGCAGGTGAAAGAAGAATTCTTTTCGTACTGGACGTACCTCGCCATGTCGTACAAACTGCACGAAATGGGTTTCAAGGGATATGCGAAATGGTTTGAGCTTCAAGCCGGCGAAGAAATGCGCCACGCAACCAAGATTGCCGGTTACCTCGTCGAAGTCGGCGCAACAGTAAAGTTGGGCACGCTGGAGACACCGAAAGCGGATTATAGTTCGGTAAAAGAAATCGTCCAGACCGCGCTGGATCACGAGAAGAAGATTACGCGACTCGTCAATGAGTGCGTTGATTTGGCGGACAAGGAAAACGATCATGCCACTTCGAATTTCCTTGCGTGGTTTGTCGACGAACAGGTTGAAGAAGTTTCCACGGCGCAGCAACTCTTGGATATCGTCAGTCTTGCGACCGAAAAGATTCAATTGCTGATGATCGAGGGCCGCATTTTCGAACTGCGCAGCAAGAGCTAAGGGTTCCCTGCATCTTTACGAGAAAGAAAACGGTCACGTTCGCGTGGCCGTTTTTTTATTATGGGTCCGGCAACTACTGAATAGGAGTGTACATTCGATGTTCAATCTCGAAGGAAAAGTCGCAGTCATTACCGGCGCTTCGCGTGGGATCGGTCGGGCGGCAGCGATCATGTTTGCGCAAGCCGGCTGCAACGTGGTGGTCAATTTCGCCTGCAACGAGTTGGCGGCTGCGGAGGTTGTCACTAAAGCTGCGTCGCATGGCGTGCGGGCAATCGCCGTGCAGGCTGATGTCTCAGTCAAAACCGACGCCGAGAAGTTAATCAGCAAGTCGGTTCAGCATTTCGGCGGTATCGACATCCTTGTTAACAACGCCGGAATCTGGAAAGAAGCCGCCATAGAATCGATGACGGAAAGCGAATTGAGTGAAATGCTCGACATCAATATTAAAGGCGTCTTCTTCCCCTCCACTGCTGCGGTTCCGCACATGAAAGCAAAGCGATCCGGCAACATCATTCATATTGCATCAACCGCCGGACAGCGCGGCGAAGCGCTCCATTCGCATTATGCCGCCTCTAAGGGAGCTGTAATCAGTTTGACCAAATCGTTGGCTTCGGAACTGGCTCCCCACAACATCCGCGTCAACTGCGTTGCGCCGGGTTGGGTTGATACCGACATGAGCCGCGAAGAGTTGAACGCACCCGACGCCCAACGTCACCTGCGCCTGATTCCACTTGGTCGTCCGGGCTCTGCCGAAGAGATTGCCGGGCCAATTCTCTTTCTCGCATCAAATTTGTCCACATTTATCACCGGCGAGATACTGAATGTCAATGGAGGCGCAGTTTTGTGTGGCTAAAGATTTTCGTTTAGCATATATTCCCGCCCAATTGAGACTATAATTTTCAGCAATTGGATCGAAACGGAGGAGAGGACTCATTTATGATCAATTGGGATACTGGACGGTTGTTACTTAAGGCGCCAATTAGCAGACTACTGTTGCTTGTTGCGATGGTGGTTGGTATTGCGCCGCACGCATCCGGGAGCGAGGCCGGCATTGTCGTTCCTCCTCTCGGGACCCAGACTTTCGTAGGAATGAGCGGTTATTCGCTGCTCCTCATCGGTATTGTGGTTTGTTTTCTCGGCATGTTATTCGGATGGTTTGCATTCGCGCGACTGAAGGGATTGCCGGTACACAAATCGATGGCCGAGATTTCGGAACTCATCTACGAGACTTGCAAAACTTACCTCCTGACCCAGGGACGCTTCATCCTGATTTTGTGGGCCTTTATTGCGGTCATTATGGTGGTTTACTTCGGCTGGTTAGTCCAGCCGCCAGTCGGCGTAGCGAACCTGCTTATCATCATAGGCTTCAGTCTCGTCGGTATTGCCGGCAGCTATATCGTAGCATGGTTTGGTATCCGCATCAACACGTTTGCGAATTCGAGAACCGCTTTTGCTTCACTAACGGGAAAAGCGTTTCCGACCTACGCCATACCCCTTCGTGCCGGCATCAGCGTCGGTACGCTGCTGATTTCGATTGAACTAATTATCATGTTGGCAATTTTGCTTTTTGTGCCCGGAAACCTGGCCGGCTATTGCTTCATCGGTTTCGCGATTGGCGAATCCTTGGGAGCTGCGGCGCTTCGTATTGCCGGCGGCATTTTTACTAAGATCGCCGACATCGGTTCGGACTTGATGAAGATCGTCTTCAACATTAAAGAAGACGACGCGCGCAATCCGGGTGTGATTGCCGACTGTACCGGCGACAATGCCGGCGATTCGGTCGGTCCGACGGCAGACGGATTCGAAACCTATGGCGTGACAGGGGTGGCGTTGATCACGTTTATCCTGCTCGCCGTGCTTGATCCCAGCTATCAGGTGCAGTTGCTCGTGTGGATATTTGTCATGCGCGTGATGATGATTGTCACGAGTATTGCGTCGTACTGGATTAACGACGTAATCGCTAAAGCGCGATTCGCTAATCTTGCTCGTTTCAACTTCGAAACACCGCTGACAACTCTGGTGTGGATCACATCGATCATTTCGATAGTGATGACCTATGTGATTTCCTACCTGATGCTGCCACAGCTTGGTGACGGCACACTGTGGTGGAAGTTGGCGTCAATTATTTCCTGCGGTACTTTAGCCGGCGCAGTGATTCCAGAATTAGTCAAGATATTCACTTCGACAACGTCGCGCCACGTCAAGGAAGTTGTAACAGCTTCCAGAGAAGGCGGCGCTTCACTCAATATTCTTTCCGGTTTGGTTGCGGGAAATTTCAGCGCTTACTGGATGGGATTAACCATCGTTGGTCTGATGGCGATTGCCTGGGGCTTCAGCACTATGGGCGTCGGCGAAATCATGGCCGCGGCGCCGGTGTTTGCTTTTGGTTTGGTCGCATTTGGATTCCTGGGAATGGGTCCGGTGACCATTGCCGTTGACTCGTATGGACCGGTGACTGATAACGCTCAATCGGTTTACGAATTGTCAACGATTGAAACGCTGCCTGGCATAAAGGACGAAATCAAGAGAGACTTCGGTTTCACGCCTAATTTCGAGACGGCTAAATTGTGTTTGGAAGAAAATGACGGCGCCGGGAATACATTCAAGGCCACTGCGAAACCGGTGCTGATTGGCACCGCAGTCGTGGGCGCGACAACCTTGATTTTTTCGATTCTGTTGCTTCTTTCTCAGAAATTGGCCGGTGAGGGTGCAACAATAGTAACTCCGCAGGATATCGATGAACTATTGAGAGCAGTAGGATATCATTTCTCGCTTCTGAATGCGCCGTTCCTTCTGGGACTGATTGCCGGTGGAGCGATCATTTACTGGTTCACGGGCGCATCGATTCAAGCCGTATCAACCGGCGCTTACCGCGCTGTCGAATATATCAAGGCGAACATTCGGCTGGATTCCAGTTCCCAGAAGGCCTCGGTCAAGGACAGCAAGAAGGTCGTGGAGATTTGTACGCAGTACGCGCAGAAAGGTATGTTCAACATCTTCATTACTGTGTTCTTCACGACCCTTGCGTTTGCTTGTATCAACGAATACTTCTTTGTCGGATACTTGATTTCAATTGCGGCTTTTGGATTGTATCAGGCGATTTTTATGGCCAATGCCGGCGGCGCCTGGGACAATGCGAAGAAGATTGTTGAGACGGAGCTGCGCGAGAAAGGGACGCCGTTGCATTCAGCCACGGTTGTCGGCGACACAGTTGGTGATCCGTTCAAAGACACTTCATCGGTGGCAATGAACCCGGTCATTAAGTTTACGACACTGTTTGGCGTATTGGCGGTGGAATTGGCAATCGAGCTGGAGACTTCTACGCGAATCATTCTCGCGCTGGTGTTCTTCCTTATTTCGGCGGTATTCGTATACCGTTCGTTCTATTCGATGCGCATCAAGAGCGAATAGGCAGTATTCAAGTTATGGAACTTCGTTCCAATTGTGGGCGGGCCGGTAATCCGGTCCGCCTTTCCTTTTGGATTATTTTGGATTGTACGCCATTAGCCTGGCGAGCGAATGACCTTCTTCATGCACACACTGTTTTCCACGTTTGCATACTGGCCGTAGTTTGGAATAACGGAGTAGCCGCTCTTTTCGTAGAGCCGGATTGCCTCGGGCTGTTTCTTGCCGGTTTCCAAGGTGGCTTCGACAAAACCAAGTTCGCGCGACCAATCTTCCAATTCTTTCAATACCGCACCTGCTATTCCCTGCCTGCGAACTTCCGGCAACACGTACATTCGTTTAATTTCTACTGTCTCCCCTGAGTATTTTCTGATCGCGCCGCAGCCGACGGCTAAGCCGGCTTTGTAAGCGACAAGGGCACGCGCGATTTTGTCAATCTTGTTGTATGCAGCATAGAACTCGTGCTCCGCACCGTCACGGATGCGCAAATCTTGATCAAGGAGAGAGACAAGTTTCTGGAAATCGGTGTCGCTGGAATAAGTTCGCTTGATACTCACCATTGAATCGGTCCCTTAACATTGTGTGATGATCTAACTGCGAAGAATTTTCTCAAGTGGGCGAGCAACTTCAACAAAATCGTGCGCCGGCTGGCGCCCTTCGTTTTGGTAGGCCAGCATCAGGGTGCGACGGCAGGAGTCGCTTTTTCCCGGCGGTTTCGCAGAATTGCCACAATCACCAGATAGACCGCCAGCGCGACTAAACCGAACGAGAGAATCGCATTGATCATAGCAGTATCGAATCCCTTCGCCGCCTCAAAGTTCGCCACCGTCAACTTAACCAGCGACCATAGGGTAATGGTAAGAACGAACAACATTGGCCAAAGTGTAAAGGCTATTCGCTTGCGGCTATGCAAGAGCCACATCGAAACAGCCAGCAAGGTCAAACCGGCGAGCAGTTGATTTGCCGAACCAAACAATGTCCAAAACCTAACCCAGGATCCTTCGGTCGAATAGAGAATGAAATAAACCGGCAAGATCATGATAAGCAAGGTCCCAACCAAGCCGCCTGCCCAACTCTCCCAATGCGACAGTTCCTGAAAAATGTACCGTGCCAAGCGGGCGCAGACGTCGAGAGTGTCAAAGACGAAGGTAGAAAACGCCATCGCTCCGAAGGTAATCGCAAAATTAAGGCGCTCCTCGCCGATTATCAGCGCCATAAACCTGCCAATGCCGTTGCCATAGATGGTTCCAGGCTTCAAATCCTGAATATCCGAATTGGCCACGATCATGATCGTCCCCAGCGCTATCAACGCGACAAAACCCTCGGCCAGCATGGCGCCGAATGCGACGGGCTGCATATGGGATTCCTTGGAAATCTGCTTTGACGTAGTGCCGCTGCAGACAAGCCCGTGAAAGCCTGAACAGGCGCCGCAGGCGATCGTGACGAACAAAAACGGAAACAGCGTCCCAGTCATGCCGCCGACGTCCCACGAGCGGAACGACTCCTGTTGGATGTCATACCCGCCGAAAAAGATTCCGACAATTCCGAGCGCCAGCGCCAAATAGAGTATGAATCCGCCGAGGTACCCGCGCGGCTGCAGCAGCATCCACACCGGCATTAGCGAGGCGGCGGCGCAGTATGCAAGAATTATCAAGCCCCAAGTCTTGACATCAAGAATCAGCAAAGTCGAAATCTGTGTTCCGAACCAAACTAACACTAACGTCGCAGGAACAAAAATCACGGTCAGCAGCCACAAGGGCGGATTCAGATATCGCTGCACGAAACCCATCACGATCGCCAACAGCAGATACATGATTGCCGCTGCTGCCACCGCGCCGCCGGGATTGAATGCCACATTCGCACCGGCGAGTTCTTCGGTGACACCCACAAAACTCGATGCCGTGATATCCGAGAATGCCACGATGACATACATTAACGTCACCCAAATCAACACCATCATTGCCCTTCCAGCGGCGGTGCCGAGATGCTCCTTCGTGATTTCCGCAATCGAACACGCGCCGTGGCGAACGGATGCCGTCAAGCTGGAGAAGTCGTGGACCGCACCGATCAGGACAACACCGAGACTGATCCATATCAAGCAAGGGAGCCAGCCGAAAGTCTGACACGCCAGAATCGGGCCGGCAATGGGCCCGGCTGCGGCAATGGCCGAGAAATGCTGCGCGAACAGATAGAACGGTTTCGTCGGAACGAAATCAACACCGTCGTTTTTGACGTTTGCGGGAGTGGTTTTAGCGTCGTCGATAACGAATTGTTTGGCGACCCAGCACCCATAGAAACGGTATGCTAGCCCCGTAAAGATAATAAAGCAGAGAGCGATTATCGGTAATTGCATGGCGTAATTCCTCGCGACCCCAAGTACAGGCGTGTTTTGATGTTGCTAACATCTGCGCACGCATCTATATTTGTGTATCAAGAAATCACTTGAAAATTGAGAGGCAACAAGATTCTACAAATCTGCGATGCTCTTACACAAGGAGTTGTAAAGTGATGAAGATTTTGGTTCTGCTGACTTTGGGGGTCTTCGCTGCCTTGCCAACACTCTATGCTCAGCCGCTATCGTGCGGTGATGCCGATGGCAATGGCATCGTGACTATTTCCGACGTTGCTTACATGTTAAATTATGTGTACAAGGGCGGTCCGCCGCCGGCCGACTTTGACGAGGCTGACTTTGACCACCATCAGGAGTGGACGACCGCGGATGCTGAAATGATTTTCAACTGCACGTTCTCCGACTGTTGGCCCACCAGCAGCTACTGTCCGCCTACATTACCGCCTTGGAATCCGACAGAGACTTCAGGTTACCGCATTCGTCACACTGCTGCGTTTCCCGGACACCTGGAACAGAGTATTGTTGACATTGCTCTGGATATGCCAAGTATGTCGGGTATGCAAATGCCATTGCGGATTCTTGTCGATACAATACCCGCGCAAATCGACTCTGTTCATTATCCCCTGCCGAACAGCATCTTCGAAAACGGCATAAACAATCTGGTGATACCCGGTACTCCCGGAGTTGTTGTATTTGGGAGCCTTTTCTTCTGGTCGGAGTATGGACAGACTCAATTGGCCCGCGTGTTTATTTCAGCCCCTATGGATACAGCTTCGCGGTTGATCAATCTCGAATTTGCCGACTACGTTCCGGCTCAGGCGCCTCCGGGACATGACTCACCGATAACGCCCATGATTACAACCTGGAATGTGCCGGTCCAGCCGAGCTTCTTGGGAACGTGTTGTCTGGTGCCGGGTGATGCCGATGGTAATGGGTTGCAAAGCATTTCCGACGCGGTTTACTTGATCAATTACTATTTTGCGGGAGGTCCATCACCACATTCTTGTCTTGCGTTGGGCGACGCTGATGGCAACGGCATCCTTACAATCAGCGATGCCGTATATTTGATTAATTACATATTTTCAGGCGGCCCCGCGCCGATGTGCACGTAGTTACTGATCACTTGTGGATTCGCTTGAGAAATTCCTCAACTTCCGGCACTCCCCCCTGGAAAATTAGATAGCCGTTGTATGGCTCACGGTCGGTGATCTCATCGGAGACCGGCGTGAGCATCAGCTCCTTCACCTTCTCAAGATCACTCGTCTGTCCAAGCGCCCAGCCCAGTTTGATATAAGCAACCTCCGGCAGCATATTGCCAAGCGGAATAATCCCCTTGCTCATTAAGTCGCGTCCGGTGTCATAAACAAACATGTGAACGTAGCCCCATAGCGTCTGGACCGTCATGTAAACGGCAATCCCCTCTTTGGCGCAACGCTCAATGGCAGGGTAAAGCGGCTTGTTGATGTGGCCGAGTCCAGTGCCGGCGATAATAATGCCCTTATAGCCGTTGTCGATCAGCGAAGTAATCATGTCGGGCATCATGTTCGGGTAATAATAGACGAGCGCGATCTTTTCTTCAAAGCAGGCAGTGATTTTGGCATTGCGGTCCCGTCGGCGGCGATTGTAATTCTGTTTGAGCGGCGTGATTTTTTTACGATCGACCATTGCCAGCGGAATGTCCCCTATCGTCCGAAACGTCGAACGGTATGACGAATGCATCTTCCGGACACGCGTACCCCTATGCAACAGACCATATTCGTCCGAGGTCGGACCAAACATGCAAACCATGACTTCGGCGATATCGGACTCTGCCGCTGTCTTGGTGGCATGCATGAGATTTAATGCCGCGTCCGACGAGGGCCGATCCGAGGATCGCTGCGAGCCGACCATCACGATCGGCACCGGCGAATCCTGAATCATGAATGAAAGAGCGGCTGCTGTGTGGTGCATGGTGTCGGTGCCATGGCCGATGACAATGCCGTCGATGCCCCGTTCGATTTCCTTGCCGATGGCGATCGCCAGCGCTTTGTATTGCTCCGGTCCCATGTTTTCCGAAAATACCGCGAAGAGCTTTTCCGTCGTGAGATTGCAGATGTCTGCCAGCTCCGGAACGGCGCCGTAAAGTTCGCCGGGCGAAAATGCGGGAATTACCGCGCCGGTGCGGTAATCCAATCTCGAGGCGATTGTTCCGCCGGTACCGAGCAATTTGACATTCGGCCGACCTGGTCGATTGGGAAATTCCTTTTCCGGAATCTTGTAGTGGGCTTCTTTGTAGCCCTCTTCGGTCATATTCGTAATCGTCTCTGTGGCGATACCGATGTTGTATCCCGTAACCAGCTTAATTACTAAATGGCGCTCGTCGTCGTTCTCGCTGCGTGGCAGCAAAATGCCCTTGAATTCGCCGCGTGTGGTTTCGACTCTGGTCTGACTCCAGACACGGGCATTGAACTTCTGCAAAGTCGCCAGCGCATCACCCTTGTAGCCTTTGAAGAGATCAACCATGATTGATCTCCTTCGTGATGCGACCGTGCAATTCGCGCAGCGACACATTTCCGACCGCGCGCTTGCGCATCTGCCCCATCACCCAGCGAATCTTGGCTTCGTCGTCCTCGCGCTTGCGAATCTCCAAATACTTGCGGCGCAGGGCGGGAAGGAATTCGAGGATTTCATCAATCCTCTGTTCGCGAAAATCAATAGTAGTCAGCACCGAGTCAAAATCCATGTTGGGGTGTTCGTAAACTTCCGGCAGCATCTTCTTGAGGATTTCGTTGCCGAGATTGCGCTGCTCTACGAAGAGCAGTAGCTGCCGAATTTTTTCGAAGTTGAAATCCACCGACGCTTTTTTCCTGCCCTGGAGATTTTTCAAGCCGTGCGCAAACATCGTGGCGACAAAGCGTGGCGTCTGTTTGCACTCGGAAGTGATGACTTCGATCAAAGGAATCAAATTGTTGCGGAGAATGTACTCAAAGCAGTCCTCCGGCACTTTCCACTCGCGAAGTTGTGCCAATCTATCCGAGACACTAACCGGCAGCGCCTTTTTCACTTCGGCAATGACATTGTCGTCGATCGATATCGGCGCAGAGTCCGTGTCCGGGTACATGCGGTCTGCGCCGGGAAGCACCCGTTCGAAGATCGTCGTTCCGTCGGCAATTGACTTGCGCGTCTCGTTCGGGACACCGGTCATTGCCAGCTTGCAGCGTTCCTCGATAGTCTCAAGGGCCGTTTTCATGTCTTCCGGCGGTCCCCAGAGAACAATCTGCGCGTCGCCAGGTTCGGCATCAAGGAAGTCGCGAATATCGACAAGCTCCTGTTCATCGCCGAACAGATGGAGTTGTTCGGAATGCAGCATGTTCGGGCGTTCAAGGCAGGCAATCACTTTGAGCCGATCACTAATCTCGTCGGCGAACATCCTGTCCGGTTGGGTGAAGTACGACAGAATGCCCTCAAACTTCGGCAGATTCACTCCGAGCAGTTGCCAGCCGCGGGCGCGGACGCGTTTGATCGCCCGTTGTTCACGCGGCAGGAAATCGGCATCCAGTTCTTTGTGCGAAATGGACCAAGTCTTGGGATCGAGCTCGCGCTTGGCGAGTTCGGCCTTGATCAAAAGCAATGAACGCTGGCGGTAAGCCTCATTATGAACGAGTTCCGGTATCCAGCGAATGTGGGCGACGCCCTTAATCTCGACGCGCGTACCGCCGGTGATGCTGACATTGACATCCTCACGCGCGGCGCCAATGCCAACGCGAACCTTGCCGGAAGCGCGATTGAGAAATCGAATATATTGCGCGGCTTCTGCAGCCTCATCTGGTGTTAGCATGTCAGGATAGGTCACGGTCTCGATCAACGGCATCCCCAGCCGGTCGGTACGATAGACGCGCCAGTGGCCGATATCGGAGATTTCACGGCAGGAATCTTCTTCTATCGATATCTGAATTATGCGAACCGTCTTATTCTTGAGCGGGATCGTTCCCTCAATGCCGACAATCGCGGTGCGCTGAAAGCCGGTAGGAATCGAACCGTCGAGATATTGTTTGCGCGCGACGTGCAGCTCGCCAACGATGTTGGTCTTGAGCATCAGCGCGATTTCGATTGCGATATCGAGAGCTTCGCGGTTCATCGGGAATGGCGGCGTATCATCGATATCGTAGGTACACGCAGTTACATCCTTGATGCGGTAGACGATATTTTTGCGCGTTTTGAATTCCATCAGCGCTGTGCCGTCGTATTCGCCCAGTTCGGACAGCGTCGGGCGCATGTGGCGGATGATTTCGGCGTCGTAATCGTCGGGTTTCTGGAAAATCCCGGCGGGGCAACGGCAGAATAATTTTTGTTTCGTGAGCAGTTGTTGGTGAACCTCGAGCCCGCACTTGAAGCCAAGAGCGGCGTACGTTTCCGGTTTCGCTTGTTCGCGCGGTACATAGCCCACTTCTTGCTTCGTGCGCTCGTAGTTGTCGGATGGATTGAGGCGGTAAGTCATATGGATGAGAGTATAGCTAATTCACCTCTCTCGTACAAGCGAGTTGGCAGGAATTTCGGAGCTTCTAAGTTATTATGAGCGCTGTTCTTGCACCGCAAAGTCTAACCCGCACCGGCGCGCCTATTTATTCGCGGCTGACTTCAAGACGTAGATCGACCAAGGCGCAATCCGGGTCTCGTTTACCCATTGGATGGGATCCTCTGCGCGCGCCAGCGGATTGTATTTGGCTTCGACCTCGAGGCCGACCTCGGCAAACAGCTCGCGATAGTCGGCGTCGGGCCAAATGATGTCATCGACCGGACGGCTATCGGCGATGTCAGTATTGATGATCTTGACAATCTCACCGCATTTGGCGTTGCGGTTATCAGGAAAGTCTTTGGTTGAGAATGACGCCCACTCGTACCAGTAAATTTCCGGCGCCGAAACCAGATTGACGAAACGTCCATGCAGGGCGAGCAGGCGTTTGATTTCTTGCAGGATGCCCAGCTTCTGCTCTCTTGTCGGGATATTGTCGAAAGTAAAAGCCGACTGGATCAAGTCGAACGCACCATTCGGGAACGACTGGAACCCATCCTCGCTGATCAAGCGGTAGTCCCCTGCCGGGTCGATTTGCCGCGCCAAGGCGAGCATACTCTCTGAGATGTCGACGCCGGTTGTTGTGAATCCGAGCCGTTCGACAAATCGCGACGATCGACCGGCGCCGCAGCCGAAGTCGAGCGCGCGTGCGCCGGTCGCGTGTTTGCCGATGATTTCGGGTAGGTCGCGGAAGGCCAAGTAGTAGGTGCCGGGGAATTCGAGCTTGGCGTAGGCTTCCGCCATCTTGCGGTCTTCGTAGGCGTTGAAGAAGTCTGTCATGATGTTTCTATCGTCAGATTTCCCGAGATTGTTTGGTTTATCTCGTAACCACTGCTGCGTTCCGCGAGGTGATGCGCGTCAACCACGATTCCTCGGTAGAATTGAGCGTTGCGGTAACTTCACCCTTATCGTTCACTTGCTTCATACCGGTAAATACGATTCGCCGACTCAACAATCCACTTGATGAAATCTCATCCCACACCATAACTTGGTCAGTGTAACTACCTGTACCATCCAAATCATACTTCCACAAGACTTGGTAGGCATCAAATGCCCCAGCAGCAACCGTAACCGGTCGATACGCCGTCACCTCTTTGTCGATGCCGAAGGGATTAGAGCGACGACAATACGTCCACGAATTTCCAACTTCCATTGGATACTCAAGAACTTTGCGCGGCGGGTCGTAGATTTCATCGCGTTCGGATGACAATTTCGTCAAGTATCGATCCCTTAGTTCGGAGTACGAGTTAAATGTCTCGCCGCCAAATTGAAGCCGAAACTGCGGTTTGATGTTAAGCGGCTGAGGCCATTGCTGCGCCCAACCGTGGTAATACAACCCGCTTGGCTCGTTGGTGAGAAAATCATTCGTTTCGTAGACATTGAGCCAATCCGTTAGAACTTCCTGCATTCGAAAGGCAACTTGGCCATTGGGGAGTGTCTCCAAACCCATGCCTTCAATTGTTCTGATTCGTGGCTCAACATAGTCAAAGTCGCCTTCCGTTGAGAAGAATCTTAGCGTCTCCGCATACTCCCAAGTTACTCCCGGAGTGAGTGGATATGCAAAACTAGGAACCAGTGATATCGGCCCGCTCTGGCGCGGTTGAGAGCTTTCGTTCTGTGACGAGTCGATCACGCGCTCAGTGCATCCACTTTCCAGCACGCCAATTAACAAAGCCGCTGCCGGAATCAGCCGCCACATGTGATTAACTTTCATTGCTCCTCCCTTGGTATTTCCTCTGCGCCTATTCTTTCATGAACATTATCATGTACTTGATTATACACTTCAACGGCGCGGTTTCAATAAAAGAATCTGATTACAGCGGCTGAATTCTGAATTCAGATAATTGTGATTAGTGTACCTTGGCCGTATTTAGAATTCCGGCAGATCGGTGAAGGCGAGTTAGCAGGTGCCTGGGAATTCGAGTTTGGCGTAGGCTTCCGCCATTTTGCGGTCTTCGTAGGCGTTGAAGAAGTCGGTCATGGGGTAACTTTGGTTTGGTTCTCCTTAGAGTAGTGCCAAATGGCGCGGTCGACAAGTACTTCGAACACATAAGCGAATGTCATCATGAGTAAGCTAAAGAAACAACACTACGAATGCGCTGGCAGCGACGCTCGTTGCAATCATAAATGCCAGTGTCTGAAGTAATAACAATGCCCAACTGGCTCGCCCCAGCATATCGACCTCACGTCTTAAGTCCGAAACGCCTATGTTACCATATTTCTCTCTAATTCTCGCAATGCGGGCTGTTGATCGAAAGTCTATCAATCGATTTATGGCTAGGAGGATCCCAAGCAGGAGTGAAAGTCCAAAGACAACCGCCGCCAATCCCGCCAAAAGTCGAAAGTGGTAATATTGACATTCTGCATGCTCAACCATCACATTTAGTATGAACCCGATAGCCCCGAGAGCAAATGTCATAATCAAATTCGTAAAAAACGAAAATTGACTAATCGTAAACTGTTGCCATCTTACAAAGCTCGTAGACATTTACGTCACCTGCAACTGCTTCAATAAGTCCAAATCAATTTCTAGCAGTTTGCTGAAAAACTCTACTTGTTGTAGTTGAAAAGTAAAAGAGGCGGGGTTATCGTTTGGCGGATTTTTGTTGAAGGAGATTGCCATGCGTGGAGAGTCGAATCGTCAGGAGACATTTTTGAGTTTGTGGACGCCGGAACAGCGGGTTCCGGCCGATCATCCGATCCGAAGGATTAAGAAGTTGGCGGATCAGGAACTGAAACGGTTATCGCCGGTGTTTGACACGATGTATTCGTCGACGGGACGTCCGAGCGTACCGCCGGAGCGGGTGTTGAAGGCGCTGTTGTTGATGGCGCTATATTCGGTGAGAAGCGAGCGCCAGATGTGCGAGCAGTTGGATTACAATCTGTTATTTCGCTGGTTTCTGGACATGAATCAGGTCGAGGACAGTTTCGACGCGACGGTGTTCAGCAAGAATCGGCAGCGACTGCTGGAGCATGAGGTCGGGAAGCTATTTTTTGATGGTGTGGTGAAGACGGCGCAGAACGGGGGATTGCTGAGCGCCGATCATTTTACGGTGGACTCGACGTTGATTGAGGCCTGGGCCTCGCTGAAGAGTTTTCGGCGCAAGGAGAGTGATCGGTCTGATGACGATGATGATCCAGGCAATCCGAACGTCAACTTTCACGGGGAGAAGCGGAGCAATGAGACACATGAATCGACGACCGATCCGGAGAGTCGGTTGTATCGGAAGGGTTCGGGAAAGGAGGCGAAGCTGTATTACAATGGCCATGCCTTGATGGAGAACAGGCATGGACTGTTGCTGGACATTAGTGTAACGGCGGCGGATACTAAGTCGCAGTGGTCAGCGGCGGAGCAGATGTTGAAGCGTCAAGCGAAGAAACGACGGAAGCCGAAGACGTTGGCCGGTGACAAGGGGTATGACACGAAGGGGTTTGTGGAGATGTTGCAGAAACGGCAGATTGCGCCGCATATCGCGGCCAACGACAAACGTCCGGGCGGCTCGGCGGTCGATCCCCGGATCAGGAAACGCCAGGACTACGCGATTAGTCAACGCGTGCGTAAACGCATCGAGGAGATCTTCGGCTGGATGAAAACGATTGGCGGGTTGCGCAAGACCCGTCACAAAGGTCGAGCGCGAACGCAATTGGCCGCCGAGATGGTCGGCGCTGCCTACAATCTGTTGCGAATGGCGAAACTCAAACCGGATCCGGGACTGGTCTGAAGATAAAACAGAGAGAACTTGACGCCGATGTCGGTTCGATAGCCGGCCGCTGAGCCTAACAACACTCGGGAAACAACAAACTTCCCTCCGCAAAATCAGAAATCCTCGAAATCGCAGCAGCGAAATCGCAAATTATCAACTCCAGATGCTGTTTTTCAGCAAACTGCTAGTAAGCGAATTGACCAAAAATCGCAATGTAGAGGTGAATCCGCGGTGCAGAGATTTCTTCATATCTTTCTATCCAACTAGAACCAACTCCATATGGGTCGTATCCAAAGCTGTAACCCGTACCCTTATTCGATGAAACACGATAATCAAATTGTAGGTAAAGAGCTTTCATTCTATAACCGAGAGAAAAATACGTGTTAGGTTTCATGTCCATATCTTGGAATGAATCTGAGCAGTAGAGACAATCCAGCGCATCACTTTGAGCCGTGCCGGCCGGCATACCACGCCAAGTGATGCCTACCGTAAAGTGGCGTCTATCCCGGGGCCCAATGAAGCTTGGAATCCTTACTCGCAGTGAAAACGCATACGTGTAGAAACCTGCCATGCTGAATGGATCCTTGTCCATTCCGGTACCAGTATGAAATGCGAGCACTCCAATTTGGCCATAGACTTCGCCAATCGAAATAGGTGCCCATCCAACACCACCTACCAATCCAAAAGGCACAATATATCCAGCATCTGCACTAATGTAAGACCGTTTGTGGCTCTCAGCATTGCATTCCTTAGAGGCAATTAACAAACTGATCGCAATAACGACCGCGAGAAAAATGCCGGACCGCAGCACAATATTATGGGCAATCGCATTCATTTTAGTTCCGTTGATTAGCCGATCTTTATTTGATTAACTACTCTACTAACCATTAATATAATGGTGACATCGACAAAGTCAATCGCAATCAAGGGGCGCCAACTGCACCTCCACATCTTGATTCTGATCGGCTGCGACGCGGTCGTCAAGGGGCAGCCGCTTTTGAATCTCCGGCCGCCCCAAGAAAGTAGGTCATCGCGACTTTTTGCCAGCAAACTCCCGCTCGAGCAAATTGAGGGAGAATGCTAGTTCTCGAGCTGCTCGCTCTCATCTATGATTTGCACATACACCGGTCGGCCAAGTTCGACGGACTTGGTTGCAGCTTCGGCGAACGCTTTTTCGATGGCGTCATTCGTGCCGGTCTTGCAGACGATATCGATTTCCGGCGCGTCGACATCAGCAGTGCCCGATCCAGCGCATGTAACTGTGATTTCCATTGGGGTATAGATTCCAATTGTCAAGAAACCAACCAACTGGTTGAGAAATGATAGCTTGGTTTCCACGCGCGAGACTCCGCCCGGACACTTGGCCTGGGCTTCGACGGTTTTCGGCGGAACCAAACCGTAGACCCAGCTTGAAGCCCACGCTTGTTTATAAACCGTTGTCGAGGGCGATGCGCCGGTTTCAATGGTCGCGTGATAGCAGCCGGCAAACAATAGCAATGCAATTCCTGCGATAAGAGCCAATTTCAAATTAATCTCCTGTCCTTTGAGTGTTTGTTCCTTGAGTCTGAATGGACAAAGCTATCGGAGCGCG
The DNA here is from genome assembly GCA_963707485.1 of uncultured bacterium. Taxonomy (GTDB): domain Bacteria; phylum Zixibacteria; class MSB-5A5; order CAIYYT01; family CAIYYT01; genus JADJGC01. The sequence continues at coordinate 89,237 of CAVPQS010000070.1, forward strand.
CTGGTGGAGTCAAGGAGAAAGTATTTAGGCGGAATCGGAAGTGAAAAAGCCGCCAGGATTTCTCCTGACGGCTAATCTTCTGCTGTCCTAATTCAAAGCTGGGTTCCCGGGTTCGCGGGGATGACGAACCATTGGGAAATACCTTCCCCTACCGCCGCGGGCCGGCAGCAACGATGTCTTCGGGGCAGCCGTCTTTGTACTTCTTGAAGTTCTCGATGTAAAGCGCAGAAAGCTGCTTGTACCGGTTCGCGTAGGCGGTTTTGTCCGGCCACGAACTTTCAGGGTACAGCGCCTCGGCGGGCACATCGGGGCAAGTCAACGGCACTTTGAATCCGAACAGCTTATCTTCGCGGTACTCGACGTTATCCAACTGACCCGTCAGTGCGGCTTCCAACATCGCGCGCGTATAGCGAATACTGATGCGTTTGCCGACGCCGTACGGTCCGCCAGTCCAGCCGGTGTTGACCAGCCAGCACTTGACATCGTGGCGAATGATTTTGCGCTTGAGCAGGTCGGCATAGAAGTACGGATGGTGCACCATAAACGGTGCGCCAAAGCAAGCCGAGAATGTGATTTCCGGTTCCTTGCCGAGGTCAATTTCGGTGCCCGACACCTTTGCTGTGTACCCGGAAATAAAATGATACAGTGCTTGATCGGGTGTGAGCCGCGCGATCGGCGGCAGCACGCCGGAAGCGTCGCAGGTCAACATGATGATATTCTTCGGATGCCCGGCGCGTTTTTCCGGCAGTGCGTTTTCGATGAAGTCGAGCGGATACGAAGCGCGCGTATTTTCGGTGCGTTCGTCATCGTCAAGATCGAGATGGCGCGTAATCGGATCATAAATCACGTTTTCGAGAATCGTCCCGAAGCGGCGCGTGCAGGCGAAGATTTCCGGCTCTGCTGATGCGGACAGATTTATTACCTTCGCATAGCAACCGCCTTCGAAATTGAAAACGCCCTCATCGCTCCAGCCGGCTTCATCGTCGCCGATCAGACTCCGCCGCGGATCGGCGGACAGCGTCGTCTTGCCGGTTCCGGAGAGTCCGAAGAACAAGGCGACATCGCCGGACTTGCCGACGTTTGCCGAGCAGTGCATCGTCATCACGCCCTGGAGCGGCAGGAGATAATTGAGAATCGTAAATGCTGATTTTTTGATCTCGCCGCCATAGCCCGATCCGCCGATAATCACCAGCTTCTGCTCAAAATTGAGAAGAATGAATGTCGGCGACAGCGTTCCATCGATTGACGGCACGCCTTGGAATGACGGCACAGCAATGATCGTAAATTCCGGCACGTGGCGTTTCAATTGATCGAGCGCGTCGATGCGAATGAACATATTCCGAGCAAAGAGCGAGTGCCACGCATACTCCGTTATCACGCGAATCGGCAGTTGATAACTCGGGTCGGCGCCGACATAGCAGTCTTGCACGAACACGTCGCGATCCTGCAAAAACGCCTGCAGCCGCGCATATACCGCGCTGAACTTTTCGGCGCTAAACGGTCGATTGTACTGCCCCCACCAGATTTTGTCTGAGGTGGATGCTTCCTGCACGACAAACTTGTCGTTCGCCGCGCGCGCCGTATGCTTGCCGGTGTTGACCACGAGTGGTCCCAAATGCGAAATGTTGCCCTCGCGGCGGAACATCGCCTCTTCGTACAGAGCCGGCTCTACCAGGTTCCAATAGGCCATATGCAAGTTGGTTATGCCGTGATGCTTGAGGCCGAAATCGCTGGCGCGCTCTTTGGCAACATCATGAGCAGGTGACTTGATATTCAGATAATTGCTGTTCATTGCCAATCCCTCACAAGTTTTCTGTCGCCGATGTAGATTTCGTTCGGAGAATTCGGATCGAGCACCCACTTGATGCGCGCAACGCCTTCCATAATGTCCTTGACCGTGCCACAGAAACTCAAACGCAGGTAGCCTTCCATGCCGAATTCCTTACCCGGAACTGCTACTACCATGGCCTTCTTCAACAATGTCTTTGAAAGCGCTACTGAATCATTGCTGTAAGCGCGGAAGTCGGGCAGCGCGTAGAATGTTCCGTCCGGCGGAATCAGCTTCACGCCCTCGAATGCATTCAACTCCTGCACCATCACCTTGCGGTTGTTCTCCAGCATTAGTCGCAAACTCTCGACACCGGTCTGGATTCCGGTCAGGGCCCCTACTGCAGCGATCTGCGACAGCACCGCCGGACACGAGGTTGTCTGCGCTTGCACGTTGATCATCGTTTCGATGATCTGCGAATTGGCAATTGTCCAACCGATGCGATACCCCGTCATCGCGTACAGCTTCGACACTCCGTTAATTACGATTAGCCGCGAATTATCGGTTTGGTCCTTGGCGTACTTGTAACACGATGTCCACTTCTTGCCCGAGAAAACGAGCTTGTGGTAGATGTCGTCCATTATCAGGTAGATGCCCTTCTTTTCGCAGTATTCGACCACTTCGGCGATGAATTGCTCGGAGTAGACGACGCCGGAGGGGTTATTCGGGCTGTTGATGATGACCGCTTTGGTGTACGAGCTGGTCATATCGATGATGTCCTTCAGCCGCGGCTCAAAGCGCCCGTCGCCCGGCGTCACGATCACCGGCTTGCCATACACCATCTTCACCATTTCCGGATAACTCACCCAGTACGGCGCAAGAATAATCACTTCGTCCATCGGGTTGATCAGCGTAGTCAGCAGTACTGACAAAGCTTGCTTGGCGCCGCCGGATACCAGGACGTTGTCCTTGCCGATCACCTTGCCATAGTTCTCTTCCGTATAGCGAATAATCGCTTTGCGCAGCGGGGAGATGCCTTCTGTAGGTGTATAGCGTACTTCCGCGGTTGACAGTTGCGCCGCGCAATTTAGAAGCGCCTCGAAAGGAACCTTGCTCTTCGGCTCCCCCGCGCCCAGATGGATGACGGCCTCGCCGCGATCGCGCAAGTCCTGAGCTTCTTCGTTGAGCTTCAGGGTCGGCGATTCAGCGATTTCCCTCGCCAGGGTGCTGATACTCATCGGTAACCTGCCTGATATTAAGTTGTCTAATCTCCAATAATTCAAGCGCGGCAATGGTTTTTGCTCACCGCGTTCGGTTTGCAGGCACGTGTGTCCTACAAACAGATGATCGGCCGTAGGGGACGAATCCCACACCCAGCCGAATCTACGGTTAATATTATCGGGTTTCGGAAAAGGTTTGTCAATGCTAAAATGTGAATTATTTCACGAGGGTAAACGTTTTCATTGTAGTTTCGTCTTTAGCATTGTTGCTTTATTGTTGCTTTATGGGGAAGTAAAATGGCACTAAAGGGATTGTTTCACACAATTGCTATTCTAATCTGCTTCAGTGGGATAGTCATTGCCGAAAACGAAGTTGCAATTTATGGCGTTCGGGGCACCACAAACGACGAAGAGTTGCGGCAACCGCTCGGTGCGGGTGCGTTTCTTCAAATCGGCCAATCACGAATTCTGACGCTTAGACTGAGCTATTCCTGGAGTATGGATTCAGACAAGTTTGTCCGTACTATTAACGGCAGGTCTGGGCTCGCCATTGAGGGCGACACCGTTCGCGACTTTTGGGAGCAGGAAGCTTTCATGAACGTGATGGAATTATCCCTCTTGATCAACTTGATTCGAAATGCGACCTTTCGTTCGCCGTGGGTCCGGGACTCGGATTCGCCAATTTAGACCTCGATGTTGTAGGGAGGTCAACCGGATTCAAATGGGGTGGAGAGTCCGACTTTCGACTGGTGATGAGTTTGGTTGCGGACTTCAAAATTGCGCACTCCCGCCTAAAGCCACTCGTGTTCCACTTATTTCTTCGCGAGCGCATCAGTTCGGGCCAGGACAATTGTGCGGACTGCTCTAGCAGTTTGCTGAAAAACTCAACTTGTTGTAGTTGAAAAGTAAAAGAGGCGGGGTTATCGTTTGGCGGATTTTCGTAGAAGGAGTTTGCCATGCGTGGAGAGTCGAATCGGCAGGAGACATTTTTGAGTTTGTGGACGCCGGAACAGCGGGTTCCGGCCGATCATCCGATCCGAAAGATTAAGAAGTTGGCGGATCAGGAACTGAAACGGTTATCGCCGGTGTTTGACACGATGTATTCGTCGACGGGACGTCCGAGCGTACCGCCGGAGCGGGTGTTGAAGGCGCTGTTGTTGATGGCGCTATATTCGGTGAGAAGCGAGCGCCAGATGTGCGAGCAGTTGGATTACAATCTGTTATTTCGCTGGTTTCTGGACATGAATCAGGTCGAGGACAGTTTCGACGCGACGGTGTTCAGCAAGAATCGGCAGCGACTGCTGGAGCATGAGGTCGGGAAGCTATTTTTTGATGGTGTGGTGAAGACGGCGCAGAACGGGGGATTGCTGAGCGCCGATCATTTTACGGTCGACTCGACGTTGATCGAAGCGTGGGCCTCGCTGAAGAGTTTTCGGCGCAAGGAGAGTGATCGGCCTGATGACGATGATGATTCAGGCAATCCGAACGTAAACTTTCATGGCGAGAAGCGGAGCAATGAGACGCATCAATCGACGACCGATCCGGAGAGCCGGTTGTATCGCAAGGGTTCGGGAAAGGAGGCGAAGCTGTATTACAATGGCCATGCTTTGATGGAGAACAGGCATGGACTGTTGCTGGACATTAGTGTAACAGCGGCGGATACTAAGTCGCAGTGGTCAGCGGCGGAGCAGATGTTGAAGCGTCAAGCGAGGAAACGCCGGCGACCGAAGACGTTGGCCGGTGACAAGGGGTATGACACGAAGGGGTTTGTTGAGATGTTGCAGAAACGGCAGATTGCGCCGCATATCGCGGCCAATGACAGACGTCCGGGCGGCTCGGCGGTCGATGCCCGGATCAGGAAACGCCAGGACTACGCGATTAGTCAACGCGTGCGCAAACGCATCGAGGAGATCTTCGGCTGGATGAAAACGATTGGCGGGTTGCGCAAGACCCGTCACAAAGGTCGAGCGCGGACGCAATTGGCCGCCGAGATTGTCGGCGCTGCCTACAATCTGTTGCGAATGGCAAAACTCAAACCGGATCCGGGACTGGTCTGAAGATAAAACAGAGAGAACTTGACGCCGATGCCGGTTCGATAGCCGGCCGCTGAGCCTAACAACACTCGGGAAACAACAAACTTCCCTCCGCAAAATCAGAAATCCTCGAAATCGCAGCAGCGAAATCGCAAATCATCAACTCCAGATGCCGTTTTTCAGCAAACTG
>CAVPQS010000071.1:0-18379 GCA_963707485.1 uncultured bacterium
CTAGGCAGCCAAGTCTTCTCTTTGAGCCAAGATCTGCTGAAGTGGATCGCAGAATCATCTCGAAATAGTAGGGTAGAGGGCGAGTCCATTTCGCTCCATGTCGCCAATGTCGCCAGCGAGGGAACTGCGTCAGTGCGCATTTCCCCTGAGAACCTGTTGGGTAGGCACTGTGCAATACTCGGCACAACGGGTGGGGGAAAAAGCTGGACAGTTTCCCGAATCCTCGAGGAAGTCTCTAACTTTAGGGCGAAGGCAATCTTGCTAGATGCAACAGGTGAATTTCGTTCATTCAAGAAGAACACTGTGCACTTACACATTGGTGCCGGAGGGGCTGACACACGGGATTCGAATGAAGTGACATTGCCGTACACGAATCTGACCGAAAATGACTTATTTGCAATCTTTCGACCAAGTGGTCAGACGCAAGCGCCAAAATTACGGGCTGCCATCAAGAGCCTGAAGTTGTTAAAAATTGAAAAGAGCCTTGATTCGGGCGATGGCGTCATTACTAAGGCTGGAACAAACAAGTCGCTGTACGAAACCAAATACAAGAAGCACTCAAAGACGATCGACCTGCCCTCAGCAGATTTTGAAATAGGGTCATTGTCTCGACAGATTAACGAAGAGTGCGTTTGGCCAATTGGAGGCACCCAGAGAGACCCGGACCCTGCTTTATGGGGAAATTATAATGAATCCGAACGCAGCTATTGTGTTTCCTTAATGAATCGAATAGAAGATATCTTGACCTCTCCTGAGTTGGCATGTATTTTCAAATGGGGGAAACTGCCCAGTCTCATTGACGAATTGGAGAAGTTCCTCAAGAATGATACATCCAGCGTGCTTCGGATTTGTTTAAGGGATTTGCCATTCAGCCATTCCGCGAGAGAAATCGTAGCCAATGCGATTGGGCGTTATCTGCTTGCACAAGGACGCAAGTCAAGATTTGCCGAATTGCCTCTGGTGATATTTCTTGACGAAGCACACCAATTCTTGGACAAATCGTTGGGGGACGAGAATAATCGTTTCCCACTTGATGCTTTTGAACTAATAGCCAAAGAAGGTCGAAAATACTCTCTCTGTATTTGCCTATCTACCCAGAGACCTCGCGACATTCCAGAAGCCGTATTGAGCCAAATGGGGACTTTTGTCGTACATCGATTGATCAATGCGCGTGACAGAGAGATTGTTGAGAAGGCGTCCGGCGATATAGATCGGCCCGTTACAGTCTTCCTACCTACTCTGGCACCTGGTGAGGCAGTAATCATCGGAGCAGAATTCCTAATGCCACTTACGGTACAAATTTTGCAGCCGACCTTTGTGCCTGAATCCTTCGGGCCTGCGTTTCAGAAGTATTGGGCTAAGTGAAAGGTCCGTGAATTCATTTAGTAACCCCCCTACTCATTCCTCAACGACTCAACCGGATCAAGCCGCGCTGCCCGACGCGCCGGATAATATCCCGCCATCAGGCTCACCACAATTCCGAACGCCAGCGCAATCCCGATCAACCACAGCGGTGTCGCAAACAGCTCGATAGCTAGAATTCCCTCGCGGCGCATCAGTTCCTGCGCCACAAACGATGCCGCTCGCGCAATCAACCAGCCGAATGCAATTCCCAGCGCCGCGCCTGCCGTTCCGATCGCGGCCGCCTCGTAAAGGAATATCCGGCGAATCTCGGTGTCGTCGGCGCCGAGCGCCTTGAGCACGCCGATTTCGCGGCGGCGTTCGAGAATCGACATGATCATCGTGTTCGCGATCCCCAGCGACGCCGTCACCAGCGCGATCAACCCGATCAGACCAAGCGCCATGTCGAAGTAGATGAACATCTTCTGTATCTCTTCGAACTGCTCGGCAAAACTGCGCGCCTCAAATCCCAGCGCTTTGATCGAATCGCGAATCCCCGCAAACGGCACATGCGGATCAAGGTCAAGCGTCACTTTCGGATAAGTTTTCGTGTTTTGTTCCGCGAAGATATCCGGCAGCGCGCCGGCATCCATTGCCCGCAGCAACGTCGATGGTGTAAACGTGAAATCGCCCGCGTTTAAGCGCCGCGCCGAAGACATCGGCATGACCACCTGCTCGATTCGCATCGGTCCCTCGCGGCTGCCGGAGAGCACGCCCGTCACCGTGAGCGATTCGGTGACAACTTCGCGGGCGTTCATCAGTCCGTCAACAAATCGCCGCATTCCCTCCATCACTTCGCGCCGCAAGATAGTCTTGGCATATTCTGCCTCAAAGAGTGAATCAAGTTCGATCGCGCGCACGCGTTTGCGCAGCGAGCCGTCTTTGTCTTTGATAATCGCAACGAACGCGCTGTCGATGCGAACCAACTTGGCGGTGACTTCGAGTTTCATTCCGATGATCGAATCCGGTTCGGCAATTCCGACATGCTTGAGAAAATCCTTCGTCACTACAACCTGCAACGCGCTGTCGCTTTCGAACCGCCCGCCCGCAACGAATTGCGACAGCGCCTTGGTTTGCGAAACGTCCGCAGAAATCGCCTGCGCATTCAGGGTCGTAACGCTGTCGCCGAGCCGCGCGGTGATTTCGAAAGCCTCCAATGGATAGGCCAGCCTCACTCCGCGGATTTTCGAGATTGTGGCCAGCGCCGAATCGTTCAACAGCGGCGCACTGCTGCTGTCCTTGTCGACATCAATCTCGCGCGGATAGACCTGCATCGTCGAGAGCAGCCCGAAATTCTCGAATTGATTGCTGACATATTTTTGGTTGCCGGCGCCGAACGATAGCATCGAAACAAACGCCGCAATCGCAATCACTACTCCCGATATCGTCAAAAACGAACGCAGCTTCATGCGCCACAAATTTTCTGCCGCGGCAGCAATCAAATCATATGTCGTCACCGCGCCACCTCGGAATCTTCGACCACGCGGCCATAGTGCATTTTCACGATGCGCGTGCAGATACTGCGCGCCAACTCCAGGTCGTGCGAGACCATGACGACTGTGAGCCCTTCCTTATTGAGATCCGTCAGCAGATCGGCGATTTGGCGGGCGTTTTCATAATCAAGATTCCCTGTCGGCTCGTCGGCGAAAATCACGTCGGGCCGCTTTACCAGCGCACGCGCAATCGCCACTCGCTGCTGTTCGCCGCCGGAGAGGCTCGCCGGTTGATGATCCAGCCGCTCGCCCATTCCCAATTGATTGAGAATCTCGATAGCGCGCGGCCTGCGCTCGTGCCGCGGCGTGTCGTTGAAGTACAGTGCGACCTCGACGTTGCGCACAGCCGTATGTTGCTTCAACAAATTGAATGTCTGAAAAATCATCCCCACTTGGCGCGCTCGATAACCGGCCAGTTCGCGGCGGCTGAGCGAACTGAGAGCGATCGCACCGACTTCGATTTTACCGGAGCTCGGTGTGTCGAGCCCCGCGAGCAGATTTAGCAGCGTCGATTTGCCCGATCCTGACGACCCGACAATTCCGACAAACTCGCCGCGGGTTATGCTGAGATTGACATCGTCGACCGCGCGAATTTCTTGCGGCCCGCGCTGGTAATAGCGGCAAAGCCCGGAGGTCACAATCCACGAGTCACTCATACTCACTTGATATATCTTTACGATGCGCGCCGCAAGTAGTTGCTTCTGTTTGGTAGGTCAGACATTCCTGTCTGACATTTCCTTTCCCTCCAGTAGGTCAGACATTGTTGTCTGACATCTTCCTTTCCCGTCAGTAGGTCAGACATTCTTGTCTGACATTTCCTTTCCCGTCAGTAGGTCAGACATTCTTGTCTGACATTTCCCTTTCCCTTGAGTAGGTCAGACATTCCTGTCTGACATTTCCTTTCCCTCCAGTAGGTCAGACATTCCTGTCTGACATTTCCTCTCCCTTCAGTAGGTCAGACATTCTTGTCTGACATTTCCCTTTCCCTCCAGTAGGTCAGACATTCTTGTCTGACATTTCCTTTCCCTCCGGTAGGTCAGACATTCTTGTCTGACATTTCCTTTCCCTCCGGTAGGTCAGACATTCTTGTCTGACATTTCCCTTTCCCTCCAGTAGGTCAGACATTCCTGTCTGACATTTCCTTTCCCTCCGGTAGGTCAGACATTCTTGTCTGACATTTCCTCTCCCTTCAGTAGGTCAGACATTCCTGTCTGACATTTCCTTTCCCTCCAGTAGGTCAGACATTCCTGTCTGACATTTCCTTTCCCTCCAGTAGGTCAGACATTCCTGTCTGACATTTCCTCTCCCTTAAGTAGGTCAGACATTCTTGTCTGACATTTCCTCTCCCTTAAGTAGGTCAGACATTCCTGTCTGACATTTCCTTTCCCTCCGGTAGGTCAGACATTCTTGTCTGACATTTCCCCAGCAAGATCAATTGACAAATCACTCTGAGATTATATTATAGACGCGGAATTTTTGCATTCGATCTGCGTACTCGGGTACCCCTCGGCTACGTGCAAACTATCTATCGAGAGGAGCACCTCATGGCCGCAGCCCAAAAAGGCGACACCGTCCGCGTTCACTACACCGGCAAACTTACCGATGGAACAATCTTCGATAGTTCAGTTGGAAACGATCCGCTTGAATTCGTCGTCGGAACCGAGCAAGTCATTGCTGGTTTTGACCGCGCGGTGCTGGGCATGGTGATTGGCGCCAAGACCAGCGTCACGGTGCCGGTGACGGATGCCTACGGTCCCCGCAAACCGGGATTGGTCATCGAAGTCGAACGTTCCGAATTCCCGCCCGAAATCGAGCCGGTTGTCGGTTTGAATCTGCGCATGGAGCAGCCCGACGGTTCGATGGTCAACGTCGCCGTCACCAAGGTCGAAGGCACCTTGGTTACGCTCGACGCCAATCATCCCTTGGCCGGCGAAGATTTAGTTTTCGATATCGAGTTAGTCGAAATCCTGGCGGCGTAGCGCAGCCTCACGAATAAGAAAATCGCGCAGAAACAGGAACGCGGCGGATATTAGCACCCGCCGCGTTTCTTTCAATATGAAGTTGTGGAAGCTTACAATTCTGCCCAGTGGAAAGTAAACGTCGCGCTTGCTTGCGTTTCTGGATCGTAATAACTCACAATTTCAACTTTGTAAGTCTTACCGCCGACCTGAACCAGATAGGTGTTCATCTTTGATGTCAGAACGTGCGTGCTGAAATTGTAGTTGTACCAATCCGTTGCTGTGAAGGCCGACATCATTTCGTCTGCGACCCAACGCGGGGGCCCGAATTGGTTGACATCTGTCACAGCATCGAAATCCGTCCGATCGCTTAGACCATCGTACACCGGAAATGCTGCTGCTGATCCCGGTCCAAAGACGGAACCATTCAGGTAGATGTCATAAGAGTAGATTCGGATGTCCCAGTCTTTAGAATTAGTCGGATCGGTCGGTGTGACGACTTGATCCGATGAGAAGTCGAAGTAGAATCCGCCCGCTGCGTCAATGGTATCAACTTCCGCGACGCCATCAAGCGCCGTGGACGCTGCGTTAGATTGATAGAAATACTTTAGTACCATCGCTCCCTGTTGCGAAGGTTGGCCGCCAATCATGCTCAATAATTGAAATTTGACCATATTTCCCATCGCATCGGAGAGTATATAGACATATTGCTTGGGTGTCCTTGCGAGCGTTCCCGAATCAATATTCCAAAGACTGTCCAGCGCGAAATCATACACGTCTGTCATCCACTTGCCACTTTCGACTTCCGTAACTTGCGCAGAACCAACTTCGGCAAATGCATCAGCGGCTACAATGCCGTTAACTGTCAGATCGACCGCCTTTACACTGCCATTACCTGAGACTCCACCGTTCGTTTTGACATAGCTCTTTTTGAAAGCGATATCCCAATCAGTTGACGACTTTGCTTGTGCGTCAGTCAGCCCCACAACATTGCGATCAGCAAAACTGTAGTACGAATAGGAGCCACGTTCGCCATCCGCCTGAAGGGTTGTAGTCCACGTCGAGTCGCTATCATTCCATTCCGTAACGTGCTTGGGCAATTGTACCGGTGGATTGGTCCCATTGTCATCATTCGAACAGCCGACCAGCGCCGCCGCCAAAATCGCGACGCCCGCTAATAATTTGAAGTACCTCATCAGTGCTTCCTTTCTATGATTGAGTTATTTCGTAAACCTATTTTCCATTCCAACGTACTCCTGCGTAGAAGGTTCTTCCCGGCCAGTAGCCGAAATCGACCTCGATGTCATCGGTCAAATTCTCGCCGCGCGCAAAGACCTCGACATTTTCCCACACGCGTTTCGACACGCTCAAATTGATATCGTGCCGCGTCGGTGCCCAGATATCCGACTCGAAATTATTCTGCTCGCCCAGCGGCACCCACAGTTTGCCCGAGTACCAGCTCGCCCACGCCGTGATGATCAGTCCCGCCTTGTCGAAATGCAGCGACTGCAGCAGCTTGAGCGAATGTTCGGGGCGATTGAGCAGCCAATGCCCGGTCTCGCGATTCTTCGCGGTCAGCCAGGTGTACGACAGCGAGAAGTCGATATGATGATTCACCTTGATCTCGCTCTGCCATTCGATCCCGCGCGTGTAAGCCTTGAAGACATTTTCATACTTGTAAATGCCGCGCCAGTAAGTCGGCGAAAACCCGGTCAGGTTGAACTCGATCATGTCGTTGATGTCGTTGTAGAAGAATGTCATGCGGTGCAAGCCGATCCCCTCGTAGCTGTACTCCAGCGACACCGAACTGTTGCGCGATTTCTCCGGCTTCAAATCTTCCCCGCCGCCGATCACGATATACCCGGCCGCCGAATGGTCGAACCGGAAATACAGTTCCTTGATCGAAGGCGCCCGAAATCCGCCGCCGTGAAAGCCGCGAATGCGCAAGCGCGGATGCGGGTTATACATCACATTAATCGAAGCATTGACATGCTCTCCGAAAGTCGAATGCTCTTCCAGTCGGATTCCCGGCAGCATCGTCAGATTTTCCATCGGCTTCCACTCGTATTGCATATACACGTCCCCGCTGGAAACATCCTGCTTGCCGCCGTCGATCTCCACCGACTTGAGCGACTGCGCCACATAGTCGCCGCCCATCGTGATCACATGCCCCTCCGCGTAGCTGTGCGTCGCATTGACCGAAGCCTCCCCGAGATAATCCTCGGTGCGCGACTTGTCGGACAAATTTCCGCTCGCGGTGAATTTCTCCCAGAGGTGGTCGTAGTATGTGCCGTAAATATTCGCATCGACCAATGTTCTCGGGCTCGGCTGGAAACTGAGCTTGCCGCCCGCTGAGTAGCGATAGTTGTTTTCTTCGTCATCGAACGTGTAGGTAAACGGATCGATATACTCCGACTCGACCCAGTCCTTGCGCTCGCGGAAAAAGTTGCCGTTCAGCGTCAGGTCAAACGATTTCGACAACCTGCGTGTGATTTTGCTGTCGAGATTGAAGCGCTTGATTCGCTCCATGCCGTTCGTGTGCGGCGTCGACTTGTCGAGATCGAAACCGTCGGTGCGGTCAAACCGTGTCCCCAATTGCAGTCCCCACTTGCCGCGCTTTGCTTCCAGTTCGAGATTCTGCGCATATGTATTATATGTGCCGTACTCGCCCGAAGTATACAGCCGCAGATGCGCCGTGGGTTTGCGTGTTATGATATTAATCACGCCGCCGATCGCGTCGCTGCCATATAGTGTCGAGCCGACGCCCTTGACGACTTCGATCTTCTCGACATTCGCGAGTGAGATTTGCGCCAGATCAATCGCCCCGCGCACGCGCCCGACCATCTTCTCGCCATCGACCAGAATCAACACGCGCGTCGGATCAATGCCGCGCAACGAAGCGCCGCTGCCGGAAAAGTTGTTGTCGATATTGATTCCCACCGCCGAATTCAGCGCCTGGTCGACCGTGGTCGCACCGGTCTGAATCGCATCCTCGGTGCGGATAACCTCGGTCGTCACCGGCACATCCTTGAGCAGATACGGCGTGCGCGTTCCCGTCACCACGACTTCATCATAGATGTACGTGCGCGGCGACAGCGCGATGTCCAGCGTCGTGTCGCTGCTCCCGATGTTGATATCGAGTACTTTCTTTTCGAAACTGACATGTGTTATGCTCAAACGGTAAGTGCCGGGCTTGTCGAATTTGATCCGGTACCGTCCGTCAAGATCGGACCGCACCTTCAGATCGAGTTCTTCGACAAATATATTCGCCTCTACTACCGGCTCGCGCGATTCCGCCGACACGATACTTCCCGATAGCTGAATCGCAAAGATGCTTTTGGCGCCGAGTAGCGTCTGCAGAAGCACGAATGTTAGAATCAAGGCCAGTCGCATAATTGGGAATACTCTTCTGTTTGGCAGAAGGAAAACTCGTCTTCCCATTAATCGTCTCATATCCCTTGAGAACTTAGAGAAATGAATCGCCGCTGTGTCAAAGCCGTGTCAAATCGACGGATATTATCGATATTCGTTGCTGTGGAGCGATTCCATGACATTGGTGTTACATAGATGCACGTAGTCGCCGATTTTTGCGCCCCAATAAAAAAGCCGCCCGTCAACCGAGCGGCTCTCTCAATTCTAAATTTCGCGATGCTCTAAAGTCCGATGAACATCCCGACGCGATAGATCGCAAACGCCACCACCCACGGCACCAGCAACTGCACTGACATCCCGAACCACATCCACTTGGCGCCGATCTCGCGTTTCATCGCCGCCATCACCGTCAAACACGGCGTATAGAGCAAGACGAACACCAGGAAAGCATAAGCCACCAGCGGCGTGATTCCACCCGCCGGGTCGCTGATAATCGTCATCAGCGAGGTCGACGACTCATCGACGTCTTCACCCAACTGGTACAACACGCCCAAAGTCGAAACGACAATCTCCTTGGCGACAAAGCCGGTGATGAGCGCGATTCCCATCTGCCAGTTAAATCCCAGCGGTTCGATGATCGGCTGAATCAGGTTGCCAAGTCGTCCAATATACGAGTGCTGAATGTCTTCGGTCTGCATCTGGCTCTGCAGATGCACGATCTGCTCCTGAGCTTCCGCAGTCGGCTGCTGTTGCAACTGGGTAATCTGCGCGTCGAAGTCCTGCGAGTAATTGTCGATGCGCGGAAATGCTCCCAGGAACCAGATCACGATCGAGGCGATCAAAATCACGCCGCCGATCTTGCCCAGATAAATCTTCGCGCGCTCCCACATCATCAGCAGGCCGGCTTTGAAAGTTGGACGGCGATAAGGCGGAAACTCCATGAAGAACGGCGCCGTGTCGTCTTTGAACAAGCTCTTCTTCAACAAACGGCCAAATCCGATCGCCACCGCAATACCCAATAAATACAGGCTGAAAATCACGTTGCCGGCGTGGCCCGCGAAAAAAGCGCCGCAAAACAGCACATAAACCGACAGCCGCGCCGAACAAGACATGAACGGAATAATCAAAACCGCCAGCACGCGATCGCGGTGCGATTCCAGCGTCCGCGTCGCCATGATCGCCGGCACGTTGCAGCCGAATCCCATCAGCAGCGGGATAAACGCCTTGCCGTTGAGTCCAAGCACGCGCATGAAACGGTCCATCATAAACGCCGCCCGCGCCATGTACCCCGAATCTTCCATGATCGCAATGCCGAGATACAAAATCATGATATTCGGCAGGAAGACGAGCACGGCTCCCATGCCGCCGATCATTCCGTTGGTTATCAGCTCATTCAGCACCCCCGCCGGCAATAGTCCCGACACCAGTCCCTGCAATGCCACCACGCCGGTGTCGATCCATTCTGCCGGATACTGGCCGATGACGTAAGTTGCCTGGAATATCAGCCACATGAAGAAAAGAAATATCGGATAGCCGAAATACTTGTGTGTCAAGATTGAATCGAGGCGGTTCGAAAACTGCATGCGATTGTCGCGGCCGCGTTTGACCGCCGTATCCAGCACGTCGCCGATATAACGATAGCGCGCATCGGTAATGGCGGTATCCGAATCGTGGCCAAAATGCTTCTTGATCCGGCTCTTTGAATCCGTAACCTGGTCAAATATCAATTCGCGCTCTTCCGGTGTCGGTTTGGCGAAATCGTCTATATTAACGGTGTTCTCAAGAAGATTAACCGCATACCAGCGGGGCGGCAAAGTATTGCAGCTTGTCGATCCGACTGCGCGCGTGATCTCCGCGATCTGGCGGTCGATTTCGCCGCCGTACTTGACTCGCGGCGCAAATTCGATCATGGCAACCTTGTCCTGCAGAAGCTGCACTGTCAGATCAAGCAGTTCCCTGATACCTTCGCCTTTGTGGGCAACCGTTTTTACCAGCGGCCCGCCGAGCATCCGCGACAGCTTTGCTTCATTAATGACTATGCCCTGCTTCTGCGCCTCGTCCCACATGTTGAGCGTGAAAATCATCGGGACACCCATCTCCATTACCTGTGCGGTGAGATAGAGATTGCGTTCGAGATTTCCGGTATCGATAACGTTGATGACAAGATCGGGCTTGTTGTGCAAAATAAACTTGCGGGCAATGCGCTCATCGAGTGTCGCCGCCGAGAGCGAATACACGCCCGGCAGATCGACAAATTCGATTTGCAATCCGCCGCGATTGAGCGTCGCGCTGCGCTTCTCGACTGTCACGCCCGGATAATTACCGACATGCGCCCTTGCGCCCACGAGCCCGTTGAAAATCGAGGTCTTTCCGCAATTGGGATTGCCGACTAACGCGACTGTGAATGCCTTCTTGTCGGCGTCGACAATCATCATTGCGCGCCGTCCACTTCTATTTGACCGGCTTCAGTCTTGCGTAGACTGACATAGGCGCCGCGCAATTTGTATTCGATCGGATCGGACAACGGCGCCTTGCGCACCATTGTCACTTGTTCACCACACCGGAAGCCGAAGTCCATCAAACGATGTCGCGCCATACCGCTGGCATGGACTGCGACGATGCGCGCACTTTCGCCCGGATTGAGATCCGCCAGGGTCAGCTTCTTGTTATCCATCAACACTCCCGAGAAAATCGATATTTAATGGTGACAGCTGTCACACTCTGGTCATAATTCACGACTATTTCGATCCAATTGATTGCCGGTATCTTCCCAAACATCCGGCCGCTCCGCCACCGCAACCATGGACGGCGTCAAGAAACAAAGTCAGCCGCTTGAGCGTCGCACGCGATAGCCCATGCTCCATCCGGCAGGCTTCTTCATCAGCCTGCTCCGCCTCCAACAACAGAACGTCAGCCAGGAATCGTCTCAACGTACTGTGTACCGAGTAAAGTTGTTCACCCAGCTTCTCCCCATCGGCGTTGAGCATAATCTTGCCGTAATGTTGCTGACGCACAAGACCATAGCGGATCAACCGGCCCACGGCGGTTCTCGCTGTCGGCACGGTCACATTGCGCGCGCGCGCGATATCGGTAACGCCTACCGTATCGAAATCGCGGGAAATGCGATAAATTGTCTCGAGGTAATCCTCATCTTTTGGCGTCAGAGTAATCATGTGCTCACAATGTAAGAATCGTCTTACTTTGTCAAGTAAATTAGATAAAATTTGTGAATTTTTTCGCAATTACAGGGACAAAAGAAGCCCCGATCTCTTTGTCCGGGGTAAAGTAGGTGTTCTACCAATGCAGCAGTCTAAGCTTCACCCTGCCCCTGCATTCGTGCGACGCGCCGGTGCGCCATTGATTGCTGTATATTATTGACCAAATTGAAGTTAGCCGCCTTGCTCATGTGCTCGGATACCCGGTTGTTGTCGCCCATGACGTCGTAGACCTCACAAATGAGGTATAAATTGTATTGCTTCTGGGGGGTGGACTGCTTAAGCCGGGCAATCGCTTCATCCCAGTTCTTTTCCTGAATCGCAATGATTCCCCCCAACTGATGAGCCTGCCACATCTGGAAACGGTTCTGTTTGGACTCCGCTACGGAAGTTGGGTGTGTCATCGCTTTGCATTGAAGTATCGCAACCTTCGTCGCCGAATTCCACTTTGTCCGCCCGCCGCTTTTATGGTATTATGCAGTATGAAGACACTCGGCCTCATCGGAGGTACCACCTGGGTATCGACCGTCGACTATTACCGGCTTCTCAACCGGATGGTCAATGAACGTTTGGGTGGCTTAAATTCCGGCAAGATTCTGCTTTACTCGGTCAACTTCGAGGAATTCCGCCCGCCCGACACGACTGAAGGCTGGGACAGTGTCACTCGCAGAATTATAGACATCGCCCGCACTCTTGAACAAGGCGGCGCACAGGGCTTGGTCCTCTGCGCCAACACGCTGCATAAGATTGCTGACCGGGTTCAAGAGAAGATTGGCATTCCGATCATTCACATCGCTGAAGCAACCGCCACCGAAATCAGCAAGAAACATCTGAACAAAGTCGCGTTGTTGGGCACGAAGTTCACTATGCAAGAGCTATTCTACCACGACAAATTGCGCGCTCAAGGAATCGAGGCATTGATTCCCGAGCAAAGCGACCGCCAGTACATTCACGACGCAATTCTCGGTGAAATGGCGCTCGATATATTCAAGCCGGAGACGAAAAAGAAGTTTCTCGATATCATCACCCAACTGCAGCAGCGCGGTGCGCAGGCGATAGTGCTCGGCTGCACTGAGATCCCGATTCTCATCAAACCCGCAGATACAACGGCGCCGCTCTTCGATACGACCGAAATTCACGCTCAGGCGGTTGTCGAATTTGCGCTGGGGTAGGCGAAACGACCTGCTTTATGCCTCGCATTTGACCGGGTTGCGCAGAGGGAATCCATAGATGCGTCAGGTCTCGTCACGGTCGCGACGTTTACCATACTGTATGCACGAATTCGACCGCGATTGGCGAAACGCCTTCTCGCGGCAGAGCAAAATCCTGTAGTCACCTTGTCGATAAAAATAACCGCCCGCATATATGGGACGCAGTATGTCTGTCGTCATCAATGACGGTCACTACGCCGATTGATCCCAACCTCTGAGTTCGTAACGGCCGTTACGCGAAAACAATCTCAGGCTCAGAGAAGATCGTCCGCGCCAGTCACAAGCCCGGTGGAGGCCCACTAAACCGGGGGGGACCGTGGAGTATCGAAGGCAGGCATACTTCAGGAAGCAGCTTCTCTGCCCTGAGTGACCGGTCATGCAACTTATTTGTTGAAAGTGATTTGAAATGACAAATTCGAGACAAAAGAAAGTGAACAGCAAATTTCGGAACCGACTTGAGTTAACCTTCTCTCTGCAATTATCGCAGGCAGTACTTTGCACGAAATTCGTTTGTTACCCCGCGGAGGTGTTCGCTTAAGAACAAAAGCGACCGATCGGCAATCGGCCTGGGAACACCGCCGTAAAATGCTTCTGCGATTCCGCCGGTAATGCAAGCCACCGTATCGCTGTCGCCGCCCAATGATACCGCCAATCGAATCGCACTCTCGAAATCGTTGGAATCAAGAAAGGCGATAATTGCTTCCGGAACGGTCTTGCGGCACGACTCGTTAAACGAGTAATCGGTGCGTATCTCATCGCAGCTTCGCATAAGGTCGTAGCCAAATTGCTGACTGACATATGCGCGGATTTCTTCTTTGGAGTTGCCGCGAAGTCCGAGGTAAATTGCAGTTGCTGTTGCTTGTGCGCCGGCTATGCCTTCAGGATGGTTGTGCGTGACTTCCGTGTATTTCTTCGCCTTTACAAGTACTTCCTCCAGCGTATCAAAGGCATACCCGACCGGGCTGATTCTCATTGCCGCACCATTCCCCCAGCTATTATAAGGCTTTCTGTCGTTTGAACGCACCCACGTCGAGAAAAATCCGCCGTAATCTCCGTGCGGATACTGAAGAACGTATTTCCTCATCGTGTCGATGTAGTCGAGATCGTTGAGTATCGTATCCGCCAGCGCAATCGTCAGGATACTATCATCTGTGAACCGGCAATCATCTCGAAACAACGGAAACTCTGTTGTCTTGATGTTGTCCCACTCATAAACTGATCCGATTATGTCACCGGTGATTGCACCAAGCAGCGTGTACCTCCAGCTTTACAGATAACTCGTCCTCTAACTACAACCTTGCCTTGACCCACCCCTCGAGGCCGCCGGAGAGGATTAGTTCCTGCGCGGCGACGCCGACCGGGCCGATAGGATATTCTTTGCCCGAAGCCAGAATCTTCGAGTCGGCGAAATCGACCTTGGCGACGATGCCCGTTTTGACCGTGAGTTTGTCTGCGCCAAATTGCTTCTTGAGATCGTCCACCAACTCAGGCGCTTCGATTGCCAGAAAACCGTTGTTGAGCGCATTGCGTTTGTAGGTCTCTGAGAATGATCCCGCGATCACCAGCGCAATGCCGCGATATTTCAGCGCCGTCGCCGCCTGCTCGCGCGAGGACCCGGCGCCGAAGTTGAATCCTCCGACCAACACATTTCCTTTGGCGACAATCTTGCCGAATTCGGCGTCGTAATTTTCCATCACGACCGATGCCTGCTGCTCGGGCGTGAAGTCATCATTATACGTGTACTTGCCGGGATAGATGCCATCGGTGTTGAGATTGTCTTGATAGCAGAAGATCAATTCTCCCTCGATTTGTGCAGGGAAGCCCGCGATGATTTTCACTGCCGCCGGCTTGGGCGCTTTCGCTCCCTGCGACATCACTTCGCCGATCGGTTTGGTGTCGGAATCGATGCCGGGCAAATCGATATGCCCGGCAATCGCCGAAGCCGCCACCACCGACGGTGAAGCCAGATACGCCTGCGCATCGCGCGAACCCATGCGGCCCTTGAAATTTCGATTTGTCGCCGAGATTCCGACCTCGCCGTCTTCGAGCGTGCCGGCGCCGAGTCCGATGCAGGCGCCGCATCCGGCCGGAAGCACTATCGCACCGGCGTCGACGAGGACTTTCCAGTCGCCGCGTTTCTCTGACTCTTGTTGAACTTCCGATGATGCCGCTGCGAGATAGAACTTCACGCTTGGCGCGAATTTCTTGCCGCGCGTAATTGCTGCAGCTTGCGCGATGTCCTCGATGCGGCCGTTGACGCACGACATAAGATAGGCTTTGTCGATCTTGACGCCCTTGTCGCGCATCGCGGCGACGGAGTTCATCACTTTGACGGTGTTCGGTCCGGAGACATACGGCTGTACTGAATCAAGGTCGAGATAGAGCGTCCTGGCATAAACAGCATCGGAGTCCGCAGCAGGAATACTCTGCGCGAGCTCGTCAATGCGCTTGGCGTTCATGCGCGGATGCGTACCGTTGCCGTCGGTATCGGATGGGACATGCTGCGGTCCGCGTTTGGCGACGAAATCGGCGCGTGCGCGCAGCCAGGCAATCGTAACCGCGTCAATGGGAAACATGCCGACGAGTGCGCCCCATTCGGTAGTCATGTTCGCGATAGTCAGGCGCTCGTCGATTGACAGCGCTGCGACACCATCGCCGGAAAATTCGACCGCGTGGTTGAGCACTTCATCTTTGTTGAATAATCCGCAGAGCGTAACGATGACGTCCTTGCCGGTAACGCCGCGACGCATTTTGCCGCGCAATTCGACTTTGGCAATCGGCGGGACCTGCCACCAGGTTCGCCCGGTCGCCCAGATGGCGGCTGCATCGGTACGGACAATCGGGGTTCCAAGACAACCCAAGCCTCCATACATATTCGAATGTGAATCAGAAGCTACAGCCAGCGTGCCCGGCCAGGCGTAGCCCTCCTCGCACATGATCTGGTGGCCGATACCGCGACCGGCGGGATAAAAGTCGATACCGTGCTCTTTGGCGAAGGATTCGATTTTCGCATACTTTTTCAGGTTGTCGGCGCCGGTGTCCTGCACATTGTGGTCCAGCGTAAATACGATTTGTCGCGGGTTGAAGACCTTGCCGGCGCCGATGGACTTGAATTTCGGAATGACGGCGCCGGAGTTGTCATGAGTCATGACATAACCGGGCCGAATGGAAATATAGTCCCCGGCACGCACGAGCTGCCCGGGTTCGAGTCCGAGAGCGAATTTTTGGGCGATTTTTTCGACGAGTGTTTGTGGCATATCTATGTTACTCCGGTGCTGATAAGCAAATTTCCGCCAAAAGATACGCTCCCGGCGCCCGCAAGTCAACCGCGCTGATCCGGCCGGACCCGACCCGGCGGGGCGATCTTTTTTGTTGACGAAGTTTGTCCATGAACGCCATATTACTGACAACAATTACCCGATCAAAACACCCGGCCGGGCCCTGAAGCAGCGGCGGCCGGCAAAAGTCAACTTTTGCACGCAGGAGGATTCATGCAAATGTGCTATCGACGAATCTCGATTATCGTTCTGATTGTCGTATTGTCGATGTCTTCACTGGCACTGGCGGTCGACAACATCTTTAACGCATCCGCAACAACGATCAACATTGAAGATCTATTGCGGATACATGGGAATTTGCGCTACGGGCTGAACTTGACGAATGATTTTTCCGAGAGCCCAAGCTATACCCACCACGACCTGCGTTCGCGCCTGACGCTGAATTTTATGCCCACGGAGAAGGAGCAAGGCGTAGTGGAGCTTCAGTCGTGGAAGGTCCTTGGGCAAGGCGGCGAGTCCTCGGGATCGAGCGACTTAAGCGTTGCTCTCTCGCAGGCTTATATTTCGGTCGATGATTGTCTGGGCAACAATATCGGCGGCAAGATCGGCCACATGCGATACCAGGTCGCCAATGAACGCATCATCGGCGACAATAGCTGGGACCTCAGCCGCAGTTTCGACGGCGGCGTTTTCTATCTGGGCGACAAGAGGATGTTCACTCATTACGACGAGGTCCAGAATCCCAACGACCCGAACTGGATCGAGCGCATCGAAATCCTGAAGGGCGCAGAAGGACCGCAATACGGCGCCGGTATCGGCGGCGAACTGCTTCTCTTCAAGATAGATGAAAATAGCATCGACGATGATGACGACAACGATTTCATGGGCGCCAATATTTTCATTCCGAAAGTCGGACTGATGCCGTTTGCCTACTATGATCGCGACAACGTCATGATCGGCGGACACCGGCGCGCGCACATCTACACTCTCGGGACGTATGGCAAATTCGATATCGGCAAGAATCTGTTAATCGAGGGCAATGTGGGCCTTCAGACCGGAAAGTTCCGATTCGGTCCCGACGACGAGGACAAGGAAGATATTAGCGCCTACTTGCTCCAGGTTGACGCGTTCTTTTACATGGGCGATTACGAACGACCGCTGGCGTTTGGCGTCGGACTCGATATGACCTCCGGCGACGACGGCGAAGATGAAAACAAGTACAAAGTGTGGACCGATCGGTTTTCCTCAACCCATGAGCCGCGCGGCCGCGCTGATTTGTTTGACGGGATGTCGGTATACGGCGTGACCGACCTGGTCGGGCGCGTGGCGTATTATCCGTCACAAAAGGTCAAGACCGGACTCGATCTGCATTTGATGCGCACAAGTGTCGAGTATTCGACGGGCGAGAACGAGACGAGCAAGTCGCTTGGTACCGAGATTGATTTCTTCCTGCGTTACGATATGCATCAGCGCACCGGCTGGTCGTGGGAAGTCAACTACGTCAAGCCGAGCGAAGACTGGGCCGGTCCTGACGCGGATGGTTATCTTTCGATGATAATGCGGGCGCATTTTTCGTTTTAGATTTTCAGAAGTTCGACTGAGTGATGAAGGCAGGAGAAGGAATCTCCTGCCTTTAGTTGAGAGAGTCAAAGTATAGTCATCAACCAATACGCGAGTATTACTTCAGCAATAACATCTTCCTTGATTCAGAGAATGCACCAGCGTCGATCCGATATAGGTACACACCACTTCCGACAGGCTTTCCGGAATCATCACGACCATCCCACAGGAAGCCGACGACATAGAGAGGAATAATAAACAAATGAGGGAAAGAATGGTTAGCCGCCTATTTAGGTGCACCCATGTACAGTTGATGCATTGCATCATAACGCCTCCTATGGAAACCGTACATATACTTTTGAATCGGCCCTTGAGAAAAGTGCTTAGAACGTAATTTGATGTTTTTCGGATCCATCCGGGCGCATCAACCACAGATAGCCGTTCCACCGATCAACTTTGGTGTACACTATCCATTTACCGTCCGGTGACCAATCGGCATAAGCTCCTCCTTCCGTAGTAAGGCGATAAGGGTCTCCTCCTGAAACTGAAACAGCCCAAATATCCTTGTCAACACCAAACAAAATGGTCTGACCATCCGGAGATAGACTGATCTCTCGCTTATATCCTTCCATTCGGGTGATGACCCAAAGTGAATCCCTGTACAAATTGTATCCCATGATGCCGCACTCTGTGGATATACAGGAATCCAAGAGGACAAGTGTCGAGCAATCGGACATCCAGTCGCCCGCGTCCGCTCCTACACGACCCTCAACATGAACGATTGAATCGTCCTCAAAATCGTAGACGAACATGCCACCTTTGTTTGTCCTTACGAAGAATACGAGTTTGTCACCGCAGGGAGACCATGCTACAGAGAAATTGCGGTTTTCA
>CAVPQS010000072.1:0-19343 GCA_963707485.1 uncultured bacterium
CAGCAACCTGCTAGGGGACTCGCAGCGTGATGATGAATTGCGGGCTGGAGCAGCTTGGGCGCTTGGCCAATTCGCCACTACTACTTCTGCGACAGCACTCGTAGATACATTTAACTCAAACCCATTGGAGATCAAGGTTGAAGCTGCACGCGCGCTTCTGCGAATTGCAGAGCCGCAAACCCCTCACTTGATCGATATGCTGAAGAGTGGCGACCCGACTAAGCGCGACGGCATATCATGGGTGCTTGCTCGAACTGGCAAATTCAACCCATCAGAGATGGTCGTCGGAGCTGATGAGAACCTTAGAAGATGGATAAGCTACATCGTTGGCTTTGGTAAAGAAAAGTTCGTTCAGAGCGATGTTGAGGCTATCTGCAAAGCAGATCCAGAAGTTTATTTCGCTGCGAGTGTGTTGTGGCAGATCGTGGCAAGCTGGGTCAACGACCTGAGAGAATACTGATATGCAAAGTAAACCGCTTTACCGTACTGCGAAAGGACAAGCCTATGTCGGACATTCGCTTGAGCTTCTCGCAGAGTTGCCCGACGCCAGCATTGATCTAGTAATGACATCACCGCCGTTCGCTTTACGGCGCCAGAAGACCTATGGCAATGTTGAGGAAACAGACTACGTACAATGGATCAGACCATTCGGTGAAGAAGTTTTCCGAATTCTTAAAGAAAGCGGGAGCTTCATTCTCGACTTAGGGGGAGCATATCGTGCTGGGATACCATCTCGCTCTCTCTATAATTTTCGCGTACTCCTGGCTTTTTGCGATGATATCGGGTTTCACTTAGCCGAAGATTTCTATTGGTTCAATCCTGCGAAATTGCCGTCACCAATTGAATGGGTAAACAAACGAAAAATCAGGGTAAAGGACTCAGTCAACACTGTGTGGTGGTTTAGTAAGACCGGCCTTCCGAAAGCCGATGTTCGGAAAGTGCTATCCCCATACTCTGACCGAATGAAGAAGTTGATTGAAGACCCTGAGAGTTTCTACACGCCGAAAAAACGACCCTCCGGCCACGACATAAGCACGGGCTTCGGTAAGGATAATGGGGGGGCAATTCCTTCTAACCTTCTATCTATACCGAATACAGACAGCAATTCAAGCTATTTCCGGCTCTGCAAGGAACTCGGGTTTGAACGACATCCGGCTCGATTCCCGGCGGAACTTCCTGCGTTTTTTATCAAGATGCTGACCGACGAGGGCGATGTTGTTCTTGATATTTTTGGCGGATCAAATACGACTGGATTTA
Source organism: uncultured bacterium (assembly GCA_963707485.1). Classification (GTDB taxonomy): domain Bacteria; phylum Zixibacteria; class MSB-5A5; order CAIYYT01; family CAIYYT01; genus JADJGC01. The sequence goes on from CAVPQS010000072.1 coordinate 1,258, forward strand.
CCGCCGAAGCGCTAAAGCGTAAATGGCTGACTTTTGAAATGAACCGAGAATATCTTGCCGTATCGGCATTTCGGTTTCTTGGGGGGCATAGTGCGGACACTGTGAAGCGTGTATTGGGCGAGTTGAGCGACAGTCATGCAAACTTCTTCATTGACGAGACAGTTTGCACGCTAGAATCAGCCAAGAAATCAAATTCAAACGATAGAGCTTTGAGGCAAGGTGCGTTGTTCCTTTCTGGGACCGAAGCGAAGTAGCTAATCTATCGGAAAGCGCTGACCAAGTTCTTCCAACGGACGCGCAAAGGACTGTGCGCCGCTGAATCAAAATGCTAACGACTATGAGAGCAGCAAGGGCGACCCAAACCGGGTCGCCCTCACTTTTTGTCGTTCAGCTCTTCGTACCGACTAATCCAACCGATAACAGCGCAAATTCTTCGCTGCGCCCGTAATCGTACTCGTTTACGAAATTCGTGCCCACATCGGCAAATCCAACCTCGCGAATCATCGCCAGATACTTGTCCAGATCGAGCGCCCCCGCGACGCATCCCGCCCAAGCTTCCGCCGATTTGCGCACGTCGGCCGGCATGTCGCCGCGAATTGCCATGTCGGCAATCGCAAACTTCCCGCCCGGCTTGAGCACACGTCTGATTTCGCGGTAAGCTTGCGCCTTGTCCGGCACTAAGTTGATCACGCAGTTCGAAATCACGAGATCAAAAGTGTTGTCCGTAAACGGCATCGTCTCAATTTCGCCCTTCACGAAACTCACATTCTTAAACCCGCCCGCCTTGGCGTTCTCTTGTGCCTTCGCCAGCATCTCGTCGGTCATATCGAGCCCGGTGACGTGTCCCGATTCGCCGACGCGCTTCGACGCCATGAACACATCGATTCCGGCGCCGGAACCCAGGTCAAGCACCTTCCAGCCCTTCTGAATCGGCACCAGCGACAATGGGTTCCCGCAGCCCAGTCCCAGATCGGCGCCTTCCGGCAACTCCGCGAGCTCCTTTAAATCATATCCGTGCGAAAGATTCGTGATTTCGTCGCACGACGGTCCGCAACACGAGGTCTCGCCCGTCGAACAACAGGAAGCGCCGCTTCTGGCGATTTCGCCGTAATGCTGCTTCACGTTCTCTTTAATCTGCTTGTTGGTATCCATATATACTCCTCGTTTGTATCTGGTCTCCATTTCGTCATTTCGTCATATAACGAAATGAACTTAAGTATAGAATACCGGGAAAATTTGTCAAGAGTTTCATGTAAATTTTTGAAATTTCTAAAAAACTGAAAGATGTCGACTACTACGGAATCAAATTGAAGATGTTGTTCACCCGCAGCGGTTCGCCTATCTTGAAGCCCTGCCCATACTTGACCCCGATCATGTTGCCGTAAGCCCGCGCCAGGCTCTCCAAACTCCAGATATAGTTGCGCGTCTTTGGCTTGTCCGGATTAAGAAACTGCGACTCGTGCGCCTTCAAAGCCGCGATAAAGCCGTCGAATTGCTCGGTAATATCGACCACGAAAGTCGGCGGCTCCTCCACCGGCAAAAAATAATGAAATAATGCCGGCGCCGCATACGGCTCGCCCTTAATCGGCAGCTTCTTAAACGTCGCATAATAACAGGCATTCATCACAATATTCCCCGCCGCCAAATGGTCCGGATGCGAACCTCGTGTCCCGTGTCCGCCCTTATTCCATGGCGCCAGCAAAATCCGCGGCCGGTACTTGCGAATCAACTCCGCAACGACATATCGGTTTTCCGGTGTATCAACTACCTTCGTATCGCCAAAATCCAGCGTCTCCAGTAAATCGGACTGCAATATCTGCGCCGCCTTCAACGCTTCATCAGCGCGAATCGCCGGTGTGCCGCCGGTCCCCATTTCCCCTCTGGTTAAATAGATAATTCCCGTTTTGAATCCGGCCTGCGCCATCTTGAGCAGTACGCCGCCGGTGCCGACCTCGACATCATCCGGATGCGCCCCAATCGAAATCAGATCATAGAGATGCTCGTCGCTCATTTTCTGCCTTAAATGACAATGCCGGACACCAGGCCCGGCATTGCGATTGCCTTAGAAGTTTCCGTCTCGATCTTTGAGATACTGGTCGTGGAATTTGAGAATTTCCCTGATGCGATCATACAAAAACGTCCGCGAGCGCGCGTCGCTGCCCGGATACTTCGTAAACGCCGCAACCTCGTGAGCGATGTTAAGATCACGCAGTTTCTCCACGAACGCATTGGTCTGTTCATTGAACATATAGATATCGTGATCGGAATGTTCAAAATAGATATGATTACCGGCAAGATTCGCACGATAAGTCGGATCGTCAAGCCAGCTATACAAGTCATTGTCAAGCCACTGCTGCCAGACCGCATCGACATAATTTCCTTGGTAGTCAAAAGGCAGTCTAATATGCAACTTGCCGAATTTGGTCGTGTCATCGTACGGACCCGGTGAATACGATGCCGCCATTGAGTAAATTAGCATCTTGTAAATCTGATTATTGACCCGGAATCCGGTAGTATCAGTCTCAAGATACTGCTCTGGCGTCGTAATTCCCGACTCAAGCAAATACGCATCAAACAATTGGTCCATATTGCCGTGCTCAAATGCCAGCGGCGCATCGATTGCGGAAACCGAGTTGTACAGCTCCGGATACTTCATCGCGGCACGGATCGCTCCATACCCGCCCGACGAATGCCCGCTGATCGCGCGCGATTCCTTGTCGATCAGTGTTCGAAGCTTCGAGACATTGTCTGCGTAGTAAATCAATTCGTAGGTCGCGATATTCTCCCATTTGCCGGCCAGGTCGCTGTTGTTGAAGAACGAGCCACCATAGAATATAGAAGCATCGGGCATAACTATGAACAGAGGCTTAATCTCCCCGGAAGCAATTAATTCGTCGGCGACCGCCGCGATGGCGCTCGCGAGATAATAGTTCTCGTTGCCGAATCGGAAATAAAATGTCGGTTCGCCGTCAAATCCCGGCAGCAAATACAGCACCGGGAATCTGAATCCACTTAGCCGATCGTCGTAGCCGGCAGGCCTGTAAGCGTCGATCCAGCGGCTCTGGAACTGGCTCCAGCGGGCGCTGTCGGGCATGAGTCCAAAGAATTGACGGGTGCCTTGCGAGATAGTTCCCGCTTCCGGCGCTTCCGGCACAGCCGGATTGTCGCGGCGCGTGCAGCCCGACACCACCAGCATTAGAAGCAGAACGCTAATTCCAACTATCGAAAATATCTTTGTATTCATTATCAGCACCTCTCCTAAAACCGATAGTTAATAGCCCAGCTCGAGTTGAAGCTCTTGGTCTTCCACTCGCCGCCGAAGTTATCCCAGTCGCCATCGTTATTGCTGTCAACCGCCTGACCGACATCGCGCTTGCCGGCAAAGACCGCTTCAAACGCGCCGTCAAACGTGATCTTGTCGCTCAAAATAAACTGCGCGCCAATATTCAGATGGTGCTTGTCACCCGTGTCAACAAAGAGCTCGTTAAACGTCTCATCCGGAATCGGCGAGCCGTCATACATGTAACCGAACCTGCCGACCCAGCGCTCATTGAGCACCTTCTCGATACCCGCACTGATTCGAATCGCATTGTCCCAGTCAAAATGATAGGTCGGATCCTGCAGCAAGCTCCTCCACGTATCCGAGGCCTGTTCATTGTTCGACCGCAGGAAATCGCGCCCGCTCATTATCACGGCAAAATCATCGAACTGCGACCACATCGTGTACACGAAGTCCGCCGAAATCATCGTGTTTTCGTTCGCTTGAATCGCGATGCCGGCGCCAATCTCGGACGGCAACTTCATATCCATATCGAAATTGCTTTTGACAATCCACTCGTCGCCGTTGCTGTAAGTATTGAAAATGTCGGTCATCGCCGGATTGCCATTGGCCTGCGGGTCATTATAGAGATTCGCGATCCCCTGGTTGAACGGAAAAAATATCCGCTCGATAGAACTGCCGTCTATTTTGATTTTAGAACTCGAAATGAAATTCGCTCCCAACGTCACCTTCTCGGTCGCTTTCAACTGTAGACCGGCATTAATTCCCAGCCCGTAGCCGTAGCCGTCAATCGAGGTCAACTTTGGGAACTGCTCATACGGACGAACATCCAACGGATATCCATACGGGTTATCTACAAAACCGACCTGGTCGATCCAAACGTCGCCGCGGTTAATCTGCAAACCCACTCCAACGCCGAGCTTGTCTGAAAACTGATAAGCGATTGTTGGCTGGAACGTCACAACATCGATGTTGGATCGATGATTGTCTTCCTGAACCTGGCGCTTATTATTATAAGCGGGCGATATCTGAAACAAATTCATCACCGCATTGTGATCGTACATCTGATAAACCGCCGCCCCAAATGTCAACTTCTCCGCGCCCTTCGGCTTGAAAAACAGGGCGGTGTTCCCCATCAGATAGATATTGTCTTTAACCGGATAACGGGTCTGCCCGTTCAAATACCCGAACTCGTAACCATTGGAGTTGAAATTCGGCGTCACTTCCGGCCTTGGTCCGGAAAAGGAGGCCGTTAAATTGAAGTAATTGGTGGAAAGAAACGCCAACCCGCCCGGATTGTAGTAGGCGCCCGAACCATCGTTCGAAAGCCCGCGATACGCGCCTCCCAATGCCATGGCTCTTGCACCAACTCCAGAATACTGCCACCCTCCGGCAAATACCACCCCGGATAAGAGGACGACAACCATCAGCGAAACTGTCGTTAACCTGCTAATTCTCATTATCGTCTCCATGATAAGAAAAAAATGAGTCAACCTGTATTTCTAAGATCAAATTGCGTCTCTTCGCCTGTCAATGAAGCGCCACTTTGGCTTCAACATTATTCCCATTACTCCCAAGACGCGCCATGCTTAGAACTTGCGCAAAAAATAGATTCGGCATATTACGCCGACTCCCCCCCTTTGTCAACCGATTTTTCCCGAACCCCTTGTGACGATTCAGTCGGTCCAACAAATCCGCTATTGACTGAAAACCAGATAGTCCTTGCCTTGTATTCGTACAGGCAGAACACCGTAAGAACATCACCAAAAAACGGTCTCCTCAACCCCCTGGAGGCCTCCATGCGATAAGGCAAATGGACTATTTTGTTCGGCATGTCTCCTCAATCTAATTGCGCTTGGCGGGGTGGCCCAAGCTCAGCGAAACGACTCTACCCAAACTGTCTAAAGCATTTTCCAAAATTTAGCCGCCCTCAATGGCCAAGAGGTGAGTGTGCTCGGATTCTATACTTCGCCGCAGGACAGTAAGCTCATGGCGAACTATGGTGATTATCTTAATCGGAAACCAATCCCTGCCGAAAAAGTGATCTTCATTAGCGGCGTCGTTCCGCCGTCACCTTTCTGGCACGGTGGAATGGGCATCGCGACCGGTATAGTGTCGTTTGTCCCCTAAGCCTCGCCTTTCTGGGGAATCGACACTGCTTCAGTAACGATCACAGTAACCTCTTATGAACTCCTGGTCCCCGGCTTCTTCACTCCGCCTCCGCCTGCTTCTCAGGGATTGCTGGAAGATGATTCAAATGACAAAGATGCCGAGCTCGTCTGCGATCCCTGCAGATTCGCAATCTTGAACGCCGATTTGACCGGCGCCGGACTCAGCTTCAAATATTTCCACCTTTGCCGGGTTATCACCCGGAGGAACCGACAACTCCAGCGCAGAGTTCGGAAACATCGTCGCTCCCGGAATAACAATTCCCAACATTGAATTTGCACTGCTCAACCCCGTGTCGGTACCCGCAATAATTGATCACTTCGGCGGCGGATCTGCGCCATGTAGTGCCTGTAAATAGACCGCGTTCCAATAGGTAGACACCAATATCAAGCGACTGTCGTTCTCAACCGCCGCTTGATTCTTTTTATTGCCCGTTTTCAATAATCGAGTTAATTCGCCTCCGACCATGCCAAAGTTAGTATTCGAACTTCGCACCATGCTGCTTCTCATTTTTGCAGTCTGGTGGCTAATTTGGGCCTATCAGCCGGCGCATTCCTCCGACTGGGTCCTCGAAAATGTCCTGACCGTCTCGTTCATCGTATTTCTGGCCAGAACCCGCAATCGTTTTCGCTTCAGCAATCTTTCGTATGTCCTGATATTTGTCTTCCTCTGTCTCCACACGATCGGAGCGCACCATACCTACGCAGAAGTTCCCTACGAAAGCTGGACCGCCTCCCTGGGCTTCTCGCTGAACCGCCTCTTTGGGTTCGAACGCAATCAGTTCGATCGCCTCGTTCACTTCCTCTTTGGATTCCTGCTCTGCTATCCCGTGCGCGAAACCTTTATGCGCATTGTTCACGTCAAGGGCGCCTGGAGCTATTGTCTCCCGCTCGAACTGGTCATATCGCTTTCGATGCTCTATGAACTCATTGAATGGCTGGTCGCGACCGTCTTCGGCGGAGAATTCGGCATGGCTTATCTCGGCACTCAAGGCGACATCTGGGATGCGCACAAAGACATGGGACTTGCATCGCTCGGAGCTGCCCTCAGCATGCTGATCGTCGCTCTCATTACTTGGAAAAATAACCGCGACTTCATGGCCGAAATGCGCGACAGCCTTAAAATCAAAAATACCATCCCGCTCGGTAAAGTCAAACTCCACGAATACAAACATCGCCGCGGCAAGCAAGGCGGAGGATAAAATTACCATGAAAAGTTACCGCAAAGAACTCTGGTTCGAAACGCCGACCCGGCGCCGGTTGTTGAACATCACTCGCGAAATCGAAGAATGCCTCCGCGACTGCGGCGTCAAAGAAGGCCTTCTCCTTTGTAATGCCATGCACATCACCGCCAGCGTCTTCATCAACGACGACGAGGCCGGGCTCCACGCCGATTATGAACAGTGGCTCGAAAAACTCGCGCCCGAAAAACCGCATTCACAATACCGCCACAACGGCTATGAAGACAACGCCGATGCCCATCTCAAGCGCACTATCATGGGTCGTGAAGTTGTTGTCGCCATCACCGAGGGCCGCCTCGATTTTGGCCCCTGGGAGCAAATATTTTACGGGGAGTTCGACGGCAAACGCAAGAAGCGCGTGCTCGTCAAAATAATCGGGGAATAATCGCGAGTCTTTTCTGCTAATTGATCGAAGGCGTACCCGCTGGTGTCACAGGCGTCCGCGCTGACGACGCCAACGACGACTCCAGCTTCGACTTGAGCTCCCGCACTAACGCAAATTCCGGATCCGCATTCTTCCAGACCTCCGCCGCCCGTTCGCGATAAGCCAGCGCCGCGTTGAGATCGCCGGCCGCCTCATAAACGTCGGCAAGCCGCGCCAATGTCCGGCCGTGATTCGGATTAATCGATAAATTCTTCTGCAACTCGGAAATCGCCAGGTCAAGTTGCCCGCTGCGCCTCAGTACGTCCGCATAGTAAACACGATACCCAAGCTTCTCTTCCGGCGTCGTCGCCGAATTCACGGCTTCGCTAAAAAGCCGCAGCGCATCCTCCGAACGTCCTTCCAAATCCGCCTCGGTCGCATCCATCGTCCGCTGATATTGCTGGAATCCGCGTAACGAACTCAATTGCGGCTTTTCCGCTAACGTCTTCTTGATGACCTCGCGGGCAAGATTCCAGACTACTCGCATCGAATCCAGATTTTGCTCCCGATAGCACATCGTCCCGAGCAACCGGTATGCGTCCGCCAGCGCGAACATTTCGTTGTTCGGATCGCGGGAAATCGACATCGCCAGCAGTGTGCGCGCTGAGTCGTACTCTTCGCGATAGATCATCAACCCCGCCCAACTGTTGTAATATTGCAGCATCTTCGCTTCTGACGGCGCCTGGTTAAACAGCACTTGGAAGCAGTAATCCGTCTGTCGGTTCTGGCCCAGCGCCTGGTATGTCTGTGCTGTGTGCAACGTCGCGAAATCAAAATCCGGATTGATATTAAATGCCTGCCGGAACTCCGCAATCGCTTCATCATAACGCCCGACCGCGTGTAAAATCTCGCCCCGCGAATCATGCGGGTTCGCCTGCTCGCGGCTCAAGTCAATGTATTTGTCCAGCATCGCCAACGCTTCGTCGTAGCGGCCCAGGTAGTAATTGAGATAGCCGAGCATATTGTAGCCCATCGCGTACTTCGGATCCTGTTTGAGCGCCGCTTGAAACAGCCGCAGCGACTCTTCGTAATTTTCGCGCCCGAATTCCTGCAATGCCATTCCTGTGATCGCGTCAATATCCTCCGGGAACCGCTTGAGATACTCCTGCGACAGCTCATACGCCTCATCGCGCCGACTGTCCCATTGCGCTTTCTTTATATCTATCCGCAGTTGTTCACGATTCGACACATGTTCGCGCTGGGCCAGTGCAGTCGCCTGCATCTCCTTCGCCTTCTTGGTGAATCCACGGGCCGAATAGACGTCGGCGAGTTCTGCCTGCGCCATGGCAAAATTCGAATCGAGTTTGATCGCCTGCTCAAATTCTTCCATCGCCTGCCGGAAATAGAAATTGTCTTTCCATTCGATCCCCGCCAAATAATGCTCGTAAGCTTCGCGCGACGACGTCGTCACTTCTTTGTCGTCCTTCAACGCCACCACTACCGCCAAAACCGTAAACAGCAGAAAGACTACCAGTGCTATTCTTCTAAACATTCAATCGTCCTCGCGCCGGCGCGCAAACTATCTGTAGATCCGAAATCTGTTGATACCCACAGACTGTATACGAATATTCTTTCTCTAAGGTTCAACCGCTCAAGGAATTCTCTTGCCGAATTAACCCCTACAGCTAATTTTTCGGCATGCTCCGCCTTTGCATTATAATCACGCTGACCTCCGTTGCACTGCTTTTGGACATTTGCGCCGGTCTTAGCCTTGATGAAGCCCTCAAAACTGCCATAAAATCCAACTATTCCGTCGCGGTCCTCGAAAGTCGCGTCCAGGAAGCCAGCCGGCGCATCAACACCGCCCGCAGCGCCTACTCGCCACGATTAGAGTTAAGCGGCGCTTATACTTACGTGTCCCGCGTGCCGAAAATCGAAATCAACCTGCCGCTCCCCGTCGCCATCCCGGAAATCAAAACCGGCGCTAATAATATGACCGATACGAAACTTTCCGGCGGTTACCTCTTGTTTGACTGGGGCAAGCGCCGGAAAACCGTCGGCCAGGCGATCCTTGGAAAAGAACTGAGCGAGAATGCCCTGTTCGCAGCCCGCCAAAGCGTCGCCTACCAGGTAACGCGTTCATATACCGGCGCGGCGCTCATCTCGGAGCAGATCAAGCTGCTGCAGCAATATGCGACCATTTCGCAAAAGCATCTCGACGACGCCCAGATTCGTTTCGATAACGGACTTGTCTCCCAATTCGACCTCCTCAAAAGCGAAATGCAGCTCAAAGTCTTTCAGGAACAACTCTCCATCGCTCAAGCCGATCTCAAAATCGCACTGAGAACTCTTGCCGAAATTTTGGGTACAGACTCGGTGAGCGCGGAATTATCCCAGCCGCTTTCATACATTACCCTAAGCGAACCGCTGCCGGACGAAAACACTTGGGCGGGTCAAATCGCCGCTAAACCGGAAATCATCGCCAATCGCAAACAGCAGGAAATTTCTAATCTCGCTCTCGGTATGGAAAAGCTGCGCCCTATCGTCACTCTTTTTGGCAGCGCCGGATGGAAGAATGGCTACATGCCCGATCCCGACGAATTGCTGTTCAACTACGCCGGCGGCGTCGCCGTCAATTATGCCTTTTTCAATGGCGGGTTCTCCAAGAGTCGTCGCGCCGAAGAACTCGCGAAACAAGCCGGCCTCGAATTGGAAATCGCCCGCATCGAAAGCGAAGCCCGCACCGCTGTTAGTATCTATCGTGAGGAAGTTGCCAAAATCGCCTCTAAGTCGCGGATCACGGCTGAGAAACTCGCGCTCGCACGCAAAGCGATGGAAATTGCTTCTGTCTCCTACGGAAACGGCTCAATCACCAACGCCGAGTATCTTGACACCGAACTGCAGGTGCAGCAAATCGAATTAGAGGCTTTGCAGGATAAATTCAATCTCTTGATGGCGCAGAATGAGCTCAAGCGCGCACTGTCATATTGGCCCGAACTTCTGTAGCCACCCTAAACGCTATTCATACCGCAGCGCGACAATCGGATCCGTCCGCGCCGCGCGCCATGCCGGATAGAGTCCGGATAGCACTCCCGTACCCGCCGATAGCACCAATCCGATCAGCGCCCACGCCGGCGAGAAAAAGTACCGCCATTCCAAAATCGTCGTCACCAGCCAACCGAGGGAGGCTCCGAAAATAATCCCGACCAGTCCACCCAGCATCGTTAGCGTCGCTGCTTCCACTAAAAACTGAAATAGGATATTGTGCTTCCGTGCCCCCACAGCTTTGCGAACGCCAATCTCGCGCGTCCGCTGCGTTACCGCTACCAGCATGATATTCATTACCCCGATGACTCCCACAAGCAGCCCGACGCAAGCCACCGCCGTCGCGCCTAATTGAACCTTCGCAGTGATCCCCGCAACTTCATTCTTGAACCGATCCTGCGTCATAATTCCAAAATTGTTCTCTTCCTCCGGTCGCACTTTCCGGACCCGCCGCAGCGCATTGATAACCTGGTCCATCGACTCGCCAAATTGCATCCGCGACACGGCGCTGCACATCAGCGTCACCGACTTCTCGTTTGGATAAAACCGATCAAAGGTCGTCATCGGTATGAAAATGAAATCGTTCTCGCTGATTCCGAAAAAGTCGTCCACCCGCGCCTGCACGCCGACCACCCTCAGCTTCCAGCCATTGACGCGGATTTCTTTGCCTACCGCTTCATCCGGCGAATCAAACAACGCATCGGAAATTTCCGGACCGATCACGCAAACCATCGACTCCCGCTGCATGTCGTTGTCGTCGATGAATCTTCCATGCGATACATCGCGGTTGGTCACGATCGCCTGCGCCGGCCAACACCCGCGAAAATCATCGGGAGTCCGTATCGAGCGATTGTTGTGCTTGGCAATATTGTTCTGCGCCCGCTTCTGCGGCGCGACTGCCTTCACCAGCGGACACATTTCCTGAATGGCGAAGGCTTCATCCATCGTGATGTCCCTGCGCCGCCGCTCTTCCTCGGTCATGTTTTCCCAGTCGGTGCCTTCGTCATATTGGGTGATAGACATGACATTGCTGCCGATCTTGTCGATTGAAGATTCCGCATACGCCGTAAATCCATCCATAATCGTATTGACCAATATCACCGCGCCGACTCCCACCATCACCCCGATAATCGTCATCAAACTGCGAAACTTGTTCGAACGCACGGCATCGAGCGCCAGATTCATCCCTTCGCGCGTTTCCCACAGCCGCTGCGTCCAATTAGTCATAACTCAGCGCCTTAATCGGATCAAATCGCGAGGCCCGAACCGCCGGATACATGCCGAAGAAAAGTCCCACCCCCATCGAAATACCGAATCCAAGCACAATCGCCAGCGTGGTCGGTGTCACATAGATATCAAGCAGCCCCGTCAACACTTGTTCACCGATCAAGACTCCGAACAAAATTCCCAGCGCTCCGCCCAAAAGCGATAAGAATGTCGACTCGTATAAGAACTGCGTCAGAATGTGCCGTCTCCGCCCGCCGATCGATTTGCGGATGCCGATTTCCCGCGTCCGCTCGGTGACGGAAATCATCATGATGTTCATGATCACAATGCCGCCAATGATAATCGAAAGCAGCGGCAGCGATATCAGCACGATCCTGAATCCGCGCGTGAAATCGTTGATGAAACTCAAAATCGCGTCGGGCGTGACAATCGCAAAGTCATCGTCGTCGTCATAGGTGACGTGCCGGGCCGACCGCAGCGCCACCCGCACCTGGTCCATCGCCTGCTCGCGCCGGTCAAGCGATACCGAGCTGATGATCAGATTCACCGGATTGCCCGTCTGCCGAAACATCTTCTGGTGGGTCGCCAGCGGAATCGCAATAAACTCATCCATGTCGTTGCCCAACATTCCGCCCAGCGCCTCGGCAACCCCAATCACTACGAATTCGTCTCTGCCGATTCGAATCTTCTCGCCGACCGCGTTCATGCCCTCGAACAGCTTCTCGTAAACCTTGTGGCCGATGAATGCAACCTGCTTGCGGCGGCTGTCATCCTCCCACGAAATATAGCGGCCCATCGCCACATCCAGATCTCGCATCGCCAGAATATTCGGCGTGTTGCCCTCGACATTGACCCAATTCATGCGCTTAGATCCGTACTTCACCGTCGAAGACGAATACGCCTCCGCGCCGACCTCGGCACAGTCGGGACAGCCTTCTTTAATCGGCTCGATCAATCCCCGCGTCAGCTTGCGGCGATGCATCCGCTCCAGATACTCCTGCATCGACAAGCCGAACCCGAATCGTGTCACCATGAATGTGTTCGACCCCAGCGAGGCGAACGCATCTTCCAGATTGTTTTGCATCCCTTCGACGGTAGATACGATCGCGATGACCGAGGTCACCCCCATCGTCATTCCCAGTACCGTCAGAAACGAACGCAGACGATTCGCCCACAGCGCCGCAATCGACTCCTTGATCAGCGTGATGAATATCATGGTAGCGCACTTCGAGCGTTGCCGACTCGCCCTACTTTTCCTTCATCTTGTCAATTGAAGCTTGCTCGATTGTAATGACATCGCCCTCGGCAATTTTGCGCAGCGTCTGGTACGAACCGGAGATTATCGTGTCACCCGGCGCAACACCCGTGAGCGCTACGATATTCCGCTCATCCGCAATGCCAGTTGTGATCTCGATAAACTTCGCCTTCCCGTCGCGAACAACGAAAATTCCCGACTTCTTGATCTTTGCGCTCTTCTTACGCTTGGTCCCGTTGTCTGACGCTGCGGATTCGGCTGCATTCGCCTGTTGAATTATCCCGCCGCTTTCGGATTTCTCGGCTTTTGCCGTAAGCGCATCCGGATCGAACTCCCGTGTCACCAGCGCCGCATACGGCACCAGCAGCGCATCTTCGGCGTTATTCGTTGTTATATCAACCGTCGCCGACATGCCCGGCCTGAATGTCACTTCCGCCATGTCGAATCTCACCTTCACGCGGAAGCTCGTCGTATAATTGTCGCTTCCTGCATTGGCCACCGTCGCCGAATTGCCAATCTCTACGACCGTCCCCTCAAACGACGTGTCCCGAAATGCGTCGACCTTGATCTGCGCCTTTTGCCCCATCAGTATTTTGGCGATCTCGCTTTCGTCGACGTCAATCTCCACCTCAAATACCGACAGATCCGCAATCGTCATCAGCGTCTTGCCCTGCGTAAACGCCGTCTGCGCCTGCGCGATTTCGCCCGCCTCGACGCTCAGGAATGTCACCACTCCCGCCATCGGCGCTTTGATCAGCGTCTTCGTCAAATTGTCATTGGCTTTGTCCAGCCGCGCCCGCGCCGTCTCAACTTGCGCCAGCATGGCCTGGTAGTTGGCTCGCGAATTTTCATACATGTAGCCCGCGTTCGTGGCCGCATTCTCGGAGGTCAACTTCTGCTCGTAAAGCTTACTCTGCCGCTCCGATTCCAGCTTGTCGATTTCGAGTTGCGCTTTCGCGGCTTCGGCGCGCGAGGATATCTCGTCCATGCTGTAGCGCGCTTGCGAAACGTCCGACTGAAGCTGAATCGTATCCAATAGTATCAGCCGCTGCCCGCGTTCGACGAATTCGCCCTCTTTCACGAAAATACTGATAATCTGCGCCGAAACTTCACTTGTGATATCAACCTTCGTCTGCGGCTGGATTCTTCCCGATGCCGACACGATTTCGGAAATGTCATCGATATAAGCCAAATCGGCCTGGATGGATGTCGGCTCTTTCCCCGAACCTGAATTCAAAATCACGACAGCCGCTATCACAACAACAGCGGCAATGCCGGTAATTATGACCTTTTTCGATCTCCGCTTAATTGCCATGGATACTCCCTAACGAATGAACGGAATTGACTTATAATCATTGTTTTGATTAAACCTCTCCCCGAAATGTTTCACCGTGTGCCTTTTAATTGCATTTTGACACGCCATTTCCGTAACTTTCGCCGCCTCGATGCGTAAATTCAGTCAGGCGCTCGATTCGTCGATACTATCTTTGCGCCGCGTAGAAGCGCCTTAACACAAGTTAACATTAATTCTGGAACATTGAATTGAGCGGCCCGGTATTAAGAGGTGAGTAATGACTGGGAAAGGAAACCACATGAACAATAGTCGCAAACATTGGCTATCTGCAGGAATACTGGGGCTATTGGTAGTTCTCGCTGTGAGCCCGCTCCATGCGGCAAAACGCCCGTGGATCGGTATCTACATGCAGGATGTCAACCGCGATCTCGCTGAAGCCTTCGACCTGAAAACCACCGACGGCGTTCTTGTTAACGACGTCGCCGAGGATTCCCCCGCCGATGAAGCAGGAATCGAACCCAAAGACATCATTCTCGCGTGGAACGGCGCCGCCGTAAAAGATTCCGACGCTTTGACCGAATTGGTCCGCGCTTCCAAGATCGGCGACAAAGCTAATCTGTCCGTCAATCGCGACGGCAAAGAAATGAATATCTCCGTCGAAATCGGAGAACGCCGCGAACCGCAAATGTATGGTTTTGGCGGCGAAGGCGACGCTGATTCCGACGACTGGGCGCCGCGCGGATTCGCGTTTCTCGACAATATGAAAACTACCGGCATCGGCGTTTCCATGCAATCACTGTCCGGCGATCTGGGCGAATACTTCGGCGTCCCCGAAGGCGAAGGCGCACTGATCACGGAAGTTATGAAGGACACCCCCGCGGAAAAAGCCGGCCTGAAAGTCGGCGATGTCGTCGTGGAAGTTAACGGCGAAATCGTCGAAACTCCCGGCGATGTCTCCAGCGAATTGCGCGGCAAAGATCGCGGCGAAACCGTTGAACTCACGATCGTGCGCGACAAAGCTAAACAAAAAGTCTCTTTGGAAATCGATGAGATCGAAAGCTTTGGCATGAATAATATGCCCGAGAACCTCCGCGAGATGCTTAATTGGAACGGCAATCGCGGTGGAACGTATCACAATTGGGCGACACCTCAAGTCGATCAAGAAGACTTCATGCGCAAAATGGAAGAACTCCAAAAGCGCCTCGATGAAATGAAGGTCCGCCTCGACGGCCTCGAAAAGAAAATGAAATAACCTAAAGACCCGTACGGGTACTTCCCATTATCCGACAGAACCGCCGATGGATCAGCAACCCCACCGGCGGTTTCCTTTTACTGCCCGTCGTATCCGCCCAAGTTAGGGATTGTCGAAAATTCGGAAACAGCGTAATGGTAACTGAACGATTGTAGCCTGTTGTCCCGCTAAGTCATTTCGGAGAATTGTGCTGCCGAGAAACCCTGAGTTGTTGTGAATATGACTGGTCAATCTCATGTTGTCATCCCCCTAAGTCGTTCCCGCGAAAGCGGGAACCCAGCAGAACTCATTTCCTGTTGGGACTCGAATTGCTCGGCTTCACTGTTTTTCAACAGTTCGTAGTTCTGGCCCCGAGCCTGGAGGGCGTGAAACCTGACATGAGATTGCTTCAGCTATCTTCGTAGGTCAAAACCCGCCCTCACAAATCAAATACAGTTCGAGCAAAGGAAAACCGCAAAGCATTTGATCTGTGTTTGGAGACTGAAGGGTTTTGACAATTCCTTAACTCATAACCTGCGCACTAATTGGAGCGCCGAGCTACTCCTCGCATCTAAACCTCCGTCAACAAAATGCGGGCGTTTACGAATCTGATTTCGTATAAAGGTATCATGGCCGACCAAACCAACAGCAAATATCTCTCGCCCGAAGTTTTCAGTTCGTAGTTCTGGCTCCGAGCCTGGAGGGCGTGAAACCTGACATGAGATTGCTTCAGCTATCTTCGTAGGTCAAAACCCGCCCTCACAAATCAAATACAGTTCGAGCAAAGGAAAACCGCAAAGCATTTGATCTGTGTTTGGAGACTGAAGGGTTTTGACAATTCCTTAACTCATAACCTGCGCACTAATTGGAGCGCCGAGCTACTCCTCGCATCTAAACCTCCGTCAACAAAATGCGGGCGTTTACGAATCTGATTTCGTATAAAGGTATCATGGCCGACCAAACCAACAGCAAATATCTCTCGCCCGAAGTTCTCAGCAAACTCAAGGGACTCGAGGTCAAAGCCCGTCTTGTCGTCGAGGGCTTCATCGCCGGCTTGCATCGCTCCCCTTACCATGGCTTCTCGGTCGAATTCGCCGAACACCGCCAATATATGCCCGGAGATTCGATCCGTAATGTCGATTGGAAAGTTTTCGCCAAGTCCGATCGCTTCTACATTAAGCAATACGAAGAAGAGACCAACCTCAAGGCATACCTCCTCGTCGACTGCTCTCGTTCGATGGGATTCTCTTCCGAAAAGCGCATCGACAAGCTCACCTACTCGCTGCAACTTGCGGCCGCTCTTTCGTTCTTGATGCTAAAACAGCGCGACGCCGTCGGCCTCGTCGGCTTCGATGAAAAAATCAACACCTATGTCCCGCCGCGCTCGGCTGCTTCACACCTGCATGTGCTCTTGCGCGAGATGGACGCTTTCAAACCGACACTGCAAACCAACATCGCCAAGACGCTGCACGAAATGGCCGAACGCATCAAACGCCGCGGACTCGTCATTGTCCTGTCCGATTTGCTCGATGACCCCACCGAAGTCATCGCCGGACTCAAACATTTCCGCCACCGCAATCACGAAATTATTGTCTTCCACGTGCTCGACCCGCGCGAACGCGACTTTGCCTTCCCGCAGGAAGCCATCTTCAAAGACATGGAAACCGGCGAGCAAATTAACACCTTGCCTTGGCAGATTAAGGGTGAATACAAAAAAGTTGTCGGTGAAGTAATCGAACGCTTGGCCCGTGAATGCCGCATGTCCAATATCGACTACGTCCCCATCGACACCGCCACCGACTACGACTTCGCCCTCTTTGCCTATCTCAACAAACGTGCCCGATTATATTAGCATCAGTGTAACCTCGCTCTCCGTCTCTCAAGTCAATACCTGTCGAGCCAATCTGTATTATGCAATTCCCAATTTCAATTCCCCTTGTGAGGGACTGTTGAAAAAGTCAATTCTTGTCATTCTGAGCGAAGCGAAGAATCTGTAAGTTGTTCATTGGCAACCGAAGCAGATCCTTCACTTCGTTCAGGATGACACGGGCGAGGACTTTTTCAACAGTCCCTTGAGAGGGGTGGCTCGTGTCCGACGAAGGAGGACACGAGACGGGGTGTGTCTTCCTGTTGCGTCGGGTCTTGTCCCTCATTCGTGATAACTTCGGATGCACTTTGAGCGGATAATTTCTGTATACGTAACTCTGGTGCCCCACCAGCGCGTCGACAACAACGCTCTGCTGACATAATTCACTGATTGTCGTCTAATAGAATGAAGCCGATCACTTCCGAAGCGCATGGTGGGATTGAAATCGTCTTCGTGGCACTTCGCCCGGATCGGAGTCCGCCTACTTAACCACTATATTCCCCCTCACGCCACCGAAATTATCGGAAACCCCGCCTGGTGCCAGGCCAACGCTCCCCCTTGCAAAACCATCGCGTTTACGTAGCCGCGCTGTAAGAACTCCTCCGCCAAACTGACGGCGCTTTCATCAGCCACTCAGGCTCAGTAGAAAGCCAGCGCTGCATCTTTGGGCAGCTCCGCCAAACGCGACTCAAGCGCTTCAAGCGAAATCGACCCCTCGATATGCGACTTTGCGTGCACCGCCTCAGGAAACACCGAAACAATCAAGAGACCATCTCCCGCAAGGCTCCTGCGTCGCGCCTCTACCACCGATATGAATCGTGGTCTAAACGTATTCATATTCGAAATCTACGGAGATGAGATAAAGAATGCAAGCTGGTGTTCCCCTCTCCCCTTGGGAGGGACTGTTGAAAAAGTCAATTCTTGTCATTCTGAGCGAAGCGAAGAATCTGTAAGTTGTTCATTGGCAACCGAAGCAGATCCTTCACTTCGTTCAGGATGACATGGGCGAGGACTTCTTCAGCAGTCCCGGTAGAGGGGTAGGGGTGAGGGCCTCTACAACACTCTGCGGGGTTTTTCAGCAATACGTAATCGAACCAGGCGTCAACAGTAACAA
>CAVPQS010000073.1:0-117622 GCA_963707485.1 uncultured bacterium
CAGCGGTCTTAAATCCTCATCCATTCTCAAATTAATTCCGACAGCGAACGAATCAACCGTGATACTATATTCCAGCCCGTTCTCCGGTGTATTGCTCCGGCAGTACTGCGTGAACGCAAATACATCGTGCCTATGGGTACGCTGTGATCCATCCGGGTTGAGTTTTCGCAGCTCGCGTTTGACTTCATAGCGCTGAAGGTCGCCCTTTTTGCAGCGCGGCGAAAGATTAACGGTTTCACTGACAGCTTTGGGGATGGCTGATTGCGCGGCGAGCATAGTAGGGACCAACATTAACAAGGCTACGATCAGTTTCATCTGGCTCTCTTTCTCAGTTGCTGTTTGCTCACTTCTGACACGTCGGGCAGAAATGCGTTCCTCTTCCGGCAGCTCTAATCTTCACTATTGTATCGCCACAACGGCGGCACAATTCACCTTCCCGATTATACACACGAAGATGAAGGGAATACTCGCCGGGTTTGCCATTTACGCCCTCATAACTATCAAAAGTCGTTCCCATTTTATTCACTGCATTCCTTAGAATCAAGCGGATATTTGCCGCCAGAGATCGAGTTTCGTCGCTATTAACCGCTCGACAAACGCGTAGAGGGTGAATTCCGCTCCGAAAAAGCGATTCGTCAACATAAATGTTCCCCAAACCTGCCAATGCGCTTTGATCGAGCAGAAGCGCCTTGACCGGACGATTACTTGACTCCAGCAAAGCTTTGAGTTTAGGACCGGTTATTTCGGTGGCTTCGATGCCAAGCAGACTAATGCCGCCGTCTTGATCTTCGCGAAGGAATTGGACAAGGCCAAATTTCCGCGTATCGCGAAAAACCAGTTTGTCGGAACCTGTTGTAAAAGTGGCTATAAAGTGGTCGTGTTTGTCGCGGCGTGACCGAGCTCCCACAAGCAAAATTCGGCCGCTCATCCGTAGATGGATCATCAACTTTCTCCCCGATTCAAGCTCTGCGATGATGTATTTACCGCGCCGACCGAAATTCAGGAACGTATCGCCGCAAAGCGACTCAAGATCATTGTCGCGTATTCTGATGTGTTCGGCGACGTGGGGGATCCGCTTTATCGTCAGCCCCTTAACCTGGGCGTTCAGCCCGCGAACGACGGTTTCAACTTCAGGGAGTTCAGGCATTGACGTTCTTTCTAAATACAAGAATCAGATTGCTGCTTGAGCCCGGTTTGTAGACACCGAGTCCGCCATCACCAAAGGATTGCCTCAATTCGAATTTGTACGACTTTCCAATCGCCGCAAGCTCTTCGCGAGTCCAGAACCTCAACATCGTCATCGCGGCGGACTCTGTTGCGATCGCTTCATTCACCATCTTGTATATTGGCATTACGAATTCCCAACACTTCCCGCGATTAACATAAAACGGTGTAAACAGTGTTCCCTGCGCCAATTTCGGCGGCAACAGGTGAACGCTTTTGTTGGCCAGCGCGCCGGGGTTGACGGTTTGCATGATCAGATGACCGCCTGCCGACAGTGATCGACCAATCCCGGAGATCGCGTGCTTAAGCCCGGCTATAGTGGTGAGATGGGGCAGTGTGTTCCCCAAAATCACGATCTGATCGAATCGTCCCGTAAAGGAGACAGGAAGCTTAGTCATGTCGCCGATTGAGAACGAGACTCCTGACGATTGCGAGTGCTCTTGCTTTGCGGCGCGAATCATCACCGGCGACTTGTCGATGCCGTGGTACTGCACACCCGCAGCAGCATAACGTTCGGCATGACCACCATCGCCGCAGCCGATATCGAGCACTGAAGACGGCTTGAGTGTTTTGGTCAAGAACTCAAACAATCGGTTTTCTTTCGAGTTTCGATTTTGCCAATCGACCTTGAGGTGATAAACCGGCGCAAGTTGATCATAGAAGCGATTGTTGTTTGAACTTGATTTCATAAGGATTCTCTACGACAGGCATGGAAAGTTTCACTTGTCATGATACCGACGCCAAGTATATTGGGCAACCCATGAATGGTCAAGACAAAATCCTCGGCGGTTTGAACAAGGAACAACTCCTCGCAGTAACGCATGTTGATGGTCCGCTTCTGGTGTTGGCCGGCGCCGGTTCGGGAAAAACGCGGGTCCTGACGTCACGTGTGGCAAATCTCATTGCGCAGGGACATGCGACGCCCGAGCAAGTTCTCGCGGTAACATTTACGAACAAGGCCGCCGGCGAAATGAAGGCGCGCATCGAACGGCTGACGGAGATCGACCGGCGGCGCATGCAAGTTTCGACCTTTCACTCGTTTTCGTCGTTGCTGCTGCGCTTCTATGGCGAACGCATCGGGGTCCCGAAGAACTTTACGATTTACGACGAGGATGATGCATCCAGCGTAATCAAAACCAGCATTGCCGAACTCGGCTTCGACTTAAAAGTTACGTCACCGGCAATGGTGCGAAGCAAGATCAGCGACGCCAAATCGCAGTTGGTTGATTCGGCAAAGTACCTCACCATGGCCGGCAATTTCATCACTGAACGGGTAGCGAGAGTATATGAACTTTATCAAAAGAAGCTTTATGCCGCCCGCGCCGTCGACTTCGATGATCTGCTGTTTTACGCGGTTAAGATTCTCCGCGACGACGAGGAAATCCGCGCCCGACTGCAGGCAAAGTATCGCTACGTCATGATTGATGAATACCAGGACACCAACCACGCCCAATATATGCTTGCGAAGATTCTGACCGCGGTCCACAAGAATCTCTTTGCTGTCGGCGACGAAGATCAATCAATCTATGGCTGGCGCGGCGCAACAATCGATAATATCCTCAACTTCGAAATCGACTACCCCAACTGCCGGATCATTCGGCTCGAACAAAACTATCGTTCGACACAGACGATTCTCAAGGCGGCATCCGAGGTCGTCGCCAACAACAAGATGCGAAAAGGCAAGACGCTGTTTTCGGTCGGTGACAAGGGCGACCCCGTTACACTGTTGATCGTCGAAACTGACCGCGATGAGGCCGAAAAGATTTGCGAAAACATCGAAGCTCTCGTCATGCATGGTATCATTCGACGCGAGATCGCTGTTCTGTACCGCACCAATGCACAGTCGCGGGCAATCGAGGAATCTCTTAAGCGCCGCTTCATCCCCTACCGGATTGTCGGCGGGCTTCGCTTTTATCAGCGCAAGGAGATCAAGGATATGATGGGCTATCTAAAGATCATCGAGAATCCGAAGGACGATGTCAGTTTCAAGCGCATCATCAATTATCCCCGTCGCGGCATTGGCGATACGACAGTCGCCGCTATGGAAAGTCTCGCCCGGTCTCGACGCATCTCGTTGTACGAGTTAGCCAGCGACAAAAGTGCAAATCAGGAACTGGGAAAGCCGGTTGTTGCCAAGCTCGCCAAGTTTGTCGAAATGCTAACGTATTTCAAAGAAATGACAAAGAGCCTGCCGCTCGAGCCGTTGCTCAATTTGATCGCCGACAAGAGTGGAATCAACGCAGACTTGAAGGAATCCGATCCGTCAGGAGTCGAGGGGCGATTGGACAACATTGCCGAACTCGCGTCTTCCGCCGGTGATTTTGGCCTTGAACGACCTGAAGCCACGTTAGCGGACTTTCTCCAGGAGATCGCTCTCTACACCGACCTCGACAATTGGGATCGAGAGAGCGACACGGTGACCTTAATGACATTGCACGCGGCCAAAGGACTTGAATTCGATGCTGTCTTTGTCGCTGGACTGGAAGAAGGTCTGTTCCCGCTCGGCCGCAGCCTGGAAAACCCTGCTGATCTTGAGGAAGAACGCCGTTTGTTCTATGTCGGAATGACGCGGGCAAAAAAACATCTCTACATCTCCTATGCCAATACCCGGGCCCGTCTCGGCGGGCGTCAATCGATTCGATCCCGATTTGTCGATGAACTGCCGGATGATGTTGTGCACGCCGAACGCTATACCATGACTAATGCCTATGGAAACGTAAACGCGGACTACGAAATGCAGCCGCTGTCGCAACAAAATGACCAGTTCGCAAGCATCCGCATAGGTTCGGTTGTTGCTCACGCGCGCTGGGGGGAGGGTATTGTTGTCACTCGCAGTGGTTCCGGTGAAGCGACTGAGGTAGAAGTGCGGTTCAATTTCGCAGGCACAAAGAAGCTCCTGGCCAAGTACGCCAAGTTGCGTGTGCTGCGTTAGGAAATAGAATTTGGCGGGTCTACTTAAGCTTTTCGATGAGCCGCTGGACTGCTTCGCCCAACTGATTGTCTTCGCCATGTTCAGCTTTGTTGAGATCGAGCGGGGCGGCGAAATCGGGTGATACACCGTGATTCTCGAGATTATTATTTGCCATCGAGTACCAGCCGATAGTCGGGACACTCAACACCGACCCATCCCCTAATTGTTTTTTTTCCGTACCAATCACTGCACCGAAACTTGTCACGCCGATAACTTCACCCAACCCAAGTTGATGAAATCCCTCGGCTACAATTTCCGCGTCCGAACTGGTGCGTTCATCGATTAGTAAAGCGATCGGGCCGGTGAATGCCCAAGGCGAGTCCATTCCATCCTGACCATGACGGGGACGGTGCGCGATATACGGCTTGCGCGCGAGTATTGCGAGAATCCGGTCGTGTTCTGAGCCGCCGGAATTGCTCCGCAGATCGATCAAGAGGGCTTCTTTAGATAGCGAGTATTTTTTCAATTCCAATTCAAATTGCTCAACGCTGGCAGAGGTGATTTGCGATAAGGCGATGTAGCCGACCCGGTTTTTTGAAGACTGATTGACTTGGTTGCGATTTCTGCTCTCATCATTCCGCAGTACCAATTCGCGATGCTCGGCAACTGAGAGGGGGGTTATTGCGATTGTCCGGGTTATTCCAGAGCGATTGATCAGATCAACTCGCGTTTCCTGACCGACTGTACCATTCAGGAATTCGTAGGGATCGGTGCCCGACTCGATTTTGACGCCGCCAATCGCCGTTATTTTGTCAAAGACTTTGATTTCCGACGATACCCGCGATGCGGGCGATTCGGGGAGTATTTGAGCGGCAATCGTCCCATTGGTGTTGTCTTCGTGCTCGGGGATTATTCCGAGCATTCCTGATTCACGACAAGGGCTCTTTGCCGGCCATATGTTTAGGTGAGAAGCGTTAAGTTGGCCCAACATTTCGCGAGTGAGATCGAGAAAATCCTGTTTCTGGTCAATTGCTTCGACGCGGGCCAAGTAATTCTCCCGAGTTACTTTCCAATCGACACCATGGAGTGCTTCATCATAGAATCGGTCGCGGATCTCGCGCCAGACGTCGGAAAACATTTGACGATATTGTGCTTTGCGACTGACCGACCACGCGGCGCGATAACTCAAGTCGAGGTGATCGCCACCACCGGCGTTGATCAAGTGAAGACGTCCACCGGCGTCGATTATCAGCATCTCGCCTGACTCGCCAATGAGCTGAATCTGCCTTGGACCCTCAATATCAACGGACAATAGCTGCGGACGGTCACCATCAATTTGAATGTTGAATACTTCATTGTCGGAGGTGGCGAATATAAACTCCTCGGAGGTCGGCATCAAGACGACATTTACGACCGTGCCGAGCACGGTGAGTCGCCGCGAGCGAGTAATGATTCCCTCGAAGTCGATTGCCACCGGCGAAGCTGTGCGCGAGTTCATTCCAGAGGAACTGCGCATAAAGTCGCGGCGCTGGGCGGACGACATTTCGCCGAGTTGGCGGTCGAGATACAGGTAATAGATGTCGCCGCCGCCCAGGTAATAGATAATCTTGCCATCCAGGGAAAACTGCGGGTTTTTGAAGCGGCTGGGGACTTCGCTGATTTTCTCAACCGAGCCGCTTTCGCTGTCGCCAATAAACAACTCGTTGTCCCAATTACCATCACGCTGGCTATATACGATGTAGCGGCTGTCGGGTGACCAAGCGAATTCACCGATCGGATTCTTGTCAGCGATTGTGCGCTCAGTCAGCTTTTTCAGGTCTGTTACGATCAATTGTGTTTCGCCGCGGATATATGCGATGCGCGTTTGCGAGGGCGAAACCATTGGCGAGCGCAATGATAGGTCCGATTTTATCGGCTCAGTAAGGTAAAAGTCGTGTGTGGAGTTTAACTCCGGACGATCCGGATCGTTTGATCTGATGATCCGGATGATGTCGCCGTCAGTTTCGTGGCTAACAAACACGATCTGCCGAGAGTCTTCTGACCACGAGACATCGCTCTCTTCTGAAATCGACTTGGTGAGGTTACGCTGAGTTGAACCATCAAGAGAGCGACAGAAGAGTTCACCGCCAATCACAAACGCCAGGGCGTTGCCGTCCGGAGAAGGAACGCATTCGGTAAGTCCGGAATCAGAACTGACAATTTGCGGGTCGTTTACCTTGACAGCGGCGGGAATTTCGGCAAGCAGCTTGCGCCCCTGTCCGATCTTGAGATCATAAAGGTAGATTTCTCCGCCAAGTTCATAGGCCACCAACGATCCGTCCGCCGACATTTTGGGGTGATGGACATCCAGGCGGTGATTCGTCATCTGTACGACTGAGCCGCCGATCAAGTTGCGGCGATAGAGATTGTAATTTCCGGTGGAGTCAGAAAGATAAATCAAGTCGGCAGAGCCGGGGACGACGCAACCATAGAGGTTGTTGCCGGGAAAAAAAGTCAGTTGCTCAATTCGACCCGTGGTCAGCTCTTTGGAGTAAATGTCGCAGTTCGCGCTGCCGCGATAGCCTTTTCTCCACCAGGGAATTGCGCCGCGAGTAAAAATCAACTTTTCATTGTCGGAAGTCTTGCTTCCATAGTACGATTCGATATTTGTGAGCGGACGCTCGCGGCCGCCGGAAATTGGAATTTCCCACACCTGTTCATAGTTTTGATCGCGCCGCGCTTGGAACAGAACGCGGCGACTGTCCGGCGACCAGCCATTAACTATGTCGTCGTCAGAGTGCCAAGTCAACTGCGTTTCTATCCCGCCAGTCGCCGGGATAGTGAAAAGATCAAAATTACCGTTCCGGTCTGATGAATATGCAATCGTTCGGCCGTCCGGGGACCAAGCAGGATTCGATTCATAAGCGACGTGGACAGTCAGTCGTTCGGCACGACCGCCTTGAGACGAGACAGTCCATAGATCACCCTGAAATCCAAAGCAAATGCTTGATCCGTCCGGCGAAGGCGTTGGATGACGCAATCCGAGCGTTTGCGAATGTGCGGGGAGTGAAAAGAGCAGACCGAATAGGCAGACTGCCGCTGCCCTCGATGCTTTGAAAATCAATTGTGAACTCCAAACCGGGTCATGAGCCGACAAAGTTAGCACCAATTTGACGCGCCAACTGCTCAAATGCAAAATCTTTTTTCACAGCGACCCACTCATTCCTTCGGATTCTCTTGCCATAACTTGAGTTACCTGCCGGAACCACTATTTGTACTTGTTGACTTCAAGGTCTGATCAGCTATTTTGGAAGTCATTGGATCGTCAATTGAGGCGATATTAGCCGTGAGAATGAAGGAATATGCCAATACGATTAGAGAAGAATAAATCCGTCCTCTGTGACATGGATGGTGTCATTATCTGGGACAACAAGTTGATCGAAGGCGCGAAGGAGTTCGTTGATTCGTTGCTGGAGCGCAAAACGCCATTCTTGTTTATCACAAATTATCCATCACTGACACCCGCCGATCTCAGCCATAGGCTAAAAATGGCCGGTCTTGAGGTAGCAGCCGAGCACTTCTATACGTCCGCCATGGCAACGGCGACTTTTCTGCAGAGCCAAGGCGCTGGCGATAAGGTATTCGTCATCGGCGAGGGCGCTCTCACCCATGCTCTCTATGAGCAAGGATTCAAGATAACTGAGCAAGACCCCGATTTCGTAGTTCTTGGCGAAACACGATCATACAATTTCGAGATGATAGAGAAGGCGATTCGGCTGATTCGTCGCGGCGCGCGTTTTATCGCCACTAATCCTGATGTTTCCGGGCCATCCGGATTCCCTTCCTGCGGGGCGTTGGCTGCACCCATCGAGCGAGTGACCGGCAAGAAGCCCTTCTATGTCGGCAAGCCGAACCCTTATATGATGCGGGCAGCTCTTTGGAAGATTAATTCGCATTCGGAAACGACGATTATGATCGGGGACAATATGGAAACCGACATTATCGCCGGAATCCAATCGGGGTTGGACACTATATTAGTGCTCTCCGGGGTCACGCAGGTGGACGATATCGAACAATACCCCTACCGGCCAAATTACACCTATGCTAATGTAGGCGAAATCGAAGCCATCTAAGTCCTACCAAACGGTTCAGTTTCAACTTTGGGCTTCTTTTTCTCGTTGGTACTATTTTCGCCTCTTTCATCAATAATTCGAATTCCTATCGGAATTCACCAATCCATTAGATAGTTGCAATCAGGATTACATTCATGCCGAATCGAGCACTTAATCCTGCATAAGATAGTTAAAGTTTGTGACTATTTTCACGACAAATATAGAGAAAAATGGAAAAGATGACAATTTTGTGATACTTTTTTGTTGACGAGTTTGTGGATTTCAAGTACAGTTGCTATAAGTATAGAAGAGGTTTTTGTGATAAATTTCACATATTCAGACAACGCGAATCCACATTCTAAACATGGAGTAATAACTCATTGACGGGGTTGATATGAATAAAATCAGCATTCATCGAACCGCGCGAGTCTTGCTTCTCGGACTGATTTCGATGGGATTATGCGCTTGGCTGGTTGGAGCGACGCTTACAGCGTCGGAGACACCGACCGTAGACAATGCTGCATGTCTCGATTGTCATCAGGACCAGGCAGACAACCTCGTCGGTTCAAAACACGCCCTGACAGCAGCGGCAGCCAAGGGATTGGCTGTCACGTGTATTGGCTGCCACCGCAATTCAGAGAAACACCTTGACGATCCCGACGCCAGCAAGCCGTCGGTACCAAGCAAGCTGGCGTTCATGGAACAGGCAAATATCTGCGCGAGTTGCCATCAGTCGGAACACCAAACGACAATGGTGACAACCGATCCGCACGGTCGCGCCGGGCTTGATTGCGCAAGTTGCCATCGAGTTCACGAAAACGAGAACGAATTCTTGGTCAAGGATGATTCGGAAAACTACTGCGCGGGTTGCCACACCACGGTGATGGCGCAATTCAGCGCGCGGTCAGCGCATCCGCTTCATGAAGGCGCCGTCAAATGTCTTGATTGTCATTCCATGGGTGACCGCAAAGACATGATGCTCGCGACCGGATTCGATTTTTCTTGCCAGTCCTGCCACTCGGACTATGCCGGCCCTTACGTTTACGAACACCCGGTGACTTACAATCATCTTGTTGATGGCGGCGGATGCGTCGAGTGCCACAGTCCGCACGGCTCGCCAAACGAAAAACTGCTCAATCAACCGGAGAACGGTGTCTGCCAGCAATGTCACGGCATTCCGGCAGGACACCGCACGGCACATTCCGGCATGGCGACACGAATCGACTGCGTTAATTGCCATACCGAATTTCACGGTTCCAATGACAACCGTCTTTTCCTTGACCCGATGTTGACAACGACGTTTTACGCCAATTGTTATGCATCCGGCTGTCATGACAACCTGAAGAAGTAAGGAGGGAATATGAGAGCATTCAAGATTCCGGGGCTCAGCGCCGTTCTCATCGCCGCTCTTTGCTCAATGTCAATGGCGGCCGGCGGATCTGGAGATGTCAAGGCAGGCTACATCTATTTGGACGAAGAAGGCAATCAGTCCTCGTATCATCCGACATTCAATCTTTATGAGGGTCCCACAATATCGCTGCAGGACTTTCGCTATCATTTCGATAACGGAATGTTGATGCGGGCGAATCTGAATAATATCATTCTCAATAACCGCAATTTAAACGCATCGCTGGCCAAGCCGGGATTGTTCGACCTCAGGTTGGCGCACGATCAGTTCCGCCGGATCTACGATTTTGACGGTGTCAGCTTTACACGCAGACATCAAGAGCGGGGATCGCTGAGCATTCAGCCGGTGAAGTACCTGAAACTGTTCGGCGGCCTGTTGATGATGGAACGCTCCGGGACGACGACCGATTTGTTCGAGCCGACGCTGGTTTCCGAGACCGTCGATATTGATTACAAGCGCAGCTACTACAATGTAGGCGCACAGGTCAATTACGAAGGCTCAATGGTGCTGGGCGAATACCGCGGTGATAAGTTCACGGACAACAACGACGCCGATCGCGACCAAACCCGCAACGAATACCGTTTCACCGGACTATTCAGTTGCCCGCGCTACGATTGGGTGAAGCTGATCGGCGGATTCCGTCATTACGAGACGAAATTCGAGAATACCGGCTTCATGATCAGCAACAATCGCGGCTACGGTGGTGGTACCGTCGCATTGCCGCAGAATCTGACCTTGAAGTATGTCGGCATTCTCGACCGGACGTCATCCGACTCCGATTTCGTCGCAACTGACAACATGAGCCACGTCGGGTATGCTTCCTGGGAATTGCCCACGCAGTTTGGCCTGACGGTCGGCTATCAATATGATGTCAATGACGACTTCGAAGACGAAATTCGCAGCAACTCGATCTTTCTCGGCGGATTCGTCAATATTATGGAAGGACTCGAGGCTCGCGGCGACTACGGCAACCGCAAGGAAGAAATCGAAGACGGCGTGCGCCTTGTCGGCGACGAGGACCGCGACCGTTTCCGTTTCTCCCTGAAATATCGCAACGAGAAATACGGTTCGATTGCCTTCAAGATGACCAGCATGATCCGCAAGAACGATCAGATTGGCGCCAAGTCGGACTTTTATCGCTACGCGGTCGATGCCGTGTTGACCGGATTCAAGTATGGAATTCTGAACGTCGGTTACGCGCATACGCAAGGCGCCTATGAAAACACCGTAGAGGGATTCGATTTCCGGGATCATCTGGTGTTCGGCGATGTCACGTTGAAAGAGTATCGCGGCCTGACGCTCGGCGGCGGCGCGCAATACTATCGCGGCAAACACGACTCGGATATCGAACATTTCAATATCACCGCGCGCGCAGCTTATCGCTTCTATCAGGACTATCGTCTTGAAGCCAAATACAGCGCCTACAACTTTGATGATTTGCTGGTGTGGGACGAGTACTACACCGCCAATGTAATAGAAGTTAGTTTAATCAGAGGATTATCGTTTTAGAGGAGGTTCCGCATGAGGATCATGAGAGCATTAGTAATCGTCGCCTTAGTCGCGATGATGGCGCTAGTCGCAGGATGCGAGCGCAAGATTGTCAACGAGATAGCGAACAACGACCAAAGCCTCAATGGCTGCTTTGCCTGCCACGGCGAGACCAGTTTTGACGGCGCACTGTTACAAGCCCGCGGCGAATGGGAAAATTCGCTGCACGCTTCCGGTACCAGCGTAGATTACACGAACGCTGATCGTCCGAATTCCGATTGCCAACAATGTCACAACCACCAGGGCTTTGTGAATTGGATCGGTACCGGTGAAGCCGATACCTTGGTACAGTCAACAGTTAGCTCGATTCACTGCTTCACCTGTCATGCACCGCACGAGAGAGGAGATCTGTCGCTCCGGATTAGCGAAGCTTTCACGTTAATGAATGGCGTCGTGTTCGACCACGGGTCAGCCAATCTCTGCGTTAATTGCCACCATTCTCGTACAGCCATGACTGCTGATATCGGTGCCGGTCCGACCAAGACTGTAAATTCTCGATTCGGTCCGCATCATGGCCCGCAAGGTGACATGCTTCAAGGCACCCATGCGTACCTGTTTGGTGGCGCGGCTTATCCAAGCAGTACGCATGCAACGTCTGTCCAAGACGGATGTATTGGCTGCCACATGGGAAATCCTCAAGTTCATGATGGCTATAACGTAGGCGGCCATAGCTTCAATATGGAATACGAAGCCCATGACGGAACAATCTACACACTGGTGAAGGTTTGCAAGGACTGCCACGGCTCTTACAGCGCATCGGGCGTTACCAAGTTCGATGATTGGAAACTTAAGGACCTCAATGGTGATGGCGTCGTCAACGGGATTCAGACTGAATTCGACGCCCTTAGAGATTCACTTGGCACATTACTTGTTATCAGAGGAGTCGCAACGCGTTCGTCAAGCGGAGCATTTACTATCAAAACGATAGAAGTGCCGATCGATGTTGCTGGCGCCGTATACAACTTCATGACATACCAAGAAGACAGATCGCGAGGTATTCACAATCCGCTGTTTATCGAGGCGATGCTGAAAAGGGCTATCGAGTATTTGAACAATAATCCAGCTCCAGTGGCCAACGGGGACATTGCCTCTTCAAGAGATTAGACCATTCTATCTTTGAACGCGTTTCGTTTAGACCTTCGGGCCCGATAGGGCCCGGAGGTTTTTTGTTGGTCGGTGACGAAGACTACTAAGCAAGTCCCGAAGCTGTCGCGCGTATCAGGTCCCATGCCGCGTCAACGTCCGCCTCGGCGACCTGCGTCTGGGCGATTACCATTCGCAGTGTGTAAGCGCCGTTCAACTTCGTATGGGTGATGTAGACTTTCCCGGTGGCGTTTACGGTTTCGAGAAGAGTTTCGTTCAGCCGGTTCAATTGACGCAGGTCATCCACGCCGTGCGGATGATACCGAAAGCAAATCAGATTGAGCGGCGCGGGCGCCAACAATTCGAAGTTGGCGGTGGATTCAATCTTCTTCTTCAAGTCGCCTGCGAGTTTCAAGTGGTAGCGAACCAGCGTCTGCAAGCCCTCGACCCCGTAGTTGCGAATCACAAACCAGAGTTTCAATGCGCGAAATCTGCGTCCAAGTTGAATTCCCCAATCGCGGTAGTTGTTGACGCGGTCGCCCTCGGCGGTCTTGAGATATTCCGGCAGAATCTCAAACGTGCGGACGAGTGATTCAGCATCCTTCACAAAGTAGGCCGAACAATCAAAATTGGTGAACATCCACTTGTGCGGGTTGAATACAAAAGAATCGGCAAGTTCAATGCCGTCGTTCATCCGGCGCATTTCCGGTAGGATCAGAGCCGTCCCGGCGAAGGCAGCGTCAACATGCAGCCAAGTGTCGTGGCGATTGCAGATTTCGGCAATTGCCCGCAGGGGGTCAATTGCCGTCGAACCGGTCGTGCCGATAGTCGCGATGACAGCGACAGGCGTAATTCCAACGGCGATGTCGGCCTTGATGGCAGTTTCCAAGGCAGTAGGAATCATCGCGTAGTTCTCATCAACCGCAATCTTGCGCAGGCTGCTCTTCCCGAAGCCGGCAATCTTGACCGCTTTTTCGATCGACGAGTGCGTCTCGGGCGAGCAGTAAAGCGCGTAATTATTTCCGGAATCGAAACCGCGATCATTGGTCTTGAAACCTGTCACTCTTTCGCGAGCGGTCAGTATGGCACAGAGAGTCGCGGTCGAGGCCGTGTCCTCAATTACTCCCGTAAAATTCGACGGCAGCCCGATCATTTTGCCGAGCCACGACATGACGCACTCTTCCAATTCAGCCGCAGCCGGCGAGGTCTGCCAACTCATACATTGCGCGCCGAGAGTGGAAGTCAGCATCTCAGCAAGTAGTGAAGGCGGACTTGAATTGGCGGGGAAATAAGCGAAGAACCCGGGATGTTGCCAGTGCGTCATTCCCGGAATGATTATTTTCTCGAAGTCGGCAAAAATTGTTTCCATTGACTCGCCGTGTATCGGCGCATCTGGGGGAAGTTGTGTAAAAATATCGCCGGGTTTGGTCTGGGCTTTGACGGGATATTGGCGGACATTGGCAAGATAGTCCGCCATCCAATCCACCAACTCATGTGCGTGTTTGCGAAAGTCTTCGTGTTTCATCTTCAATCTCGCATGAATTCTGCTTTGGCTAATTTATAAGGAATTCTCTTCAATGTTCCTAAATCTATTGAGGGACTGTCGATAAAAGACTTATTATACGGTGGGCGAGAACCTTAACGGAATAGAGCATAATGCCTGACTTTGAACAACGACTTCGCGATTATTTCCCGTTTGGCTTACCCGTGTCCGGCGCATGCAACGACTGGCTGAATTTGCGGTCGATTCTCAACGACGCCACTCTGGTAGCAAATCCAACCGATACGCAACTGGTCCGCAAGCTCGCTGCACGATTCAATGCCCAGTGTGCAGCCAATGCACCGGCTCTGAATCCAGTCTCACCGGGGCAGCTCATTACCGCAGGAATGATTGTCGAGTTGCTACGCTATGTGGCTCTGATCTATTGCCATCAGCAAAACCCGGGTTCTATCAAGCGGGGAATTAACTGGACGAGCGAGAAAAAGGGCGCCGAACTCGCGGTGAAACCGGCGCGGGCATTCGTCGATTTGTTTCCACCGCGCCCGGTAGTTTTGGAGCAAGAAAGCCAATCCAAGTATCTCAGCGGCAAATCAGAAATTGCTTCGCATCAGGAACAGGTGGCGCTGGAATCGATAATGCTGATGCTGGCGATGATCAATCCAGCGTTCAAACCGTTTCGACCGTTTTTTGATGATCGGCAACTGCGCGGAGCAGCGCCGTATCGCGACTTCGTCGATTCGCTCGCGACCTATTTTGAAACCGAACCGCCGGTCGACGAGATGGGCGTCAGCTTGTTTAAGACGCTGCTGGCTCCGATGGAAAACGCCCCCGATTCACTCGAGGGACAACTTGAATTCATTCGCGCGCACTGGGCAAAGCTCCTGCCGGCATCACTACTCGAAAAAATCCTGCGGATCACCGATGTCTTGCGCGAGGAGCGCTATGGTCGCGGATTCAGCCAGGGATCAACGGAGGTGCTGCGTTTCGGCAAGATTGCGAAACTTGATCTTGGCTACCCGGAGATCGAAGCCTTCAGCCACGACGCGGACTGGATGTCGAATGTCGTGCTCATTGCCAAGAGCACTTACGTGTGGCTTGATCAGTTGGCTAAGAAGTACCAGCGGCCAATAAGTCATCTTAACGATATCCCCGATGAAGAACTCGATCGCCTCGCCCGCTGGGGTTTCACCGGTCTTTGGCTCATCGGTGTCTGGGAACGGTCGCGAGCTTCGCAAACGATTAAGCAGATTATGGGGAATCCCGATGCGATGGCGTCGGCGTATTCGCTTTACGATTACAATATTGCCGCAGATCTTGGCGGCGATTCCGCCTACGAAAATCTGAAGGACCGCGCTTGGAAGCGCGGGATTCGGCTCTCCGCCGACATGGTGCCGAATCACATGGGCATTTACTCGCGCTGGATGATCGAACACCCGCACTGGTTTATCCAGTCACCTTATCCGCCATTTCCGGTCTATCAGTTTACGGGGACAAATCTCTCGGACGATCCGAGAGTAGTTCTGCAAATTGAGGACGGCTACTGGCAGCATCGTGACGCTGCGGTTGTTTTCAAACGCTACGATACAGCTACCGGTGATACACGCTTTATCTATCATGGCAACGACGGCACCAATATGCCCTGGAATGACACGGCACAGTTGAACTTCCTGATTCCCGAGGTCCGTGAGGCCGTGATCCAGACAATTCTCCATGTGGCACGTAAGTTTCCGATCATTCGCTTCGATGCCGCCATGACTCTGGCGAAACGGCATTATCAGCGTTTGTGGTTTCCGCAACCCGGAGACGGCGGAGCGATTCCATCACGCGCCGAACACGGAATGACTAAGGAAGATTTCGATAACGCTTTCCCCGTCGAATTCTGGCGCGAAGTCGTTGATCGCATCAAAGCTGAACTGCCGGAGACGCTGCTCTTGGCGGAAGCATTCTGGCTCATGGAAGGCTACTTCGTGCGCACGCTGGGCATGCACCGCGTTTATAACAGCGCCTTCATGAACATGCTCAAGATGGAAGAAAATTCCAAGTTTCGCCAGACAGTCAAGAACGTACTCGAATTCAGCCCCGAAGTTCTGAAACGATTTGTGAACTTCATGAACAACCCGGACGAGAGAACGGCAGTTGAGCAGTTCGGCAAGGGCGACAAGTATTTCGGCGTAGCGGCAATGCTCGTGACCATGCCGGGATTGCCGATGATCGGTCATGGACAAGTTGAAGGCTATGCGGAAAAATACGGCATGGAATACCGCCGGGCGTACTGGGACGAGCAAGCAGATGATGACATGGTGCGACGGCACGAGGCGGAAATCTTCCCGCTGATGCGCAAACGGCATTTGTTCTCCGGCGCCGCGAATTTTGCGTTTTATGATTTCCGCACGGTGGAGGGCTGGGTCGATGAGAACGTGTTTGCTTATTCTAATCGAGCCGGCGATGAACGCGCGGTGGTAATATACAATAACGCTTTCAACTCGACGAAGGGCTGGATTCACACGTCGACAGCGATAAATGTCGCGTCGGGCGATAACCCGCACCTTGTGCGCAAATCTTTGTCGGAGGCGTTGGGTCTTAAAGTCGGCGAAGGCGATCTGTACGTTTTCCGTGATACACGCACGCATCTGCAATATGTGCGGTCGGGGCAGCAAATTGCCTCCGATGGACTCTACGCTGAACTCAACGGATACCAATACCAGGCATTTCTTGATTGGCGGGAAATTTACGATCATGACGGAACGTGGCGAACACTAATGCACAGGTTGAATGGCGGCGGCGTGCACAACATCGAAGATGTTCATCGGGAAATGCAATTGGAGCCGGTGCTCGGGCGATTGCGCGCAATATTGACGCAGGAAAATCTTGCCGCAATCGACAAAGACGCACTGGCGGGAACATTTGCCCCGCTGCCGCAAACGGAGTATCTCGTCCAAGCTGTCAGTCAGTATCTTGGCGGCGAAATCGTCCGACTGAAAAAAGTCGAAGATAAATCAAGACTATCGGGTAAAGCTTCCAAAGAGAAGCCAAGCGCCGCGACCAAACAAGCAACAGCAAACTGGCGCGAGTACATAAGCGCAGATCGTGTCGCCGTTCCAGCCGCAATAGCGCGGGTTTTGGGAGAAGTTTGCAATCTCAAAAGGGCTGAAGATGACCGCGATTACTCTGCTATCGTTTTTGATCGACTGGAAAACTGGCGCCTGCGCAAGTCGATCGTCCCAATACTTGCTGAATATCATCACGACGAATATCGGGGGTATCTTGATAGTCTGCTCGTTGCAACGTTGATGACATCCGAGAATATTGTTTCAAAAGTCGATCCGGTGCCGGAGTGGTATTTTGACAATCCCTATCTCAAGCGCCTGCTGGCCGTCAATGTACACAAGGACATTGAGTGGTTTAGCAAGGATGGCTGGGAGAGATTGATTAGAGCTTACGCTGTGTCGGCGCAGCTATCGATGCGGGAGTCGACTCGTAGTCAAAATAAGGCATCTGCCAAATTGTTCGACCGGGCTATGTCGTTAGTGGCGGCCGGCGAAGAGTCGGAATATCAGTGCGCCCGGTTGAAGAAGTTGCTGGCAACGGCGACCGCCTCATCAGGCGGCGACATCCGCTAAGAAACAGACTCTCGCGCCAGCAGTTCGAACTTCTCCATTGCCGCGTTGGCGATCAGGCTAACCGCCTGTTCGACAGACACCCAATCGCTGTTGATAATCAGATCATAATACTGCGGATCGTCGATCGAGTGCTTGATGAGTTTGCGCACAAACTCGGACCGCTCGTGATCAGACTTTTCGATTTCGTGTTTTGCCTCAGCATCGCTCATTTTCTCACTTTCGACCAGGTATTTGCTGCGCATTTCGGGCGATCCTACTACGCGCACATGCAGTCCGCGACTCGGCCCAATGATGAAATTGGCGGCCCTTCCGACAACTACGATCCCGCCGAGGCGCGACACACCGAAAATGACTTCGAGTAGATGACGGGCCCAGTCGGTGCGGTCGACCAACTTTCCCGTGACCAGGGATTCAAACCACAGTTCCATCTGCGAGCGCGTATGCTCGTCGAGCGATTCGACGATGCGACGTTTATAACCGCTCGATTCGCAGATGCGGTCGATAATGTCGCGATGCAGCAAGGTGTAGTTAAAACGGTAGGCAATGCGTTCGGCAATTACTGTGCCGCGCGATCCGCGCTGTCGTGAAACAGTGATTAATGGTTTGGGAATGTGAATTGAGCGCGCCAAACCGTGGTGGGATTCTTCCAGACTCTTCTGCAATTCCCAGCGCCTGATCTGGCGATCGATAATAGTCTCGATGGAAGTCATGGCACACCTCCTTAATATTATACGTTAATATACGGGATTTGCGCCAATCGTCAACAGAAGTATCTATATTAAGCGAATATTGAATGGTGATGGCTTCTTGCTGTGTTAGAACTGTCGGCGAAACGACTCGGGCGAGGTATCGTATTCGGCTTTTTCGAAGTAGGAGACGGCATCGGAGCGTCGTTTGCGTCGTAGTTCATCTTTACCGAACAGGCGAGCAAAGAATGCAATTGGCGTCAATACGACATAATAGATAATCGCGATGACTATCGGCGAAAAAACGAATGACAAGATAAAAGTAACGGCTGTCCAGATGATGAAAATCCACCGGCCAAATATGGGGATGAGTCGACAGGCAACTGCCAAAATCAGCCCGGCAATTCCCACAAGCAGTCCGGAATTTGCCTTTCCCATGAATGCCAGGACAACTCCGAGAATAATTGCAAGCACTGCCAGCGTATTCGCGAAATAGCGGATTTCGGCTTTGCCCGGCCGCCAGTTTGTCTTCGCCAGCATCGACTAATCGACTCCAAACTTGGCGCGATAGTCTGTTGCGCCCGGAAACGGCGGTTGGTCGGACTTGATCAAAATAGTGTTTTCCAGCGCCAGTACATCCATATCGGTGAACATGAAACAGCGATAGGCTTCTTCGGGAGTGTTTACAATCGGTTCGCCGCGAATGTTAAAACTGGTATTCACGATGACGCTGCAGCCGGTGCGGTCCTTGAAAGCTTTGACTACGTCATAGAAAAAGCCGTTCCGCTCTTTCGAGACGGTTTGCAGGCGCGCGCTATAGTCGACATGAGTCACTGCGGGAATATTCGATTTCACCCATTTGAGTCGATCGATTCCCTGAAGCGCCGACTCGGCCTTGTCGGGAGATCTGCGGAGCGACTCCTTGATCGGCTCAATCATGAGCATATATGGACTGGCGAGTTTTCCGTCAAAATAGTCGCCGGTATCTTCCTCGAGTACGGCCGGAGCGAAAGGGCGGAACGACTCGCGGAACTTAATCTTGAGATTCAGCCGCGATTGCGTTTCCGGCGAACGGGCGTCGGCGAGTATGCTTCTTGCTCCCAGCGCGCGCGGCCCATATTCCATACGGCCTTGCACCAGCCCGACTATTAGCTGTTTGTCGAGGGCTTCGGCGATGCGACTGGCGGCTTCAGCGTAACTGAGGTCTGAATACTTCGCGCCGACTCTATCGAGATAGCGCGTGATTTCATTACCGGCATATGACGGACCGAGGTAACTGCCCTGCTGGCTGTCGCTCGATCTTGGAATTCGCTGGTTATCTAAATGCAAGTGCCAAGTCGCCAGGGCAGCCCCCAGGGCGCCGCCGGCATCTCCGGCAGCCGGTTGAATCCAAATGTCGTCGAATATGCCCGCGCGCCGGATCAGCCCGTTGGCGACGGCATTAAGCGCGACACCGCCCGCAAGGCAAAGACGCGATTCGCCGGTGAACTCGCGAACATGTCTGGCAAGCTTGAGCATGATCCGATTTGTGACTTCTTGAATCGAGGCGGCGATATCAAGGCGCTTTTCCGTAAACGGTTCTTCCGGTTTCTTAGGTTCCATACCAAACAGAGCGTGGAATTTTTTCGAGGTCATCGTCAGGCCGCTGCAGTAATTGAAATAGCTCATGTCCATCCAGAACGAGCCGTCGTCCTTGACATTGATCAGCTTGTCCAAAATAAGATCGGCGTATTTCGGTTCGCCGTATGGCGCCAATCCCATTAGTTTGTATTCGCCGGAATTGACTGCGAAACCGAGATAGTAAGTGAAGGCCGAATACAGTAGACCCAGCGAATGCGGGAAACGGATCTCTGTGAGAATTTCAATCTGGCTGCCGTTGCCTCTGCCAATCGTCGTCGTGCTCCATTCGCCGACGCCGTCGATCGTCAAGATCGCTGCACGCTCAAACGGCGAGGGATAAAACGCTGAGGCCGCGTGCGACAGGTGATGCTGCGAGAAGAGAATCTTGCCCCGGAATTCATTGCCAAGTCCGCGTTTGATTTCGCGCGGGATCTGCAATTTGTGATGCAACCACAGCGGCAACGCTTTGGCGAACGACTTGATTCCGCGCGGCGCATAGGCGAGATAGGTCTCCATCAGGCGCTCGAAGGTCAGCAGCGGTTTGTCGTAATAGCACACAATGTCGAGATCGGCGGCCGTGATCTTGCCTTCGCGCAGGCAATAGGCGATCGCGCCTGAAGGGAAGCGGGCATCGTGTTTGACGCGGCTGAAGCGTTCCTCGTGCGCAGCAGCGATGATGTTCCCGTCT
The DNA here is from genome assembly GCA_963707485.1 of uncultured bacterium. GTDB lineage: Bacteria > Zixibacteria > MSB-5A5 > CAIYYT01 > CAIYYT01 > JADJGC01. The sequence goes on from CAVPQS010000073.1 coordinate 20,381, forward strand.
TGGACGAGACAGGCAGCAGCGTCATGATAAAAGGCGGAGATGCCAAGAATGTTCATCAGGAGAGTATACGATTATCCGCAGCAGAAATCAAAAGGTGCTGCAAATTCGAAGTCACCTGCGTTCTTGCCACGAGAGTCGGGAAGCTGAGTTCCAGCGAGTAACGTCTACAAAAAACTCAAGTTGCGCTTGACACCTGCCTGCGAAAGATTATCATTTAATCGTCATGAAAACAGGGGAATCCAAAGGGATGAAAGTCGTCTTTGTCGGACGCAGGAATGCGTTTGATTTGGGAATGATCAGATGGCTTGCGGAGAACTACACCGTACAGGCCGCATTCTTCATCGAAGAAGACAGATTAACCATCAAGGGCAAACTGCATATTCTCGCACTTCGCGCACGCAGATTCGGGTTCATTCGTCTATTCGATGAGTTGTTATTCCGCGTTTATTACATTTGGCGGTATTCCCGCAAGGAGGCTGAACTCATTGCGCAGAACTTTCCAATAGAATTTCGAGAGGACAGCAATCTGAATATCCCGACGTTTCTCCGGAACGATATTCATGATCCTGAATCGATTGCGACCCTACAGAAATTTGCCCCGGATTTGGTCTTCTGCAATTGCACCCACATCATTTTCAAAAAGCCGTTCTACTCGATACCGCGACTGGGAATGTTCATACTCCACGAAGGGATCACGCCTGAATATCGCGGTTTGCATACGCCGGGCTGGGCAATCCTACGGAAAGAGTATCAATTTCTCGGTTACACTCTGCTGAAGATATCACCCGGACTCGACGCGGGTCCCATCTTGTGCCAAGGCGTTTTTCCCTATCGTCCGGAATATGAGCTCTGCTTCGGATATGTCGGTCATGCAGCGCTCCTTGCCGGACTCCCGGAAATGAAATCGGCGCTGGACAAGCTATATGCCGATAATGGACAGTTTTGTGCCATCCCTCAGCAAGGGCGCAGGAGCAGAAATCATAGCTGGATTCGAATGTCGAGCTATTTGCGGTTGATGTTGCGAAGATCAGGAAATGGTTCGTCAAAAGGGTGACAGGATTTAGAGCCGCCAAGAGTGTTCATCGGGGAAGTATACGAGGAATTGTCGCAGGAAGAAAGCCTTCCTGAAGGTCAGGGTTAACCCTGTGCGACAATTCGTCCGATTGATTCGACAGAAATTGGGGCTATTTCCCATCCAGACCATCAAGAAACCTCCGCGCCATATTGTCATCCGGATGAGACGCGGCATAGTCCTTAATGCGTTGCAGGTAGCTGCTGCATTGTTCAGCGGCTTCTGTACAAAGGGAATATCTCGCCATGTTGAACTGCCAATTCGCAGAACACACCGGGTCGAGGATTTGAAAGAACTCAACCAGCATCGTGGTGTCACCGTCACGGTGCATCTGCGACCCCTCAATCATAGCCATAGTCAGATATTGAATCGTGCAGTTCCTAATGGCGAGTTGGGCCTCGGGCATCCCACGAGACGCTTCGGAAAGTTGCCACTCTTTCTTCATCTTGTCGAGTAATTGAGAATAAATCTGCCGGGAGGTTCGCGGCGGGCTTTCATAAGAAAAGACCAATCCAACCGAAACGAGATTCGTATCGCCGCTTAAGCCCAGGGCACAGGAAGGCGAGAAGTAAATTGGGGCTTTCCGCGTACTGTGCTTCCACATGGCAACCAGACTATCTCTCGAAGAATCAGTGTCGGCGGTCGTAGGCGGCAAGGGTAGTGACGACTCAGGTAACTTTCCAAAGACTCTCTCAAATGTCTTGTCGCGGACAAGCTCGCTCCGATATTCAGGGGCAATCAGATAAGGCAGCGATATTACGAGTACATCATTGCGAATTCCAAAGACCCGCTGCAGATACCAGGCGGCATACGTGTCCGCGTCACCAACGGTCAAGTATACCGCCCCGGTATCCATCATAGTAAATGCGTTATATCCGTACTCTATTAGTTGCGCGACTTGCAGGGAATCTTCGATTCGGGCGACCGGATGCAGTTTGGCGAAGAAACGGCACAGCTCTGAAGGGATGGCCGCGTGACGCGAACCGGGGTACGTTGTTCCAAGACACTCAAATGCACCGGAAATGCCCGAGTATCGGCCCTTCGACATATTCCTGGTCGTAGCTTGGTTAAACAGGCTGTCGCAAGCGGACTGAGCAAAAATCGGGCACAGGAATGACAACGAGATGCAAAACAACAGAGACGTGATTAATTTCTTGCGGAGTTCAATGTGTAGGTGAGCAAAATTGTGAATTGCCATGAGATCCCAGACCCTTCATCGCTATCTTAATCCTAATTCAATGTGGTCACAATTCGCCCATTTATCAACGGTTCTTTCGTCAAATCTCTCCACAAAAAAACGTCCCCGCTTTCGCAGGGACGCTTTTCGCTCAAATCCATGAGCAACACACTTGCAGTTGTAATTACTTCTTTGGCGGAATGATCGCGTCCTTGCAAGCTTTGGCGACGCGGAATTTGACCACGGTCTTGGCCGGGATCTTGATGCTTTCGCCGGTCTGCGGATTGCGGCCCATGCGGGCTTTGCGGGCAGACTTCACCAGCTTGCCGAAACCCGGAAGCGTGAATTCGCCGGCCTTTTTGGTCTCGGCAACGGCGGTGGCGTGCAGGGTGTCAAAAAAACGACCGACTTCAACTTTGGTCATGCCGGTCTTGTCGGCGAGCGCTCCGATAAGCTGCGCTTTGGTCAACGGCTTGTTTGCCATTTCTTCCTCCCACGATAGGGGTTTAGTCAATATTGACAGGGTTCAAATCGACCTAATGTCGTTTCCGCCCTGTATTATCAGTATATGCGAATGATTTGATAATCATTCGCTCAATAACGTGCAATATAAAACTTTTTAATTCTATATCTTTTTTTAGCGGTCAAAACGATGGTCAGGCCATTTTTGACCCTTAAAACTGCACCTGAAATGGGGTAGCCATTCTCGCCTTTGCCGGCCGTCACATTATACGCTTCAACTCAGCCCGCACGCCATCGGTAATGAATCCCCGCCGAGCGATCACCTGCGGCAAAATTCCCCACCAGGCGTTTCCCTCAATGATTACAGGGCCGCGTGAAGTTATGGCGATATCAAATCCGAGCGTGCGCAGTTGCGGCAAGCGTTTCTGTGCCTCGCGAGCGCGCTCAATTGCCTCCGAGTAGAAAGGTAGTTTTACGCCCGCGACCGGCGCGCCGGAGTCGGGGTGATGGGTGAGGTAATCGAGCCTTGACGGGCTGATGATGACCAGGGGACCGATGATGCCAATCTCGTCGATATTGCACATCAATGCGCCTTTATCGACGTTGTCGACCATCGTCTTGCCGCGGCCAAACTTGATGATGCAACCGAGGATTTCCACATCGCCGGCGCTGTTCAAGAAAGTCATGACCCGAAGAGTGTTGGTGCAATAAGGATGAATCGCCGCCAACTGCGGATGTTGGACGATGCGTTCCTGAAGCAACACGCCTTCCCGGTGGTGCGGCAGGCCGCGCTCGAAATGCGAAAGCATCAAATCGAGTATGCCTTTGAGATCGTACTGCCGGTCGTCTCCGGAAGTGAACTTGTCGCCAACCCTTGAAGTGATTATATGAATACCGGTTCCTTTGGCGCCGCCGGCCGGTTTGATCACAAATTCACTCAGTTCGTTGCTGTCGAGCACAAGCTTGAGGTCCTCAGGATTACGAAACGACTCACGCTCCGGAGTATAGCCAAAGTCAGGGTCAAAGTACCCGTAATTGCGGGGAGTCGGGATACCGAATGAACCCAGGTATTGCGAAAAGACGAACTTCTGCAGGACACCCCGTGACGGGAGTGGATTCAACTGGCTGTTCATGATGCAAGCCTGATTGTAAGAAAGGAATCGTTCCTTGTCGGCGAGCGTCAGCCTGGGATCGGACAGATGATTATCATTGTATTCGTACGGTTCAAGTTGGTTGAGCTTAAAGAGGCGCATCGCCTCGGATAGCTGCTGCGAATAACTTACGCCATAGGTTTTGCGAGTGGGGGCGCCATCGCGAAAGAGATCATACCGAAACTTGAATGGCGTAAATATGCTCATGGCGCTGGATTGTCTCCGCAACTGTGAATGTGTATCGGTTGGGCGATAAGATTGTTACGGCTGCGCCAAAGCGCAAACAATTTCTAATTTACTGGGAGGCTCTGATATCTTGACTCTTTGGTCAGACCGCTTATAATGGTGGTGTAATGCCGGCAAATCTAACTCCTCCATATAAGAAGGCGGAACAGCGTTTCCGGGAAGCTGCTGACGATCAGGAGCGCCTTGCGTGTTTGCAGGAAATGCTCCAGCTTGTACCCAAGCACAAAGGGACCGAAAAGATTCAGGCTGAAATCAAGGCTAAGATCGCCAAGATCAAGAAGGCGCCCGGGCTAAAGAGCGGCGGCGCTTCCAAACAGAAGGCGCTCGACAACATTCCGCGCGAAGGCGCGGCGCAGATACCGTTGGTGGGTCCGCCCAATGTCGGCAAGTCGCAGTTTCTGGCGTCGGCGAGCAATGCACATCCGCTGATCGCGGATTATCCATTCACAACGCGCGAACCGGTGACCGGGATGATGGTATGGGAGAATGTCAAATTTCAGCTTATCGACATGCCGCCAATAGCGCCGGAATCATATGACGGCTGGATGACCTCGATATTGTTCCGTGCGGACGCCGTTTTCCTATTTGCCGATCTGTCCTCCGATAGCCTGATCGACGATCTCAATTCCGTCCTGGCACTGCTCGAAGAACACCGCATCAGCCTCGCCGCGCCGGACCACGAGATTGACGACGAGGACTACTCACTTGATGAAGTCGTGAAGAAGACGTTTCTTGTGGCAAACAAGTGCGATCTTGACGAGGATGACATTCGTCTCGGATTTCTCCGCGAGGAGTTTGGTTCGAAACTTCCGATCTATCGTGTTAACTCGATCAGTAAAGAGGGCATCTCGCATCTTGAGAGCGATTTATTCAGCACCCTGCAATTGTTGCGAGTCTACACCAAAACACCCGGCCATGAAGCTGACCAGAGTGATCCAGTCATACTTCATATCGGGGCAACAGTCGAGGATGCTGCATACAGCATCCACAAAGATTTTGCTGAGCGGCTGCAATTCGCGAAAATTTGGGGTATCGGCAAACACGATGGTCAGCGGGTGCATAATGACTTTGTTTTAAGCGATGGCGACGTTCTCGAATTCCACATTTGAACGCCGATTAACGCAGATTTCCGTCTAAATCAGTCGAGTTATGTCACAGGAGTGTCAAAGTGGGGCGTTGAACCGAATTATATTTGCGTCGCAGGGGTGTCGATTGTATCATCGACCAAGTCTCGCCACTTAAGGAGGATTGAAGTGAAGCAGATTGTTGCGATTATAGTCTCGGTTTTCATTTTTGCTGCCTTTATTGCTTATGCGGAAGAAGCCGCCACTCCAGAACAAAATAGTCCGGCCACAAGCGCCGACTCAAGCAACTGGCGGGGATCAGAAAAGCGCTTCGCCAATCTGAAGCAACTGACCTTTGGCGGTGAAAATGCCGAGGCGTACTTTTCACATGATGCCAAGCAGTTGATATTTCAGTCTTCAGCCCCTCCCGCAACTTGCGATCAAATCTACATCATGAACAGCGACGGATCCGGACGAAAGTTAGTTTCTACCGGCAAGGGTCGAACAACTTGCTCATTCATTCAGCCGGACGGAAGACGCATCATCTATGCTTCGACGCACGCCGCCGACTCAGCCTGTCCGCCGCCGCCGGATTACAGCATGGGCTATGTCTGGGCGTTATATCCCGGGTTCGAAATTTATTCAGCCAATCCTGAAGGCGGCGATCTAAGAAACATCAGCAATTCTCCTCGCTATGACGCCGAAGCCGTGTATTCTCCCGATGGAAAGAAGATCGTGTTTACGTCGTTGCGTAGCGGTGACCTGGAAATCTACACAATGAATCCCGACGGTTCGGATGTCAAACAGCTCACCAACGAGATGGGATATGACGGAGGACCGTTCTTCTCGTATGACGGCACGAAAATTATCTTTCGCGCTTCGCGGCCCAAGACCGCAAGAGACTCGACTGACTATCAAAGCCTCTTGGCGAAGGACATGATTCGTCCGTCCGAACTGGAGATTTGGATGATGAACGCCGACGGCACGGACAAACGCCAGATCACTCATTTGGGCAAAGCTAATTTTGCTCCATATTTACATCCCGACGGCAAGCGCCTGGTGTTCTGCAGCAATCACGAAGGCAACCCGCGAGAGTTCGATATTTACATGATCAACATCGATGGAACCGGCCTCGAGCGTATCACATTCAATCCGAGTTTCGATGGATTTCCAATGTGGTCACACGACGGCAAAAAATTCGTGTTTTGCTCAAATCGCGACAATAAAAGTGAAGGCGAAACAAACGTCTTCATTGCTGATTGGGTCAATTAGACCGATTCGACTATTCGCTTAGAAAAAGGGAGTTATTCCGGCTGCGTGGCATGCCGCTTCGGCGGCAATTTTCCGCAAGTATCGATTGACCCTGCTTGTCAAATTGATGTAAATGGGGGGTGAATTTCTGTGTCCCTGGTTGATTGGAGCGTATAAGAATCGTATGAAAAAGATCATCATCGTCGCTGTCATCGTGGTTGCCGCACTTGCAGGCGGATATTTCTTGTTTTGGTCCGGCGGCGGTGAAGATGCGGCGCTGGCGGTACAATCAAAAGTTGTCATGCCGACGCGAGGCGACCTGCGTGTGACAATTAGCTCCACGGGCAAGGTCGAACCAGTCAAGACGGTTGAAGTCAAATCCAAGGCATCGGGCGAAATTATCCAGCTTCAATTTGAGGAAGGAGACTACGTGCACCAGGGCGACTTGCTCTGCAAGATCGACCCCGAGCAAGTGCAGTTTGAATACGATAAAGCCGTGGCCGATTTGGCAGTTGCGAAAGCATCAATGCAAACTACCGAACGGGAAGTTAACCGCCAAAAGGAACTCTTCGATAAGGACATGGTCTCGGAAGCCGAAATGGAAGGGACACAACTTACGCTTGAGCAGGCGCGAGCTTCATTGGTACGTGCGCAGGCGGCCGTAGCTGACGCCAAGAAGCGCCTTGATGACACGGTCGTCCGATCTCCGATTAGCGGGCTTATCATTCAGTCAAATGTCGAGGAGGGAAATATCATCGCCTCTGGAATTTCGAACGTTTCCGGCGGGACGGCCTTAATGCAAATTGCTCAAGTGGATTCGGTTTATATCGTCGCTCAAGTCGACGAGACCGACATTGGAAAGGTCGAACTGGGCCAAAAAGTCGAAGTCGAGGCTGACGCTTTCCCGGACGAGACTTTCAAGGGCGAGGTTCTGAAAATTGCTCCAATGGCGGTTGTGCAGCAAAATGTGACGATTTTCGAAGTAACGACAAAGGTTGACAACGCCGAGCGGAAATTAAAATCGGGAATGAACGCCAATATCGAGATTATCACCGCGTTCGCCGAAAACGCGCTGCTCGTTCCGAACGCAGCCGTCAAGGACCCCAAGCGCATGGGCATGGGTGGCGAAACGCTCGGACGACAACCCGGCGCCGGTGGACAACAAGCCAATGGCGGCGGCGCAGGTCCGGTGCCTGGAAATCCAGAAATGGCGGCGCGCTTTGGCGAAAAATTCCAGGATAAAGAGCACCCGGGGAAAGAAATGAAGCTGATTCTGGTCGTCGAGAATGGCCAGATGACACCGCGCCGTGTTGTTGTCGGCGCAAGCAATCTGGACTTTACGCAAATTCTCGAAGGCATATCGGAATCCGACAGCATTGACGCGACACCTTATTCGCAGATGATGCAGGATCGCGAGCAATGGCGCCAGCGCATGAGCCAGATGTCGGGAATGCCGGGAATGCGGACTCCTGGCGGCGGACGGCGATAACTGCTGCCGCTCTTGATTCGAGCCGGAAAATCATTTAGGTCGGTGGACTCGCGAGTCTGCCGACCTTTTCATTTGTGACTGCCGGGATTCCGAGGACCGAGATCGGCTGCGATGATTTTCGCAACTTGATCAGCAATGAACTCCGCACCCCTGGAGTTGTAATGAATGAAGTCTGCTTTGGGGTCATCCCAGAACTCCGGGTGTTGAGCAAACATTGCGGCAGCATCGACAACCGGAACACTCATCTCCTGTCCAACCATGACACCGATTTGAGCATATAGCAAATGGTAGGTTTCCATGGAATTGTCTTTGCCGGGATCAACATCAGCGACTGGCGCCGTGATGATAATTGGCTTCGCATTGTGTGTTAAGCAATAGTTGACCATGTCGCGGAGGTTGTCGCGATAGTCATCGAGTGAAACGCGATAAGTTGGCGACTGGCGATTGTAGGTATATTCTCTCGATTTCTCCGAACTTGACAGCAAGGCGTATTTGACGGCACGATAAACATAACTTTTTGAAGCAGTGTTCTGAATGTCGAGCACACATTGCGGCGACATTTGCTGTTTCTTATCTTCTATATCAAATCCTGCGGCCCAGTGGTCGTTCCAACCATAGCAAAGTGTGACATACTGCGGCTTAAGAATGGGAAAGTACTCCTGCAGGAATTTTCGCCCTTGGAACGAAGAGTATCCCGGTACGCCGCAATTAAATGCAACAGGCTCCAGACCGGACTGCGATAAACTGAGCAACGACTGAATTTGCATCGGGTAGGTATCAGCTTCTTCGAGACGCCAGCCAAAAGTGCAGGAGTTCCCAAAGCAGGCGACACGCACTTGACTGCCGTCGGAATCCACCAACGCTTCCGGGCCGCGCAGTCCCAGGGAGTTCGTTCGGTACGATCCCGGCACGAGAAATTCCGTTCCCTCGCGAATACCGGACCGAAGCCGCCAAAAGAGCGACGTGTCCTTCTTGAAGTAATCCGGGTACTCGAACACCCGCACGAGCAAAAAGAATGGATTGTCAACACGCGGGTTGACATTGGCGATCCGAAGTACGGTCTCGCACAGACCAAACGCTACAATCAGGATGACCAGGTTAAATGCGATGTACTTGAAAAGGCGAAGCAATGGCGGCGTCCCTATACTCTGCCGGCGCCGTGGGGAATCAAATAACAAACTGCCGCCAGGGCCGCACCGATGATAAGTAGGATTTGAACGCGTTGCGTAATCAACTCTTCTGACGACTCAGCGCTCACGATTTGCTTCCTGAGAATCAAAACGACTACCGCCCAGTAGAGCAGGAGAATGGCTGACGCAGTATCCGTCAAATTGCCGCCGACCGGTACTCCACTCCAACTGCTTCCGTACATGACTAACTCAATCTTGGCGCCAATTCCAAAGACTCCGATCAGAAGGAGCAGGACGACGAGTACAGACATACGCCCGGCCCGAGTCAGGGCGCCCGGGTCTTTCGGATATGTCATCGAGGAGAGTACGGCAAGTATCATTAGACAAAAGGCGGCAAACATAAGCGCGACGTGCGAATAGAGCAGCGACTTTGGCGCGCTGCCTTCGAACCTTACCGTTAGCAGCGACTTTGGGTTTGTTTGCCGCTCAGCAGGTATAGTTGCCAGCACCGTATCGGCAAACGTTGAGTCCGAGGGAGCTATGAGTTGTATGAAGTACTCGAAGTTTTTGCCGATCCCGCTGTTCGTCAAGTCGCGGCGATAGATTAAGCCTTCGCCGATAATGGTCAACATCGGCGCCCGTTTGAAAGCCGTATCTGCAGCGCTTTCTGTTGGACGCAGGTAAACGAAAAGAGTCGCGCTATCAGGAAGTAGTCCACCGGTGACCTCGACATCGAGCCGCGCCGGCACATCTTTGCCGACAATCAACTGTGGTGCTGTGTGAGTAAGTGTGAGTTCTCCCGATTGCGTGGTATAAGTTTGCGGCGGTGTCTGTCGACGGGAAAGCGCAATGGAGGCGAACAAGATCACCAAACTAATGCCGAGAGAAATTACGATATCGCCAATCTTCACAAAGACTCTTTTGCTTCCATCATCAGAAAATCGAGTAGATGAACGGTGCAAACGCGCTGCTTTCGGTGAGCACGATAAAGACCGATAGCAGAATGATGATTATCAGGAACGGCAGGAGCCAATAGCGTTTGCGATATCGGACAAATCGAATGAATTCGGCGAAGAAAGAAATATTGTCGTCAACTTTTTCTTTGAATGTCATGAACCCATGATAGCAATGCAGTTAAGCAAGGGGTAGGAAAAACTCTCGCCGCCTGTCAAGCGCCAACTCGAAAAAGCGATATTCTTGCTTTGCGCCGCCAACCGGACTTTGATACCTTGCGTCCAATTCACAAGACGGGAGGCAGCTTGGGTCAGAAAGTTGTCAACTGGGTAACTCGAGGGTCAATCTTAAGAGGGAGATAGCGTTATCATGGCAAATGTTGCGCTGGTAGCAATAATTATGGGGAGCGATTCGGACCTTCCGGTCATGAACGGAGCCGCCGAAGCACTGGACAAATTCGGGATTGCCTACGAGATGCGCGTATTGTCGGCGCATCGAACTCCCGTTGAAGCGGCGCAATTCGCGCAGGAGGCACGGGGTCGCGGCATCCGTGTGATCATCGCCGGAGCCGGTGCGGCGGCGCACTTGGCTGGAGCGGTTGCTGCGCAAAGCGTCTTGCCTGTGATCGGGGTTCCGATTTCGACACCTCCGCTCAATGGCATGGACTCGTTACTTGCAACTGTGCAAATGCCGAAGGGGATTCCAGTAGCGACTGTTGCCATCAGCAACGCCTTTAACGCCGGCTTGCTCGCGGTACAGATTCTCGGCGCCGGCATTCCCGGAGAGAGCGAAAAAATTCTCGACAAATTCGCCGCTTACAAGCAGGAACTGCGCGCCGCGGCGCTAGCCAAGAAGATATAGAGGGTGGCGTATCGGTAGGTAATTTGCATCGTTGGGAGGCTCCGTGAAGGTCGCCATTATTACCCGCAATTCAAATCCGTGGGCATATTTTCTAATATCCAGGCTATCACCAGGCGGCGTTGATATTGTAGTCTTCGACGAAATTCGTGAATTGAGCAAAGCCCCCTGGAATTCGATGCGTTTCATCAAAAGGCGTGGATTCGCGGTATTTGCCGATCTCTATTTGCAGCAAACTGCGGCTCGCCTGGCTCGCTTTAAACACGCACTGAGCGGCAGCAAAGCGGACCTTCAGCATTTTGCGTCGAATAAACCATTCGATCCAGAGCATCCTTTCGAGTTTCGTTCGACTCTTGCTGCCATTGTAGAGGAGAGGATGAATTTGGATCATCGCGTTCAGTGGCATCGTGCCGGTAATATCAACTCAAAAGAGACAATTGCGGCAATTCGTTTATCCGCCGCGGACCATATCGTGCTGTGCGGTGCGCCACTTCTAAAAATGTCGAAATTGTCCGATGTTGGAGCTCTGATAAATTCCCACTGCGGTATACCGCCGAAATATAAAGGATCTTCGCCGATGCAGTGGGCCTGCTATAATCAGGACTGGGAAAATATCGGGTTCACGCTTCACATAGCGACATCTGAGGTTGACGGTGGTCCGATCATTTTTCAGCAGCGTCTTAAACCGCATGAGACTTGGACACTCAAGGATTTGGATTGGTTCCTGGTCTATTCAATGTACTCCAAACTGTGCGAGTTGATTCTCAACAACTCATTGACTCAACTTATCTCGGACGCCAAGGAGCAGCCTCAAGGACATGAAGCACTGCCGCCAATGGGATTGATACGCACAAGAGTGGCAGAAAAGCGGCTCAAGCGCTTTCACTCCGGCAATTAAGCAGTCCCCGTATTCTTGAGCAAAATTCTTGCCGTTGTGCAGCAGTTTGAACGGTATAAATTTAATCATGAGATCGGCAAATAAGGGGCGTTTGCTTGCCCGGAACACAAGTCATTAATTGAGGTTGACGAATTAAATGGATAAGTACGTTATTGAAGGAGGCAAGCCGCTCAATGGAAGCATCCAGACGATGCGTTCCAAGAACGCGACCTTGCCGATATTAGCAGCCGCGTTACTCCCCAAGTCCGGGACTTCCGTCCTCAAGCATGTGCCGGAACTGCGTGATATCGATATCATGCTGCAGGTTTTGCGTGAACTTGGCGCCGAAGTCTCTTGGGACAAGAAATCCAAGACGGTGAGCATCAATGCCGCAAATCTAAACAAAGAAGAAGCTCCGTATGACTTGGTCCGAAAGATGCGGGCGTCGTTTCTTGTGCTTGGATCGCTTATTTCGAGACTGGGTCGGGCGCGAGTATCGCTGCCGGGCGGCTGCTCGCTGGGTCAGAGGCCGGTAGATCTTCACCTCAAAGGATTCTCCCAATTAGGAATAACGATAAGTGAAGAGTCGGGTTACGTAATCGCCAACGGCAGGGTACAAAGCGGCGAAGTGTATTTCGATCGCCCCTCCCACACCGGCACCGAGAATATCATGATCGGTGCAGCAATTTCCAAGGGCGAGACTCGTATTATAAATGCCGCGTGCGATCCGGAAGTCGTCGATGTCGCTAATTTCCTCAACAAGATGGGAGCTGACATTCGCGGCGCCGGCGCTACGATCATCACGATCCATGGCGTCGATTCGCTCAACGCGGTGACCTACGAACCAATGCCGGATCGCCTCGAATCCGGGACATTCCTCTGCATGGCAGCGGGCACCGGCGGAGTACTGACAGTCAATGATGCGATCGCCGACGATCTCGAGCTGGTGATTCTGAAACTTCGTGAAATGGGCTGCGAATTGGACATTTCGGACCGGTCGATTACCCTGCATTCGGATGGCAAATTGCGGGCAACAGATTTTGTGACATTCCCGTTTCCAGGCTTCCCTACCGATCTACAAGCCTGCTTTGTCGCCTTGAGCACTCAAGCGCAGGGAATATCCCATATGCGCGAAACGGTATTTGACGACCGATTTAGTCACTGTATGGAATTGATGCGTCTCGGCGCAAAAATTGCCATCCATGGCGACGTAGCCACAATAGAGGGTGTCCCGCGATTGAACGGAGCCACGGTTATGGCGTCTGATATACGTGCGGGCGCCGGTCTGGTGACTGCCTGTCTTATCGCTGAAGGGACCAGCGAAGTGAGACGAATATACCATATAGAACGAGGCTACGACGCTCTTGACGATCGGTTGCGCGCGGTCGGAGCCGTAATCAACAAGATTCCCGAATAATAACGGGCCGCACTGAAGAAAGGTAATAGCGACCATGATTAAGCGCCTTCTGCCGCTTGCCGCAGCCATCCTGCTGCTTAACGTTTCGCTGCCGGCTCAGGAAGAATACTTCGGCAAGAATAAAGTTCAATATAAGAACTTTACCTGGAGCTATATCCAGTCGCCGAATTTTGATATCTACTTCTATGATGACCAATACGAGGTTGCCAAATTCGCAATCGCCGAATTGGAGTCGGCGTATGTGACGATTTCCAAGGAATTGGACTATCGGCTCAAGGGCCGCATCCCGGTCTTTATTTACAATTCTCCGAACGAATTTCAGCAGACCAACGTGATCCCTGATATTCTGCCCGAAGGCGTCGGCGGCTTCACGGAATCGTTCAAAAACCGTGTCGTCGTGCCGTACAATGGTGCTTATGAAGATCTTCGCCACGTCCTCCACCACGAGTTGACGCACGCGGTGATATTCGATCTCATCTATGGCAATGTCTTTGGGTCACTTTTGTCGCGACAGTACCTGTTCCGCCTGCCATTGTGGTACTCGGAGGGCTACGCGGAATTTTCTTCGCGGTTCGGCTGGGACTACTTTGCCGATATGGTCGTGCGTGACGCTACTATCCACGACTATCTTGCACCTGTCGACTATCTTGGCGGTTATCTTGCCTACAAAGAAGGACAAGCGGCGCTCAAATTTCTTGCTGAAACCTACGGAGAAGAGAAGATTGCCGACATTATCAACAAGGGACGCCGAACCCTGAGTCTGTCCAAGGCGATGAAAGCCTCTATCGGCTTGACCACAACCGAGTTCGACGAAAAATTCCAGATGTATCTCAAGAAGGTATACTGGCCGGAAATCGCGATTCGCGACGAACCCGAACGCATTGGCAAGAAACTAACGGACCATGAAGAAGACGGTTCCTATTTTAACGAGAAACCGATGTATTCACCCAACGGGGAAATGATCGCATTCTATTCGGACCGCTCCGATTTTCCGCAAATCTACCTCATGAATGCCACCGACGGAAAAGTCATCGACAATTTGGTGAAAGGTGAACGCTCCGGCGATCTCGAGTCCCTGCATTCCTTCGTCTCCGGTTTATCCTGGTCGTGGGACGGCAAGTTCATCGCTTTTGCCGCCAAGTCGGGCGGCAAAGACGCATTGATGATTTACAATGTCGAAAAGCGCAAAATCGTCGATCGCGTGAAGCCGGGCTTTGGCTCAATTATGGGACCCTGCTGGACTCCGGAAGGCCAATTGATTTTCACCGGAGTAACCGGCGGCAGTTCCGATCTCTACATCGTCGATATAAAAGACAAGCGCCCGCGTAAGTTGACTAACGACAAATTCGACGACAAGGATGCGGTAATTACTGCGGACGGCAAACGCTTGGCGTTTGCATCTGATCGTCCGACCGGACCGGCCGACACAAGGCACTACAAATACGGAAATTACAATATCTTTATCATGGACGTCGCAAGCGGTGCGATCGTTGATACGGTAACAAGGGAAGACGGCATCTGTCGATATCCGACCTGGGCTCCCGACGGCAAGAAGATTTGTTACGTCTCCAACTTGAATGGCATCGACAATCTATATGTCAGAGACTTTACCGACAGCAACAGTGTCTTTCCGATTACTAACGTCTTAACCGGTATCAGTTCGCCATCATGGTCGCCAAAAGGCGATCAGATCGTTTTCCAGGCGTTCTATAAGGCCGGATATGACTTGTACCTGATGAAAGAAATCAAGCCGGTCACCGAAAACGGCGCCCCGCTGGTGGCCACGAAATTTGTCAAAGGCGAACTCAAGGCCGAGTATGCAGCGGCTGATTTTGGCGATGATTCCACCGACAGTACGAATACCGATGACTCTACAAAAGTAGAAAACAAACCAATAGAACCTGACAACACCGATTTTGTATTCACGCCGCCTGCACGCGATACCAAAGTAATCAAGCCGGATGATGACACGACTGATACCGAAGTTTCAACCGAGGATGACGGTCGTGACACAGTTTACGCAGTTCGGCCAGACGGCGAATTCGAAGTCAAGAAGTACAAAGCCAAGTTCTCACCGGACTTTGTAACGGGCGGGCTCTCTTATGATACGTTCTATGGTGTGCGGGGTCAGTCGTTTATCCTGATAACCGACTTCCTGGGCAACCACCAATTCGTAATTGGCACCGATGTTGTCAACTCGATCAATCAGTCGAATGTCCAGTTGTACTATATCAACAGTACGCACCGAACCGATTTCGGCGTTGGCCTGTTCCACAACAAGAACTACTTCGAGGACAACCGGAATCGCCTCTTTTCGGACCGCACCTATGGTGTTATGGCTTCTGTCACACGGCCTTTCAGCCTGTTCCGCCGTGTCCAGCTTGACTTTTCACACATTTATATTGATCGCACTTACTACGATCCGCGCTTCGATGATGAACTCGGTCAATGGGTTTATGATGACCAAAACGAGAGCGCAACCACTGCGGACCTCTCGCTGGTGCATGACAATGTACTCTGGGGAATGACGGGCCCGATGAACGGTAGCCGTTGGAAGTTAAATATTGAACGCTCGGTGCCGTTTTCCAATGATTCGAAGGATTACTGGGCCCTGGAAATGGATTATCGCAAATACTGGCACCTGGGCGGCCAGTATTCATTCGCGTTCCGCATGGCTGGCGGTGCAACCTATGGCTCGGACAAAAAGACCTACTACCTGGGCGGCAACACGAATAACATCGGTTCGACCAGCGTCGGTGACGATGTCTACTCGGTTAATGGGTTTTATTTCTCGAAGATCATTACTCCATTGCGCGGTTACGAATATTTCGATTTCCAAGGCTCGAAGTACGCGGTCGTAAATCTCGAATTTCGGTATCCGTTCGTGGACTATCTGGCTCTGCGGTTTCCGCTTCCGCTGGTATTGGCAAGGTTGTCCGGTGCGGCGTTCATAGACATGGGAGCAGCTTGGAATCGGAACGAGGAATTTAAGCTGGGATCATCCCAGTACGCCGACAAACTCCTCGGATTGAAAACCGGATTTGGCACGGGCGCGCGAGTCAATCTTGGAATCTTCTTGCTGCGTTATGATATTGCCTGGCACTGGGACTTCCTGAATATCAGCAAGCCATATCATTACTTCAGCTTCGGAGCTGAGTTCTAAGCAACCGAGCTCGAGAATACGCACATGATAAATACGGCTGGAGATTCCTCCGGTCGTGTTTTTATTTAATCAGGATTGAGTGGTTCATAAAATCAAACGCCGCCAGCGGAGCATTGTGGCCGGTAGTGAGGCACTTCCGGGCCGGTCCCGCGTAGCGCTCAGCCGTTATCAGAATACCACTTGCGTCGGTCACTTTGGCGGCGAGCAGGAGCTGATTTCCGGTAAGATCTGAAATTGAATTGTCCGAACATTTGTTCCACAGGAATCTCAGTTCGGAAACTTTGCCGACATATTCTTTGCGATCTGTTGCATAAAGATAGAGACGCACGAGTTCTCCCGGCCCTACCAGTGATTTCGGGTCTGGATGCTTTTTGGCGGCGTCTTGATTGTCAGCAATTCCCAGAACACGCATGAATGCGGCAGTGGAGGTTGAGTTCTCCGGAGCGAGCAGCGCTGATCTGGAGGTAAAGTACTCCCACTGGCCGGCAGTGTGGGCGCCGTAGGTGGCTGAGTCAAAGACGATTGCGCCGTTGTCGAATTCGATCAGAAAGTCGAATCCGCCGATAGTTTTGCTGCTGTCGGTCAAGAAAATCGACACAGTAAATGTGCCGCCGCCGGCAACTGCGGAGTCGCCTCGAAGTTCTACCGTTGGCATTTGCGGCGCGGTCTCTGCAAATAGTGAAATTGCCGGCGCTATCAGGACAAACATCAACACGATTGAGGCTCTGTAATTCGACATATTTGTTATACCATCCTTCCGGCCCGGTCGGCAGATAATCTTGCTTGTGTCAGGCAGTACGCTGAAGTTACTTATTCTCGTGAGACCTTACCTGTCTTGGTTGGCGGCAATTATTGCCTTTGTTGTGTATGCGTTGACGACGTGCCGCGGTATCTGGATTGGTGATTCGGCGGAATTCGCCCTGGCGCTAAAGACGCTCGGAATCGCGCATCCGCCCGGATATCCGCTCTTCACGTTGCTCGGTTCGCTATTTGTTCAAGCGTTTTCGTTTCTGCGGCCAATCTTCGCCGGCGCCATTTTCAGTTCCGTCGTTGCTGCAGGCGCAGTTGGAGTGATCTGCCTCATCTTGCGCAAATACCTTGGCGAGATCGCTGCATTTGGTCTCGCGCTGGTCTGGGCGTTTACGCCAATCTTCTGGGCTGAGACCAACGGTGTTGAGGTCTATACTCTCAACGTTCTCTTGATTGGTCTAACTTATCTAAGTGTCGAAAGCGAATCAACCGTTAAGTGGCCGCTCACGGTCTATTTCTTCGGGCTCTGTCTTTGTAACCACCCATCGGCAATTGCATTGGCTCCTGTCATAGTTTATCGCTTCGTCGCTGAGAAGGAGTACAAGAATTTTCGTCGCCTGCCATTTTATTTATCATTATTAATGATAGCAGGCTCAATGTACTTCTACCTTTTGTTTCGTTCACTCAATAATCCAGTTGACGATTGGGGTAATCCTGAAAACCTGCGCGCATTGTGGCAACACATGACGCTCAAGCAGTATTCCGGTTGGGTTAGCCACTCGTGGGAGAATCTGGTTTTCAGTCTAAAACTATATGCTCGAACGATTATCGATTGCTGGACCTGGGTTGGAGCTTTGCTGATTATTTCCGGGACGGTAATCGGGCTTTTGCGCGTCAGAGTGAGGACTATCAGCGCGCTGTTAATGCTGTT
Source organism: uncultured bacterium (assembly GCA_963707485.1). Lineage (GTDB taxonomy): Bacteria > Zixibacteria > MSB-5A5 > CAIYYT01 > CAIYYT01 > JADJGC01. The sequence continues at coordinate 38,373 of CAVPQS010000073.1, forward strand.
TGCGGCGCTTTTCATGGCGGCGTTTCACCAGGCCGTAAACCATGAGCCGTTCTTTTTGCCGCCGCTCTTGGCGTCGCTCTTTCTGATTGCAAACAACTTTGACCTTTTGCGCGCGGGAATATTCAAGAGCCGTGTAGTCGCGATCACAACGATTTGCGCGGCAATTTTGCTGTTGTTTGCCAATTACGAGAAAAATGATCGGTCCGACTCTGTTCTGTATGAAGACTATTCGCAAAAGCTGCTCGACGCGGCGCCCCAAAACAGCATTCTGTTCGTTGCCGGCGATATCAACTCATTTGGGACTCTCTATCTGCACTATGGCGAAAAATACAGACCAGATCTTGAAGTGTACGACCGGTCGATTCGAAAGCGTGTCATGTGCGAACGTGCTTCGTCGCTTGTCGGAACTCAGGTTGACGACCTGTTATTGGCGCGACAAGTGCTGCTTGAACGCGAGCCGAAGCGCAAACTATTCGCCAAGAGTCATTATCAGAATGAAACGGATTGGTGGAAAGACTTGGATTCGCTTCATTCATTTGGTTTGCTTTACGATACCAAGGAGCCGCATCAGGAACCGGCGCCAATACCCGATTACGCGACGACACTTGACGATGGCGACTTGATGTTGCGTCAGTTGCTGGTTAATCTTGATTTAATTCGTGGCGAGCAGTTCCTGCTCAGCCAACCGAGCGACTCTCTTGCCGCCCTTTCCGAATTCAAGTCGGCGCTTGGCCGCTATGACGTGGAACCCAGGGGCTTGTTATTGAATCAACTGGGAATATTTCTCCGCAAAGCAGGATTTGGCGATCTCGCACTTGAGGCATATCGGCGTGCTTTAGAAAAGCCGATTCTTACGTCGACTCAACGCAAAGAAATTCTGTTTAATATTTCCAATGTCTTCAAGGACCGGGGCAATCTGGCCGTTTTGCATTCCGATTATCCGGCAGCAGCGGCGGCTTTTGAGCGCGCAGTTGAGTATGACGCCGGCAATCCGCGCTTGTTGCTCAATCTCGGTTTGGTCTATGCCCAACATCTGAACGACCGCGACAAAGCGCTGCGCTATCTCTCGCATTATCTTGAAATTGAGCCAAATGACACGCGCGTTCAAAATCTTGTGAATTCGCTGCGCTAATCTGAAATTGGGAGTAATGGCATAAAAAGTCGAAATCGGTCTTACTTTACTGAACGACTACCGAACTCGGGTGCCTTGCGGCGCCAATTGGAACAAGAAAGATAGTCCGGCCATACGTGGATTGACATTGCGGCGCAGTTCGACTTTGATCGCTTCGAGTCGGTCAGAAAGCGACTCAATTCGCTCCAGACCGCCAAGCTTTTCCTTTAGCCCTGCATATCTTTCGTGAAAATCGAAGTTCAGCAATCGATCCGACGTCCCCGACTCGTCGTTGCCCGCGCTTTCGCTGAGAACAACAAGCATGTCGCGGAGAATCGTTTGCCAATGCCGCAACAGAGCTTCTACTTTTTCGCGAGTCGCGAGCGCGGCACTCTCGCCGAGTTTCAGGAAAACTTCCGACTGGGACAAACTCAGCGCCTGTTCGATCATTTCAAGAGCCGACTGGCGCATCTGGATAAAGTCACCCTCCAGAATGGTTCCGATATCATGAAGTTGTCCCCGGGCAAAACGAACCATGGCTTCCAATTGGTTGTCCTTTATAGCGTATTTGGTCTGCAAATACTCGCGAACAAACGAGTCTACTAACGCCGGGAGGTTAATCCGCTGCAGTCTCGACAGAATAGTGGGCAGCAGAAAACGCGGCTCGTGAGTGACGACCATTATGAAGCACTTATCCGGGGGTTCTTCGAGAAGCTTCAACAGCGAATCCATCGTGCCGGGCAACATGCGCTCGGCTTCGTAAATGATTCCGACTTTGAAAGGCGACAGGGTCGGTCTACGGGAAAGCTTGCTTTGGAATTGGCGAATCGCTTCGATGGGAATGAAGTGCTTGGCGTCCGCAGCCGACGGTGAAAAGGCATTCTCCCGCTTCGACGACAAGTATGGCGAGTACCAATTCTCCCAATCACTATCGTTTGCAGGCAACGGGAAAAGAAACTGAATATCTGGATGCGCAAATTGTTCGAGTTGTCTGCAGGATGCGCATTCGCCGCAGCCATGATTAGCATTGGGACGAATGCAGGTGATCCGGCGCGCCAACTCGCAGGCAACCGTCCATTTGCCGACTCCGCGCGGGCCAACCAGCAGGATAGATGCCGGCAGATTGCCGGAAGCAAATCGATCTGCGAGTTTTTTGAATATTTCCTTTTGCGGCATCATCAAGACCTTGCTCTCGGTTACTTAGTTGCGCAACCACTCAGTTGGATTCACCGCCGACTTGCCGTCGCGAACTTCAAAGTGCACGCGGTTTCCGGCAGCAACTGCGAACTGCTCGCCGCGAATGACCTGGTCGCCTTCCTTGACGGTCAGACCGTCCAAATTGCCGTATAGCGAATAAATCGATCCGCCATGATCAACGACTACGAATCGCTCCAGTCCGCGCGCCCAACCTATATATATGACTTGTCCGGTCAACGCGGCAACCACTTTTTCGCCCTTGCGTGCGCTGAGAGTAATTCCGTTGTTCTTTGTGGATAAGCCGGTCCGCTTGTCGGTCCTGGTCCCGAATCCATTTGTCACAGCGCCGCTGACCGGCCGGAAGAATTTTCCTTTCATGCGCATCGACATTTCACGCTCGCGTTCCCACAAATAGTCCGAGGTCGAGCGGGCTTGCTTTTCAATTTCGGCGAAAATGTCACCAATGGTCGCGGCGGAACCCTCCAGCTTGCCGACTTCAAGCGACAATTCTCGGCTTTCGCTTTTCAGTCCGGCGAGAATTCGTTCGCGCTGCAGCAGCGCCTCGCGCGATCTTTCTTCTTCTCGTAGTTGTGCTTTTACAAGAACCGCCAGCTCATCCTGTCGACGTTGTAATGTCTCGATGAGCCGTTCCTTGCTCGAAATCGAGCTACTCAAGTAGGTCAAGTGCGCGTTATCGTGTTCAATCAGCTTACGATAATTGAATCGCAGCGATGACTTGCCGACGAAATTAGCTTCGCTGAACGGTACGTAGATATCGTTGAGATCGCGAATGACAAACAGCTTTCGCAACCGCCGGGCCAACATCATTCTTTCCGAGATAGTTAGTTCGCGCAAATTGGCAACGGTATCTGCCGTCGCGGAAATAGCCGCACTGGTTTCCTGCGCTTGTTTTCGGATCTGTCGTAGCAGGCGGCTCGACAGTTCCAGTTCCTTGTCAACCGATTCGAGTTGCTGATAGAGGTCCGCCTGCGAGTTGAGAATGCGTTCGGCATCCTGGCGGGCTCGTTCAAGTTGAATTCTGGTTTGCTCGAGGCGTTCATCCTGGCCAGTTTGTGCGCTCAGTTGAGATGCGACAGCCGCCACGATGAGTAATATCGCAAGTGCATTCCGCAAGTCGCTCAAACCTCGCGGCTGACGGCAAGTGTAGAGCTGAACAAAGAAACAAACCCGCCGAATCCCAATATAGTAATGACGTTTGCTTGCGTGACAAAGTCGATCTCAATCGACCATCCGGTGACGAAGCGGAAGCAGGCGTAGAGCACAATCAGCGAAACGGCAGCAGCCGCAATTCCCAACAGCGTCTTGCGCAGAATAAATGGAAATGCGAGGATCTTCCAGCCGGCGCCCAGGCGGCGAAGGACCGTGTAATACTGTTCCTGACTCAAAATCACACGGCGCATAAACCAGAACATCAATAGAAAAGCGCAGGCGCCGGTTATGATCTTCAGCGCCGAGAGAATTTGTTCCGCCGAGTTGAATGTCCTCTCGTGCGCAGCGAGCCACTCAGCGCCATAGTTGACCTCTTCGATAAAAGGAAACTTGCGCATCTGGACGGCAACGTCATCAAAATTGGATAGCTTTGAATGGTAAGCATCAAACGATACCGCCACCATAGAAGGGAATGGATTGGCGGAGTTCTCCGGCAGCAACTGTGTCCCGAGAGTACTCTGCATATCCGCGAAGACTTCCTCGCGATCGCGATACGAGAAATCAACGAAACCCTCCAACGATTTGATCTGGGTGAGCAGTGTTTGCACCTGCTCCGGAGTCGTTGTGTCGCGGAGATAGATTTCGAACTTAAGTTTTGAGCGTAGCGATCGCTCGTACTCGCCGAGATTTTGTATTACCAGCGTCGTCAATCCAAACGGCAATATGATCAAGCTGAGTAAAATCAGCGCCGACCAGATGGGTGTCTTCCTGCGATCTTTAGTGCGCCGGGGCAAATTGCTCCTCTTCAGCCGCCGGTTGCGCGATTGGCTGCACAACGCCAAATGCCAAAACTGAACCACCATGGAGAATGTATTTTTTCAACATTGGAACAACGATGCCTTGATCGAAGTCGTCGGGTCGAATCTCGCCAATAATGACCGCCGGGGACTTAATTAACGCTTGCGCGACACTGGCCAGTCTGCGACCGGAAGTATCCAGTTCGTTAAGTGGCCTGCTGCCTTGCAGCGTCAGGCCAAGTTCTGCTAAGGTAACTCTAATTCGACGCGACCGCTGCGATCTACTTAGACCGGCTATTGCCAGAGGCAGTTCGAGAAAATCGTGCAGGTTCATGTCGTCAATCAGCAAGTCGGAAGCGGAGATGAATCCGATCTTTCGCAACAACTCGCGCCTTCTTCTCGAAGACAACCCGACGAGTGGATATCCGAGAAGCGTGCCCGAGCCGGATAAGATTTTGCAATCGCCCATTATAATTTGCGTGACAGCAGGCTCCAAAACCAACTCTAAAACGGTCATCTTGCCGGCAAGCAGCGAAATGTTGCCGGGTACAATCTCTGTCGAATGTCGACCGAATTCGATGGAAATGTTCTCTAATCGCAGTACTTCGTTCATATCATTACTCACGAGCGAATTAGCGCTATTGCAGGTAATTCGACAATGAGTTTTTGCTTGACTAAGGCAACAATGATTAGTTAGTAGACAGAGACTGATCTGACTGGAGATTCCTATGAAAAATGTGGCACTACTGATTTCTATTACCCTTTTCGTCGCCATCGCTGGATGTTCGTCGAGTAAAGACGACCCCCTCAAATTCGAAAACTATTTGGTAGTGAACAATGAAACCACGACGGCATTGCATTTTACCAACTCCGACGTCGGCTGTGTCGTGACGGAAAGCGGCAACATTTACCGGACAACCGATGGCGGCAAGAGTTTCAGTCTCGCGGGCAACAGCGGCGGTCGCCGACTGAATGACGTGTACTTTGTAAATGACAATCTGGGAATCGCCTGCGGTAGCCGCGGAGCACTTCTGAGAACGAGCGACGCCGGAAGCGCCTGGTCGTTAATTGCCGTCGACACTACTATTGATCTGACTGGCATCGGCTTTCCGGACGATGAATTCGGAGTTGTGGCCGGCAATGTTAACACCGGAGAACAAACAGGCTTCGGTGCAATCGGGACTTCTTCGGACAAGGGGATGAACTGGCGATTCACGGTGACCGAGCAAACGGGCTTTTCCAGAGTCGACGTTGTCCCCTCTGATCATGCCTGGATTTTGGGAGATGAGTCCCTAAATTACACCACCGATCGCGGCCAATCCTGGGACCACGCGGCAAGCCGGGTGCAGACCGTGAATTACTTGCTGTTCACCGATGTTCAGGATGGCTGGCAAGTGGGAGACAATGGGCTACTCCGGCATTCATCCGACGGCGGTTGGTCCTGGCAGGACAAACTCAAAATGACTGAAGCGAATCTATCTTGTCTCGCCGCGCCGGAACCCGGTCAGATCTACATCGCCGGCGACAATTTCGTTGCCGTTTCCACAAATTATGGGCGCAATTGGATAATGGATGATGTCAGCCATAAGACTAGTTTTGTCGACATGCATTCTGTCGGTCACGACATATTCATTCTTGGCAACAAGGGCGAACTGATCAGGATGAGCTACTAAAGTCGCTTCACTTCAGATGTCTAAGTGATGCCGATGAGTTCAACCTCGAAGATCAAGGTTGCGTCCGGGGGAATCACATTTCCCGCGCCGTTCTTGCCATAGCCAAGTTCCGAAGGAATAATCAGCCGGCGGCTGCCTCCGATCTTCATTGTGGCAACACCCTCATCCCAGCCCTTAATAACGCGGCCCTTGCCGATAATGAACTCAAATGTCTTTCCGCGATCCTTCGAACTGTCGAACTTCTTCCCATCTTCCAACCAGCCGGTGTAGTGGACCTCGACCAATTGGCCGGTCTTTGGCGATTCGCCATTGCCTTCTTTCAATTCTACATATTTGAGTCCGCTCGGCAGCGTGAATTCTTCCGTGTTCGCCATCGCGTTGATCCTCTGCAGTTATTAGAAAGTTAAATGCTAAATCTACAAGAATGCCCGGCAACGAGCCCGCATTAACCAGGCAAATCCCATCAATCTCTGCGCAACGTCTCGAGAAGCTACTTCACACCGAGTAGTTCGATCTCGAAGATGACGCTCGTCTTGGGTGGAATCCCGGCCGGAATGAGTTTTTCGCCCTCTGCCAATTGAGAGGGAACGATCAACTTACGTAGTTCGCCGATATTCATTGAGGCGACGCCCTCGTCCAGTCCTTTAATGACCTGGCCTTTTCCAATTACGAATTCGAACGGGACCTCGCGTTCTCTCGTGCTTTCCAGTTTCTTGCCGTCCGGAAGCGACGCGACGTAGTGCACCAAAACCGTCTGTCCGGGTCTTGGCTTGCCACCGGTCCCCGGCTTGACCTGGATGTACTTCAAACCGCTGGCTGTGACAATCGTGTCACCCATCAAGCGCAGCGTTGGTCTGCCTTTTTCAGTTATCGTGGTGGGTTTAGCTCTCAATATCGTAATTGTGCTGTCGCTTTTGACTGGTTTCTCATCTCCGCCAAACGTCGCCCCGGTCGTCATGAGGCCGGAGACTATCACAACAATTGCAAACTGTTTCAATCCAACGGTCATTGTGTTCCCTCAATACTTCTGAAATTGGTTTGCGGTTAGATCGAATGATTATACAATTGTTATGTCCAAATCAACCCAAGAATGCGCGAAGAACGTCTGCAATTCGAGAAGGCACTGGGCGAACGTTTTCCAGTTCCCGAGTCAACTAACAGTTTGCTGAAAAACTCAACTTGTAGTTGAAAAGTAAAAGAGGTGGGGTTATCGTTTGGCGGATTTTTGTTGAAGGAGATTGCCATGCGCGGAGAGTCGAATCGGCAGGAGACGATGCTGAGTTTGTGGACGCCGGAACAGCGGGTGCCGACGGATCATCCGATCCGAAGGATTAAGAAGTTGGCGGATCAGGAACTGAAACGGTTATCGCCGGTGTTTGACGCGATGTATTCGCATACTGGCCGCCCATCGGTTCCGCCGGAGCGGGTGTTGAAGGCGCTGTTGTTGATGGCGCTGTATTCGGTGCGCAGCGAACGCCAGATGTGCGAACAGTTGGATTACAATTTGCTGTATCGCTGGTTTCTGGATATGAATCAGGTTGAGGACGGTTTCGACGCAACGGTGTTCAGCAAGAATCGCGAACGACTGCTGGAGCATGAGGTCGGGAAGCTGTTTTTTGATGGTGTGGTGCAGACGGCGCAAGGAGAGGGTTTGCTGAGTGTCGATCATTTTACGGTCGACTCGACGTTGATTGAAGCGTGGGCTTCGTTGAAGAGTTTCCGGCGCAAGGCTCGGAGCGAGACGGATCGAGATGACGAAGATCCAGGCAATCCGAACGTAAACTTTCATGGCGAGAAGCGGAGCAATGAGACGCATGAATCGACGACCGATCCGGAGAGTCGGTTGTATCGCAAGGGTTCGGGAAAGGAGGCGAAGCTCTATTATGGGGGCCATGCTTTGATGGAGAACAGGCATGGACTGTTGCTGGACATCAGCGTGACTCCGGCAGATACCAAGTCGCAGTGGTCAGCGGCGGAGCAGATGTTGAAGCGTCAAGCGAAGAAACGACGGAAGCCGAAGACGTTGGCCGGTGACAAGGGGTATGACACGAAGGGGTTTGTGGAGATGTTGCAGAAACGGCAGATTGCGCCGCATATCGCGGCCAACGACAAACGACCGGGCGGCTCGGCGGTCGATCCCCGGATCAGGAAACGCCAGGACTACGCGATTAGTCAACGAGTGCGCAAACGCATCGAGGAGATCTTCGGCTGGATGAAAACGATTGGCGGGTTGCGCAAGACCCGTCACAAGGGTCGAGCGCGAACGCAATTGGCTGCCGAGATGGTCGGCGCTGCCTACAATCTGTTGCGAATGGCAAAACTCAAACCGGATCCGGGACTGGTCTGAAGATAAAACAGAGAGAACTTGACGCCGATGCCGGTTCGATAGCCGGCCGCTGAGCCTAACAACACTCGGGAAACAACAAACTTCCTTCCGCAAAATCCGAAATCCTCGAAATCGCAACAGCGAAATCGCAAATCATCAACTCCAGATGCCGTTTTTCAGCAACCTGCTAAGCTATTTCTCCCGCTGGATTTGCTCCAACAGCTTCTTGGCTTCCGGGTCGCTTGGATTTTCGACAAGCGCTTCGTTGAGATAACGCTTGGCCATCTCCATCTCGCCGATTTCCAGCGCCGAGCGTGCTGCCCAGAAATTGAACCGCTCCATCTTCACGCCGGCGCTCAACACGCTCTCGAAATATTTCAGCGCATTGCTAAACTCGCCGCGATCATAGTAGATGCGAGCCAGTACTGACTTGGTTTGCAAGGCATCCGGCGCAAGTACTTCCGCACGGTGCAAAACTGCGAGAGCCTGATCGATCTGGCCGCTTTTAACATACAAGCTCCCCAGAAGTTGAAACGCAGTCGCGTTGTCGTCGGCAATGATGATTGCTTGTCGCAACTGTTCAACCGCTTCAGGATAGCGTTCTTGTGACGCCAATGCGCCGCCAAGGAGAGCAAAATACATCGAGCGATTCTGCCGGCTGGCAAGCGCCGTCGGTGGATTAAGTGCGAATACGAGCAACACAAGCGCTACGCAATAGGGCACAAAACTGCGCCACCGCCGGGCGCGGAGCCAATCGTAGATTTCTACGACTGCAAAGGCGGCAATCACAATCATTACAGGAATCAGCGGCTGTCGAAATCTTGAGCTGATGAAGAAGAGAACTATTGCCGCAACATACGATAGAGCAAATAGCAACAAGAGCGAACGCTTGTTCTTCCGGCGTAGCAACATGATGATACCGATTAGAAAGAGGGGTGCAAGCAGTCCATACGGAAAATTCAAACCGAATCGCCAGAGCGACAGAGAATAAAGCGCAGAATAGGAACGCGGCATAATAGGGTTCGAATTATTGAACAGCTCTTCGCCGCAAAAGTACAGGTACGCCTTCTTGAGAAACAATCCGATTGCTGCGCCGGGCTGATCCTTGATAAACTTCATTCCCCGGTCCAACCAAAAGTCAGAGACTTCCGCCGCCGTCAGTTGTCGCTTCAGTTGCTGTTCAGCGAGAAACTGTGATGCCGACCAGATGTGATCCTCGTGCTTGTCGAGCGGCGTTTGGCCCGTCGGAAAGGCAACGGTCTGTCCATCGGCATTTTCGTTGTTGCCGATATAAAAATTCGCTCCACCCTGCGACGAAACCAACACCAGATCTTGCTCAATGACATAGTTCCGAACAGTGGCGGATAGAACAACCAGCAATAGGGGAGTCGCGAGCCAGACAAGCTTCTTGCCGATAGCCGCCCAGTCGCGATCTTTTGCAATCAGCCAAAGCCAATAGGGAAGAAGGACCACGAATGATAAAATCGTTGGACGAGCAAGAACGGCCAGCGCCAACGCAAAACCGGCCATTCCCAAATGAAGTTGCTTGCCGGTGACCTCATATCGACTGAGGAAGAATACAGACAGAGTGAAGGTGAATACCTCGAGTGCAGTCGGCATCAGCGAAGATTCGAAGAAATACAGTGTAGGATAAAGCGCTACACAGATACCGGCAATTCGTGCCACCCGGCGGTTGAAGTGAATCTCCGCTATGAAGTAGGTCAGGAATGCCGTTGCGACGCCCATGCCGGCGTTTATGACCTTGATTGCGGATTGCCCCATACCAAACAACTTGTAGGTGATTCCCAACAAATAAGGAAAAAGCGGTGCGCGGAAGAAGACCTCGCTGCCCCAAAAATCAGAATTGGCGATTTCGCTCGCAAGTAAGTGATAAACTTTGGCGTCGAGGAACAACAAGCCGTTGAACGGGTCGGCTTTCGAGTCAATCGCGAATACAACGCGCACGGCTGTTGCCATAAGCGCGATGACGATCAGCCAGACAGTGTCGAATTTAAGTGCGACAGCGTCCGACGATGTCGGCGTTGGTTTCTTTCTCATAATTGGCAAGTATAAGAAATAATTCCGGGGAATGGAAAAAATACCCGTCGGACTGTCAGAAGCGAACGAGCATGCTTTCGCTGCAGAATCCGGGCCCAAGCGCCGAGACTACTCCGAACTTCCCGGTGCCGGCGCCGAATTGCCGCATGTGTTCGTCGAGTACGAAGAGGACCGACACCGACGACATATTGCCATATCGCCGGAGAACGTCTTTGCAGATTTCAAACCGGTCGGCGGGAACATTGAGTGCAGACTCGTATGCCTCGATCACTTTTGCGCCTCCGGGGTGCAGCACGAAATAGGCCATATCATCGAGATTGAGCTTATGTGCCTGCAAAAAGCCCTCGAGATTCTCCCGTGCTTTTGTCTCCACTATGTGGGGGATGCTCTGGCTAAATACAACTTGCAGGCCGGAGTTCATCAAATTCCATCCCATCACATCAAGCGAGTCCGGCCAAAACGTAGAGCGCGTATCGAGAATTTCGACACCCCGGTCAGTCGTTTGATCTCCAGAAAGCAATACTGCGGCAGCACCCTCTCCGAACAGAGCCGTCGCGACGAAGTTGCTTCTGCTGAAGTCGTTTTGCTGGAAAGTCAATCCGCAGAGCTCGATAGCCACGAGCAGAACTCGCTCTTTGGGGTGACCAAGCAAATAGTGAAATGCTTGCGACAAACCCGCGACGCCGCCTGCGCAACCGAGTCCCCAGACGGGTGTCCGGCGAATATCCGAGCGCATACCCAGCAAATTGATCAGACGGGCATCAATTGACGGTGTCGCCAATCCAGTAGTCGATACAAAAATGACATAATCTACGTCGGTGGCGGAAATATCCGCGAGTGCGAGGCATTTGTTGCAGCACTCAACTCCAAGCGCATTACAGGAGTCGATATAAGTTTGATTCTTGGATTCAAAGGTCTGCGCGCTGTTGTACCACTCCATCGGGACCGAAAAGTAGCGTTCTTCGATCTTGGCATTCGCAAAAACTTCCAGCAATTTGTCAATCGGCAATGTTGATTCCGAAAAGTGCGTCTGGACGAATTGGCGGATTTCCGCTTGGGTGAGCTTAAATGGCGGGACCGCCGTACCGACGGCAACAATCTTTGGCATTTATCATCAGACCTTTCTCCAGAAATTGTACGTATAGTATTCCGAGACCGCACATGCGGACGAAGCATAGGCGTCAATTGTTCAAATTCGTTGCCAACGCGATCACGATAAGATAAAACTACTCAACTACATTTACACAGGGAGAATCATGGATACACGAGCTCTGAAATATCCAGGCGGCTATGATCCGAAGAGCCAATCAGTCGTCTGCCTTTTTGCGGCTCAGCTTGACGACCAACTCAAGCTGCTCAAGGACGCAACCAAGGACCTGACTGTCGAGCAACTTGAATGGCAGCTACGGCCGGGAATGAACACCATTGGTATGTTGTTGACTCATCTCGCCGTGGTTGAGATCTTCTGGATTGTCGTCGCGGCGCAAGAAATTCCGGCAGAACCAGAAGGCGACGAAATCAATCTCAAAATAATCGGCATCAGGATGGACGATGATGGACTGCCGTGCAAACCTGCCGACTTGCACCCGGCGACACTTAAGGGTAAGACGATTGCGGATTATTTTGCCATGCTCGACAAGGCGCGGGCTTCGGTACATTCGGAACTCGGGAAATGGAAAGATGCTGAGCTCGAGGGTACTTTTGTTCGAAAGCGCGGAACCCAGGAACGCAAAATTACGCGCATGTGGACACTCTACCATGTTCTCGAGCATTTTGCCGGGCACTTCGGGCAAATCCTACTTGTGAAGCATATGATGCGCGATGCCGGACTACTGCCGCCGGAGCAATCCAGATAACATCAGACTTGTCTAAATTTCTATTGATTTTGCTCGCCGCGCATTTCATTCTCAGATGTGATCAAGTTGAGCCAAGTCCGACAGGGAACGAAATGCTATCTTCGCGCGGTCATGCAGGAAGATGCCGAGACATTCTACCAATGGCACCGCTGCCGTGAAGTGCAGCAGCATCTCGCGAACCCCTGGTGGAACCCCGCGATCGACTTCAACTCGTATCGCCTCTTTCGATTTGCCCAATACCTCGATCTGAGTCCGTACAGCGGCGTATTCGTAATTTGTGCGCTTGACGGTCGCCCGATCGGGCTGGTCAATTATTTCGATCTTGATGAAGCCAATCGACTCTGTGAGGTTGGGATTATCATCGGCGACCTAACTGTCTGGCGGCAGGGTTATGCTTTCGAATCACTCGTGCTGCTCCTCGATTATCTGGTTGCCAAATTTCAGCTATCAACGATTCGAGCGCGAATCCTCAAAGAAAACTTCGCTTCGCAGGAGCTGTTTAAGAAGGTGGGATTCATCCAACGCGGGACGAGCGAAGAACTCGGGTTTCAGTTTCTCGACTATTACTATACTGCAGTGTAATCGCCTGGATTACTTCAGCGCGGTCTTGAGGAGTCCTTCTACCTGCTGTCCCTGCAAGTCATGGACTTGTTTCTTCAGGCGTAGTCTTTCGATCCCCATTGAAGCTTGACTGATCAAGCTGGCAATTGACAGAAGCCGGTCGTCGTCGATTGGTTCCGTCGGATCAGGATTGTTAATCACCATCACGATTTCCACTTCGTCGCCAACTATTATTGGCAAGGTTGCGAAGGCGCAGCAACCGATTTGAGCGCGCTCTTCCGGCAATAAGAAATCGGCATAGAGATCCGATTCGGAGTCGAGGATATTTTGAATCGCTCGATCCGAGACCGTACGCCCAATCACGCCGGTCCCCAGCGGGAAATTCATGTCGTAGACAGCCTGCTGCGAATTTACGCCGAACCCGAGTATACCTCTGGCAACATTGGCTTGTTTGTCAATCTGCAGCAATAAGGCCCTGCCGATACCCATGCCGCGAAATACTTCTTCCAGCGTCGTTTGGATGATCTCGTCCTCGCTCGCCGCCTGACGTATTGCTTCGCCTGCTTCCTGTATGACTGCCAACTCACGGGTGCGCTCATTGAGCTTCTGAGTTAACTCGGCCGACTCGTGGTCGATATTGCGGCTCGCGATGTCGGTCCGGTTGGCGTCAGGCGCCTTCAGTGAAATTTCGAGCTCGCTGGCAATCTCTTTAATAACATCGGGAGCGATTTCGATAATCTTCATGACGACTTCTTCGTTGAGTCCGGCGAGATCATTAGCGGATTTGCAGAGCTGTCGCCGACGATCCTCATTCACCCGGAAAATCACTTCGTACGCCATGTCGGCGAGGTAAATGAAGTCGACGAGCGGATTATTGCTTCTTTGCCGTGAAGGCAATCCGCGGCGATGGTGCTCCATCACCGGTTTCGCCAGAAGCGGCGGCAGATTCCAGCGGCGGGCAAGCCAGCCGCCTACTTCGCAATGGTCGATGGCAAATACGGATTTCTCGGCGGCGATTTGTTCTTCGCCCCGATCGATCTTCTTCAGAACGATATCATACTCCTCCGGAAACGCGACTGCCAAAATTGCGACGCCGATGTTGTGCATGAATCCGGCAATAAATGCTTCTTCGGGAGTCTTGTAATGGGATGCAGTAGCCAGCAACTTGCCGATCACACCGGTCGAAAGCGAGTGGCTCCAGAACCGGCGAAAGTCAAATTTGTGGTGCGAGAACTTTCCCATCGCATCAAATAGCGCAAGTGAGATGACGACGTTCTGGACGGTGCGGAATCCCATCAGCGTAATCGCTTGAGTGATGGTCGAGACCCGGCTCGAATATTCGGCATAAAACGCCGAATTCGCGATCTTGAGAATTCGCGAAGTCAAAGCATGGTCGGAGAGAATAATATTCGCCAGATCCGCAACCGACGAGCGCGGATTCTCGGAAATCTCCCGCACGCGAATTATGATCTGCGGAATGGAAGGCACTCCTTCGAATTCTTCGATTCGCCGCAACGTTTCGTGTCTGCCGATCAGGGTCATCTAATTGTCCTCGAACAAGTGTTTTTCTTCGCTAAAGCGAGTCCGCAATTCGTCGGTCATTTCCGCCAGCATTTCGTCGTTGAGCCTAAATCGTCCCGCCAGCGGATGGCAGGCAAGCAGCGGCAATTCCTGATTTTCAAAACCGACCGCGATTTGTTTGGCGAGTTTGTTGCTGAATCCGACGACAAAACCAATCGAAGCGACCGCATCCTCAATTTCCGCAGTTGTCTCGTGGTGCGTTTGCACGCCGACAACGAGTTCAGTCGGGAAATTCCACTTTTGCAGTACTGTGGCGCCAACCTCGACATGACTGAATCCAAGTCGCGCTTGTTCGACTTCCATAAATGCGCGCCCGGTGTCTTCGACTTCTTTGACCACCTTGTCGTAGACAGTAGTCAGTTTCTGTCCGAGAATCATCTTGCCGATATCGTGAAGCAGGCCAGCGATGAAGATCTCTTCGATCTTTGGATGATGAATTCGCCGCGCGACCAATCTGCTGGCCATGCCGCAGGCGAGCGAGTGATCCCATAGCTTCTGGCCGAACTGTGCGTTGTCTTTGCGGCTGTATAACGAATGCGTCGATGATGCGATGACCATCGAGCGCAGCGTGTAGAATCCGAGGATGAGGATAGCTTCTTTGAGCGAACTGACCGAGCGAGAACGTCCATAGAATGACGAATTGGAAAGGCGCAGGACCTTCGCTGTTAATGCCGAGTCGGATGCGAGTACTTCTCCCAGATCCTCGACAGAAGCATTCAAGTCCGCGGTTAGCCCCATGACCTTAGCGACAATCGCTGGCGATGCCGGCAACTCGCCGATGGTTGCGGTGATCTTGTCGAGCATTGTCTGACTACTTAATGAAACAGGCACGAAGTTCTTATCCTAAATCGTAAAGAGTTATCCTGTAATAAGATATCGGACAATTAGCGATTTGCTTAATGACTTACGTGTCCTACACGCAGCTTGCACGCGATTTTTCTTGTGTTCAATGGAACCTATATGTTTATTCGCGGTTAGAATGATAGGCTGAAGTAGGGTGTTGTCCCAAATTTGAGTTTCCTGCCCCCCTCTCAGATTTGGCACCTGTCACTTCGGCCTTTTTTATTTCCCCTACTCGATTTCAGTAGCGGACATAAAGTCTCCGAAAAACGCTATTTTTGGCGAATTCATTGACTTGGCGCAGCTTTTCACTCCGGAACGCAGTTCCTGGCGTCCAGCGACGAGTTCCAAAAAAGGTCTGAAATTCGCCAAAATACTGTTGACAACCCCGCCCCAGGCATGTATATTCCCGCTGAAGTGAACACAAGGTCTAAACCTTAAACTGTCTTACTCAATTAGTTATTTAGCCAATTTGAATCATCGCGGAATTTGCAGCGATACACTGATTCTCAAATAATGAGTTGGTGAGCAGCGATTTCTTTTACTGCAAATAGCACAATACACATGCCATCGCAAAGTACTCTCTTTACGCGATGATATTGATGTGGAACGTTTCAGTAGGTTCTTACCGGAAAACACATAGCAGAGAAAGACTGCGAATAACGCAACGGAGACTGTACAGAGGCCAAACAGCTACCGATCATCTAATGTAACGGTTTAGTAGTTTCTTACACAGGCAAGGAGGTTGCTTGATGGCCAGGAAATGGCGTTATTTGTCAATCACGCTGATCGTCTTAACGACGTTCGTGATTGCGGCTTCTGTGGGTGATAAAGCTGAGACTGCCCCGAATGCTCTTAAGTTAGTCTGCCAGGTAGAGTCGGTTACGACTGCGCTCTCCAGTAACTCTATTGTTATTCCGGTAAACGTTTCCAACATAAGCGATTCAATTGCTGGCTTTCAGATTTGGATCAATATCTCCGAGCCGTCTTTGGTAAAGTTCAAATCAGATTCGATTCGATTCCCCGGTACCGACAGCGCAGTCTACTTTGCAAAGTTTGATACCGTTGGAACACGCATTCAAGGCTGGGAATATATCCAGGCGCGCATTTTGGACGACTCCATCGGCGCCCTGCTCAATATTATCGGTACCGCCGATAATGGCGGCGCACCAATCAAGAAACCGCTTAGCCCCGGTTCGGGCACTTTCATCAAGATTCTGTGCGAGACAAAAGGCGTTTTGGGTGACTCGTTGTGCGACAGCGCTACGGTTTCGCTTCTCCTCAACAGATCACAAACTCGTTTTTCCGACCAGCACGGCGACTTAATCGCGTATAGCTGCTCTGCGTATGTTGATACGAATTACTTCAATTGCGCAGAATTGAACGAATTCGATAGTTGCATTAATTGGTTTGACACTGTCATCGTTCCGCACCAGACTTGTGCATTCGACACTTCCGAAGGCTTGTTCTTCGACGGCAAAGTCGGATTCTGCGGCTGCAAGTGCGGCGATGCCGACGGAAACGACATTTTTACAATTTCCGATGCCGTGTTCCTGATTAACTATATCTTTGCCGGTGGAACCGCGCCGGTTCCTGACTGCAATGGCGATTCGGACGGCACGGGCATAATCACGATTTCCGACGCCGTGTATTTGATCAACTATATTTTTGCCGGTGGACCGGAACCTCACTGCTGAGGCAGCGGGGAAATATCCTAACCGCAATTTAATTTGCGACTAAACTGAGGATAATAACGATTGAAGATACTTAACCTTAACTTTGAGAGTGAAAGGAGGTGAGAACGAGTTTAGGAGAAGAGGCTTAAACGTTCAACCACCAAGAGCTTTCCAGCGACAGCCATTGCGCGCTGAATCTGGAGTGTCTCGCCCCGCCTGAAAGAGCTTTGCAATGTCAAAGATGCTTTTGGCGACTCTTCTGGGGAGCAGAAGATTTTAAGGTAAGAGTTAACCTTAATCTATAACTAATCGTTTCAGCAACTAATGTAGGAGCAAGAAATGAAACGCATTTGTTTACTTCTTACTTCGTTTATGCTTCTTCTTTGCGTAACGTCATTTGCACAAAATGATGTGACCGTTAAGATCAACCCGACTGGGGTGGCCCCAAATACCGTTCATTCGGGTAGCGCAGCCCAGATTGTGGAATTTTGGTTTCAGAACGCCACATATTTGCAGGCGATGACCACAGGATTTACCTTCACGACCGCCAATGGTGCACCTATCGTTTGGAACACCTACGGTACGTACGGCGCTCCAGCACCGGCTCTAATGCAAGTTGATGAGGCCGCTTCCCTTGGTTCTTTTAACCTTGGTGGCTGGCAGGCACCAACAACGCTTATGCCTGCGCAGTTTCTTACCGGTGGTGCTGCGTTGTCAGCGTCGGCTGGTCTTCCGCCCCATGCTGTATCGACCCGCGTTTTTTCGCTGAGCCTGAATGCTTCGGGCCTTACCGACATTGGCGTTGGCGATGAATTCTGCGTAGACAATACTTTCTATCCGCCGGCAGGCACTTGGACGTTTGACAATGGCACCGGTGGTTATGCCCCGACCTTCCAAGGTCAGCCGAATACCAGCGAGTCAAATCCGGATGCTCCGGCCGTCTGCTTCGATGTGTACCTTATTCCGTGTCTCCCGCCGGTATTTACTGCCGACCCGGGTGCCGCGCCGAATAAGAATCATTGTTCAGCGTTTACGTTTAACTTTGACGCAACCGAAGGTGGAAACGGTTCGGCTGCTGATCCGGTAACCTTTGCTACGTCCGCTGGCACGATCAACGCTGCCACTGGCGAACTTTCGGTTCCGGCCCTTGCGGCTTGCGGCACCACCCCGGTGACCGTCACGGCTACCAATGCTTGCGGTAGCTTCCTTAATTTCGACTTCACCATCAACTGGACCAACAACGTCCCAACCATCACGAACTGCCCGGCTCCGATTTCCGTCGGTAAGGGTAATCCGGTTTCGTACGACCTCAATTCGACAGACGCCGATCCTTGCGATGCGGCTGTCTGGACAATCGTTGCCGACGATCCGGTTGTGAATGCTCCGTCCATTTCTGGACTTGGCGTGTTCTCATGGTTGAGTGATGTTTCTGAAGGCGGCACCGTGAAGAATTTCACGGCTACCGTTACCGATCCTTGCGGCGGTTCAGCCTCCTGCAATCTTTCGTTCATTGTGCTGAATACTCAGCCGTTCGTGATCCAGATCGAAAAGACCCATGGTACCTTCCAAGGTAACTTTGAGTATGTTTCGATCACTAAGGTCGCAGGTTCCGAGCTTATGGGTGGTTTCGACTTCCTTGTAGCTTATGATGCCTCCGCTCTTAGCTTCTTCTCCGCTTCACTTGGCGCGGCCCTCGGCCCGGCAGGTTGCGGATGGGAATATTTCACATTTCGTTACGGCGCGCAGGGTAACTGCGGTGGCCCGTGCCCGAGTGGTCTGCTTCGCGTAGTCGCGATTGCCGACGCCAACAACGGCGCGAATCATCCTTCCTGCTTCTCCGTCGCTGATGGTGCCGAACTTGTCAGCCTGAAGTTCTATGTTACCAACGATCGTACTTTCGAGTGCATGTACGTTCCGATCCGCTTTGCGTGGCTTGATTGCGGCGACAACGGTATCTCGAACGTCGGTGGTGACACCCTTTGGATTTCCGACAAGGTATTCGACTTCGAAAACACCGATCCGTTGAACGATAATCTTTATGAGATCACGGATATGAGCTGCTACTTTGCTATCGCCTACGGCGGTGCTTGCAGCACTTGCGATGTTTCCATGAAGTACGAGCCGATTCGCTTCATCCTGTTCTGGAACGGCGGTGTTGATATCGCTTGCGCCGACTCAATCGACGCTCCTGGCGACCTCAACCTGAACGACATTGCGTATGAAATCGCAGACGCAGTTCTGTACACGAACTACTTCCTGTATGGTCTGTCCGCTCTGGATGCAAATCCGCAGTATCGTGAAGCCCAAATTGCGGCTTCTGATGCCAACCAGGATGGTTCCGTCCTTACGGTCGGCGACCTTGTATATTTGCTGCGCGTAGTCATTGGCGATGCCCTTCCGTACGCGAAGCTTGCCCCGTTTGCCAATTCGGCGACCGTGAGCGTAGTTAACGGTGTGGTAGCGACAGACGCGTCGGTTGAAGTTGGCGGCGTGTATGCGACGTTCAAAGTGAACGGCGCTTACGACCTTACCAGCAACACCGACATGACCGTTATCTCGGCTGAGAACGAAGGTCTTGTGAAGGTCCTGGTTTATGCCGGACTTGAAAACATGTCCAACCGTCTCGAAGCCGGTCACAACAATCTGTTCACCCTTTCCGGCGATGCCGAATTGGTGAGCGTTGAAGTTGCTGACTTTAATGGCGCCATGCTGAATACTCGCATCAATAAGAGCGTCCTGCCGACGGAATTCAAGCTGTCGCAGAACACTCCGAATCCGTTCAACCCCACCACGAAGATCGGTTTGGATCTGCCGACCGCGTCCGACTGGAACCTGGATATTTACAACGTGGCTGGCCAGCTTGTGAAGAGCTTCAACGGCCGTGGCGTTGGTAATGTCTCTGTTGAATGGGATGCTACGAATGTTGCTAGCGGTATCTATTTCTACAAAGCCACCGCTGGCGCTTTCACAGCCACCAAGAAGATGGTCCTGATGAAGTAATTTCGTCAGATTGTCTTATCTGATTGGATATGGGGAGAGTAAAATCTCCCCATATCTTAACTCGAGTTGGACTGAGAGGAGGATTACAAAACACAGTTTCTAACGGCTTGCGAACATGGCGATTAGTGAAATGCTTGGCACTAATGCGACTTTAGGGTTCGTATGCCAGGCCATTTTTATTTTTGGGAAGAATTCGTGCTGTTAGAAATGATTGCAACGGTTTGCAGACAAGAATTTGGGAATGTGCAATATCGCGCTACCACGCAGCAGTTTAGCACACTTTATGTCTTTACTCCAGGCCTCCTTCGGCCGTACTACTTCAAACTAAGTGACCATATGACAGCCACTTTCGAGGCGGCTCATATTCGAGATTGGAAAATGCTTCTCACGTTTGAGAGAAAAATCACACGGCCACCCTTGGCATGTTCGTTGCGATGTATAGTACGGATTATGCCCAAGGACTCGTTATGCCATTTTGGCAGGATTGACAGAGGTCGTGGATTTATGAAAATAATGCTATTTGCTCTCGCTCTCGCCTTATCACTGAGTTCACCGTCGGCTTTTGCCCAGACTGACGCTTTTGGAAGTCTCGATTCTATCTTGATCAGCAGTGCTACGGTCGCTCCAGGTGGACGCTTTTCGTTAACCGTCACCATGGTCAACGACGAGAGTATTGCCGCATTTGCGATCCCGCTTTTCTATTCGAAATCCCACGTGGTTCTCGACTCCGTAAGTTTCTTTGGGTCGAGCGCACTGGGCTGGACGAACCGCGCCGCCGCGCATGACACCGCAGCCGGCACGCTCCTACTTGGGGCAATATCTATCAATGATGCGCCGATTATGGCTGGAAGAGGCAAATTAGCCGACCTCTATTTCCATGCGCGTTCAGAGATTTCTGCCGACGTCACGACGTTAATCGACTCTTCGTTCGTGTTGCCGGCAGGATTTTTTGAGATCAATACGGTGACCGCTGGAATCATCAGCCCCGCATTTGTAGCAGGAAAGATCACGATTACTGCGGCCAACCGTCCACCCGTGTTTGACCCGATCGCCGCCAAGACTGTCAACGAGGGCGACTTGGTCAACTTCACTGTCCGCGCTTCTGATCCGGAAAGATCCGCTGTGAAACTCTCTGCCGGCCGTTTAGTCTCCGGAGCGAAATTCACCGACAACGGCAACGGCTCAGGCATGTTCACATGGCAGGTGCCGTACATCGGCGCCGGATCGTGCAATGGCGCTCCGATATCGGTTGTGATAGTGGCTGGCGACGGCTCAGACAATGCCAGCATGGAAATAACTTTTGACGTCATTAACCGCAATCGCCCGCCATCGATCTCCGTGAGCAGCAATATCAATGCCGGCGCCGGCGATACGCTCTACATTCCGTTTGCGGCGACGGACCCGGATTTTGAGACGGTAAGTTTTACCGCAACCGGCCTTCCGGCCGGCGCAGAAATGGGCAATACGAACCCAGGATACTTGCGCTGGGTTTCCGACATTGCGGATTCGGGCGACTATACTTTCTCGCTGAACGCAAAAGACGAATCAGGCGCGACCACCACGCAGGTCGTTGACTTCCGTCTGCTTCCGAGCCTGCCGATCGAGTTCCGTATCAGCGACGAACAAGCCTTTTCCGGCGAGCAGGTGATAATCTCGTTGTCATTGCACAATCGTGTTCCGGTTTCGGGCTTTCAAATAAACCTGGGGTACGATCGCTCGCTCCTCACCTACATAAACGCTGTCAAAGTATCAACGCGCATTGCCACATGGCTTGAGTTTTTCGTTGTCACAACATCTGACGGCAAGGTCGTCCTGAGCGCCAGGGCGTACCCATTCAATTCGGAAACGAATGCTTTGCCGGTCGGCGCGGGCGAGATTGCCAGAATCACCTTCGCCGTATCGGGCGACTTATCTTATGCGGGGCATTACTCTAATATCAACTTTGCCACGATTGACCCGCTGTCGCCTGCAGAAAACGCCGCACTTGGCAATGACGGAATCGTGATTCCGCGCACACAGAGTCTGTATACGGACGGCAGTATTTTGGTCAAAAAATACAATGGCCTGATTGGAGACATCAACCTAAACGGCGTTCCTCTTGAGATCGGCGACGCCGTCTATTTCACGAATTCCTTCATAGACCCGATTACGTACCCGCTCGCGGGAGCGCGGCTGCAAAATAGCGATGTGAATCAAGATGGTGTCCCGGCGACGCTGGCGGACTTGATCCGTTTGATTCAACTCTTTACCGGCGGCGGCGCAAAAGCCAATGCTAATAATCAGTCAGGCGAAGTCAAGTATACTATCGACCAGACAGATGGCGATTGGCGATACCGAATTGAACAACCGATCGAGTTTGCGGCGGCGCTCTTCACGTTTGCCGTCGACGGCACTCGGTCGCATGTTTTTGAACTCACCGACAGATCTGCGGGTCTTGAAGTAGACACGCATCAGGATGGCGAGCAACTGCGCGTGTTGATCAAGTCGGCAGACGGTAAAGCATTCCGCATGGGCGCTGAGTCGCTGTTCTCGCTCGACGGCGAATTTACCGCCGTTTCGCAGCAGTTTGTCGATGAGGCGGGACTGGATATCCCGGTCAGTATCGCTCGCAGCGTTCCGCTTCCGACCGGCTATAGTCTGTCGCAGAATTATCCCAATCCATTCAATCCCGAGACGGCGATCTCATTTGATCTGCCCAAGTCGGGTCATGCGAGATTAGAAATATTCAATATACTTGGCGAATTAGTCGCGACGCCGATTGATCAGACCCTTACGGCAGGTCGGCACAGCGTTACTTTTAGCGGCGTCAACGATAAGGGCGAGGAATTGCCGTCAGGCGTATACTTCTATCGTTTACGGTCCGAGCAATTCGAGTCAACCCGCAAAATGGTCATGATGAAGTGAGGGCGAATTTGAGTCAATGCTACAAAAAACTGACAAATGTTCCCGACGCGCGTCTGCGGCGGGGTTCCAACTATGAATATAATTTCATACCCAGAGGTAAATCTATGATCAAACGAATTCTTCCGCTCTTGCTCTTGGTAGCGTTGGCGGCGTTGATCACGCCCCATCAAGCCCAGGCGCAGCCGGCGATTTCCGCGGCGGATACATTTCGCGTAGTTGACGCCATCGGCATGCCGGGGACTGTTGTCCCGATCAAGCTGTACGTCGCGAATAATTCTGCAACGTTGCTCGGGATTGTTGCGTACGTCATCATCGACACGAGCATAATAACATTTGATGGTATTATAGATGTCTTCGACGGCAATTTCTATGTGAACGGAGCATTGGTTGACCGCGGCCTTCCAAACGTTTTTAATTACCAGAATTTCACCATGGTTGCGACCGACTCGACGCATGGTTCTTTATTGGCGGCCGGTGATGGAACTCAGGGGTCAATACCGGTCGGTGCCGGAAATGTGCTTCAATTCAATGTTCGCATCAAACCGGGAGTTCCGTTGGGTACATCGACAGAGATTACAATTTGGAATCCCGCCGACTTCAATATTGAAGGCGAGCTCCGGCGCTGTCAGTATTCGGACGCTTCCGGCACAAATACGATCTTGCCGACCATCACATCCGGTACGCTCGATATCGACACGGGAGCCGTAATCGGTCCCGGTCCGACCAATACTCCGCCGACGATCGCGGCGATCACTCCAAACACATATAGCGTCAACACCGGCACGCTTGTCTCATTCGGTGTCTCAGCCAACGACGTAGACTCGCCGCAGCCAATTCAACTCCGTGCCAACGGCATGCCTTCCGGCGCGCAATTCGGTACTGGCGGTGTCGTCAACGGCAATGGTTTTGCATCGGGAACATTCAGTTGGACACCGAATGCTTCCCAGACGGGAAGTTATACTGTGACGTTTACATGTACCGACGACTCCTTGGATGCGGCAACACCGCGAGCTGTAACGATAAATGTTGGTTCAGTAGTCGTTGTTGGTGACCAGTTGTTTACTGTCTCAAAACCAAGCTTGGGACCGGTATCAGGTGGTACACCCGGTTTAGCAGGAATCAACATCCCGGTAAACTTGGCATCAACTCGTGACGTCTACGGTATTCAGTTTGACTTCGTCTATAACACCAATGTGTTGATCATCGACTCGTTAGTACCAACAGTTCGACTAACTGATTTCACTGTGTACGATAATATTGGCGACTCGCCGGGTCGAATCCGCGTCGTTGCCTTTGGATTGAATAACGAGAAAGTCATCTCGGGGCCGACATCCGCAATCGCCAATTTCTGGGTTACCGTTCGCGGCAGCGCGCCGATTGGTCCGTCGCCGATACGTTTCGAAAACGCCTTTGAAGCAATCAGCCCCGATCCGTTCCAAGCGTCGATTGTGCTTGACGCGGATACCTCAGGCATTTTCGTGGTCGATCCGGGCGGCGACGTCAACGGTGACGGCCGCGTCGATATTGCCGACATGGTTACCGTCGTAGCCTACATTATTGGCGACGCGGATTTGAATCTGCGTCAGTTTACAGCTGCGGATATGGACCGCAACAGCTTCGTCGACGTCGTCGATCTGCAGGCTATTATCAACCAGGTCTTTGGTGGCGCTCCGCCGGTACCGGGAAATTGGGAAGGCGAAGATGCTCAGTTGGCGCTCAGCAAACCGAGTGCAGGCGAAACAGCCAGCACAGTCGAAATGAGCGCCCAGTTGCCGACCGACATAGCCGGCGTTCAGGTCCGGGTGTCCTATAATTCCGATCGAGTCCGGATTCGTACACCGCGCAAGGTTGGATTATCCAATGATTTATCGCTGAAGTTCAGTGATGACGGAAATGGGACGTTACTTGTCCTACTATATCCGGGAGACGGTCTGAATAACTTCATGGCTTCAGGTTCTGGCGTAATTCTGGAACTTCCCGTTGAAGTTGATGCGGATGCGGACCTCTCTGCGGATGACTTGAAACTTGAATATGCCGTGATGACTGATCCAAACGCGATCAAGATTCCGGTTAGGGGATTGGATCGAGTTGTTCCGCTTCCGATCGCATTTACTTTAGGGCAGAACTACCCGAATCCGTTCAATCCTGAAACATCCATTGAATTTATGATAAATTCGACTGCAGCGGGCAAACATGCCAATCTGGTGATCTACAACCTGCTTGGACAGCCGATTAATACTATAGTGGACGAGCCCTTAGCGGCCGGTCACCACTCCTATAAATGGACCGGGCGTTCAAGCGACGGTCAACAGGTTGCGTCGGGTGTGTACTTCTACCGCTTAACGGTCGGAGATCACGCTGAAACTAAGAAGATGGTTTTGCTGAAGTAATGATAGGCGCACTCGGGGTGAGCAGAGAACACACATACGCGCTCACCCCTGATTGCACATAATTTCAAGCAAGCCAAAGGCACAGGCACGGATAATGGGAGAGAGAGTAATGCAATTCGTCAATGTCAGAACGAGGAGCACTATCAGTGGTTGGCTCCCACGGTCACCACTGTGGTTAGCGGCAATTGGAATGTTGCTGGCTTTTTCAGTTCAAGCGCAAGCTGCGTCAATCAAGAATGTACAAACCGGCGAAGTGACTTTTTCCGCGACAACGCAAAACGTCACAATCACATCCGTAGATCTCACCAAGTCGATTCTCATATTCAACGAGCGCAATAACCTGCCTTCTCCCCAGGAGTCTTGCGTTCGCGGACAATTGACGAGTGCGACCAATCTGCGTTTGGCGAAAAGCAGCAGTACTGGCTCCGTCACGGTGCGTTGGTACGTTGCTGAATTTGATTCAGGAGTCAGCGTTCAGCGCGGCACTAATGTGCTTGGCTCGACGACGGTAAACGTTCCAATTTCGAACGTCAGTTTGACTCAAAGCTTTGTGCTTGTTAGCAAAGACAAACCGAATACTGGATTCTCAAACGACGACTTTGGACGCGCCCGGCTAACTTCCGCTACGAATTTGGAGTTGGCCACAAACGGCGGTTCCGGTGGCAATGCCGATTGGCAGGTCGTTACGTTCACGGGTTCAAGTGTTCAACGCAATTTATTATCGATGTCCTCGGGGACGGCAACTTCGACGGCGACAATTACATCTGTAGACCTCAGCCGATCAATTCTTCTCTTCAGTTATTATGCCGCCAACGGAACAGCGGCAAATATCGGGCAAAAAATGCTGCGCGGTCGTTTTAGCTCGGCAACTCAACTGGAGTTCACTCGTGACAACACTGGCGCCACCATCAGCATTGCCTGGGAAGTCATTCAACTGCCGGTGGGGAATACCGTGCAAAGCGCGATTTCCAGTATGTCGGGAACGACAACGCTAAATGATGTCACAGTTAGCTCAGTTGATCTCGCGCAGAGTATCGCGTTCTCGGCAAATCAATCGATGGAAGGACAAGGTTGGGGGCGAACCTCATACAGCGCCAACGACAATCCCGGGATTTCATCGTTTACGCACCAATTGCTCAACTCGACAACGTTGAGATTGCAGCGTGGGACCAGCAGTTCCGGTACGACTTCTTCAGTCAGCTACTTCGTCGTGGATTTTGCCCGTGCCAATTCTGCACCGGTACTTGCCGCCATCGGCCCGCGCAACGTGAATGAAAATGCAAATCTAAACTTCAACGCCACAGCGACAGATGCCGACGGTACAACTCCCACTTTCAGTGCGGCCAATCTCCCTTCTGGAGCTTCATTCGTCAACAATGGTAATGGTACTGGCACGTTCAATTGGACACCCAGCTTCAGTCAATCAGGTGTGTATAATGTAACTTTCATCGCCTCCGACGGCGCGCTTGCCGATAGTGAGGTTGTCGCTATAACTGTCAACAACGTCAATCGTGCGCCCGTATTGGCCGCGATTGGCCCCAAAAGCGTCAACGAGAGCGTACTCCTTACGTTCAACGACTCCGCATCTGATCCTGACGGAACCACGCCGACCATGAGTGCGGCAGGTGTTCCCGCTGGAGCATCGTTTGTCAACAATGGCAATGGAACTGGCACATTCGCCTGGACCCCGAATTTCACGCAATCCGGCGTCTTCAACGTGACTTTCATTGCTTCCGACGGCGCACTCGCTGACAGCGAAGTCGTCGCGATCACCGTCAACAATGTGAATCAAGCTCCGGTGCTTGCGGCAATTGGTCCGAAAAGCGTCAACGAGGGTGTGCTCTTGACTTTCAGCGACTCCACAACGGATGCTGACGGAACGATTCCAACTATGAGCGCGGTCAGCGTTCCCGCTGGAGCTTCGTTCGTCAATAATGGCAATGGCACGGGTACATTCACCTGGACTCCAGGTTTTTCCCAATCTGGTGTCTTCAATGTGACGTTTATCGCTTCCGACGGCGCACTCGCTGACAGCGAAGTCGTCGCGATCACCGTCAATAATGTGAATCAGCCGCCAGCGCTTGCAGCCATCGGTCCGAAGAGCGTCAATGAGGGCGTCCTTTTGACATTCAATGATTCCGCCACGGATGGTGATGGAACGATTCCTGCCATGAGCGCAGTTGGTGTTCCTACGGGAGCGTCGTTTGTCAATAACGGCAATGGCACAGGCACATTCACCTGGACCCCGAATTTCACCCAGTCAGGCGCTTTCAATGTCAC
Organism: uncultured bacterium; assembly: GCA_963707485.1. Lineage (GTDB taxonomy): Bacteria > Zixibacteria > MSB-5A5 > CAIYYT01 > CAIYYT01 > JADJGC01. The sequence continues at coordinate 65,793 of CAVPQS010000073.1, forward strand.
TTTCATCGCATCTGATGGGACATTGGCTGACAGTGAAGTTGTAGTGATTACCGTTAACAATGTCAATCAGGCTCCGGTTCTTGCGGCGATTGGTCCGAAGAGCGTCGACGAGGGCGTCCTGTTAACATTCAATGATTCCGCCACCGACGCGGATGGAACGATTCCAACAATGAGCGCAGTCGGTGTTCCGGCGGGAGCATCGTTTATCAACAATGCGAATGGCACGGGCACATTCACCTGGACACCGAATTTTACTCAATCGGGTGTTTTCAGTGTGACCTTTATCGCTTCTGATGGAAGTCTGGCCGACAGTGAAGTTGTCTCAGTTACGGTCACGAACATCAATCAAGCGCCCATGCTTGCGGCGATTGGTCCAAAGAGTGTGAATGAGGGCGTTCAGCTGAGCTTCAATTCATCAGGTTCTGACGTAGACGGTTCTACGCCGGCCATGGCCGCTGCCAACATTCCCGCGGGCGCCAATTTCATCGATAACGCCGACGGTACCGGAACGTTTACTTGGACACCGAATTTCGCGCAATCGGGCGTTTTCAATGTCACTTTCATTGCTTCCGACGGTGCATTGGCCGACAGCGAAGTTGTCGCAATTACCGTCAACGATATTAATCAGGCGCCGGTTTTGGCTTCGATCGGACCGAGGAGTGCTGACGAAGGAGTACTTCTCAACTTCAATACTTCGGCAACTGACGCCGACGGCGCGATTCCCTCGATGACAGCTGTGAATCTGCCATTGGGCGCGAATTACGTCGACAATGGTAACGGAACCGGCACATTCAATTGGACACCCAGCTTTACTCAATCGGGCGTTTACAATGTTACATTCATCGCGTCAGACGGCAGTTTAGCCGACAGTGAAGTCGTTGCGATGAACGTCAACAACGTCAACCAGGCGCCGGTATTGGCCGCCATTGGCGCACAAAATGTCAACGAAGGCGTGTTGCTCACTTTCAGCCCGTCGGCTACCGATCCGGATGCGACGACTCCATCAATGACCGCGGTTGGTTTGCCTTCAGGAGCCTCTTACCTTGACAATGGAAACGGCACGGGCACATTCAACTGGACCCCGAGCTTCGCCCAGTCGGGCGTCGTCAATGTGACTTTCATCGCATCCGACGGAACACTGGCGGATAGTGAAGTTGTCGCAATCACAGTCGACGATGTTAACCAGGCGCCGACTCTCGCTGCAATCGGGCCAAAGAGCGTACCAGAAAATGCCAATCTCAATTTCAATGTCAGCGCATCCGATGTTGATGGCACTACACCGACATTTGTTGCGGAAGATTCTCCGATCAATGCGACATTCACTGACAACGGCAACGGAACGGGGACATTTGATTTCAACCCTGATTTCACGCAGTCCGGAGTTTACAATGTTCGCTTCATTGCCTCTGACGGCGCCCTTGCTGACACCGAACTGGTTGCGATTACGGTAAACAACGTTAGTCTCCCGCCGGTGCTGGCGGCAATCGGACCGAAAAGCGTTGACGAAAATGCAAATCTCAATTTCGGTGTTTCTGCTTCCGATCCGGATCTGACGACGCCGACCCTAAGTGCGGTGGGCGTTCCCCTTACTGCCACATTCACCGACAATGGCAACGGAACCGGCACTTTTGATTTCACGCCCAGCTTTGCCCAAGCCGGTGTCTACAATGTCACGTTCATTGCTTCAGATGGTGCGATCGCTGACAGCGAAGTTGTTGCCATTACGGTGAACAATGTCAATCGCGCGCCTCTCTTGGCGGCAATTGGACCAAAGAACGTTGAAGAGGGTGTGCTGCTTTCGTTTAACGACTCAGCAACCGACCCCGATGGCGCTATCCCGAGTATGTCGGCGGCGAATCTGCCGGTCGGCGCGACCTTTGTCGACAATGCGAACGGAACCGGAACATTCGATTTTACACCGGACTTCACACAGGCCGGCGTTTTCAATATCACTTTCATAGCGTCCGACGGTTCACTTGCAGACAGCGAAGTTGTCGCTATTACCGTCAACAACGTCAATCGCGTTCCGGTACTCGCGGCAATCGGACCAAAGTCAGTTGCCGAAAACGCCAATCTCAATTTTGCGACTTCTGCGACCGATCCAGATCTGACGACGCCGGTACTGACGGCAACGGGACTTCCTGCCGGAGCCGCTTACACTGACAATGGCAACGGTACGGCGACATTCGATTTTACGCCGAATTTCACTCAGTCAGGTGTTTTCAATGTGACATTCATCGCCTCCGATGGCGCACTCGCCGACAGCGAAGTTGTCGCAATCACGGTCACAAATACGAATCGCACTCCGGTACTCGCAGCAATCGGCGCACAAATTGTTACTGAGGGCGCGAATCTCAATTTTGGAATTAGCAGCAGCGATCCTGATGGTGCGACTCCAACCCTTAGCGCACTCAGCATTCCGCTCAACGCAACATTAACTGACAATGGCGACGGCGCCGGCACATTCAATTTCGATCCGACATTTGTTCAGGCCGGAGTCTACAATGTAACTTTCATCGCATCTGACGGAACTCTCGCCGACAGCGAAGTTGTCGCGATTACAGTCAACGAGGCAGGTAATCAGAGACCTGTTCTCGCTGCCATCGGGACAAAGAGCGTCAACGAAGATGCAAACTTAAGTTTCGGTACGTCGGCCGCAGACGTCGACGGCGCCATTCCCGTCATGACGGCTGTCGGTGTCCCTGTAAACGCTACCTATACGAACAACGGCGACGGAACGGGTTCATTTAGCTTCGACCCAGACTTTACGCAGAGCGGTGTATATAACGTTACCTTTATCGCCTCCGACGGATCGCTGGCTGACAGCGAGACGGTCGCGATTACGGTCAACAATGTCAACCTTGCGCCAGTCCTTGCGGCGATCGGCCCGCAAGCGGTTGCTGAAGGCGCCAATCTCGCATTCGGCGTCAGTGCCACCGATGCGGATGCTCAGGTACCTGTTCTCACTGCCCTCAATGTTCCGACAAACGCTTCGTTTACGGACAATGGCAACGGCGCCGGCTCATTTGTCTTTGATCCAGATTTTACCCAGAGCGGTGTTTTCAATGTGACTTTCATCGCTTCCGACGGCGTGCTCGCGGATAGCGAAGTAGTTGCTGTCACGGTATCCGATGTCAATCGCGCGCCCGTCTTAGCGGCGATTGGACCTCAGAACCTCGATGAAGGCGCTAACTTGAGTTTTGTCGTATCGGCGACTGATCTTGATGGCGCCACACCGACATTAACTACAGTTAATTTGCCGCTCAACGCAGGCTTCACGGACAATGGCAATGGAACCGGATCATTCAGCTTCGACCCTGATTTCACCCAGAGCGGCATATACAATGTCACTATCATCGCGTCCGATGGTTCGCTTGCTGACAGCGAAGTCGTCGCGATTACGGTCAACAATGTCAACCAGGCTCCAGCATTGGCTTCGATTGGCCCACGCTCGGTATCTGAAGGCGACAATCTCAATTTCAATATCAGCGCTACTGATTTTGACGCTAATATTCCAACACTGTCTGCTCAAAATGTCCCAGCCAATGCGACGTTTACAGACAACGGCAATGGTACCGGCACATTCGACTTCAATCCCGACTTCACTCAGAGCGGTGTTTACAATATCTTGTTCATCGCGTCTGATGGAACTCTTGCCGACAGCGAAACAGTTGCAGTTACCGTGACGGAATTCAACCGTCCACCGGTACTTGCTGCCATCGGCCCGAAGAACGTAGATGAAAATGCCAATCTGAACTTTGGCGTATCGGCAAGCGATCTTGACTTGACGACGCCGACGCTTTCGGCTGTTGGTGCGCCGCTAAATTCGACATTCACCGACAACGGCAATGGAACCGCCACGTTCGATTTCAATCCCGACTTCACCCAGGGCGGTGTCTACAACGTGACCTTCATCGCGTCCGACGGAATCCTTGCCGACAGCGAAGTCGTCGCAATCACCGTCAACAATGTCAACCGCGCCCCCGTTCTAACTGCAATCGGCGCGCAGAGTGTTGCCGAAGGCGCCAATCTTTCGTTTGGTACGTCATCAACAGATCCGGACGGAAATTTCGCGGTCATGACAGCGGTTAATCTACCGGTAAACGCGACTTATACTGACAACGGCGATGGTACCGGCTCATTCAATTTTGACCCGGACTTCGCTCAAAGCGGCATGTACAATGTGACCTTCATTGCGTCGGACGGAACTCTTGCCGATAGCGAAGTAGTCGCAATCACCGTCAACAATGTCAACCGCGCGCCCATCTTGGCTGCAATCGGTTCACAGAGCGTTGCCGAAGGAGTTAATCTCACATTCGGAACTTCGGCGAGCGATCCGGATGGAAACATCCCGACCCTTTCGGCCGAGAATGTTCCGGTCAATGCTACATTCACGGATAATAGCGACGGAACCGGAACTTTCAACTTTGATCCCGACTTCACTCAGAGCGGTGTTTACAATATCTTGTTCATCGCGTCTGATGGAACTCTTGCCGACAGCGAAACAGTTGCAGTTACCGTGACGGAATTCAACCGTCCACCGGTACTTGCTGCCATCGGCCCGAAGAACGTAGATGAAAATGCCAATCTGAACTTTGGCGTATCGGCAAGCGATCTTGACTTGACGACGCCGACGCTTTCGGCTGTTGGTGCGCCGCTAAATTCGTCATTCACCGACAACGGCAATGGAACCGCCACGTTCGATTTCAATCCCGACTTCACCCAGGGCGGTGTCTACAACGTGACCTTCATCGCGTCCGACGGAATCCTTGCCGACAGCGAAGTCGTCGCAATCACCGTCAACAATGTCAACCGTTCTCCGGTGCTCGCAGCGATTGGTCCGAAGAGCGTCAATGAAGGCGTTTTGCTCACGTTCAATGACTCGGCCAATGATCCGGACGGAACGCCCCCAAGTATGACTGCGGTGGGAGTTCCTTCCGGTGCAACCTTTGTAGATAATGCTAATGGAACAGGTACGTTCACGTGGACTCCAGATTTCACTCAGTCGGGCGTTTTCAATGTGACATTCATAACTTCCGACGGGACACTTGCTGATAGCGAGGTCGTCGCAATCACGGTCAACAACGTGAATCTCGCACCGGTATTAACAGCAATCGGACCGCGCAGCGTTACCGAAGGCGCGGTGCTGAACTTTAGCGCCTCGGCAACCGATGCCGACGGTGCTACGCCGTCACTGGTTGCGGTGAGTCTTCCGACAAATGCGACTTTTGTAGACAATGGCAACGGCACGGGCTCGTTTAGTTTCTCGCCTGACTTTGTGCAGGCCGGTATTTACAATGTCACATTCATCGCGTCCGATGGAACGCTTGCCGATTCGGAAACAGTTGTCATGACCGTCAACGATGCCGGCAACCAGCGCCCGATTCTGGCTGCAATCGGACCGAAGAGCGTAACCGAGGACCAGAATCTCACATTCAGCATCACGGGCACGGACCCGGATTTGACCACGCCGACATTCGCCGCCGCGAATATCCCGGTAAATGCTTCGCTGGTAGATAACGGCGACGGCACCGCGACATTCAGCTTTGACCCGAATTTCGTCCAGGCAGCCAACTACCTCGTGACGTTCATCGCCACCGATGGAGTGCTCGCCGATAGCGAAGTCGTCGTCATCACTGTCAATGAGGCCGGCAATCAAGCTCCAATTCTCGCTGCGATCGGTCCGAAGACCATCGCTGAAGGCGCGAACTTGAATTTCAACATCTCCGGAACTGATCCTGATGAAACCATACCGACATTCGCGGCCGTTGGTTTACCGTTGAATTCGACGTTAACGAACAATGGAAACGGAACGGCAACTTTCAATTTCAACCCGAACTTCAATCAGGCGGCAGCGTACCTTGTGACATTTATAACTTCTGATGGTTCGCTCGCTGATTCCGAGGTTGTAACAATCACCGTCACGAACACGAATCGTGCGCCGGTGCTGGCTGCGATCGGTCCGAAGTCGGTGGCCGAGGGCGCCAATCTCAACTTCAACACATCAGCTTCAGATCCCGACGGCCCGATACCCGAAATGTCTGCAGTCGGTGTCCCCGCAAATGCTACCTTCATCAACAACGGCAACGGCACCGGCACATTCAATTTCAATCCGAGTTTCTCTCAGGCCGGTGTCTTTAAAGTGACATTCATCGCTTCTGACGGCGGTCTCGCCGACTCAGAAGTGGTCGCGATCACGGTTACCGGGACTAATCTACCGCCGACGCTCGCGGCTATCGGTCCCAGATCCGTAAACGAAGGCGCAAATCTGAATATCAGTGCCTCGGCTTCGGATCCCGATGGAACCATGCCGACGATGACGGCGCTTAATTTGCCGCTCAATGCGACATTTACCGACAATGGCAACGGAACCGGCGCTTTTGGCTTCGATCCAGACTTCACTCAGTCCGGCGTATTTAACGTGACATTCATCGCCTCTGACGGACTTCTCGCCGACAGCGAAATTGTTGCGATAACAGTGAACAATGTCAACCTCGCTCCGGTGCTCGCATCGATCGGCCCGAAAGTCGTGGCTGAAGGCGCAAATCTGAACTTCACAGCAACCGCCACTGATCCCGATGCGACCGTGCCAACCATGACGGCGCTGAATGTTCCACTCAATGCAACATTCGTCGACAATGGCAACGGCAGCGGAACATTCGACTTTAATCCCGACTTCACGCAATCGGGCGTGTTCAACGTGACATTTGTCGCATCCGATGGTATTCTCGCCGATAGCGAGGTTGTGTCGATCACTGTAACCGGAGTAAACCTTCCGCCGGTACTCGCTTCAATCGGTCCGAAGAGCGTGAACGAAGGGGCCAATTTGAACTTCGGCGTGAGCGGATCGGATCCAGACCTCAGCACACCGGCTATCAGCGCTGTCAACGTGCCGCTCAACGCCACATTCTCCGACAACGGCAATGGAACCGGAACTTTTGATTTCAATCCTGACTTTACGCAGTCAGGCGTCTTCAGTGTGACTTTCATTGTTTCGGACGGCGCACTTGCCGATAGCGAAGTTGTCGCAATCACAGTCAACAATATCAACTTGGCTCCGGCGCTTGCGAACATTGGATCGCAAAGTGTGAACGAAGGTTCAAATCTGAACTTCAGTATTTCGGCAACGGACGCCGATGCCACCACGCCTTCGCTGATTGCCGAGAATACTCCGACAAACGCGACTTTTGCCGATAATCTCAACGGCACCGGCACGTTTGATTTCAATCCGACGTATCTGCAAAACGGTGTTTATAATGTCCGCTTCATTGCATCCGACGGAGTCCTGGCGGATACCGAGATTGTGACTATTACGGTTATTGATCAAGGCGGCAGCGTACCACCGGCACGCGTGTCGAATCTCATGGCGCAGATTTCGGCTAATTCGATCCGCCTCACTTGGACTCCGATCACCACGGACTCAATCGGTCTTCCAACGCTCATTGACCGCTACGTCATCTATCGCGGAACTCGGGCTTATTTCAACCCGACTCCGGCTGAATCGATCGGCGGTGTAACCGCGACTCTTGGCGAATTCATTGACAACGATCTAAACGGCGCCAATGTGGTAGGGGACACGTCTATAAACTACTTCTACGCCGTAAAGGTCATCGATCAAATTGGCCGCGCCTCAAACGTCTCAAATCGGGTCGGTGAATACGACTACCAAATGGTCATCACACCGAGCACTGATTTCAACTTGGCCGGACTGCCGTTTGCGAATACCGGTATGGTGACAGCCCAGGACGTTATCAACTCAATGGGCGGGACCACCAATATCAACACGCTAAATAACTTCATACCGTCGTCCCAGAGCTATCAGGCCCGCTTTGCAGCAGGGTTCGGGACGAACTTCGCTGTTGTTCCAGGAAGCGTCTTCCAGGTCAACGTGAAGCAGAACTTTGTCTGGTCAGTTGCTGGACAAGTTCCCGATTCGGGATCGACTTCGTACAGCATCGTGACGACGCCGTCGACCGACTATTCGCTCATCATGATTCCATTCGAATATGAAACTGCCTTCCTGCTTGCGCAGGATGTCATAAATAGCATCCCCGGGCTGCTGAATACGCTCAACGAATTCCTGCCCAGTTCACAGTCATATCGTTCACGTTTTGCCGCCGGATTTGGAACCAACTTCGGTGTCAAGGCTGGACGTGTTTACCAAGCGAATGCGGCCGCGAATGGGCTCTTCCCGGCGCCGTAAGGATGAGGGTTTGAAATAATGTTGTTCTCACATATCTGGAGGTTACTGTGCGGTTGAAATTCAAACATCGCATGCCAGAGACTGGCAATTGGATCGTCCTGTTAATGGTAGTGACGGCAGTCATGCTGATCACACCGGCTGCGGCCTTTGCACAAGGTTCCATTTTCGGTACAGTTCAAAATTCAACTCTGACTACTCCGGCGGATGGCGAAATCTCATTCGTTGGTTTTCTTGACGATACCGACGAAGAAATCCGCATCGAATTATCGGATGGCGCCGGATATCAGGCCGGCAACTGGTTTGATGATTTCCAAAACTATCTGACCGAAGCTGCCGGCAATCCATACGATTACTATTTCGTCAATCTGTCGAACGGTCAATCGTTCCACCTCGCCAACAGCATTCCAAACAATAGCTTCCAGCAGGAAAATATTGTTCTGGCGCCTTCTTCGCTTCCGGCTCAACCCGTAGGTTTGACGGCGCGGGCAATCTCCAGCTCGAAGATGTTCGTCTCTTGGAGTGGCTCAGTTGGATCGACATATCACGTTTACCGGCGCCTGTCGACCTCAAATGGGTCGTTCTTGCGAGTTGATAATCCGGCAGGCAGCCTCGCCAACGCAGGCGTCAGCGACACGTTCTTCGTCGACACGACCGTCGACGGAGTCTCGTCGTACACCTATGTCGTTATCGCAGAAAACGGCGGCCTTTATTCCGCCCACTCGGCATTGGCGACCGGTGTTTCTTCCGCTCTCACCGCTCCCGTACTTGCGTCCATTGCGCCGGCAACGGGTCCCAGTGTTGGTGGAACTCCGGTAGTAATTCTCGGCGCAGGCTTCGATAATGCCGGCGTAACGGTTTTGATCGACGGCAACCTGGCTACTTCAGTAACCGTAGTCAATGCCGGTCGCATCACCGCAACCACACCGAACGGCGCAGGTCCGGCTGACGTCATCGTCACCAACAACTCAGCCGCACTGGCTGATACACTGGTAAACGGATTCAATTATTATGCCAATACGGCGCCGGTTGCTAATGCCGGCCCCGATCAGCTTGGCCAGTTCAAGAACACGCTGATCACCTTGACGGGTGCAGCCTCGTCTGACTCGGACCTTGACAGTCTGACCTACAGTTGGCTGCAAACCTCCGGTCCCGCGGTCGTACTCTCAAGCGTATCGGCAGTTCAACCAACATTTACGGCGACAGCCAATGGAGATTATTTCTTCCGCCTAATTGTCAACGACGGTGTCACAAATTCCACGCCGGATACCGTGCGCGTGCAAATTGTCGAGCGTGCTCCGGTGTTGGCGGCAATTGGTCCGCGCAACGTCGTTGAAGGCGCCAATCTCAACTTTGTGGCAACTGCGTCCGATGCCGATGCTACAACGCCGGTTTTGTCCGCGGTAGGTCTTCCACTCAACGCAACTTTCGTTAACAACGGCAATGGCACAGGAACTTTCAATTTCAATCCGACATTCGTCCAGGCCGGTGTATACAATGTGACTTTCATCGCGTCCGACGGCGTACTTGCCGACTCGGAAGTCGTGGCTGTCACAGTCAACGAAGCCGGCAACCAGCGCCCGGTTCTGGCTGCCATTGGTCCGCGCAACGTAAACGAAGGACTCGTGCTGAATTTCAACACCAGCGCGACCGATCCGGATGGGACTCTTCCGACATTCGCCGCCGCAAACGTGCCTGCAAATGCTACCTACACAAATAACGGCAATGGCACGGCAACCTTTGTGTTCAGTCCGAACTTCGCTCAAGCCGGCGTTTATAACGTTACTTTTATTGCCACCGACGGCACCTTGGCTGATAGTGAAGTCGTTGCCATTACCGTTAACGAAGGGGGCAATCAACGGCCCGTTCTCGCGGCGATTGGTCCAAAGTTGGTGACTGAGGGCGCGAATCTTAATTTTGTCGCTGCAGCGACCGATGCAGATTCTACCGTGCCGACATTATCGGCTGTTAACCTGCCACTTAACTCGACATTCGTCAACAACGGCAACGGAACCGGAACTTTCAGTTTCAATCCGAGCTTCACGCAATCCGGTGTCTATAATGTGACCTTTATCGCCAGTGACGGCTCACTCGCCGATAGCGAAGTCGTCGCCATCACTGTCAACGACGCCGGCAATCAAGCGCCGGTCTTGGCGGCAATCGGTCCGCGCAACGTCGTCGAAGGCGCCAATCTTAATTTCCTGACAACAGGATCAGATCTCGACGGCACCATTCCGACATTGTCGGCTGCAAATCTCCCTGTGAACGCGACATTCGTCAACAACGGTAACGGAACTGGGACGTTCAATTTCAACCCGAGCTTTGTTCAGGCCGGTGTTTACAATGTGACCTTTATTGCCTCCGACGGCGTCCTCGCCGACTCGGAAGTCGTAGCCGTCACCGTCAACGAAGCCGGCAACCAGCGCCCCGTGTTGGCTGCCATCGGTCCGCGCAACGTAAACGAAGGCGCGGTTCTCAATTTCAACACTACGGCGACCGATCCGGACGGCACACTGCCGACGTTTACGGCGGCCAACGTGCCGGTTAACGCGACCTACGTTGATAACGGCAATGGCACGGCAACCTTTGTGTTCAGTCCGAACTTCGCTCAAGCCGGCGTTTATAACGTTACTTTTATTGCCACCGACGGCACACTTGCCGACAGCGAAGTTGTCGCCATCACCGTGAACGAAGGCGGCAATCAAGCTCCAATACTTGCGGCGATTGGTCCAAAGTTGGTCACTGAGGGTGCGAATCTTAATTTCGTTGCGACGGCTACCGATGCCGATGCGTCTGTTCCGACACTGTCAGCAGTAAACATACCGCTGAATGCAACATTCCTTGACAACGGCAACGGAACCGGAACATTCAATTTCAACCCGAGCTTTACGCAGTCGGGCGTCTATAATGTTACAATAATCGCCAGTGATGGAACACTCGCCGATAGCGAGGTTGTTGCAATAACGGTCAATGACGCCGGTAACCAGGCGCCGGTTCTTGCGGCTATCGGCCCGCAACCGGTGAACGAGGGCGCGAACTTGAACTTCGTTATCAGCGCACTCGATGCCGACGGCACAACTCCGGGACTCTCGGCCATCGGATTGCCTGCCGGTGCGACGTTCATTAATAACGGCAATGGCACCGGCACATTTGATTTTACTCCGAACTTTGCCCAATCAGGAATTTACAACGTGACGTTCATTGCTTCCGACGGCGTCCTGGCCGACTCAGAAGTCGTCGCCATTTCCGTCAACGAAGCCGGTAATCAAGCGCCCGTATTGGCGGCAATCGGTCCGCGCAATGTCGACGAAGGTGTAGTGCTTAATTTCAACATCAGCGCTTCCGATCCGGATGCTGCAATTCCGACATTGACTGCAGTCGGCGTTCCGGCTAATGCGACATTTCTCGACAACGCAGACGGCACCGGCACATTCAACTTCGCTCCCGATTTCACTCAGGCCGGCATCTTCAATGTGACATTCATAGCTTCCGACGGCTTCCTCGCGGATTCCGAAGTCGTCGTAATTACCGTTAATGAAATCAATCGCCCGCCGGTTCTCGCGGCGATTGGACCTCAGTTGGTGGCTGAAGGCATTCTGTTGAGCTTTGGGGCGTCGGCGACAGATCTCGATGCCACCATCCCGACTTTGACCGCAATCAATCTTCCGCTCAATGCGACGTTTGTCGACAATGCCGATGGTACTGGTTCGTTCGATTTCACGCCGAGCTTTAGCCAGTCGGGCGTTTATAATGTGACTTTCATCGCCTCCGATGGTGTGCTAGCCGACTCCGAGATCGTCGCTATCACAGTTAATGACGCCGGCAACCAGAGCCCGGTCTTGGCGGCGATCGGAAATCGCTCCGTGCAGGAGGGTAACATACTCGCGTTCCGATTGAGTGCGATAGATACCGACGGTACGATACCGACGCTCGCAGCGTTTACCGTCCCCGCAAACGCGGTCTTTGTCGACTCCGCTAATGGCGCAGGTTCGTTTACGTTCTCGCCGAATTTCAATCAGGCCGGAATCTACAATGTGCTCTTCGTCGCAAGTGACGGCGCTTTGGCTGACAGTGAGTCGATCCAGATCACGGTAGGCGAAGCCGGCAACTTGCCGCCGGTACTTGATTCAATCGGCGCCAAGCAGATTGCCGAAGGAAATATCCTTTCTTTCCGCGTCCATGCGACCGATGAAGCCGGTATTCCCGATCTCCTGGTCAACACGCTTATGAATAACTATGTCTTTGTTGACTCCGGAAACGGCGCCGGATCATTTACTTATTCTCCCAACTTCTTTGATGCCGGAGTCGACACTGTAACTTTCTTCACTCTCGACGGCGACGGTGCTGTCGATCAAGAGAAGGTTGCCATCACAACTCTGGACATCAACCGCCCGCCGAAGGTATCGCCAATTGCCGATGTCACGGCAATTCCCGGCGACTCAGTCAAGATCCGCATTGTCGCAACAGACTCGACGGATGCCAACGGTGGCAGATTGTACTTGTTGGCGCTGGCCAAGCCCTCTGCCGCCGTATTTGTTGATTCGACCAACAATCGCGGATCGTTGCGTTGGCTCCCGACTGCAGCAGATACTGGCGTTCATCAGTTCATCGTCTTATGCACTGATGACGAAAGCCCAGCTCTAAGTTCGAGAGACACGGCGATCATTACGATTCTTGTCACTAATCAGGCGCCGGTGTTGGCTGCGATTGGAAGCAAATCAGTCGCTGAAGGTCAGACCTTGACATTCCGAGTTTCCGCTACTGATCCTGATGGCACGATTCCGTTCTTCTTCGGCCAGACTATTCCGCCGAACGCCATCTTGATCGACTCAGCTAATGGCGCCGGTTCTTTCAGCTTCACTCCGAGCTTCTCACAGGCGGGTTTGTTCTCCGTCAAGATTTTCGCCTCCGACGGCAACAAGTCCGACAATGAGACGGTGCTCATTCAGGTCACGAACGTGCCGCAACCGCCGATAATTTCCGTTCCGGCCGACACGCAGTTCGTCACCGAGGGTCAGATACTTGATTTCCTCGTGAGCGCAACTGATCCCGACGGTACGATTCCTCAGCTTAAGATCGACTCGTTGCTCACGCCGCCGCTGAATTCCGTCTTTACTGATTCAGCCAACGGCCGCGGCTCATTCCACTTTGCGCCGGTCTATGTCCAGGCCGGTCTGTACGACCTGACGTTTATCGCAACGGATGGTCAGCGCTCAGATACCGGACTGGTCGTAGTGAACGTACTTGATGCGGGTAATCAGGCGCCCAGCCTGACAGTCCGGAGAGTCAACACAATTATCAACGACCTCGACACCGTCTCAATCAATGACGGTGATTCACTTCGATTGAATTTGGCTACCTCAGATCCAGACAGCATAACTGCATCCATATCGAGTTCAAGCTCGCTGCCTCCTGGTGCGACATTGACTGACAACGGCGACGGCACGGGATCACTCTTCTTCCAGTCCGACATTTTCTCAACTGGAATACACTCCATTACATTCTTGGCCGTTGACGGTGCTGATAATCAAATCATCGACTCGTCGCGTGTGGTCATACGAGTGAATGATGTCAACACGATACCAAATCCAATCAGTTATGATCCGTTTAATGACTGTTTGAATCCGGCAAATTGCGGAACGGAGACCATTTCGGAGGGTGCAACGTTCACGGTCCGATTCTACTCGCATGACAATGATCTGACCGATCCGATCATGACCGCCAGGCCGTACACGGTATCGGGAACGGATACCACCATTCTTTTTGCTCAAGTGCTGCCCGCCAACATGACCGTGAACGACTTTGGTGATACTGCAATTTTCACCTTCAGCCCGAATTTCCAGCAGGCAGGGCAGTATCGAATTGCGATGCTGGTGATTGATCAAAACTATTCAAACGTGTATCGGTATTCGCCGTGGGTATTCAGTGTCACCAACGTCTCCGTTCCGCCGGTGCTGAATCCAATTGGTCCGCTGTCGGTGCTTGAGGGTCAGACCCTCGACGTCAACATCACGGGTTCCGATCCTGACGGTCTCCCGGTAACGGTTAGCGCTGCCGGACTTCCTTCGGGCGCCACTTTCACGGCGTTGACCGGTCAGCCGGCAGGAACCGGGACATCACGGCTTCTCTACACTCCGGGATTCTCGGCCGCTGGAGTTTACAACCTTGTCTTCCGGGTCAAGGAAAACGCGACAACTCTGATTGACACGGAATTGGTAACGCTGACGGTTATTGAGGCTGGTCCACAATCACCGGTTTTCGCGGATTTGAGTCCAGCATATACTGTAAATTCGAACTCCGATGTCTTGCGACTGTACCTACGAGCTACCGACGTCGACAGCCCGCCGCCTACCTTGTCGTTCTCCGGCCAGCCGATTGCCCCTTGGAATGCTGTCTTTGTCGATTCCGGTAATGGGCGCGGAAGCTACGTTTTTGATCCGATCCCAAATCAGGTTGATTCGACCTATAACATTCGATTTATTGCGGTTACGCCCGGTGACCTTCGAGCGGATACCATGTTTGTAAGCATCAGTGTGATTGAGGGTGTCTGCGGTGATGCCGACGGCAACTTGATCGTCTCCATTTCCGATGGTGTTTACCTGATAAACTACATATTTGCGAGCGGCCCGGCGCCGATTACACCTCGGGGTGGGGATCCGGACTGCAACGGTCTTACTTCGATTTCCGATGCTGTTTACTTGATAAACTACATCTTTGCGAGCGGCCCGGCGCCCTGTTTCTCCTGTCCATAGTTGAGTCGCCGGAGCTAAATTGAACCAGGGCGGAATCCTAAGGGTTCCGCCCTGGTTCGTTCAAATATTCCGTTTCGAAACAGAGTAATTGCCGAATTGGCAAGCAAAAAAGGGTTGACAGAATTGGCTCCTGAATTTATACTGGATGTGTTACGGGAAGTAACTGTAAAGCGGTTCCACGACCGGGTTCGCGCCCTGTCGAAGTGTTACAGTTCACAAGGTCTTCACAAGCTAATAAGCTTTTAGTGGCATCACGATTGCATCCAATTTTGGCTTTACTTTACGAAGTCAAAGTTGCACGCAGAATCTAAGTGCTGTTTTGGCTTATTTGGCGGTTTTGGTCAACAGTTCTGCGTGAATCGGAATTGGCGCTAATTCATACAAATACGATTTACGTAAACAACTTCAAAAAGATTCATCATCTGAGTTTCCTGTCGATATGAAGGAACAATGAGGAGGTGGTGCTTCAGTCCGCATATCATCGCTTAACTCGCTCGAAAGACACGGAGTTTAATTGCAACGCTTTTCACTCTGAAAGGAGCAGAAAATGACGAGAAGAATCTCGCTATTATTTGTTCTCGCATTATTCCTTCTGGCAATTGCCAGCGTGACAGCTTTTGCGGCGAAGGCCGAAAAAGCAACCGGTAACGGCGTCGATAGCCGCGACATGGTGCCGATTCCTGTCAATACGCCGATTGCTGGATCTGAAGAAGTCAGCTATGACGCTTCAATTGGCAAAGGTAGCCACACATCGCAGCAGTCGCTTGGATTTAATCCAGACGGAACTGTCACGGTTGGAACCTCGTACTTGGACTATCAGCACAACGGCTCGATGGGCCGTCAAATTGTTGTCGGTGGTGGCTGGGTTCACAATTTGTGGATGAAGCTTCCTACCGCAAGCACAGCAAACCGCACAATCGACTACTATGCTTATCAGCTTGGTGGCGCCGGTTTGTCCAATACCCCCGATATCGAAGGTGCAACTGGCGGCGGTTATACCAACGTCGGTTATGACGCCGTTGGCAATCGCGCCGTAGCCGCCTTCCATAACGTGGCTGCCGGCGGTACCCGTTCCGGACGCGACTTCGCGCTCGGCGCCGGTAACTTCACTCTGTTCTCATTCCCGGCCGCAAACTGCCAGGGTATTATTAGCCAGGGCGGAACCGAAGGCGATTACATTTGGCCGACTTTGGCCGTTGACAACGATGGCGCCAATGCTATCGCCCACCTTGTCTCAAGCGAAAGCACGCCGGCCGCCGGCGATATGCAGACCATTGTTTACTACAAGTCAAACAACGGTATTACTGCCTCCGGGCCGACCTGCGGTTTCTTCATTGACTCAGTCCAGACTATTTCGCCGGTCATTGCCCAGGATCCGAATTCCAATAAGGTCGCAATCGCCTATGCGAAGCCGAGAGAATACGGTGTCCAAGTCAACAGCGACATGGCGTATGTCGAATCGACCGACCTTGGCGTAACTTGGGGTCCGATCGTCAATGTATCGAACTATGCGACCGGTGATCTGGAACGCGCCTATACCGACTGCGACGCTATTTATACGTCGGACGGTTGCCTCCATATCGCATGGAACGCTCCGGTTTATGACTCTGTTGCCGGTACCATCAGTTCGCAAGCCGCCAAGCTGCGCCACTGGGACAACTGCGCCCAGTGCATGAGCCTGGCGTTTGATGCCAACAACTTCGATCCCCAATCTACCGCCAGCAGTCCGCAGGGCGTTTGGAACAGAAACGTCGCTAAGATGAACCTCAGCGAGTGTACAGTTGGCCCCAATAAGCTGCTGTACTTAACCTACACTTACTTTAAGAGCGATTCAACTCTCCACGACAATTCTGCCGCTGGTTGGAAAAATGGTGATATTTACGGTCAAGTCTCCAGCACTGATGGTGTAACCTGGGGTCCGCCGACCAACATTACCAACACTACCACAGATAATTGCGCGACTGGTGCCTGTAAATCAGAGCATTGGTCTTCGTCCGCGATGTATGTCACGGATTCTCTGCGCATTCAGTTTGTCGAGGATCTTGATGCCGGCGGTATCGTCCAGACCGAAGGTAATTGGACAGACAACCCAATCAAGAACATATCGTTGGGTTGCTTTACCATGACGACATTCGTCAACCTCGGCGCCACACCGGCCGAATTCTCATACCCGTACAACACCGCGCCGGGGCAGGTTAAAAATGAAGTCGTCACCCTGTCGAACTCCGGTAACACCTCCGCTTCCTGGTCGGTTGCCAGCACGCAGCCGTCGTGGCTCGGCTTCTCCGGCCCCACCAGCGGAAGTTGCCCGGCGGGATGCACGAACACGTCGACGTTTACTATCCGGGTAACTGGTCCTGTAACACAGGGCTTCTACGTCGGTGCGGTCAACGTCACCTACACCTCGCCTGATAAGGGCGCGCAGGCCGTGACCTCGATTCCGTTCGAACTTCATAACTTCACCAACTTCTATCTGCCGCAGAACTCTGCATTGCGCACTGCTGCGAACAGACTGAATGTTAACCAGGCGTCACAACTGGCGAACAACACACCGGGCAGTATGTTCAGCTATTTTGACAACCCTAATCCCCCGATCGACTACCTGTATGAAGGTCACCTGATTCTTGGTAACGACGCACTTAACCTTAGCTATTCCGTATTCGGCGGCGTTGGCGCACCGACTGCGAGCAATCCGTACGGATATACCTATGCGGCGTCTCCTGGTATGGTCATCGACTCGACCTCATCAGCTTCGTTCCGCAAAGCTACCGGTAAGGGCGTTAACCGCGACACCACCCTTGGCTTTGATGTGACCTGGTATGCTTCCAAGCATCCGGATAGCGCCGACTTCTATGTTGGTGACTTCAAAGTTTACAAGGGCAGCAAGAATCCTACCGGTACAGTCTCCAACCTTCGGGTTGCCTTCTATACCGACTGGGATGTTCCGGCTGATACCGGTTCTGATAACGATGCCGGCTCCGATGCTGGTCGTTCAATGGTTTGGCAGCGTGGTTCAATCACCGCTCCGAACGATCTCAGATACGGCGCTACGGCTGCCTATCGTAACGATGGCACCGACATCATCGGCGGCTGGGTTCTTGACAACCCGACCTACATTTATCCGGACAACGGATATGACAATGACTCACTCTGGAACATCACGAGCCTGCTCACGCAGGGTCAGTATCGTCTCTATACCGGCGTTGAGGAAGATCTCAGCGGCGGCGTGCTTATCTATCGCGGCGCGTCCGTGAATGGATCGGCTAACGATACCTTGAAGTTCGCAGTGGTCATTGCCGGTACCCGCAATGGTGGTATTTCGGGTCTGAATTCTGCAGTCGACAAGGCTCAGAACTGGATTTGCGAACACGGCATTGCTCCGGGTGCAGACATTTGCTCTGCTTGTGCCTGCGGTGACGCCGATAATACCGGCATCATCACCATCTCCGACGCGGTGTATTTGATCAACTACATCTTTGCAGGCGGACCGGCTCCGGTCCAATTGTGCCTGGGTGATGCTGACGGTACGGGAATCATCACGATTTCCGACGCGGTATTCCTGATCAACTACATCTTCGCCGGTGGTCCGGCTCCGAGTGGATGCTAATTCCGCGAGGATTTTCGGATTGATTGATTGAAAAATCAGTCGATTTGACCGTTTAAAAAACAACGCCGGTTGACAAGACCGGCGTTGTTTTTTATAATGATTTTACGGGGCAGCATAAAACAGTTAGCAAAAAAAATTAAACTCCGGTTCTCACGAAGGAGCCCCAATGGTCTTTCTCCCAACATCCTTCGCCGTTCGCGGTGCAAGTGTTGCCCTTTTGTTTGTTATACTTCTGCTCGCTGTCAAAACTGGTGAAGCCGTTGTTGTTAATGGCCAAAATCAAACACAAGATTGGTGGTATGCGCCCGGTGTGTTGGTGGTCGAATTCGATGCCGGACTTTCGAAAGCAGATTTTATCACCGGCAGCGTCGGTGTTAAGTCGGGACACGCAGCAGTTGACAACCTCTTCAAGACATATAAAATAAACTCACTTGATCGAATGTTCGAACAAAGCGCTAAGTCGCTCCAGCGCGGAGATAAGGATCTTTCCGGATTTTACCGAATCACGTTTGATTCTGCGAATGACCTCGACAAGGTTGCCGAAGCGCTTGCGTCACTTCCGGAGGTAGAGTCAGTCGAAAAAGTTGGTGTGCATCCAATCGATGCAATTCCCAATGATGCTTCGTTTAATTCGCTCTGGGGGCTGAATCAGGGCAATGATCGCGATATTGACGCCCCTGAGGCTTGGAATATAGAAACCGGCGACAGCGCTATCCTGGTCGGTGCGATGGATACCGGCGTTCAGTGGAATCACGCTGACCTTGGCGGACCATCTCCATATACAAATGGCAACATCTGGATTAATTGGGCGGAATATAACGGCGCCAGCAGCGTCGACGATGACGGCAACGGCTATATCGACGACTTCCGCGGCTGGGACTGGGTTGATGTCTTAGGCGCCTGGTCCGGAGAGGATGCCGACACACCGGACAATGATCCGATGGACTTCAATGGTCACGGGACGCATACTTCCGGTACGATGGCGGGCATCACTAACAATGGTATCGGCGTTGCCGGTGTCGCCGGCGGCTGGTCGCCGGCGGACGGCGGTTGCCGTATTGTACCTTTGCGCATCGGTTGGTCGCAGGCCAACGCCCAGGGCAATGAAGCCGGCTATGTACGAATGGACTTCGCTGCTCAGGCATTCAACTATGCAACTCAAATCGGAGTCACGGCTGTCAATTGCAGTTGGGGTTCCTCCAATTCCGGCGGAATTCAGGCGGCGGTAGACAATGCCGTAGCCAATGGAATGGTAATTTGTACTTCTGCCGGCAACAGCAACAATACTTCGGTTAGTTACTTAGCGGGAAGGTCGGACGTGATTTCCGTCGCATCTGTAACGTCTTCCGGTACAAAGTCGTCATTCTCGAATTATGGCTCATGGGTGGATGTTTCCGCGCCAGGCTCGAACATCTACTCGACGTATTCCAATCACGGTAGTGCGACGTATGCAAGTCTGAGCGGGACTTCGATGGCTTCTCCACATGTCGCGGGTCTGGCGGGATTGATTCGTTCCAAGTCGCCTGGACTGACAGCCACTCAAGTCCGCGATCTTATCACTAACACTACCGACGATATCGATGCGCAGAATACGGGATATATCGGATTGCTCGGTACTGGACGAATTAATGCCAATACCGCTCTGCTGGGAATCGTCTCGGCTGAAGCTGCCGCTGACGTGCAACTTGGCGCTGCTCCGCTTGCAGTGAGTTTTTCCGGAAGTTCACTTTCGCTCGTAAATTCCTGGCTTTGGCGCTTTGGTGATGGTGACAGCGCGTTCGGACAAAACGTAATGCACGTATACAACGATCCGGGCTCTTTTGATGTCTCGCTCCAAATTGATGGTTCAGGCGGACAGGCAACACAGAATTTGCCCGGCTTTATAGTAGCCTATGCTGACACAATCACGATTGGGAACTACTCCGGCGCGGTTCCGCAAAAAATATCTTTCGATGTCAGCCTGAAGAACTTCGCCCCGATCAGTTCGATGCAACTGCCGCTGACATTTGGTGGCAACATGGATTTAGCGCTGGACTCGATTTCAGTAGTTGGCGCGCGCGGGACAGCGTTCGAGAGTATTAACGTCGTGTCAAACCTTCCCGCCAGCGATCTACTGACTTTGCAACTGACTGCCAATAACGGCGGTGGCTCGCCGCCGCTTCCCGCAGGGGACGGGGTCCTGTTCAGGATGTATTTCGGCTATACGGCATTTCCACCTCTGGCAGGGCTTAACCTTGTGGACACCGCCTCATATTCGACTTACCGGTTCGCTGCGGTTACTCCGGTCGGCTCTTTTGTTCCGGTATTGGTGCCGGGCACTCTGAGTGTGACGGGTGGAATCCGCGGTGATGCCAATGTCGACGGCATAATCAACATCAGCGATCCGGTCTATTTGATCAACTATATCTTCAGCAGCGGTCTGCAGCCGCCGCAACTTTACGACGGAGATGCCGACGCTAATGCGATAATCAATATTTCGGACGCGGTGTATCTAATCGCCTACATATTCGCCGGGGGACCGCCTCCGCCATTTTAGTATCTGCGCCGGATAATGGGAATCCGGATACAAAATCGTCGCCTTTTGTCTTGAAAAAGCGGTGTCATGGAAGTCAATAATTTTTGTTGCAAAAATTAAGTTGACTTGGCATTATTGAGTGGATATATAGCTGGAACTTTGCGTCTCTATGAGTGTGCCATTGGAAGAACTCTTATGGATTTTGAAATGATTCTGCGATTGCCATGGAAAGAGCGCACTACTGGATGAGAAATTTATTTGATTGACCTTGATAGGAGGTAAAATGAAGAAAAATTTTCTAATGACATTGTTGGTCGCGGTGCTCGTCGCACTATCGGCAGGAGTTAGCGTTGTTCGAGCTCAATGTTCCGAAGACCCTTTGGCTCGGGATAGCGTCAGGATTGTTCAGCAGATCGTGCCTCTCATTGAAGGCGACACGATTTTTGTACCTTTGCAACTTTGGAACGATGAGAATATTCAGGGAATTTCACTTGGTTTTCATTGGGATAGTGAAGCCATAAGATTTGCCGGGGCAAAAATAAGTGCAAGTCTACTTGGCTCTGGGTTTTTACAGCTTGTTCAGCCGGCCGACACGGCGAATAATAACCTTTTGGTCGGCACCATTAACTTCTCAGGAGGAGTTTATCAGACGAATGGGACATGGGCCACCCTCTATACGCTGAAGTTCGTCGTTCAGGCTGAAGCCCAGACATCACGGATTGACATTGACTCAGCATTCTACCCACCGGCAGGCTTTTTTGTGCTAGGCAAGACGGCTGGTGGTGATGTTTGCCCGGAATATGTACATAACCCCGGAAGGGATATCCTCCTCCCCGTCTCCGAGTATGACACGCCGATCCTTCCGCAAGATTATGCTCTCAGTCAGAACCAGCCTAACCCGTTCAATCCGACTACGACAATCGACTTTGCTCTGCCAAGAGCCGCCAAGACCAAAATCGAGATTTACAACATTCTTGGCCAGAAGGTAATCACCCTCGTTGACGAATACCTTGCAGCAGGCAACAAGCGCGTCGAATGGAATGGCAAGGACGACGGCGGAAACGATGTCGCATCTGGAGTCTACTTGTATCGTATGACCGCAAATGACTATACCGAAACAAAAAAGATGATGTTGATGAAGTAAGTCATTCAGCGACTTGATCTTAAACCCTCCGCGCTTCTGCACGGAGGGTTTTTTGTTCCGCTCGCGCTCGTAGATAGGGGATCTAATTCGCTGCCGGCGAATACCTTAAAGGAATATTCGTGTTTCGCTATTATTTGATTGACTTGGCGATGTTTATGTGTTACTATGCCCCCTCACTAAGGGCATGATAGCAGTAACTGGACATAAATTCACGATTGGCAAAGAAGAATATTTGCCTTATGCTGTTGAGATACAGTACTTTAGGGTAAATAAACGATATTGGTCGATCTGCTTCGAGCGCATTCGTCGCGCTGGGTTCCGTATTATATCCACGGCGATACCGTGGTCGCTTCACGAAGACAGCCACCGCGAATTTGACTTCTCCGGCTTTACCGATCAAGCTAAAGACTTAATCGTCTTCATCGAATTGGCCCGCGAATTCGGATTCAAGATCCTGCTTCGCCCCGGGCCGGTCGTATTTTCTGAACTTCCTAACGGTGGGATGCCGCCGTTTCTAAATAAATACCCCGATGTTTATTCCTGCGACTCTCGCGGTGCGATCACGCAAACCCAGATGGCAACCGGGATGCCCGAGTTTTCATTTCCATCAATGTCCCATCCACGAATGCAGAACTTCGTCAAGCATTACTTGAACGGCTTGACTGAGATCATCAAGAATTACATCTATCCGCGTGGTCCGCTCTTTCTGGTCGAACTTGACCCGGGGTCTTACTTTGGCGGTGACCCGTATCCATGGAAATCCGACTACAATCCGCATGTCACCGGGACTCTCTATCCGCAGTTCCTCGAAAAACGGTACGGCGACGTCAAGTCCTTGAATTCGGCCTATGGTGAGTCCGCGAGCGACTTTGCCGACGTCAAGCCGCCGAAAGACTTCATAATTGCCAAAGATGTTTCCTTTACCAAGTTAATGGACTGGTATCGCTTCAAAGAATATCTGATCAAAGAGAATGACACGTTGATGATCGATCTCTATAAGAGCTTCCAATGCGAGCCTCTCTTCTACCAGACGCTGGCATTCCATAAATCCGGTCAGGCGCCGATGACGCCGATCGTCGCATCAGACGGCGAAGTGTTCCCGACAATTCAAATCACCTGGGACAGCTCATCGACGGCGATGTTGCAGAAGATTCGCTACTTGCGCGCCAACTCCGAATTCCCTTGGGCGTCGTCTCTGTCATTGGGAAATCACACCACCGATTTTGCCACGACCAAGAAGCATTTCCCGATCAGCGCGGATGCGACAAAGTACATACTGACTTTGAGTCTAGCAGGGGGAATTAAGGGCGTCAATACCTACAAATTCGTCGAAACTGATAATTGGTATGATTCGCCGCTGGCGATTGACGGCACGATTCAAGAGTCGTTCGAAGTAGTTCGCAAATACATGACCTCGCTGACCGCGATCGATGTTGGCAACTTCACTCAGCCGGCAACTATCGGTATGGCGGCATATCGACTGAATAATTGGGTGTCGCTGCTTGAAGATCCCGGCGCTTTCAACTATGTGCAGACACTCAACGAATTCACGATGCCGGAAATCGGGCGCGACCTCGATCGTATCAAACAGGATTTCATTATTCCTGACCTTGATAGCCCGGCCTCTTTCGAAGGAATCAAGCACCTGTTCGTCCCGATCACTGAAATCATGGACGAAGAGAAGCAGGAGTTCTTGGTCGAAAAAGCCAAGGAAGGCACGAATCTAATACTTGTTGGATTGTTGCCTCGTTTCAATTCTGACTTGGCCAAGTGCGAAGTTCTGGCAACCGCCATCAACTGCAAGACGCAGGCTCTGGGCAAAATCGGTACGGTGGTCACGAGCAAGGATAAGTTCCCGAGCTACGTCTTCGGGTCGATTAACTCGACGGCTCGCAAGTCCAAGAAGTTGGCGACCTATGCCAAAAAGAACATTGGGCTGGTTATCAATAAGTTCAAGGGCACAATCACACTTCTGACTTTTGACATTTCGTCTCAGGGCAATCACATGAAGGTGAATTTCCTTCATAACTTACTTGAGGATCTCGGCGTCAAATTCCCGATTCAAACTTCCCATCCCAACGTGCGTGTCTTCGTACATAAGGGCGAAAAGGGTTCGATGCTATACATTCTCAATTCGATGCCGAGTCAAATTTTCCGCCGCTCGCGTGTGGCGCCGACCAAAGTTGTCTTACAGGTTGATCTCAAAGCCTTCGGTATGAAGGGCAGCAAGGTCCGCATGGTCGATATCTTCACCAACGAAGAGATCATCACCACGTCTGAAGAACTTCACGAGGGCTTGTACTTTACGCTCTCGACGCTTGATTCCCGCGCCTATTACGTCACTACAAAATAGTTGGTCCTCACCCGAGTTTGGAGCTTAATTGAAAGTTCGTAGCGAATATGCTGCGAAGAAGCTTTGCTGTGCCGATTTTCTAATTTGGAATTATGGGCAATTCGCACACGGCGCCGGGCCGCTGGCGAAAAAGTAGTTTATCATATAGACGATATCTGTAATATCAGTCTGATTATTGCAGTCGAAGTCTCCATGGCTTCGGTCCATCGGCGCCAATCCATTCGCGAAGATGTAGTTTACGCAAAACACGGCATCGGTAATATTCAACTGATTCGAGGCATCGACGTCTCCGCAATTGCTGCCAAGTTCATACTTCACCAACTTCCGGTAAAGCAGATCCGGAATCACGTCATCATAGAGATATAGAATCCAATAACTCTGGTTGCCGCTGGAGACATAATCACCGACTGACGAATAAATCTCCGCCGATTGCCATAATAAGCCGCCATTTGGCCCGTATTGTGTGACGCGGTTGTCCTCGCTCCAGGTAAGCAGTGTATTGTCGCCGCCAAACACGATTGGATAAGGGCTGGGCACATTGCCAATCGAAAGATCAACAACTAAATCTCCGCCGGCATTTCTCGATTGCAGTATTTGATTTCCCTGATCGTCGTTCACAATCCAGTAGAAATTATCAAGTCGGTCCGAGCAGACCGCATTCTTGAAATTGAACCCCAGACGCAAGCTCATGGGGCCAAATATTGAATTCCCGGTTGGACTAAATTTGCGATAGATCGTGCTGTCGTTGTCAGAAAATATCGCAAGCAGGTTTCCGCTACTGTCAATTGCGTTGCCTTGGCTGTACACGCCGTTTTGTGGATTGAGGCCCGAAAACACCGTAAATAATGAATCGCCATCCAGTGTATATCCGGCCACGAAACCGTCGTAGTCATCTGTAAAAGTCTGAAATGTGCCGATCACGTAAATCGTGCCGTTGCCCGTCTTCAGCCGCTCGAAAGTTATACTCGGCGCGACCAAGGCGCCCTGATGTGACCACAGCAGCGAGCCGCCGTTGCTATAGCAAAGAACAAATGATTCCGTATCGAAGCGCAGCGGTTGTAACGGATCATCAATCACAAAATTTGCGCACACGACAATATTTCCGTTTGCATCTACTATGAGATCGCGCGCAGCCGATTGCTTGAATTCGCCCGGTGGATAGAACGGCTGCCCCCAGGCAACATCTCCATCTGATGAGTCGAAGCGATATACTATTACCGGAGAAACCGTATCGGATACCAGTTGCGCCAGCACATAAACATTACCCTGTTGGTCGACGGCTGCAGCAATCGGTATCTTCAGATCGATTCCCGAAGTTGTGTCGCTCCAAACCAAAGTGCTGCCAGGCATGTACTTTTTGACGAAGATTTCCGCATTTTCGGGAGTCTCGACAAAATATCGCCCAATTACATAGACATTGCCGGCGTTGTCGACCCTGACAAAATAGGGGGCTTCACTTTCCGGAAACATCGTTTCCCAGGCGTACTGCCCCGCTGCAAAGGCTTCATTTACAATAACTAAGCCCAGGGCAAGAAGGAGGAAGATCGTTACTCGAATTGTAGGCATATTTGCAGGCATATAAGGAATATCGGCGAAAGAGTTCAGATAGTTAGTATGGGCACGATCGGCATCTGACTCAGCTTCTGCAAGTGCAAACGCGTTTTGGGCCGTTTCGCGCTCAATGTCAAGTACAGAGCTAAACTAACTGCTGCTTCCTGGTTTTACAAGTACTAACACAATTTTTGCAACGGCGAATATCTGGACACGTACAAGTTAGAGACTGTTACGGATGCTTATGGGGCAATAAGTTAGAAAGCTACTTCAGAACAGCCGGAACCGACAGCTATGGCAATTTGTTTTTGTTGACAAGTATGTACAGAGCAATAAGAAAAATCTTGACAAGGAACACCGCAGTGGCTATTATGCAAGTCTTGCAGATTAGGAGGACGGAGTGAAGGGTGTCACGCATATCGCTACAGTCAGGCGCTGGGGCGGTTTTTTTATCTTCACACTCGCCGGTCTGATAATCGGATTTACGCCGACGCGATCGAGGTGACGCGATCGAGGTCACGCGCCGAATCGAGCGCGAGCAGGGCTCCACCTACAGGATCAACGGCCGCGAGGTGCGCGCCCGCGACGTGCAGCTTCTCTTCGCCGACGCCGCCACTGGCGCGCGCTCGCCTTCGCTCGTGCGCCAGGGCCAGATCGGCGAGATCATTTCGGCGAAGCCGCAGGCGCGCCGCCGCATCCTCGAAGACGCCGCCGGCGTCGCCGGGCTGCATTCGCGCCGGCACGAGGCTGAGCTGCGCCTCAACGCCGCGTCGGAAAATCTCACGCGCCTCGAAGACGTGTTGAAGCAGGTCGACAGCCAGGCCGACAGCTTGAAGCGGCAGGCGCGCCAAGCCTCCAAATACCGTGGGCTTGCGGCGCAAATCCGCAAGAATGAGGCGCTGGCGGCGCTTCTCGCCTATCAGCTCGCCGCACAGCAGTTGCAGGGCGCTGCCGAGAAGCTCGACGCCGGCCGGCGCAGCGTCCAGGAACGGACGCTGGAGCAGGCGGAGGCGGCGAAGCTCCAGGCGGTCGCCGCGCATGAGTTGCCGCCGCTGCGCGACAAGGAAGCGGAGGCCGGCGCGGCGCTGCATCGGCTCGTCGCCGCACGTCAGGCGCTCGAGGCCGACGAGCAGCGCGCCAAGCAGCGAATTGCCGAACTTCAGCGCCATATCGAACAGTTCGGCCGCGATCTCGAGCGCGAACGCGCGCTGATCCTGGACGCGGCTGGGGTCGCGCAGCGGCTTGAGGACGAGCGCGCCGAGCTGCAGGGCGGCGACGCCCACGACGCCGGCCGTGAGGCCCAGGCGCAAGCGCGGCTGACCGAAATCGAAGCAGCGCTGGCGGCGACCGAGGCCGAGCTGTCGAGCGCGCAGGAGCAACTCGCGGGCGTCAACGCCAGGCGGGCGGCGCTGGAGGCGGCCTTGCGCGACGAAAATCAGCGGGTCGCGCGCTTCGAGGCGGAGCTCACCCGCATCGAGACGGAATTTGCGCTGATCGCCGGGCAGGGCGGCGGCGCCGACGAAGTCGAGCGTCTCACGCAGGCTTTCGAACAGGCGGCGCAGGATGCGCGCGCCGCCGAAGAAACGACGCAGGAGACCGAGGCCGCCACGCGGCGGGCGCGCGACGCCGAGACCGCCGCCCGCACGCCGCTGGAGCCGGCGGCGCTGCGCGCCCAGCGGCTCGAGACCGAGATCCGCACGCTCGAACATCTGCTGCAAACCGGCTCCGGCGGCCTCTGGGCGCCGGTCGTCGAAAGCATGACGGTCGAGAAGGGCTATGAGACCGCGCTGGGCGCGGCGCTCGGCGACGATCTCGACGCCTCGGCTGACGATTCGGCGCCGGCGCATTGGTCGGTGACGCCCGGGGAGGGCGATCCGGCCCTGCCCAATGGCGTGCGCGCGCTCGCCGCGCTTGTCGACGCGCCGCCGGCGCTGCGCCGCCGGCTCGCGCAAATCGGCGTCGTGCTGCGCACGGAGGGCGAGAGCCTGCGCAAGCTCTTGAAGCCCGGCCAGCGGCTCGTCTCCAAAGAGGGCGATCTGTGGCGCTGGGACGGCTTCACCCAGGCCGCCGAGGCGCCGACCGCCGCCGCGCGGCGCCTTGCCGAGAAGAACCGGCTCGCCGATCTGCGCGTCGAGGCCGCCGCCGCGCGCGCCGCGGCCGATTCGCTGACGCAAGCGCTGAACGCCGCGCGCGAGGCCGCGCGAGCGGCCGCCCAGGCCGAAGCGGAGGCGCGCGACGCGCATCGTCGCGCCCGCGTTCGCCTGGAGGAAGCGCGCGAACGTCATTCGACGGCGGAGCGTCGTCAGGCGCAAATCGGCCAGCGCCTGTCGGCGCTGCAGGAAGCCAAGGCGCGGACGCTCGCCAGTCGCGACGAGGCCGCGCAGAAGCGCGCGAGCGTGACGCAGGCGCTCGACCAGCTTGAGGAGCCGGCCTTTCTCGCCGGCGCTTTGGAGAATTTGCGCGGCCGCGCCATGGCTGAGCGCGCCCAGGCCAGCGAGGCGCGGGCCGCGGTCGCCTCCCTGCGCCACGAAAGAGCGGCGCGCGCGTCGCGGCTCTCGGCGATCGCGCGAGAGGCCTCGTCATGGGCGGAGCGCCGCGATCGTGCGCAGGACCGCATCGGCGAGCTGGAAGAGCGGCTGGCGACGTCGCAAGAGGAACATGCGCGCTTGAGCGACGCGCCCGACGCCTTCATCGGCCAGCGCCGTGCGCTGATGAATGCGCTCGAAGAGGCCGAGGCCGCGCGCCGCGACGCGTCCGACGCGCGCGCCAGCGCCGAAACGCGTCTCGCCGAAACCGACCGCGCCGCCCGCGCCGCGCTCGAGGCGATGAGCGCCGCACGCGAAGACATGGCGCGCAGCGAGGCGCAGCTGGACGCCGCGCGCCAGCGGGTCGCCGACGTCGAGCGCGCCATCGCGCATGATCTCGAATCGACGCCGCAAGCGCTCGCCCAACTCGCCGAGGTCAAAGACGGCGACGATCTGCCGGAGATCGCCGACATCGAACGGCGGCTGGAGAATTTGCGCGCCGATCGCGAACGGCTCGGCGCGGTCAATCTGCGCGCCGAGGACGAACTCACCGAGGTCGAGACGCAGCGCGAAAAAATGATCGCCGAGCGCGACGATCTTTCGGAAGCCATCAAGAAATTGCGCGCCGCGATCGCCAGTCTCAACAAAGAGGGGCGCGAGCGCATGCTCGCCGCCTTCGACAAGGTCAACGCGCACTTCAAGGAGCTATTCACGCTGCTTTTCGACGGCGGCGCGGCGGAATTGCAGCTTGTCGAAAGCGACGATCCGCTTGAGGCCGGCCTCGACATTCTCGCGCGCCCGCCCGGCAAGAAGCCGACGACGATGACGCTGCTCTCCGGCGGCGAGCAGGCGTTGACCGCCATGTCGCTGATTTTCGCGGTGTTCCTGACCAATCCGTCGCCGATCTGCGTGCTCGACGAAGTTGACGCGCCGCTCGACGACAGCAATGTCGAGCGCTTCTGCGATCTCTTGGAAGAGATGCGCAAGAAAACCGATACGCGCTTCGTCACCATCACTCATAATCCGATCACCATGGCGCGCATGGACCGGCTGTTCGGCGTCACGCAAGCCGAGCGCGGAATCTCGCAGCTCGTCTCGGTCGATTTGGAGCAGGCGGAAAAATTCGCGCTGGCGAGTTGAGTTAGCGTCTGGCATTGACCACGTGATCGGACGACGCTGACATGACCAGAAGCGAATTCGTTCTGCGTTCGGCGATTTTCGTCGCGATTGCCCTCGCGCCGTTTCTCATCTGGCTGCTCTTCAATGTCATCGTCCTTGCGACAGGCGCGGTGCTCGTCGCAACGCTCATTCATCTCGTCGCGACGCCGTTCCTGAAGATCCGCCTGCCGCGCGGCGTGGCGCTCACACTTTCAGGTTTGCTGATCGCCTCGATCATCGGCGGAACCTTCTATCTCTTCGGCCGGACAATGGCTGGCGAGTTTCACGACGTGCTGCGCCGCGCCGAGCAGACGGCGGACGTTATCTCGCTCGAAATCACCCGATCAGGACTCTCCGACTATCTGCCGTCTTCCTTCGGCGAAAATATTTCGCTGTCGGGTCTGATCGGACGTTCGTTCACGGTCAGCATCGAGGCCGTTCTTGGCGCGCTCGTGGCTTTTTTCGCCGGCGTGTTCATCGCGAGCGAACCGGCGCTCTACAGCGAAGGCTTCACGCTGCTGTTTGCGCCGCGCTGGCGCCATAGAGCGCGCGAAACGCTCGGTCACGTTTCCACCGCGCTGCGCCGCTGGCTGCTCGGTCAGATGATTGAAATGGTCACGATGGGCGTCATGGCCGGCGTGGCGGTCTGGCTCATCGGCCTGCCGTCGCCCTTCGCGCTTGGCGCCATATCGGGGCTCTCGGAATTCATCCCCTATATCGGGCCGATTCTGGCGATCTTTCCTTCAGTGGCGGTCGCGGCGACGATCGGACCCTATACGATGCTTTGGACGATCCTCGCTTACCTTGCGATTCATCAGCTCGACGGCAACATGATCATGCCGCTCATCCAGCGGCAATTGGTGCGCGTGCCGCCGGCGCTCATGCTGATTTCAATTGCGCTGTTCGGCACGCTGTTCGGATTGGGCGCGACGATCTTCGCCGCGCCGCTGACGGTCGTCCTCTATGTCGCGGTGATCAAGCTCTATGTGCGAGATACGCTCGGCGAGTCGACGACGCTGCCGGGAGAGAAAGCGCAAAAACCCTCCCCTTGAGGGGGAGGGTCGCGCCGAAGGCGCGGGGTGGGGTGAAGCCCTTCTCCGATGATTGCTTATGGCGTGCGCTATTCAGTGCGCTTTATTTTATGCATTTATCCGTAAGTCACCCCACCCCGAAACGCTTCGCGTTTCGACCCTCCCCTTCAAGGGGAGGGTGGGCGACACGACGAACGCCGTCGTCCTGCCGTAGCAATTGGATTGCAAGAACCGTTCATGGATTGGCGCGCGCCGGTAATGGATTATTGCGAAAGGCAGAGCTCGGCCTTCTGGGCGGAGCCGGCGAATGCGCTGAGCAATTTCGCCTTCGTGATCGCGGCCGCCAGCGCCTTTCTTCTTTGGCGACGGCGGGGCGGGGCCGATTATCCTGCGCTCGCGCTCATCGTCGTCACGGCGTCGGTCGGCGTCGGGAGTTTCGTCTTCCATACGGTCGCGACGCGCGGCGCCATGCTGCTCGACGTCGTTCCGATCGCGATCTTCATCTATGGCTATTTCCTGCTGGCGCTTCGCCGTTACTTTCGTCTGTCGATAATTTTGGCGACGGCGATCACGCTCGTTTTCGCGGCGCTTTCATTTTTTGCGACGACAGTTGACGCGCTGAATGGTTCGGTCGGCTATCTGCCGGCGCTCGCGGCGCTGTCCATCTTCGCCGCGCTGCTGTGGACGTCGAGGCGCGAGACGGGGCGCACGCTTGCCGCCGCCGCGCTCCTGTTCGCGATCTCGCTGGTCTTTCGAACGATCGACCGCGCGATCTGTCCCGCCGTTCCGCTCGGCGCGCATGTTCTGTGGCATATGCTGAACGCCTGCGTGTTGTGGCTGCTGCTGCGCGCGGCGATCATCGCCGGACCGCGCCCGGACGATCAGGCGACCCCGATCCAGAACGCGAAAGAGCCGACCGCCGCGTGAGAGGCGGTCAGCGGCCAGACGTTGCGCGTGAAAAGATAGGCCGTGCTCCACGCGATTCCGGCGAGAAACGTGTTGGCGAGCAGGACGGGATCGCCATAGGCGCCATGCATCAGCGAAAAGACCGCCGAGGAAAACAGCACGTAGTGGCGTCCGCTCATCTGCAGCCGATCGGCGATCAGCTTGGGGACCGAGCGGCAGACGATCTCCTGGCAGGGGCTCGACACGAGCACATAGAAGGGCGCGAAGGCGACCCAGTTCGGCTCCGGAGTCGAATGGTTCAGGAACTGCGCTTCGACGACGATTCCCGCCAGAAGCAGGCAGGTCAGGGCGCCGCAGATCAGCCAGGCGCGGCCGCCCCTGGGCGCGCCCAGACCGAGTTCAGCGAAGGAATATCCGCCGAGCACGCAGGCCGCGATGCAAAGGCCGGAAACGACAAGCAGCGCCTCGAAGCGAAGGTGAAACGACAACGCGCCGCCGGCGATCGCGAGGCTCGGCGCGAGCAGCAGGAGCAGGAAGGCGACCAGCGGCGCCAGGGATCGCAGGGGAAGCGTCATAAAAGCGTAACAGACTTTCCTCTGTCACAGTTCCGTGCGCCCGAGCTCCGACAAATTGCCGCGCCGCGGCGCCTCGTTGGAGAGCAGATGGCACTGTTCCGATAAACAGGCTTTTGTTTCAACGAGTTATCTGGACGAGCCTCGCCTTGACTAAATGAAAGACCGGAAATATGTTGCGCGCGGCTCGAAAGGATTGGCCGCAAAGCCGAGAATTTCGCGCCGTCTCCCGAACGGTTCGACTTTTCCGTCGCGCGGCGTCGCGCCATCGTTCAATTTTTGCGCATGGCGCAATCTGCGAGGCGAACAACGCCGATGAGCGACGAAAACGACGACGACGCGGAAGACGCGGAGCGCGCGGCGCTCAACGCGCGGCTTCAAAAGCTCAACGCGGCCTTGCGCAAGGTCGACGAAGAGCAGGCCGCCGCCGAAGCGGCGCCGCGGACGGAGCGCAAGGGCTTCACGCGCGCCATGCGCGTCGGCCTCAACGCGTTCTCCGAATTCGTCGGGGCGGTGTTGGTCAGCGCCGTCATTGGCTGGCAGGCGGATCAGTGGCTTGGCACGACGCCATGGCTTCTGATCGTGATGCTCGGACTGGGCGTCGCGGCGGGATTTTGGAATGTCTATCGCGTGGCGAAGCCGAAAGCGCCGGGCGAGGAGTAGAGCAGGTTCCGAAAAGGCGACAGACTTTTTCGATGGGAACCTGCTCCAGCGTTTTGATTTTGAGTGATTCCTATCGATCGCATGATTCGATGTGATCGGCAGGCGCTCTAGGGAACACGAAGGCGCGTCCTAGCGCCAAGCGGGGCCGGGCGGCGACGCCCGGAAAAAGCGATGAATCCGGAAGAAGCAGCCGCAAAGTCCAATCCCATCGAGCAGTTCGAACTGCATCGACTGTGGCCCTTCGAGATCAACGGCGTCGAGACATCCTTCACCAACGCCTCGCTGTTCATGTTGCTCGCCGCGCTCGGCGTCGTCGCGCTGATGATCCTCGCGACCTCCAAAAAGGCGATCGTGCCGGGCCGCGTGCAGGCCATGGCCGAGATGCTCTATGAATTCGTCGCCGGCATGGTGCGTCAGACCGCCGGGACGGAAGGGATGAAGTTCTTCCCCTTCGTCTTCACGCTCTTCGCCTTCATTCTCATCGCCAATCTGATCGGGCTTGTGCCCTACACCTATTCGGTGACGAGCCAGATCGTCGTCACCTTCGCCTTCGCGATCGTGGTGATCTCGCTCGTGGTCGTTTACGGCCTCTATCGCCACGGCTTCGGCTTCCTCAACCTTTTCGTGCCGCATGGCGTGCCGCTGCCCGTGCTCGTCGTGCTGGTGCCGATCGAGATCATCTCCTTTCTGTCGCGGCCGGTGTCGCTTTCCGTCCGTCTCTTCGCCAATATCCTCGCCGGCCACATCACCCTCGCCGTGTTCGGCGGCTTCGTGGTGATGCTGCTCGGGGCCGGCGCCTGGGCGGCGCTCGCGCCCGTGCCGATCCTGGCGATTGTCGCGCTCTATGCGCTCGAACTGCTCGTCGCCTGTCTGCAGGCGTTCGTCTTCAGCGTTCTCACATGCGTCTATCTGAACGACGCTATTCACCCGGGCCACTGATAAAAATCGAACAATAAACGTCGCCCCATTCAGCAGGAGAAAGATATGTCAGAAATGCAACTCGTCGGCGCCGGACTGGCGGCGATCGGCACCGGCGCTGCGGCGATCGGCGTCGGCATCATTTTCGGCAACTTCGTCAACGGCGCCCTGCGCAATCCGTCGGCGGCCGCTTCCCAGTTCACCAACGCCATCATCGGCGCGGCGCTTGCCGAAGGCCTGGGCATCTTCGCCTTTCTGATCGCAATCCTGCTGTTCCTGAAGCAGTGACGTTTCGCGTCCGGCCTTTCGGCCGGGCGCGCTTTCTCATGCGCCGCGCGGCCGCCGCGCGGCCTTTGTCCGAGACTTGGATCATGTCCATGGCGATCATCTCTTCCGCTTTCGCCGCCGAGGGCGAGCAGACGACGCACGAGGCCGTCGGCGCCGGCGAGGCGCATCATGAGGGCGTCTTTCCGCCCTTCCAGACTGAAAATTTCGCGCCGCAGATTTTCTGGCTCGTCATCATTTTCGGACTGCTCTACGTGCTGATGTCGCGCATCGCGCTTCCGCGCGTGGGCGGCATCATCGAGAACCGGGGCGCCAAGATCGCTTCAGATCTCGGCGCCGCGCGCGAGATGCAGTCGAAGGCGCAGGCCGCCGCCGCCGCGAATGACGAAAACCTTCGTCGCCGTCGTGACGAGGCGCAAGGCATCGGCCGCGAGGCGCAGCACAAGATCGCCGCTGAGAGCGCAAGGCAGCGCGCGCTTGCCGAATCGCAGGCGGCGGAGAAGATCCGCGCCGCCGACGAACGCATCGCGAGCGCAAAGACTCAGGCGCTGGCCAATGTCGAGCAGATCGCCGTCGACGCCGCCGCCTCCATCGTCGAGAAGCTCACCGGCGCCAAAATCGACCAGGCCGCGCTCGCCAAGCACGCGACATCGTCGAACTGAGGAGAGGCTCAATGCATTTCGACGCGGAATTCTACGTCGCCGTCGGCTTCACGATCTTCGTTCTCGTGATGGTTTGGGTCGGCGCGCACTCTAAGTTCGCCGCGTTCATTGATGCGCGCATCAACCGCATCAAGGGCGAACTCGCCGAAGCCGAACGCCTGCGCAACGAAGCGGAGGCGCTTCTTGCGTCCTTCGAACAGAAGCGGGCGGAAGCGGAAGCCGAAGCCAAGTCCATCGTCGCGCAGGCGAAGGAAGAGGCGGAATTGATCGCCGCCGAGGGGCGTCGTCGCCTCGGCGAATTCATGGACCGCAGCGTCAAGCAGGTCGAACAGAAGATCGCTCAGGCGGAGGCGCAGGCCTCGGCCGAAGTGCGCGCCGCCGCCGCGGACGCCGCAGTCAAGATCGCCGAGCGCGCGCTCTCCGCCGGCGCGGGCGCTGGCAAGGATTTCGTCGGCGACGGCATCAAGGAACTGAAGTCGCTCGCGCACTGATGAGAAGGGCGAGCTAGCCGCCCTTGCGCTTTTTTTCGGCTGCGGGCTTTTCTGCACCCTGGGTAAAGCCGACGAGAATTTCGTAATCGTCCTGGGCGCGCGGGCTCATGAGAGGCACCGTGAACGGATCGGCGATGACTTGAAATTCGCCGCGCGCGCCGCCCTTTGGGATTGAAGCGTTAACGCGATAGGTCTTCGAGGTGACGAGCGTATCGTCTTTCAGACGGCGAATCGCCACCCGCAGATTGGCGCCAAAGGCGCCGGGCTGACCGGCCGCGCCGAGTACCGCCGAACCTTCGACTCCCACTCTGATCGTCAGATGGTCGCCGTCGACAATGCATTGGCGCGCGGTTTCACCGAGCGAAAGCTGATAGCGCACATTGGGGCCATCGGCGTCCGGCGGCGACCGCAGCATCGCCGCGCCGCTTTCAATGAAGACTTCAGGACAATCGGGCGTCGCGCCGGGCGGCGCTGGCGGCCCTTCCTTTGGTTCGCCGCCGCCGAAGATGCTGGGCACGCGAAGCCGCGGCAGTTCGAACGCCGCCGCCACAGGCGTGAGCGCGATGGACGCTGAAACAGCAATCGCCAGGCGACTCCGCGCAGTTCTAAAGAGCTTGCCCACCGGGCGCTTCGTGCAAACGTTACGGCAGCTTTGCGAATCCATCCTTGAATCCCTGCAGAGTCAGCGGCAATCCTATGCCTTCTTCCGGAACCTGGTGAATGATGAAGGTTGCGGTCTTGCCGCTCTTCAGTTGATCGATGAGCTTGTCGTCCATCATCACCTCGGCCACGCAGCCCGTCGGCAGACATTTGACGAAGCCGGCGCGGCCGACGTCGGCTTGGTCGATTTTCAAGCCGAGCCCGCTAGGCAGGAGCACGCCGAGCGGCGCGATCACGCGCAGCAGACGGCTCTTGCCGTCGCTCGTCTTCAAGACGATGACGACGAGGTTGATGTTGCTCTTATCCTCGGCGACGACGCTCTGAATCAGCGCGCATTGTTCCGCGGCCGCGCCTGCGGGCTTTTCGCAGCGCATTTCCCAATCGCCGAATTTGGCCTTGGCGGGGCCGCCTTGCGCATGGCTCGCGTTGGCGCTGAGTCCGAGCAACAGCAATGTGACCGCCGCCGCGACCTGATGTCGCAACAGGCGACGCGTTTTTGCAGCGCGCAAGGGCTTCATGATGGCTCCTGGCGGACGGCTCCGTGGCCGTTCCAATTTCGTGACGCAGGGAAAGTGGCCGGTCGCCTCGGGCCGTCCTGCGCGACAGGCCGTTGCCTATCAAATGGACTTCAACTGTCAAGGTCGTCGGCGTTCGCGCCGCATTGTTTGGCAAACCCTTTGACGCGACGATTTGTCTGTCGAATCTGGCGTTGCAACAATTGCGCGGACCGACGGTTTGTGATTGAACCGGCCGACTACCGAGCGGGGCGGGCTTTGGGCGGGCTGCGCACGGAAATCACAAAAAGAACAACGACTGTCTGGCGAAGGGTTCGAAAGGCGGCTTTAATGTTTAACGTCAATCGACAGATGCTCACACGTGGCGCATTGGCGGCCGCCGTGGCGATTTCTGCGACTTTGTTCGCGGGCTTCGCCCTCGCACAAGTTGAAGGGCAGCCCACCCCGGGCGGCCTCGGCCTGCCGAACATGGTCACGCCGGTCGGCTTGGGGACTCAGCAATTCTACAACATGGTGCTGATGCCGATCATTTCGTTCATCGCGCTCTTCGTTCTGGGCTTGCTGGTCTATGTGAGCTATCGCTTCAACGAGCAGAAGAACCCCATTCCTTCGAGGCTGACGCACAATACGCCGCTCGAAATCGTCTGGACCTTGATTCCGGTTCTGATCCTTCTGTTCATCTCCGTTCCGTCGCTGCGACTGCTGGCGGAGCAAGTTGAGGTGCCGGAGGCGTCCGTCACGATCAAAGTGACCGGCAACCAGTGGTACTGGTCCTATAAATATCCGGAGGATCAGGGCGGCGGCTTTGGCTTCGATCAGATGATGAAGCCCGAATCCGAACTCCAGCCCGGCGATCTTCGTCTGCTGTCCGTCGACAATGAGGCTGTTGTGCCGGTCAATGAGGTCATCGCCGTGCACATCACGTCGAACGACGTCATCCACGCGTTCGGCGTCCCTTCGTTCGGCGTTCGCATGGACGCGATTCCCGGTCGTTTGAATCAGACATGGTTCAAGATCGAGAAGGAAGGCGTCTACTACGGCCAGTGCTTCTTTATCTGCGGCAAGGATCACGCCTATATGCCGATCGTGATCCGCGCGGTCAGCCGCGAGAAATACAATGAGTGGCTTGCCGAGGCGAAGCAGAAGTTCGCCAGCGCCAACTCGCGGGTGCGGGTCGCCGCCGAGAGCCACTGAATAGCCGCTGAAACGAGACGCAACGGAACACACTAGTTTTTCTAAGGAACATGACGATGGCGAGTTCGACGATGGCCGGGGCGCATGATCATCCGAGGGGTTTGCGCCGCTTCCTCTTCTCCACCAACCACAAAGACATCGGCACGCTCTACATCATCCTTGGTTCAGTCGGCGGCGTCATCGGCTTCCTGCTGTCGCTCGGCATGCGGCTCGAGCTGGCGTATCCGGGCGTGCAGATTTTTCCGGGGCTTGCGGAAGCGCTCCAGGGCGCCGATCCGTCGATGGCGCTGGACGCGGGCAAGAACCTCTACAACGTGTTCATCACGGTCCATGGCGTGCTCATGATCTTCTTCATGGCCATGCCGATTCTCATCGGCGGCTTCGGCAACTGGTTCGTGCCGATCATGATCGGCGCGCCGGACATGGCCTTCCCGCGCCTCAACAACATCTCATTCTGGCTGCTCTTCGCCTCACTCGTGCTCGCCGTCATTTCGATGTTCGTCGAGGGCGCGCCGGGCATGAAGGGCTTCGGCGGCGGCTGGACCTTCTATCCACCGCTGTCGTCAAACACCGGCTCGCCCGGCCCGGCGATGGATTTCGTGATCCTGGCGCTGCATCTCGCCGGCGCATCGTCGATCCTTGGCGCGATCAACTTCATCACGACGATCTTCAACATGCGCGCGCCCGGCATGACGCTGCACAAGATGCCGCTGTTCGTATGGTCGATGCTCGTGACCGCCTTCCTGCTGCTGCTCGTGCTGCCGGTGCTCGCGGGCTGCGTGACGATGCTGCTCACCGACCGCAACTTCGGCACGATGTTCTATGACCCGGCGGGCGGCGGCGATCCGCTGCTGTTCCAGCACCTGCTGTGGTTCTTCGGCCATCCGGAAGTCTATATCGTCATTCTTCCCGGCTTCGGCATCATCAGCCAGATCGTGTCGACCTTCTCGAAAAAGCCGGTGTTCGGCTATCTCGGCATGGCCTACGCGATGGTCAGCATCGGCGTGCTCGGCAGCATCGTGTGGGCGCACCACATGTATACTGTCGGCCTGTCGCTCAATGCGCAGCGCTACTTCACGCTGGCGACCATGGTGATCGCGGTGCCGACTGGCATCAAAATCTTCTCCTGGATCGCGACGATGTGGGGCGGATCGATC
This sequence comes from uncultured bacterium, assembly GCA_963707485.1. GTDB lineage: Bacteria > Zixibacteria > MSB-5A5 > CAIYYT01 > CAIYYT01 > JADJGC01. The sequence continues at coordinate 104,652 of CAVPQS010000073.1, forward strand.
TCGTTCCGCGCGCCGATGGTCTGGGCGATCGGCTTCATCTTCGTGTTCACGATGGGCGGCATCACCGGCGTCGTGCTCGCCAACGCCAGCGCCGACAAGCAGTTCCATGAGGGCTACTATGTCGTCGCCCACTTCCACTACACGCTGTCGCTCGGCGCGGTCTTCGCGCTCTATGCGGGGTTCTATTACTGGTTCCCCAAAATGACCGGCTACATGTATTCGGAGACTCTGGCCAAGGCGAACTTCTGGCTGCTGTTCATCGGCGTCAACATCGTCTTTTTCCCGCAGCACTTCCTCGGACTGGGCGGGATGCCGCGCCGCTACATCGACTATCCGGACGCTTACGCGCTGTGGAATCTGGTGTCGTCCTCCGGCATGATCTTCGTCACGCTCTCGCTGGTCGTCTGGTTCTACGCGATCATTGAGGCTTTCATGAAGAAGCGGCTGGCCGGCGCCAATCCCTGGGGCGTGGGCGCAACGACGCTGGAATGGACTTTGTCGTCGCCGCCGCCCTTCCACCAGTTCCAGGTTCTGCCGCGGATCACCGGGGCGAGCCGGTAATAAACGAAGCGTCGGCGCGAATGAACGCGCGCCGACGATGCAAGCCGGCGCCGGCGAGCATGACGCGGCTCTCTGCGCCCGCCTCAGCGGCCAAGGTTCTGAGTGAAACGCCATGAGCGACGCATCCTATCTGCACGACGATCAGGCTCCGCGCATCTCCGTCGCGTCGCCGTCGGACTATTTCGCGCTTCTCAAGCCGCGCGTGATGTCGCTCGTGGTGTTCACCGCGCTCGCCGGCCTGTTGCTCGCGCCGACGCCGCCGCATCCGCTGATCGGCTTTGCTTCCCTCCTGGCGATCGCCGTCGGGGCCGGCGCTTCCGGCGCGCTCAACATGTGGTACGACGCCGACGTTGACGCGCTGATGACACGCACGCGCAAACGCCCGATCCCGGCCGGACGGCTCGATCCCGAGGCGGCGCTTGGCTTTGGTCTCGTGCTGGCGACGCTGTCGGTCTTTACGCTCGGCTATGTCGCGAACTGGTTTGCCGCCGCGCTGCTTGCTTTCACCATCTTCTTCTATGTCGTGATCTATACGATGTGGCTGAAGCGCTGGACGCCGCTGAACATCGTCATCGGCGGCGCCGCCGGCGCGCTTCCGCCGATGGTCGGCTATGCCGCCGCGACGGGCGAGATCAATCTTGCGAGCGTCGTGCTCTTTGCGATCATCTTCATGTGGACGCCGCCGCATTTCTGGTCGCTCGCGTTGCTGAGAAGCGAGGACTACGCCCGCGCCGGCGTGCCGATGCTTCCCAATGTCGCCGGCGAAGACCGCACGCGTCTCGAAATCCTAATCTATGCGCTGGCGCTTGCGCCGCTTGGCGTTGCGCCATGGCTGATGGGCTTCGCCTCGCTCGCCTATGGGCTTGTCTCGATCGGCTGCGGGATCGCGCTCGTCGGCCTCGCCGCGGCTGTGTTCAAGCAGCGCGAAGGCGACGCGGCCCGGCTGGCCGCCCGCCGGATGTTTTTGTTCTCGATCCTCTATCTGTTCCTGCTGTTCCTGGTCCTCGTCGTCGAGCAGACGGCGCATATCTTTGCGCTGATTTAGGCGGCCAAGCGGATGGTGAACGAAATGATCGATGCGGGAGACAAGATGAAAGAGCGCGTCAGTCTATTCGACCGGCCAGGAGTCGTTCTGACCGAAGAGCAAGCGCGCAGCCGTCGCGCGCGCAATATCGCGATCGGCGTAACGATCGCGCTCCTCGCCGTGCTGTTCTACGCCGTCACGCTGGTGAAGTTTGGCGCGGCCATCGTCAACCGGACGATCTGACCATGAACGCGCCGGCGCCTCGTTCACGCATACGCCCGCAGATGATCGCGGCGGCGCTGGTCGTGGGCACAGCGGCGATGCTCGGCCTGTCTTTCGCTTCGGTTCCGCTTTACCGGGCCTTTTGCGCCGCGACCGGCTTTGGCGGCACGCCGAGGACCGATGTCGCCGGCGCGCCATCCCCCGGCGAGCGCGTGCTCACCGTGCGCTTCGACGCCAATGTGGCCCGCGATCTGCCGTGGCGCTTCGAGCCCGAGGTCGCCAAAATCTCCTTGCGCACCGGCGAGACGAAAACCGTCTATTACAAGGTCGCCAATCTCTCTGATCTCGAGACCAACGGCCAGGCGGCCTACAATGTCACGCCCGGTCAGGCCGGGGCCTTCTTCGTCAAGGTCGCCTGCTTCTGCTTCGAGGAGAAGCGGCTCGGACCGCACGAGGCCGAGGAATGGCCGGTGGTTTTCTATCTCGATCCCGCTCTCGAGCGCGAAGAAGGCATGCGTGGCGTTCGCGAGATCACGCTTTCCTACACGTTCTTCGCGATCAAGGATTCCACTGCGGCGAAGACGAGCGAGACGGCGACCGCAAAGCCGAAGGGTTGACTGCGCCGCGCGACTTGACCGCGCGGCAAACTAGGGGACTGGCCGGTACCGCCGGCCGATGACAAGGAAGAGCAAGATGGCGGACGGACACGCTAAACCCGAACACGACTATCATCTGGTCGATCCGAGTCCGTGGCCGATCGTGGGCGCGCTCGCCGCGCTCATCACGGCGATCGGCGCGGTCATGTGGATGGCGCAGCACAAGGGCGCGCCGATCGGCGGCATGACCTTCGGCGGCACCATGTTCTTCGTCGGCATGGGCGGCATTCTGCTCGTGATGTACGCGTGGTGGAGCGACATCATCCGCGAAGCGAGCGTCGGCGGATTCCACTCGCCGGTCGTGCGGCTGCATCATCGCTACGGCATGATCCTGTTCATCTTCTCGGAGGTGATGTTCTTCGTCGCCTGGTTCTGGGCGTTCTTCAATTCGGCGCTCTTCCCCGCCGATGCGGCGCAGGTCCTGCGCACCGAATTGTTCCAGGGCGTCTGGCCGCCCAAGGGCATGGAAGTGCTGAGCCCCTGGAAACTGCCGCTCATCAATACGCTCATTCTGCTCAGCTCCGGCGCGACTCTGACCTGGGCCCATCACGGCCTTCTGGAAAACAAGCGCGACGTGTTGAAGAAGGGCTTGATTGCGACGATCGCGCTCGGCCTGCTGTTCACGACGATCCAGGCCTATGAATATCTCCACGCGCCCTTCGCCTTCGCCTTCGATCCGGCGAAGCCGGCGGCGACGAATTACGGCTCGACCTTTTTCATGGCGACCGGTTTCCATGGCTTCCACGTGATCGTCGGCACGATCTTCCTCATCGTGTGCCTGCTGCGCGTCTTCAGGGGCGCCTTCACGCCGGACCAGCATTTGGGCTTCGAATTCGCCGCCTGGTACTGGCACTTCGTCGACGTCGTCTGGCTGTTTTTGTTCGCCTGCATTTACGTGTGGGGGAACTGGGGCGGGACAATGGAATAGGCGCGCCTGCGCCAGTCTGAGCATTGGACGGTCACGGGCGCGCCCGTGACCGTTTTCGTTGGAGGACCAACATGGCACAAGAGCACGTCTATCCGCCCGTTTCGCTCTATGTCGACGGAATCCTCGGCAGATGTCCGCGATGCGGCAAGGGCCACATGATCCGCGGCCTGCTGACCGTTGCGCCGACCTGCGAGGTTTGCGGGCTCGATTTCTCCTTTGCCGACGCGGGCGACGGTCCGGCGATCATGGTCATGACCGTCGTCGGCTTCGTCGCGATCGCGGTGCTGTGGTATGTCGAGGTGAACTATCAGCCGTCCTATTGGGTGCACGCCGCGATCCTTGTGCCCCTGTCGGCGATTCTCTGCGTGGGGCTGCTGCGGCCGATGAAGGGGCTGCTGATCGCCCTGCAATATTTCAACAAGGCCGAAGAAAGCCGCCATCAGTCGTGAACTCCGCCGTCCGCGCGCTTCTGGGGCCGGCGGTTGCGACGACGCTGCTCTTTGCGCTGCTGGTCAGTCTGGGATTCTGGCAGGTGCGGCGGCTTGGCGAGAAAGAGGCGCTGATCGCGCGCGTCGAGCAGCGCTCCACGCAGTCGCCGCAGCCACTGCCGCCGGCTGACCGATGGGCGAGCCTTCGCACTGAAGATTATGACTTCATGCATGTGCGCGCGACGGGTCGTTTTATCGGCGGCCGCGACGCGCTCGTCTTCGCCGCGCCGCCGGAAGGCGCGAGCCGAGAGCCGGGCTATTGGCTGCTCACGCCTTTCGCGCTGACGGGCGGCGGCGTTGTGCTTGTCGATCGCGGATTTATTCCAGCGTCAAAGGCCGGCGACGCTGCGATACGCGCCGCCGCTCCCGACGAAGTGACGCTCGTCGGACTGCTGCGTGCGCCGGAGCGCCGCAACCCCTTCACGCCTGCAGATCAGCCCGAAAAGGGCGTCTTTTATGCGCGCGATCCCGCGGCGATCGCCGGCTCCCTGGGCGTAGCCGACGCCGCGCCTTTCGCGCTCGTCGTCGACGCCGCGCCGGCGACGGCCGCCGACTGGCCGCGCCCCGTCGGCGGCGTGCCAACGATCGTCAATAATCACTTCTCCTACGCCGTGACGTGGTTCAGCCTGTCCCTCGCGCTTCTCGTCGTTTTTGGGATCTACGCGCGGGGCGTCCTTGCGCAGGAGCGCATCTAGCGACCTCGGGCTTGCAGCGCTGTCGAATATGCTATGAAAAGCGCACTGACACGCGCGCGCGCGGCGCGCGCTCTTCCATCCATGGATTGACGGTTGCGCTATCTCTCAACCCGCGGCGAGGCCGCGCAGCTTGGCTTCGACGACGTTCTGCTCGCCGGTCTTGCGACTGACGGCGGGCTCTACACGCCGCTCGCCTATCCGCGTCTCGCGCCTTCCGAGATCGCCGCGCTCGCGGGCCGGCCATATGCCGAAGCGACGGCCAAAGTGATCGCGCCTTATCTCAGCGAGACGTTTTCGCGTGAGATTTTGCAGGCGCAGACAGAGAGCGCCTATAGCGGATTTCGTCACCGCGCGATCGCGCCGCTGACGCAGATCGCCGACAATCTCTTCGTTCTCGAACTTTTTCACGGGCCGACGCTCGCCTTCAAGGATCTGGCGATGCAGCTCCTCGGGCGCATGATGAATCATGTGCTCGAAGAGCGAAATCTGCGCGCCACCATCGTCGGCGCGACGTCCGGCGATACGGGCGCCGCGGCGATCGAGGCGTTCAAGGGTCTGGACCGCGTCGATGTCTTCATCCTGTTTCCGCACGGCCGGGTTTCCGACGTGCAGCGCAAGCAAATGACCACGGTCGCTGACGACAATGTTCATACGATCGCGCTGCAGGGCTCCTTTGACGACGCGCAGGCAATTCTGAAACGGCTGTTTCGCGCCGCCGACTTTCGCGCGCGCGTCGGACTCGCCGGGGTCAATTCGATCAACTGGGCGCGCGTCGTCGCGCAGACCGTCTATTATTTCACGAGCGCCGTCGCCCTCGGCGCGCCGCATCGGCATATTTCCTTCGCCGTGCCGACAGGCAATTTTGGCGACGTGCTGGCCGGCTATGTCGCCAAGCGGATGGGTCTGCCGATCGACAGACTGGTCGTCGCGACCAACGCCAACGATATCCTTGCGCGCGCGCTTGCGAGCGGCCGATACGAGCCGCGGGGCGTCACGCCAACTCAGTCGCCGTCGATGGACATTCAGGTTTCATCCAATTTCGAGCGCCTATTGTTCGATGCGACGGGACGCGATCCGGCTGCGGTCCGCGCCGCTTTCGCCTCGCTCGATCAATCCGGAGCTTTCGAGATTCCGCCTGCGGCGCTCGCCGCCATTCGCGCCGAATTCGATGCCGAGTCCGTCGGCGAGACCGAGACGACGGAGGAGATTCGCCGCACCTGGCGCGAGACCGGCTATGTGCTCGATCCGCATACCGCGACCGGCGTCACCGCGGCGCGCGCGCGGCTTGCGAAAGATCCGGCGACGCCCGTCATCGCGCTTTCGACGGCGCATCCGGCAAAGTTTCCAGACGCCATTGAGCACGCCATCGGACTGCGTCCGCAGCCGCCTGAAAATATTGCGGCGCGACTTGACGCGCCGGAACAATTCACAATTCTTGAAAATGACGGCGCGCAAGTCGCCGAATTCATCTCGTCGCACGCGCGGGCGGCGAAGAGCTGACAAGGTCTGGCAAGGAGCACGATGGCGATCTTCAGCGTAATCGGGCGGCGCGACCTGCCGATTAGAGGCGACGGTCTTTATCTGCGCGCGTCCGAAATGCGCGACTATATTGAGTGGGCCGAACTGCGCGAAAAAAGCCGCTCCTTCCTGACGCCCTGGGAGCCGCTCTGGCCGATCGACGATCTCACACGGGCGAGCTTTCGCTATCGCGTGCGCCGCCACGCCGAGGAAATGGCCCGTGACGAGGCCTATTCCTTCTTCGTATTCCGTGAGGAGGACGACGCGCTGATGGGCGGCCTCTCCTTCGGCCATGTCCGGCGGGGCGTGTCGCAGGCGGCGACGCTCGGCTATTGGATGGGCGAACCCTATGCAGGCAAGGGCCACATGACCCGCGCCGTTCGCGCCGCTTGCGCCTATGCTTTCGAGAAGCGCGGCTTCCATCGCATCGAGGCGGCTTGCCTGCCGACGAACGAGCCCTCGAAGCGCTTGCTGGAGCGCGTCGGCTTCAAGCAGGAGGGCTATGCGCGCTCCTATCTCAACATCAACGGCCAGTGGCGTGACCATTTGCTTTATGCGCTGTTGGAAACTGATCCTCAGCCGATCAATCCGCCATCGCCAGCGTAAGCGGAACACTGAAAGAAACGCGCCCGGCGATCGATGCAGGGCGCGTAACAAATCGGCTTGAGCTGCGCCGCCTCTTCAAGCGCTAATGGATGAAGAGCCGATTGCGGCCTTTGTGCTTCTGACGCGGACGAGATCGCTTACGCGAGCGCCGCCTTCTGCAGAGCGACGAGGTCCGCAACTCCCTGCTGGGCGAGCGCCAGCATGGCCGACAACTCATCCTGGGAGAAAACCGCGACTTCGGCTGTCGCCTGAATTTCAACGAGGCCGCCCGACCCGGTGAGGACGAAATTGGCGTCGGTCGCCGCGGTTGAATCCTCGGCGTAATCGAGATCGATCACCGGCGTTGCGTTGAAGATGCCGCAGGACACGGCGGCGACATGATCGCGCAGCGGGCTTTCCTTGACGATGGAGCGCGAACGCATCCAATCAAGGCAATCATGCAGCGCCAGCCAGGCGCCGGTGATCGACGCCGTGCGCGTGCCGCCGTCCGCCTGGATGACGTCGCAGTCGACGACGATCTGCCGCTCGCCAAGCGCTGGCAGATTGGTGACGGCGCGCAGCGAGCGGCCGATGAGGCGCTGGATTTCCTGCGTGCGTCCCGAGAGCCTGCCGGCGGCGGCCTCGCGACGCGTGCGCGTGTGGGTGGCGCGGGGCAGCATGGAATATTCCGCCGTCACCCAGCCTCGGCCCTGGCCGCGCAGCCACGGCGGCGGCTTGTCCTCGAGCGACGCCGCGCAGAGCACCTGCGTATTGCCGAATTTTACGAGGCAGGAGCCCTCGGCGTAGCGGGCGACGCCTCGCTCGAAACTCACCTGGCGCATCTCGTCGGGCGCACGTTTACTGGGGCGCATAATAGCTCCGTTGTCGTATGGGTTGCGCCTTCTATCGCGCTTTCCGCGAGCGTGGAAGCGCCGGGCGAGGGACGGCGTCTTGCGCTGGCGGCCGCATGGTGAAACCATGAGCTAACGGGGCCGGACGAAAACCAGGCTCCGATAGATAAGGAGGGAGTGATGGGTCAAACATTGTCCCCAGCGTCGTCCCAAGGAGCGCATTCTCACGAGGCGAGAGCACGGGGCCCCCGGCTGATTGCGCTGGCGGGCCCGTTCCAATGCGGCAAGACCACTCTTCTCGAGGCTATTCTGGCCCACGCCGGCGCGATCCCGCGGCAGGGCCCCGTCGCTGCAGGAGCCAGCGTCGGCAACTCCAGTCCGGAAGCCCGCGCCCATCAGATGAGCGTCGAGTCCAATGTCGCGACGGTCGATTATATGGGCGACGGCTACACATTCGTCGATCTGCCAGGCTCCGTCGAATTCGCCCAGTGACTCGCGCAATATCCTGCCGACGGTCGACGCCGCCGTCGTCGTCTGCGAGGCCGACCCCCGCAAGATACCGGCGTTGCAGCTCATTTTGCGCCAGCTCGAAGAGTTCGGCGTGCCGCACTTCATTTTCCTGAACAAGATCGACGCCGCGACCATCGATGTGCGCGAGGCGCTCACCATTCTGCAGCAGGCTTCGCGCACGCCGCTGCTGCTGCGCCAGGTTCCGATCTGGAACAATGGCGTCGCGGTCGGCTTCATCGACCTCGCGCTGGAGCGCGCCTATGTCTATCGCGAACATGCGCCGTCGGAAGTCGTCGACATTTCCGGGGGCGACGTCGCGACAGAGAAGGACGCCCGCTATTCGATGCTGGAGCGGCTCGCCGACTATGACGACGCGCTGATGGAGGAGCTGATTTCCGATATCGAGCCGCCGCGCGATCAGGTGTTCGACGACCTCACCAAGGAATTGCGCGCCGGACTGGTCGTGCCTTTGTTCATCGGCTCGGCCGAACGGGGCGCCGGGGTGACGCGGCTGTTGAAAGCGATGCGCCACGAGGCGCCAGAAGTCGAAGCGACCCGCGTGCGGCTTGGCGTCGGCGAGGGCGGCCCCGCGCTCGCGCGTATCATCCGTACGATCCACACGCCGCACGGCGGGAAAATGTCGGTCGCGCGCGTGCTGCGCGGCTCCCTTGCGGACGGGCAGACCGTCGCTTCGCCCAGGGAGAGGATCGCATTTCGGGCATATCGCATTTGATGGGCGCGGCGACGAGCAAGACGACGGAGGCGAAGCCCGGAGATGTCGTCGCTCTCGGGCGTCTCGATCATGCGCAGACCGGCGACACGATCGTCGCCGACGCCCGCTCTGGCGCTGCGGATTTGCAGAAGACGCGCGCGGAAGCTCCCGATCCGGTGCACGCCCTCGCGCTCAATGTGAAGGACCGCAAGGACGAGATGCGCCTCGCCGCGGCGATGACGAAGCTCATCGAAGAGGATCCTTCGCTCGTTTTTGTCCATGACCAGGAGCTGTCGCAGATCAAGCTCTTCGGCCAGGGAGAGATGCATTTGCGCGTCGCGCTCGAACGCCTCGCCTCGCGCTTCAACGTCGCGGTCGACTGCTCAAAGCCGACGGTCGCCTATCGCGAAACGATCCGCCATAAGGTCACCGTCCGCGGCCGTCACAAGAAGCAGTCGGGCGGACATGGCCAATTCGGCGACGTTGTGATGGAGATCGCGCCACGCGGCCGCGGCGAAGGATTCGCCTTCAGCGAGCGCGTGCACGGCGGCTCCGTGCCCAGGCAATATTTCTCGTCCGTCGAGGCCGGCTGTCAGGACGCCTTGCTGCACGGCCCGTTAGGTTTTCCGGTGGTCGATGTCGAGGCGGTGCTGACCGACGGCTCGTACCATTCCGTCGAATTTCTCCGACATGGCGTTCCGCACCGCGGCGCGCATCGGCATGAGCGAAGCCTTGGAAAAGGCCGAGCCGATCCTGCTGGAGCCGGTGCTCGCGGTCGATATTTTCGTGCCGAGCGACGCCATGTCGCGCGCAACCGGCATCGTCTCGGCGCGGCGCGGCCAGATCATGGGCTTTGGTCCGCGTGAGGGGTGGGAAGGCTGGGACAAGCTGGAAACTCTGATTCCCGAGGCGGAGATGGACAATCTCATCGTCGAACTGCGCTCCGCGACGGCGGGCGCGGGCTTTTACCAAGCGCGCTTCGACCATCTCGCGGAAGTCGTCGGCAAGCAGGCGCGCGACATCGTCGCCGCTCATACGGCGAAGGCGAACGGGGGATAGCGGTTCAGCCTGGAAAGCAGCGCCCGAAGGCCAGCAGCAGGCGCGGATCGCCGCGCAGCCGGATCTTACCGCGCAGCAGCGCCCAGACGAGGCTCGTCTCCTTGCGCACGAAGCGCAGCCAAGTTTCGGAGTCGGCGGTCACGAGCAGTCGCAAGTCGCCGACAAGCCCGTCGTCGACGCTGAGCGTTTTGTTTGCGATGACGATGGTGGCGCTGCGACGGTCCGCGCCGGTGAAGACGAAGTGGTAGACCGCGTCGAGACCGGTCGACTTGCCGCGCTGGAAGAATAGCCGCAAGCCGGAGAGGAAGCCCTCGATCGTCACGGGACGTGGCGTCGAGCCCACGCGTTTCGGCGTCTTGGCCGGAAACCGGCGCCCCACATAAGCTTCGGCGTCGGAGTCAGCGACGACGTAGACCGTCTCGGCTTTCTTCTGCAGCGGATCGACGATCTCCTGAAGATAATGCTTCTTGTCCGCCTGATAGGCGCCGATCACATCCGCGCCCGCCGGGCAGACGGCCATGCAATAGGCCGCCTTGTAGTTCGGACCGAAGGCGAGGCTCTGCCACATCGAGACGGTCTCGGCGTCGCTGATCTTCGCGCGATAGGCGCGCGCGCTTTTTGAATCCGCGATCGTCTCTGCCCACTCGCCGAAACCGCCCATGAACTCGCGATAATTATGCGTGTAGCAGGCGCCGAAGTCGAAATGTCCGTCCGGCGCAATCGCGCCCGTCGGACAAGCGGCGACGCAGAGCTTGCATTCGAAGCATGGATTGAAGTCGAGCGGCCTGGCGTGCGCCTCAAGGTCGATGTCGACGGCGACCGTGCCAAGCAGAATGAAATTGCCGAACGTCGGATGGATGACATTGCGATGGAGTCCCATGCGCCCGAGACCCGCGGCGACGGCGACGGGCTTGTGCGCGATAATCCACATCTTGCGCGGCCAGCGTGACGCTTCCATTGGGAATCCCATTGACGGATAGGCGGCGCGCACGCCGCGCGCTTCGAGGGAGTGGGCGATCGCGCGCGCGACTTCGTCGCAATCATCGGCTGCATGGTGGAATTCGAGATTGGCGACGGATCGCGCGGGACTGCGGATGTTCTCGCGGTTCATCCTGATGACGAAAGAAACGAGCGTGCGCGCGAAGGGAAAGGCCGCGAGGATGTCGCCCCGCTGATCGTCAAGCGCCGGATCGTCGAGCGAGACAAGGCCGACGTCGTCGGCGCCGGCCTCAAGAGCAATGTCGCGGAGAGCGTTCGCATCGAGACCTGCGGGGTTACGTGCGAAGGAGAGGCTGCGATCTACCGTCATTGCATATACCCCTTTCAGCGCGGCGACAAACTCGGCGCCGTTCACCTTAGATTGGCGAGGTCGCCTCCGTCAGGACGCGCAGTTCGGAGAGAAGCTTTTGCAGGCGTTCGGCGCCGAATTTCAACTCCACTGCATTCTGCGCCTCGCGCCAATGCGGCAGCGCGTTGGCGAGCGTCGCCTCGCCGAACGGCGTCAGCGCAATCTTGCGCGTGCGGCGGTCGTCGCCATGCTTCACCTTCACAAGCCCGCGCTTCTCCAAAACCGCGAGGTTTCGCGCAAGCGCGCTGCGATCAAGCGCGAAATATTCGGCGAGTTTGCTAACCGTCGCGCCTCCGGCGAGAGAGCAGGCGACGAGCAGCGAATATTGCGTCGGCTCCAGACCCGTCGTCGCCATGAACTGCCCATAGAGCCGCGTGATGGCGCGGCTGGCGCGGCGGATATTCGCGGCCGCGCAGCTTTGCGCGCACAGCTTGACGTCGGCTTGGTCTAACGAAGTCATGATATGTGTATATGCCCGTTTATTCGCGCCGTCAAGCGCGGCCGGCGCTCGCTTGTGCGCGAGAGCACAGTAAACCAGCTCGCTTCGGATGAGGGTCGTGAACTGCTTTCTCATGATCAAAAGGGGAGTGATGAGATGCGAATGTTCATATTCCTGGTGGTCGCCGCTCTGGCCATGTCGTTCAGTCTCTATTCGAGCGCTGGCGGCTTGAAGCGCGCGTCGATCTCTGCGCCGCAGGCGACGGGTCTCGACGCCAATCCGCCGCCGCGTTGCGCCAATAGCAAGAGGGTGCGACAGGCGGCGAACGTCGGATGCGTCATGAAGGGCAAGCGCCGCAGCGCGTAATTGAGGCGCTTGATCCGTCGACCGGCGGACATAGCTAGTGGCGCAACATTCCTATGCGCGAGAAGAGGCTCAGCATGTCCATTCCCGGCGGCGCCGAGACGGCGGCGAAGACAATTGAATTGCAGATTGCGCCGCGCGCGCGCGATCTCGGCGGCTTCAGCGTCAGGCGCGCATTGCCCGACGACAGGCGCCAGATGGTCGGGCCGTTCATTTTTTACGATCATTTCGGCCCGGTTCAATTCGGGCCCGGGCAGGGGATAGACGTGCGTCCGCATCCCCATATCGGCCTGGCGACGGTCACCTATCTTTTCGACGGGCGCATTCTGCATCGCGACAGTTTGGCGAATGTGCAGGAGATCGCGCCAGGCGCGATGAATTTGATGACCGCTGGGCGCGGCATCGTTCATTCCGAGCGCACGCCGCCGGGGCCGCGCGCGGCGGGGCAGCAGATGCTCGGCGTGCAAAGCTGGCTGGCCTTGCCGCTGGCGCATGAAGAGACCGAGCCGAGCTTCCAGCATTTTAGCGCCGACGTTCTTCCCATCGTTGAGGATCGAGGCGTGTTCGCGCGCGTCATCGCCGGCGCGGCGTTCGGGACAACGTCGCCCGTGGAGACCCTGTCGGAGTGGTTTTATGTCGAGCTGCGTCTCTCGGCCGGCGCCTCAGCGCCGCTCGACGCCGACTATGAGCAGCGCGCGCTTTATCTCGTCGAGGGCGCCATAGAGATCGCCGGCGAACGTTTCGACGAGCCGCAACTGCTGATCTTCAGCCCGGGCGCCGCGATCACGATCCGCGCGCTTTCCGATGCGCGGATGATGCTGCTCGGCGGCGCGCCGGTCGACGGGCGCCGCTTCGTCTGGTGGAACCTCGTGTCTTCCAGCAAGGAGCGGATCGAACAGGCCAAGCGCGACTGGCGGGAAGGGAGGTTCCCCTCGGTGCCGGGCGACGCGGAGTTCATTCCGCTGCCGGAAGAGTAGCGGCGGTCAGCCGCCGACCGTCCGGCGTCAGGTGC
>CAVPQS010000074.1:0-6967 GCA_963707485.1 uncultured bacterium
CTAGAAAGCTATGAGGCTAGGCAGGTCTTGCCTAAGACCTGCCAAGCAAAATTTGAGCTATCCTTGGAAATCGGTATGTCATTGGCAGAAATGTGTTGCCCAACGCAAAAACAGGTATTAATTTGGTACGAAACCACGGCTACATAAGTAGACAATTAGCTAGACGCCTGTGTCATCCTTTGATTTTTCATCCGCGAGGTATCTCGTGACAGACTCCGTATTTGACCCCGAAAATCAGCACCAGCGAGTCGACAGCAAGATCGTCGCCGCATTAGAGCGGCTGAATCAGGCTTTCCGGGTGCTTCTTTGGGAGCAGGCACAACAGCACGGACTTAGCCCGATCCAGATTCAGATGCTCGTCTTCCTTCTCCATCACGACGCATCCCTTGGACGTGTCGGTCACTTGGCCCGCGAATTTGGCCTTACGGCAGCAACGGTGAGCGATGCCGTCTCCGCTCTCGAGGATAAGAAACTACTCGCGCGAATTACCTCCCGGCAGGATCGCCGCGTCGTCAATCTCAAGTTGACTCCCGCCGGCAAAAAACTATCAAACAAGCTTTGTAATTGGGCAGACTCGATCCGCGACGCGGTGACCGCACTTCCCCAGGGCGAGCAAACAACTGCTCTGCAGATTATGCTGAAATTGATTGAATCTCTACAGCAGGCGGAAATTGTGACGGTAGCGCGGATGTGCACTACCTGCAAACATTTCGGCGAGAATGTCCACGCCAATTCTCACTCACCGCACCATTGCAAGTTGCTGGACAAGCCACTGGCGGTCACAGAACTGCGAGTCGATTGCGCCGAACATGAAAATCGACACTGATCGCACGATTTACGAAACCCGTGCGGTTTCGCAATCTTCCCACAAGTCGCCGCATAACTATCGGCTCCGGTTCGGTGCAGCAACTGCAGGATATCTCCAACCGCTGAAAAATCCCTTAAGTTCGACAGTTTGATCGTTGACTGTTTCCTCCCCATTGGCAATATCTTCCCTCGACTCAAACCGTGGTTCATATTGTTAGCATCGAGGTGATGAATGATGGCCGGCAGCGAAATTCAACAACTAAAGGATCTGCTTGAACTGTTGTCTTATGCAGTAATCTTGCTTGGCATTCCCGTCGGGTTGATTCAAAATTACAGGACAACCAGGAAAGAGCAGCTTGACAGAGAATATGGAACGTACAATGCGCTCGATGAGAAATATCTTAGATTCCAAAACCTCTGCCTCGAACATCCAAATTTGGATATTTTCGATGTACTGGATACAAAGGTTTCGATCCTATCGTCCGACCGGCGTAAACAGGAATTGGTTGCATTTACCATTCTCTTTGCTCGTTTCGGGCGCGCCTACTTAATGTACTCCGACCAATCGACGAAAATCAAAGAGCGCCAGTGGACCGGATGGGAACAATACATTGAATCGTATTGTGATCGCGCCAATTTTCGTCAAGCCAGGGAACTCTCCGGTTCGACATTTGATTCACATTTTCAAGATTACATGAAGACGCGCTTGGCCGCCTCAAACGTTCGATAGTCACAGGTCAGCTCTTCACCCCGTTCGATATCCCTGCCGGCGATATCGATATCCTCCTCGTCGGAATTGGAAGGCACATCGACGACATTAGGCTCGTCACTGTGGTTGAAGAATCTGGCGTTGTCGCAGCAGAGAATGTAATACTTGCCGTTTTTGACGCTCGTGTAGCTGTAAGTGAGAAAATCTTCTTTGGCTGCATCCGGAATCCCGCCGATTTTGTCGGTAGGTATTTTCTGATCGAAGCCCGGCGTAAACTCCCACACCGGCGTGCCTTTGCGTATATCTTGATCGGCAAACAAGCCGATACCGTGGATGGAGCTTTGACCAAGTCTGGTCTTAACTAACATCATGACTTGCCTTTCCTACCTGCGAAAGAATATGTTCAGTTTCATTAGTTCGAAATTGAATCAAGGAGTCCGAATCTCGCAGACTCGGACCTATGCAATCGATTTATTGGCAAATATAACGCAATCCTCGCCCAATGGTTTCAGGTTGCGTAATTAATTCTGCCTAAAACGGCTGCGGATTGGCGATCTGCCTTGCGATTGTCTGCTTGATCGTTTCCACCGCCGTCTCAATCTTGACCGGAATGGTCTCCGTTTGGGCGCGCTCTTTCAATTCGATCTCGCCGCGCTCAAGCGACTTCGACCCGACATTGACCCGCAGAGGAACACCGATCAGATCGGCATCATTAAACTTCACACCGGCGCGTTCGTCGCGATCATCCATAATTACATCGACACCGGCGGTTTTTAATTTATCGTAAAGCTCGAATGCCGCCGTACGGAGTTTTTCCTCCTGCATCGTCAGCGGAACCAGTTCGACATTGTAGGGCGCCATCGTCGCCGGCCAGATAATCCCCTTCTCATCGTTGTACTTTTCGACGGCCGCCTGAATCGTGCGCGTAACTCCGATTCCATACGACCCCATCCAGAACAACTGCTCCTTGCCCTCGGCGTCGATGAATTTTGCATTCAGCGCTTTGGAATATTTGAGCCCGAGATTGAACGTATTGCCGACCTCGATGCCCTTTTGCGCATTGAGCCGTCCCTGCTTGCAGTTGGCGCAAATATCGCCGATTTGCGCCGAGCGGATCACGGCGACTTCCTTAATTTCGAAATCGCGCTTGATATTGACATTGATATAGTGCGTTTCGTTTTCGTTGGCTCCGACGACGAAGTTAGTTAGCTCCATCACTTCCGGATCGGCGACGATGCGAATATCTTTCAAACCAATTGGTCCGGCAAATCCGACCGGCGCTTTGGTTGCCTTCTCGACTACCTCCGCCGTCGCCATCGCCAACTCGACGCAGCCGAAGTGGTTCTTTAATTTCGTTTCGTTGATCTGTCGGTCGCCGCGAATCAAGGCCGCCACCGGCTTGCCGTCCGCGACATAAAGCAGCGTCTTGACCAATCGCTCAGCCGGCGCTTTCAGAAATTCCGTCACCTGCTCGATTGTCGCCGCACCGGGTGTCGGGACTTTCTCAAGCGGCTTCGGCGATTCCTTGGCGACATTCTTGGTATCAATCGACTCGGCCTTCTCGATGTTCGCCGCATAGTCGCACTTGTCGCAGAAGTACACGACCTCTTCGCCGGAATCGGTTGTCACGATTACCATGAATTCATGCGCCATTGAGCCGCCCATCGCGCCGGTGTCCGACTGGACCTTGCGGACATCCAGCCCGCAGCGATTGAATGTCGCAAAATACGCATCGACCATTTTGTTGTAAGCGACCATATGCGTCTCCTGATTGGTATCGAAGGTGTAGGCGTCCTTCATCAGGAACTCGCGGCCGCGCATCAAACCGAATCGCGGGCGGATTTCGTCGCGGAACTTTACTTGAATCTGGTACAGGTTAAGCGGCAACTGTCGGTAGCTGCGCAGTTCGCCGCGAACCAGGTCGGTGACGACTTCCTCGTGCGTGCCGCCCAGGGCCATGTCGTGGTTGTGGCGGTCCTTCATGCGCATCTGCTCTTTGCCCATGACGTCCCAGCGCCCCGACTCCTGCCACAGTTCGCCCGGGTGAAGCACCGGCATCGTAATTTCAATCGCGCCGGAGCGATCCATTTCCTCGCGCACGATATTGATCGTCTTGTGCAACACGCGCTGCATCAGCGGCAAGTAATTATAAACACCCGCTTGAAGTTTGCGGATATAGCCGCCGCGCAGGAGCAGTTTATGCGAGATCAATTCGGCTTCCGATGGACTTTCGCGCAAAGTGGGTATATATGTTTTCGACCAGAGCATTCGCAACCTTTCGTGACATTCGCCAATAGAATTGTCGGGAAAGTTAGCGCGGTGCTTGAGATTGTCAAGGGGATAGTTATGACTTATGAGAGGCAATGTCTCCTTCAGAGCCGCTGCCGGACAGTCGGAGACTGATTTTCGTCATCGAACCAATCGCCGGCGAAAATCAAAAGTGACAGGGAATGGGCGCCGGGCCTCCCGCGAACATCCAGTTCAGCAAGAACACGCAGTCGGATATCGTGAGGAAATTACTCCCGTCCGCGTCCGCGCTGCAAACATTGAACGGTCGGGGACCGCCGGCAAATATGAAGTTTATCAGGTACACTGCGTCTGATATCGTGATAATCGCGTTGCCGTCAACATCGCCGCAAGCAAAGCACTCATAATTGTTCGGTTGCACGAAAAGCACGCTTTGTTGGCACGAATCCGGCATTTCATAGTCGAAACAGCTCTGCGGAGCGCTCCCGGCCGCACCGATGCAGAACACCGCCATATGTACTCCGCCAACAGCAACGTAAAATCTATTTTCAATTCGGTTGGCAATGACTCCCGCACAGCCCGCATCGATAATGCTCTGGACGATTGAGTCGGCAATCTCGGCAGCGCTCGCGCCGCTGGCCGGCCCCTGAACATTGAGATCGCAGAGAACAAAATCGTCTCCGTTGAGACACCAGGACCAACTGGAACCGTCCGCAGTTCCGACGACTTCGAAAATTGCCCCAGTCATGTATGCTGTAGTATTTGGGCAACTGTTTGGGGCATTACCGGTTTCAGCCTGTGCACAAACAGCCACGAGGCTTGCTGCCAGAATCGTGATGGCAAACAATTTCATATCATAAACTCCTGTTTGGTGGGAGCTGTTCTCAAAACAAATATATACTTCGGTGGCGATCTTAGCAACAGTGTGCTCGCGCCAACCGCGTCGATCATAAATCCTTCTTCGCTTCTGAATTCCCGGTTGCCAAAAATCGAATCATGGACTATACTACCTACGAACCACGACCATTAGAGGTCTTATGAGCATCAGGGATCGGGCAATCGGGCATTGCCTGTTGCTAATCTTCTCCTTCGTCATTCTCACCTCAAAATTCGTGGTCGCCGATCCGATGAGCTGTACACTCGCCAATAACAACGGATCGGGTTACTCATTCAAGTCCGACAATCAAGTCGGTGATCGAACCGTCATCTATTTCGACTTTGCTGCCTGTACGGGCGCAAGTTCCGGTTACCCCTACGAGTTGCTGTCGGCGACATTTTCCCTCACAGATGTCGCCGGCGCAACCTGGCCGGCCGTTGTTGTTCTGGTCGTTTATGATCGCGCTGCAATGGGTCATGAGTGTCACGGCCCGGGGCTCGAACTCTGCCGCTTTACGGTCGTCTGCGGCCGGGCTTCTTACGAATACCCGAATTTCGGCACATTCACTCTCCCGACCTCGTGCTGTCTCAAGGGCCCGTTCTACGTCGGCATCGAATACATCGAACCGGTCAACGCGCCCTACGCTCACGACTGCGACTGCGTGATCGGCGACGCTGACGACAACACTGTCCGCAATATTTCCGATGTTGTATTCATCATCACCGCCATCTTTGCAGCCGGAGAATATCCGGCCCGACTTTGCGGAGGCGATGCTGATGGCGCCTGCCTCGTCACGATTTCCGACGCCGTCTACATGGTAAATTACATCTTCGCGGGCGGACCGGCGCCGCTGCAATGCGAGCTGTGGGAATTTGGTCGTGGCGCCGCATTGTGAAATGCGCTAAACGAGAATCACACTACCCCTTGATATTTCCGACCGGAACCAGCTTGGCGACCTTCTTGGAAATTCCGATATCATCGACGGCGTTAATCACGTCGTCGATTTCTTTATAGGCAAATCCGACCTCTTCGGCCAGTCCGCTCAGCGAAGCGGCTCGCACCATGATGCCGTCATCCGCCATTTTCTTAATCAAGTCCGATCCGCGCACCATTTTTTTTGCCTGCATTCGCGACATCGTGCGACCTGATCCGTGCAAGGTCGAGCCGTAGGTTTCGTCCATTGCCTGCTTAGTTCCGACGAGCAGGTACGACCCGGTCTGCATCGAGCCGCCGACCAGCACCGGCTGGCCGATATCGCGAAAGCGCTCCGGCACATCGGGCGAATTCGGGCCGAACGCGCGCGTCGCCCCCTTGCGGTGCACAATCACCTGCTGTTTCTTCCCGGCGATTTCATAGGTCTCGATCTTCGCAATGTTGTGCGCCACGTCGTAAACAGTCTCAAGTCCGAGTTCGTTATCTGATTTGCCGAATACTTCCAGAAACGCCCGCCGGATACTGTGGACGATAATCTGCCGGTTGGCGAAAGCATTATTTGCCGCGCAAGTCATCCCCTTGAAATACGCTTGCCCTTCCGGCGAACTAAGCGGCGCGCAGGCCAACTCACGATCGTTTGTCGTGATGCCATACTTAAGCATCGCCTTGGTAAATACTTGCAAATGGTCGGTCGCCACTTGATGTCCGCATCCGCGCGACCCGCAATGGACCAGGATCACAATCTGGTTGGGGCGGTCGATGCCAAAACGCTGCGCGATTTTTTCGTCGAAAACATTCTCCGGCTTGACGACTTCGATCTCGAGATAATGATTCCCTGATCCAAGTGTGCCGAGTTGATCGCGCCCGCGGTCGAACGCTCTCTCGGACACATGCGTGGGGTCGGCATTAGGCAGCCTGCCGCTTTGTTCGATGCTGGCGCAGTCTGAGTCCGAGGCAAACCCATTCTTGTGGCACCAGTTTGCGCCGTCGACCAGTACCCGCTCGAATTCTTTCTTATTGAGACGGACAGCGCCCTTGACACCGACTCCCGCGGGCACGAGTTGAAATAACCTGTCAAGCAGTTGCGGCAGCTTCGGCTTTACTTCCTCCAAAACGAGATTGGTGCGAATGAGCCTCATCCCGCAGTTGATATCGAATCCGATCCCGCCGGGCGAGATCACACCATCGCTGGTCGAAAACGCAGCAACGCCCCCGATAGGAAATCCATAGCCCCAGTGGCCGTCGGGCATACAGAGCGCGTGGCCGACGATGCCCGGCAAGGTCGCGACATTCGTAATTTGCTCGAATACGCCTTCGTCGAGTGCGCCGATCAGCTTGTCGCTGGAATATAGTCGCGCCGGTACGCGCATGCCCTTCTTGGCGGAGGGATCAAT